>GL982567.1:0-4394 GCA_000220355.1 Candidatus Nanosalinarum sp. J07AB56
GTCACTCTGTGTAGGCCTCCTTGAGGCGTTGGAAACTCGCCGCCTTCTCTAGCTGCGTAGACCTTGGTTTCAGGCATCTTTCCAGGACGTCGTGGTGCTCCTCGACTATCTCGAAGTTCTCCTTGTCTCCTTCCCTATGCGCCTGTTCAAGGTTCATAGATGCCATGTAGACGAACAGGTAGTCGGTGCCCTGCACCTCCGCGATGTACGCCTCCTCTACTACCACGCCCTGTTGCCTGAGGGTTTCGTAGGTTTCCTCGGCTCTCTGCTCGAGCTCGGAGTACCACTCCCTGATCTCATCGGTGTGTCCGTCCGATATCTCCGCGATGCTTAGCTCTGTCTCCATACGGGGTGTGGACCGACTGGGATTTGAACCCAGGGCCTCCTCCGTGCCAGGGAGGTGCTCTGCCAGACTGAACTATCGGCCCGCACAAGAACCGGGTCATGTGAGTCATAAAAACCTCTACAGGAGCTCGACCTCTTGGACGTCTTCCACGCCGTCGTCGCCCAGCGTCACTGAGAAGCCCTTCTCGCTCTCCTCGGACGCTGCGTTCAACACCGTGGTTCCCATGAGCTCGCGGTGTCCGTAGTCCTCGTGGATGTGGCCGTTGGCCCAGACCGCGGGCTGATGCTTCAGTATTATCTCGCGGTACTCGTCCCAGCCCACGCGGCCACCCGTCTTGACCTTGTCCCCCACCTTCCGTGGCGGGTGATGCGTCCCCACGAACACCTTCGAGCTGTCGCCGAACTCGTCTATTATCGTCTCTATTTCGTCTTGGAAGTCGTCCATCATCGTTCCGCCCACGAGGATGACCTTGTACTCGTCGTCGACGTCCGCCTCCAGGAAGTTGAACACCGACACCTCCGAGTCCAGGAAGTCGTCGCTGAAACCCATGTCGCGGTTCCCGGTGCAGCCCAGACCCGTTATCTCGACGCGGTCGAACAGCTCCTCGGCGTAGTCTTGATCCATGTAGTCGCCGAGGTTGATGAAAAGGTCGTAGTCTCCCGTGTTAGCCTCCTCGACCGCGGCATCCAGCAGATCCTGTCGGGCGTGGAAGTCCGAGGTCACGAGGATGCTCAAGCTCACTATGGATGCAAGACGTCGGAATTTTTTAACGCCATTCAGGTCCTGGAGCGGTGATGAACCCACTGACCGCAGAACGGAGACTGAGGTCTCACCACGCACAGTCAGTCAGAGCCATCTTCCGAAAGCGACCGTATATTGAACGTTGGAGCAGACAGGTATGATGTGTGTGGAATTGCTGGTTCGGAGAGCAGGAGGGAGGCGGAGCGCATGGCGGAGTCTATGTCTCACCGAGGCACCACCTGCAACATATCGAAGCAAGGCGACTTCTGGCTGGTTCACCGCCTGCACTCGATGGTCGGGGACCTGGAGCAGCCCTTGGGTCGTGAAACGGTGCTGTCCGCGAACTGCGAGATATACAACTGGCGCGAGCTCTCCGAGGATCGTTCTATCCAGGCGCAGAACGATGCCGATCTGCTCCACAGACTGCTACAGAGCGAAGGAGTCGACTGCCTCGGGGATCTGGACGGCATATACGCATTCGCCTACCTCGAGGACGGCCAAATCACCCTTGCGCGCGACCTCCTGGGTGTGAACCCGATATGGTACACGGAGGATCCGTTCAGGTTTGCGTCGGAGCGCCAGGCATTGGAACCCTTTGGAGTACCGAGGCAGCTGCACCCGCGGAGAATACTCCGGTTCGACACGGACGACGAAACCCTTGAGTTCGAGCAGAGAGACTTCTTCGAGACACGAGAGTCCGGATTGTCGGAACAGGAGGCTGTCCAAGACGTCGAGGAACTGTTCCTGGAATCTCTTGAGAAGAGGGTTCCGGATCAAGAGGTAGCGGTATTGTTCTCCGGTGGCGTGGACTCAGCGGTGGTCGCCGCCGGTCTAAAGCAGCTTGGAAAGGATTTCACCTGCTACGTGTGCGGTACCTCCCCGGGCAACACCTCCAGGCCTCGCGACGTAGAGAAAGCGAGGGAGACAGCCGAAGCCATGGATCTGGATCTCGAGGTCGTGGAGCCGTCGCTTAGGGAGATACAGAGCCGGCTGCCGGAGCTGGCGGACGCCGTGTCCTCCACGAGCCCTGTCAAGTTGCCGGTGGCTCTGACCCTAGACTTTGCTCTGGACGGCGAGGAGAAGTGCGTGTTCTCCGGTCTTGGATCAGAACAGCTTTACGCGGGCTACGCCCGGCAACAGGGCTATCTGAACAGGGAATGCCTCTCGGATCTTCGCGGCATGTTCCACCGCGACCTCTACAGGGACAACGTTGTCGCCTTCCGCAACGGCAAGGAGCTGCGGCTGCCGTTCCTCGACCATGACCTTGTGGAGCACGCACTCGGTATCTCTCCCGAGCTGAAGCGCAGCGACGGAACCGGCAAGTATGTGTTGCGTCGAGTGGCCGAGAATCTGGGTGTACCTGAAGAGATTGCGTGGCGCGACAAGCTCGCTGCGCAGTACGGCTCGAACATGACGAAGGCTGTGCGCAAGCTGGCGGGTGACAGGACGATGGAGGACTTCACTCATGGGCTTCGAGACCGCCCGAACCACAGGCTTGCTGCGTTAACCTCCGGTGGCAAGGACTCCTGCGCCGCGCTGTATCGCGCATCCAAGAGGAACAACGAGATCTCGTGCCTAGTCACACTTGAGTCAAGTAACCCGGATAGCTACATGTTCGACACCGAGACCTCTGCCGTTCAGGGCCACGCCGAACGCCTCGAAGTACCGCTCGTGGTTCAGGGCACGAAGGGAGAGAAGGAGTCCGAGCTCGAGGATCTGTCGACCGCCATGTACAGAGCGAGACAGGAGTACGGTGTCGACGGGATAGTGTGCGGAGCCATCAGATCGACATATCAGCGTGACCGCGTCGAAAAGGTCGCTGAACGCCACGGACTCAAGGTGTTCGCCCCGCTGTGGGCATGGGACGAGGAGGACTACATGCGGTGGCTCGTCCGAAAAGGATTTGATATCAGGATTGTGGATACTGCAGCTAGAGGACTAGACGAGGCTTGGGAGGGCGAAATATTGGATGAACAGTTGACCGAGAACCTGCTGGACTCAGCGGACAAGTACGGCTTCAACCCTGCTGGCGAGGGAGGAGAATACGAGACCGAGCTAGTGAGCTTCCCTTCAGATTGGTCTCTACAGAGCCAGAGCCACAACGAAAGCCAGTAGAAGCGACAGGGTCACAACGAACTGAACCGCCACAGACGAGAGGACGCCCGCGGTC
This sequence comes from Candidatus Nanosalinarum sp. J07AB56, assembly GCA_000220355.1. GTDB lineage: Archaea > Nanohalarchaeota > Nanosalinia > Nanosalinales > Nanosalinaceae > Nanosalinarum. Next base: position 3,258 of record GL982567.1, read on the forward strand.
GAGTACACAGCTGCCTTGACGCTTGCACCCCTGTCTCCCGTGCGAAGGTACTCGCGCACCAGCACCGTTAGCACCGCGCCGGCTAAAACCCCTACTGGGCCGAGAAGGAGAAAACCCAGTAGACTTCCCACCCCAGCAAATGCACTGGTCTTGGTTGATGCCCCGCCCGCCTTCGCCGCCAGCGAACCACCAAACCAGTCAAAAGCCGCGGCAAATAAGCCCGTCAACACGAAGCCACCCATGAACAGAGGTCCAGGCGACGAAAACCCCTGCCCGTACCAGTACACAAGCACGCCCGCCACCGACAGTAGCCCTCCCGGTAGAACTGGAACGAAGCTGCCCAACACAGCAGCGCACATCAAGAACAACGCAGCGACGGTGGCAGGCTCCACCCATTCAAACCTATATCCCACACTATTCAATTGAACCCACACAGAGTGTCGACAAGCCCCTAGACGCCTCTCTGGCTCGGCTACGAGACTACACCCACACTATAATACAGGCAGTCACTACTGCGTACCAACTGAGCCCTCGTGCCACAATTGGATCAGGGCATACCAGACTCCTCCATCAATCTATGTGGAGAACGCACATTTTGGATATCCCTACACCTCAGCTTGGCCCACTCCTCCAAACAAACTAGCTTCTAGCGCGGATACCTAAAATAACTCACAATCTTGTGAAACCACAAAAATACACACCTGAACGAGGTGATGACCTCCGGCACCGAATATTACAGTAGTTATTCATTGAAGCCGATGACCATGTCGATGTGTCAGGTGTGGCAGATGAGGTGGGTATCAGCAAGAACAATGCCCGCGCTGTCATGAGCAACCTGAAAGAAAAGATCGAGTTCAACGTCAAACGGGACGACAACAACCGGAAGCTATACGAGTTACCGGACTCGGTGGAGTCCGACTTGTTTGGACTTACTTAGGACGACCACCACATCTGTGGTGTGTGACGTGTCGCCCTCTGTGAGGGTGTCTGGGCTTGTCTCTATTGGCTTACGATATAGCTGTACTAAACCTGAGGTGTACCTGTCTACCTCTGTGGTTGGGCCTGGTTCGTATGCTTTTGACTTATGTTAGGTCATGGTCTAGAGGCAGAGATCCAAACGGCGTGAGGACTGAGAGG
>GL982567.1:4669-6613 GCA_000220355.1 Candidatus Nanosalinarum sp. J07AB56
GGGGTTGACTTCGACTCCGGGTACCCGCATGACGAGGCAACCATCGAGTTCCTGAAGGGCTATGTCCGGAGTACTGGCGACCTACCGGACGAGGCCCGGCGGCAGTGGAGTACGTCACAGCGAATACTCAGGAAGGCTCGCCAGCAAGACCTGGATGGCTACTGAAAAGTCCGTGAACCCAAATTGGCTCTGTGAGAGAGGCCAAACTCCTCAACGATTCAGTCCATATACCGGACAGCGACGCCGCAGAGGACGTACACTCGGAGCTCTACTACGGCAAGATGAGGGAAGGCGTCCTGGAGCTGTCACTGCCGGAGGCTATGCACCTCGTCGACAGACAGGAAATCGAGGTCTCAAAGAACGGTGAGAAGCTGTCGAGGGAGAAGACGTTCGAAACATTCTGTTCCCAAGATGGCGACTTCGACCAGAAGTACACGGTCTACGACGACCTCCGTGACCGCGGCTTCATCGTCAAGACAGGTTTCAAGTTCGGCACCCACTTCCGAACCTATCCCCGTGGCGTCAACCCGTACAAGGAGGGACCGAAGACGAATCAGGAGCACACACAGCGCCTGGTTCACGCCGTCCACGAGTCGAGAGAGTGGTCTATGGAGGAGATTTCACGGCTCGTGCGCCTGGCGGAGAACGTCCGTGCCGACTTCGTCTTCGGCGTCGTTGACTCAGAGCACGACGTCACCTACTACGAGATAGACAGGCTCACTCCATAATAATCGGCATGTCAAAGGAAGCGAGGAGACCGCTCTGATTAATCCTGTCGTATGAATCCCCCGGCTCGTTGATTGAGTCCTGCGGCCTGTTGACGGAGTCCCGGGCGAACCGGTCGATACCTTCTGCTCTTACTGCTGAGTCCAAGCCGTATTCCAGAGTCACGTGGCCACGCCGTGGTCGTCCCCGATCGTCGTTTGGTGTTAAGTATGCTGGAGTTGATTTAGATTCGCTGGAGAGGATACTTGGCACCAATGGATCCGCCGCTTCTCCACTAATCTTTACACCAAGTTCGCCCGATTCTTCTATGTCCGTCGGTTCTATCAAATACTCGTTCTGTCGTATCCGATTCAATGGTCCGTTGTAATAGCGGTCGATGTAGTCGTTCTCACCGGTTATCGAGGGTATGGTCGGTTTCCTATCCACGTTACATTGTAGACCACCCATATTTTGAAACCTAACGCAGCATGTCGAACACGTTGAGACGCGACCCGTATCTGTCGCGGAGCCTCTTCCCGTACCAGTAGCCAACAATGAGGCCGGCCATGTGCGCAGAGGAGGCGAATCCTCCTATTACCGGTAGTACAACGCCTGCAGATTTGGCGAGCATGTTGAATCCTTCGAGTGCCGCGAAGAGGTATAGACCAGTCTTCAGCTTCATCGGTACGATGAAGTAGAGGAGCATCTCGGCGTCCGGATAGAGCATTGCGACCGCAGCGAACACCGCTACGACCGCTCCGGAGGCTCCTACTGCGGGGCCGAGCGCGGAAGATTGTCCGGACACCTCAAGTAGGTTGCGGAACAGAACAAAGCCTATCGAGGCCGCGACCCCGGATCCAATGTAGAACTTCAGGTAGTCTGCTTTGTCCATCACCCTTTCGAGTGCAGTGCCGAAGAAGTACAGGGTCACCATGTTGGCGAGAAGGTGGAATGGGCTGCCGTGTAGTACCATGACGGACAGTAACGTCCAAGGCTTGCTCAGGACCTCGGCAAACCCGGGCTGGAGTATGAGCTGGTCCCAAAGGAACGAGCCCGGTCTGAAGCCAAACACGAGCTGTGCAACGAAGAATACTGATGTTGCGGCGATGATCGCCATGGTTACAGATGTCGAGAGCCTCTGCGTGATGGAGTCCAGAGGCGAGTTGCTGGCGCTTGTTCCGGTGTCCGGTTGGCCGCCTCTACGTCGGCTTGCGGAACACTGTCTCCTTCCTCGTCTCC
>GL982567.1:6633-7734 GCA_000220355.1 Candidatus Nanosalinarum sp. J07AB56
ATCTCGCGTGAGAGGACCCTCAGCGTTACGTCCTCGACCTTTGACAGCTCTGGCTTCTGGCCCTCGAGTATGAACTGCTCGAGCTCCGCCATCGTGAACTCCCTCACTCGCGACAGGCCTCCGCGCGGACTTATCTCGTTCCTGTAGCCTCTGCCGACTTGGGCTACGCCGAACGGTAGCTGGTTGCGGGCGTACTGCTTCAGCCGCGGGAAGTCTACGAAGATGCCCTGTGCTGTCTCCGGTCGGAGGTAGCCCGTTTCGGAGTCGCCCGGCCCTATGTCCGTGTCGAACATCAGGTTGAAATCCGATACCTCGACGCCAGCTAGAGCTTCGCCGCAGGACGGACATCCTATGTCGTTTTCTTCGACTAGCTCCTCTATCCTCCCCGTAGGTAGGCCCTCTGCTTCCTCGAGCTCGGTCTCGTCCTCGACTAGGTGGTCGCCGCGGTGGCTCCGGCCGCAGTTCGGACACTCCAGGATCATGTCGTCGAACCCTTCTACGTGCCCAGAAGCTTGGAAGACATCCTCTTTCATGACCGTGGGGGCGTCTATCTCCATGTTCCCGAGCCCGCGCACGAATACATTCCGCCACTCTTCCACAATGTTGTTCTTAACCTCGTTTCCAACCGGACCGAAGGTGTAGAAACCGGCGCTGCCGCCGTAGCTTCCCTGACTTAGGAAGAACAGGCCGCGGCGTTTCGCCAGCTCTCGAAGGCTCTGCGACATAAAAACAGATACTTGGAAGACCATAAAAATCCCTCTCTGACACCCTTCAGTCGGGAACGCATCCTGCGGGAGCCGACAAACAACCCGCACCCAGCAGGGAGGGTCTTAATAAATGTAGCCCACAACCATTCGATACCGATGAACACAGACAACCAATCCGCCACAACCAAGGGTGGACGCTTTTGGACGTGCAACCATAGAAACATCAGATAATCTCAGTAGTCTGTCACCCATCTATCAAGGCCGATGCAAGTTCTCAATACGCGACAACAAACTGGATGAGGAAGTCGGCCGCGCTTATGTGTCGCCGCACGGCTTGTGCCCGAGGGTGGAGCTCGACGACCAGTACTCCGGAGATATCCGTCGCGTGACGAAG
>GL982567.1:7754-14448 GCA_000220355.1 Candidatus Nanosalinarum sp. J07AB56
AGCCCCGCTTTATGTATGCAGGGCGTGCGGCCACGCCCCTTCCCATCCTAGAAAAATATTAGTTCTTACCACGCTAACCGGTAGATATGTCGAAGAACTACCAGAAGGGCGACTTTTTCCGGATGGGCTGGGAAGAATACGGCGAAACCCTCGAAACACTGCACAGAAAGGTCGAGGAGTACGTTGAAACTAATAACACTGAGTTTGACGCCGTCGTACCGGTACTGAGAGCCGGGAACTTTCCTGGCACCTATCTCGCCTACAAGCTGGGTGTTCTGAAGATAATCCCTGTACAGTACAAGTACATGTTCGATGAGCAAGCCGAAGAAGCAAGATTGCGAAAGTTGAGGGGGCTTAGCACCGATAACCTTCCCGATGGCCCAGACATTCTATTGGTCGAGGGCGACCACTGCTTTGGAACCACTGCGGAGGCTGCTGCCAAAGGTATCAAGGAGAAGCTTCCAGGTTCCACGATAGTCTACGCTGCAGATCACATGGATTACTCCTACCAGAAAAACGAACACGCCGACGCGACATTTTATGGACGACTAACGAATGAGACACGAGAACTCACCGAAGAAGAATGCAGAGAGAAAGGAGTTCAGACCGGGTCGTCACTCTTTCCGTGGGAGAATCTCGAGGAAGAATGGGAAACTGTACAGGGCAAACAACATCAGTATAGAGATCTGGACAGTGTAAGTACTTCCTCCGAAACGGTAGAAAAAATTAGCTTAGGAGAGTAGCGGAGCGTGGATTTGAACCACGGACCTCCGGGTTATGAGCCCGACGAGCACTCCTGGCTGCTCCACCCCGCTAACAATGGATTGCTGCTTAAGTTTAAACCGGGAACTGTGTTCCACGCACCGTGACAGAGATACTTGGGATCGACGAAGCCGGACGAGGACCTGTGATAGGTAGCATGTTCATTGGAGGGTTCCTTGTGGAGGAGAGCGAGCTTGGACGGTTGGAAGAACTGGGACTGAAGGACTCGAAGAAGCTGTCCGACCAGGCGAGAGACAGACTCAGGACGGAGGTCGACGCCTACGGCGAGACGCTGCTGAGGGAGGTTGAGGCACCTGTCTTAGACGACAAGATGGAGGAGGTCACGATAAACGATGTTGAGCTAGAGGAGTTCGCCGCGCTCATCTCGAGGGCGCAGCCCGAAAAGGTGGTTATCGATCTGCCGGAGCACGACGCCGACGTGTACGAGGAGAAGCTCCTGAGCCGCCTCGACTTCGATCCCGAGGTAACCGCGGAGCACGGTGCGGACGCCGCGTACCCTATTGTGTCAGCGGCGTCGGTTGTAGCCAAGTCTGCCCGCGAGAGACACGTCGAGAGACTCCACGAGAAATACGGGGTTGACTTCGACTCCGGGTACCCGCACGACGAGGCAACCATCGAGTTCCTGAAGGGCTATGTCCGGAGTACTGGCGACCTACCGGACGAGGCCCGGCGACAGTGGAGTACGTCACAGCGAATACTCAGGAAGGCTCGCCAGCAAGACCTGGATGGCTACTGAAAAGTCCGTGACCCTATATTGGCTCTGTGAGAGAGGCCAAACTCCTCAACGATTCAGTCCATATACCGGACAGCGACGCCGCAGAGGACGTACACTCGGAGCTCTACTACGGCAAGATGAGAGAAGGCGTCCTGGAGCTGTCACTCCCTGAGGCCATGCACCTCGTCGACAGACAGGAAATCGAGGTCTTAGAGAACGGAGAGAAGCTGTCGAGGGAGGAGACGTTCGAAACATTCTGCTCCCAGGATGGCGACTTCGACCAGAAGTACACGGTCTACAACGACCTCCGTGACCGTGGCTTCATCGTCAAGACAGGTTTCAAGTTCGGCACCCACTTCCGAACCTATCCTCGTGGCGTCAACCCGTACAAGGAGGGACCGAAGACTAATCAGGAGCACACACAGCGCCTGGTTCACGCCGTCCACGAGTCGAGAGAGTGGTCTATGGAGGAGATCTCACGGCTCGTGCGCCTGGCGGAGAACGTCCGCGCCGACTTCGTCTTCGGCGTCGTTGACTCAGAGCACGATGTCACCTACTACGAGATAGACAGGCTCACACCATAGCCAAAAATTCAAGTTGCCTGGTGGCTAACACGAAACAGTGAACTACCACAGAATAATAGCGGAGGAAGATCCACGGTCGAGATCACAGAACTTTTGGAACGAGATTTACGACATAGAGCGTCCTCTCACACATGATGAAATCCGGCAATCCGCGAATGAAAACCTTTTCTCGACCGAGTTTGTTCCAGCGAATGTAGGAACTGATCTCACAAACATACCCCACCCTTTGGATTCGGAATACGAGATAGAGGGACAGATGTCAGAAGAACATGTCGAACCGCTTGGCGTAGATCCTGCGCAGGCCGAATATCTCAGTAGCCTTGACCTGAAGGTTCTTCCACGGAACTATGTCAGCAAGCCGAGCCGTGTGCGCGACGCCAAAATTGATCTTAACCCCTTGAGGGAGATTCAGGAGGATTACTCTGGATACGAGCCTGGTCAGATACTGATGGACGAATATCCCCCGGAACTTGAAGAGGGTCGACACCAGTTCGCGCGCCCTCTGTCCACGAACCTGAAAGACATTTCAAGGGACAGTCTCGATCGGATCGGTTAGCGTAGCATATCGAACACGTTGAGACGCGACCCGTATCTGTCGCGGAGCCTCTTTCCGTACCAGTAGCCGACAATCAGGCCGGCCATGTGCGCAGAGGAGGCGAATCCTCCTATTACCGGTAGTACAACGCCTGCGGATTTGGCGAGCATGTTGAATCCTTCGAGTGCCGCGAAGAGGTATAGACCGGTCTTCAGCTTCATCGGCACGATGAAGTAGAGGAGCATCTCGGCGTCCGGATAGAGCATTGCGACCGCAGCGAACACCGCTACGACCGCCCCGGAGGCTCCTACCGCGGGCCCGAGCGCGGAAGCTCCCTGTCCGGAGGCCGCGAGCAGGTTGCGGAACAGAACAAAGCCTATCGAGGCCGCGATCCCGGATCCTATGTAGAACTTCAGGTAGTCTGCTTTGTTCATCACCCTTTCGAGTGCAGTGCCGAAGAAGTACAGTGTCACCATGTTGGCGAGGAGGTGGAACGGGCTGCCGTGGAGAACCATGACGGAGAGCAGGGTCCAGGGCTTCTGCAGCACCTCCTGTACTCCGGGCTGGAGTATGAGCTGGTTCCAGAGGAACGAGCCCGGTCTGAAACCAAACACGAGCTGTGCAACGAAGAATACTGATGTTGCGGCGATGATCGCCATGGTTACGGATGTCGAGAGCCTCTGCGTGATGGAGTCCAGAGGCGAGTTGCTGGCGCTTGTTCCGGTGTCCGGTTTGGCTGCCTCTACGTCGGGCTTGCGGAACCACCTGTCTCCTTCCTCGTCTCCCTCCATTCCGTCGCAGTCGTGGTTTTCCGGTAGGCGGTGGTCGGCACAGAACTCCTGACTACAGTACCTGCAGGTGAAGGACATCGTCTTCTCGCCGCAGACACTACACTCTCCCACGGAATACAACAGGTCGTTCCGTGCTTTTCAACCTCGTCCAGACGCATACTACAAGCGTGTTTCTCGGCCGCCGGAGCTACACTGAGAAGTCCTCGGTTATGGAGTCTGTCGGCCGTGAGCACATGGCCGCAGAGGTCGCACGTCACATGTGTCACGTCTGCGTCCGTCTCCGGGAACTCAAAGGTATCTCCGCACTCCGGACATCTAAGCGAGACGGTCTGCGAGCTCACTGATGTCGGTTCTCTCCTGTTCCGTGGTGTCGCGGTCTCGCAGCGTGACCGTGTTTTTCTCTGTCTCTTCTTCCTCTCCGAGGGTTCCGTAGTCGACCGTGACGCACAGCGGAACACCTATCTCGTCCATTCTGCGGTAGCGCCTTCCGATGCTTCCGGAGGAGTCGAACCTGACCTCCAATCCCTTGTTCCGGAGAGTGCTCGCGACCTCCCGTGCCCTGTCCGTGAGCCCGTCCCTGTCCATCAAGGGTAGGACCGCGACGTCTGCCGGCGCCACCTCTGACGGGAGCCGGAGCAGAGTCCTCTCCTCTCCGTCCACCTCGTCGGTGTCCAGGGAATGTGTAAGCACGGAGTAGACGAGCCTGCCGATTCCAAACGACGGCTCCACGACCTGCGGCAGCACGTGCTCCCCGTTCTTCTCCACTGTCTCCCTGGAGAAACCGGTCTTGTCCACAGGTATACCCATGGTCCCGCTTCCGTTCTCTATCTCCACGGAGCTCTGCTTCTCGAACCTCTCCGGCTCTGACTCCGCGAGCTCCTGAAGCCGCTCCACCGCCTTCTCGGCGCCGTCACCGAGCTCCGGTCCCAGCCACGACATGTCAGGGTCGACCGAGATCTCCTCTACCTCGCGTGGCTCGTCGAACTCCCGGAACACGGTGTAGTCGCTTTCGCTGTGCTCGTGGTGCTTCTTGAGGTCGTAGCATCCCCTGAAGGCGAAACCCGTGACCTCCAGCCAGTCACGTCCCTCTGACCCGACATCGGTCTCGGCGTCCCAGCAGTCCGAGGCGTAGTGCGACAGCTCGTCCGCTTGGTGCTGCCGGAACCGCAGCCTCCCTGGGTGGATTCCGATCCGTTCGTAGAACGTCTGTGCGCGTCCGAGGAAGTACGCAATCCACTCGCTCTCCACCACGCCGTCCTCGACGGCCTCCACCGGAGTCATATCTGCAGGTGTCTCGCCGTTTTCCTGCATCTCGCGTGAGAGGATCCTCAGCGTTACGTCTTCGACCTCTGACAGCTCTGGCTTCTGGCCCTCGAGTATGAACTGCTCGAGCTCCGCCATCGTGAACTCTCTCACTCGCGACAGGCCTCCGCGCGGACTTATCTCGTTCCTGTAGCCCCTGCCGACCTGGGCTACACCGAACGGTAGCTGGTTGCGGGCGTACTGCTTCAGCCGCGGGAAGTCCACGAAGATGCCCTGCGCTGTCTCCGGTCGGAGGTAGCCCGTTTCGGAGTCGCCCGGCCCTATGTCTGTGTCGAACATCAGGTTGAACTCCGATACCTCGACGCCAGCTAGAGCTTCGCCGCAGGACGGACATCCTATGTCGTTTTCTTCGACTAGTTCCTCTATCTTCTCCGTAGGTAGGCCTTCCGCTTCCTCGAGCTCGGTCTCGTCCTCGACTAGGTGGTCGCCGCGGTGGCTCCGGCCGCAGTTCGGACACTCCAGGATCATGTCATCGAACGTATCTACATGCCCAGAAGCTTGGAAGACATCCTCTTTCATCACCGTGGGGGCGTCTATCTCCATGTTCCCGAGCCCGCGCACGAACACATCCCGCCACTCTTCCACAATGTTGTTCTTAACCTCGTTTCCAACCGGACCGAAGGTGTAGAAACCGGCGCTGCCGCCGTAGCTTCCCTGACTTATGAAGAACAGGCCGCGGCGTTTCGCCAGCTCTCGAAGGCTCTGCGACATACCTCAAGAGGGTTCAACCACCAATAAAAGGCTCTTTTTCGCTGTGGACAGACCCACATACAATAGTGTTCACTGGGTTTTGGTGGCTATGCCGGACGTAGACCCTTGGAACGAGGACGAGGTAGGCAGAATACAGGAGAGGATGAACCGGTTCGGAATCGAACCTCTAGATGACATCGAGGGAATTCTGCCCGATCACCGGTTCGTCCGCCGTGACATCCTGTTCGGTCACCGCGGCATGAGGCCTTTTCTCGAGACGCTGCAGGAAGGCGGCAGAACAGCTGCCATAACCGGTATAATGCCGTCCGGAGAGATGCACATGGGTCACAAGGTGGTCGTGGACACAGTCAAGATGCTTCAGGAGGCGGGAGCGGAGGTAACCTTGGTCGTGGCAGACGTTGAGGCATACAACACTAGGGAGATGTCGATGGAGGATGCCCGCGATCTAGCTGTCGACCAGTACCTCCGCAACCACGTCGCACTGGGTCTCGATATGGACGACACGGACTTCTACTTTCAGAGCGAGGCGGGGAACAGGCACCACGTGATGTCGAAGAAGTTCTCGCGTTATGTCACCCAGAACGAGTTCGAGTCCACCTACGGCGACGCCAGTCCCGCAAAGGTGACCTCCTCGTTCACCCAGTACGCTGATATACTTAGGCCGCAGTTCGATTCCCCGTGCCCGACAACCGTACCTGTGGGTATCGACCAAGATCCACACATACGGCTTACCCGCGAGGTCGCTCACAAGTATCCAGCAGATTTCCACAAGCCTGCCTCCCTGTACAACAGGTTCATGCGCGGCCTCACGGGTGGAAAAATGTCCAGTTCGCAGCCGAAGAGCTATATTTCGCTGACCGACTCCGTGGAGGAAGCGAAGCAGAAGATAGACGACGCGAAGACTGGCGGGCAGGACTCCCTTGAGGAGCACCGCAGAAAGGGTGGTGATGTCTCCGAGGACATGGTGTTTGAGCTATTGGCATATCACCTTGTCGAGGACGACGCAGAACTGGAGCGAATCCGCAGGGAGTACGAGTCCGGCGAGATGCTATCCGGCGAGCTTAAGAGATTGCAAAGAGCCGAATCGAGGAGTTCCTCGTTGAACACCAGAGAAAGAGGGAGGAAGCGGAGCCGGTGGTCGAACAGGTTCTCGAGGAACGCGTGTAGTGAGGGGCCGTGTTCTCTGGCTACTCCTTGCCCAGCACGAAACAGTATGTTGATTCGTCGGCTTCCCTTCCCATAAGCTCCCGTA
>GL982567.1:14468-17515 GCA_000220355.1 Candidatus Nanosalinarum sp. J07AB56
AGGATTCCGGGATGCCAAGGCCTGCGAGGAGTTCGTTGAAACGTTCCATGAACACCTTGAGGTGTTTGCCGGCAGGCCTACGGGACTGTACCACGCCGCTAACCTCTCGGATGAGTATGGCTGCGATATCTATCTTAAGCGCGGCGACCTACTTCACGGCGGAGCGCACAAGATTAACAACACTGTTGGGCAGGCGCTTCTCGCTGAGAGAATGGGCAAGGATCGGTTGATTGCGGAGACCGGCGCCGGACAGCATGGTGTCGCGACGGCTATGGCTGGGGCCTACTTTGACATGGATGTAGAGATATTCATGGGGCGCGAGGACATCCAAAGGCAGAGAATGAACGCTTTGAGGATGGAGAAACTGGGCGCCGAGCTCAGACCTGTCGAGCGGGGTTCCGCGACCCTCAAAGAGGCGACGACTGCAGCCCTTAAGGAGTACATCGAGACCTCGGGCAGCACCCACTACCTTATAGGATCTGCGGTGGGGCCGGAGCCTTACCCCGAGATGGTCAGATTCTTCCAGAGTGTGATCGGTAGCGAGGCACGTCGCCAGTTCCAGTCTCAAGAAGGGAACCTTCCGGATGCTGTATTTGCCTGCGTAGGAGGTGGCAGCAACGCTGCTGGGATATTCTCTGGTTTCGTGGACGACAGCAACGTCGACCTGTACGGAGCGGAGGCAGGCGGTTCGGAGGATACCGATCGGTCAGCGGCTGCTTTGAGCAACGGCGAGCCAGGAATATTCCACGGCTTCAAATCCTACCTCCTTCAAGATAGCAATGGCAACATATCTCCGACCGACTCGATATCGGCGGGACTGGACTACCCGGGTGTGGGTCCTATGCATTCACGCCTCAAGGAGCTCGAGAGAGCTGAGTACCATCCGGTGACTGACGAAGAAGCCCTCGAGGCATTTGATGACCTCTCCCGGCTGGAGGGCATCATACCTGCTTTGGAGCCCTCACACGCTCTTGCCCTGGCCAAAAAACACGCGGGCTCACACGCCACGGTAATCGTCAACATGTGCGGTAGAGGCGACAAGGACATGGAGAACATCGCGGAGGTGGAGGACTTTGAGCTCGGTTAGAGAGGTGCTTGAGAATGGCAATCCGGCCTTCATGCCGTTTGCGGTGGCAGGTTACCCCGATAAGCGCCGCTCTGAGCGCATTATCGGAGCGCTGCTGGATTCTGGCGCTGATGTGATCGAGATAGGAATTCCGTTCAGCGATCCGATGGCGGATGGATCCACGATTGTGGAGGCTGATGAGAAGGCATTGAACGCGGGCTTCTCAACCGAAGACGCATTTGACTTGGCGTCCGGTTTCCGCGATGTCCCCGTGGTTCTCATGGCGTATGCCAACACCATTCATGCGTACGGGTACAGGCGATTTCTGGCGGACGCAGAGGCAGCAGGAGCGGACGGCCTCATAGTACCGGATATGCCGCCGGAGGAATTCCAGCGGGAGCTCGGAGATTTTGAGACATCTCTCGACATCGTTTTTCTCATAACTCAGAACACCCCTGACGATAGAATCGGTAGCATAGCTGACGCAACCAGCGGATTCGCATACTTAGTTTCCGTCGCAGGTACCACAGGCGCCAGAAACCGCCTCAAAACACAGGTCTCAGATGTCCTTAGGAAGACGGAGGACATAGGTGTTCCGCGCTGCGTGGGTTTCGGTATATCGGGTTCTGAAACCGCGCGGATGGCCGTGAGAGAAGGCTCTGACGGAGTGATCGTTGGCAGCGCTTTGATAGATGCCTACGCCGATGGAGGCTTGGATGGTCTCAATGATCTCGCCACCGAACTCGCGGACGCAGTCCACAAAACTAAAACAACGGACGGTGATAACCAGCTGTGACACGAACTAGAGAGGGGGATCTCAAATGCCAGAGGTAGACCCATGGGGAGAGGTTGAAACTGGATCCTATGCTGAAAAGATGGAGAAATTCGGCATAGACCCGATAACAGATATAGAACACAGAATGCCAGATAATCTCTTGGTTCGGCGGGGAATCATATTCGGGCACAGAGACATGGATAGATTCCTAGAGGAACTAGAAAACGGCGGAGAAGTAGCTATGATAACAGGCATACAACCTTCAGGACTCTTCCATATGGGTCATAAACTCGTGGTGGATCAGATTCTCATGTACCAAGATATGGGCGCACAGCTGACCATCACGGCGGCAGACGTAGAGGCCTACAACACCCGTGGTATCTCGCTGGAGAAAGGCCGTGAGCTCGTAGCTGAACAGTATCTCAAAAACTATGTTGCGCTTGGGCTTGAGTTGGATGAAACTGATTTCTACTTCCAGTCTCAAGCAGGTAATGACCACCTTTCACGGGCCGCCCGGTTCGGTCGGTACGTGACACAGAACGAAATGGAGGCCACATACGGCTCAGGCGAGCCGAAGAAAATGTCATCAGCGCAGATACAGTACGCCGACATTCTACGTCCACAGTTCCCAGAGAACGGAGGCCCCAAGCCGACTGTCGTACCCGTGGGTCTGGAACAGGATCCACATATTCGGTTGGCGCGCGAGGTCGCTAGAAAATTCCGTGACCACGACTTCACGAAACCTGTCTCCACTTACAATAAGTTCATGCGCGGCCTCACGGGTGGAAAAATGTCCAGCTCGCAGCCGAAGAGCTATATTTCGCTGACCGACTCCGTGGAGGAAGCGAAGCAGAAGATAGACGACGCGAAGACTGGTGGGCAGGACTCCCTCGAGGAGCACCGCAGAAAGGGCGGTGATGTCTCCGAGGACATGGTCTTCGAGCTATTGGCATATCACCTTGTCGAGGACGACGCGGAACTGGAGCGAATCCGCAGGGAGTACGAGTCCGGTGAGATGCTGTCCAGTGAGCTGAAGGAGATTGCAAAGAGCCGAATCGAGGAGTTCCTCGTTGAACACCAGAGAAAGAGAGAGGAGGCAGAGCCGGCGGTTCAACAGGTTCTCGACGAGCACGGATAGCGAGGGCGCTGCGTTCTCCCGCTATTCCTTACCTAAGACGAAACAGTAGGTTGATTCGTTGGCTTCCC
>GL982567.1:17535-27169 GCA_000220355.1 Candidatus Nanosalinarum sp. J07AB56
TCTACCGCGAGGAACAGACAGAGAACCCATTTGCCCTGGTCGCCCTCGGTTCGCTCTCGGGTTTTCTGGGTTTCGGTTTCGCTCGTCTGCTGTTTCCGGGCAGGTCGGGGGTTTTGGCGGTGGCGTTCGCATCGATTCCGCTTGCGTACCCTCTGCTGCGGTACTTTTTCGAGTCTGAGAAGAACGACCGCCCGTTCCTCGACGAGCTTGGCGTGTACCTATCGGTGTTCGCTGGCCTGGTGCTGTCCTTCACCTTTGTGGAGATGTGGTTTCCGGGTGCGATGTCGGTTCAGTCTTCGGCTCTCCCGACCGGCAACGCCACTAATCCTGGATTGTTCCTCGGGATACTTTCCAACAACCTTGGGGTGTTCGCTGCGACTCTCGGCGTTGCGTCGCTTATCGGGAGTGCTGGCGCCGTCATACTGACGTGGAACGCCTCGGTTATGGGCGTGTTCTTCGGTTCGAAGGTGGCGGACGGCCTACTTCTCTCTTCCTGCGCCGTGAGTCCGGGGCCTCTGTGTTTTGTTCCGCACGCCGTGTTCGAGATGGGAGGATTCATCACCGCGGGGATCGCTGGCTCCCTGATTTCGGCGTCCGTGTACCGAGGTCACACCTCGACTGAACACCTCACTGACCTTGGACTGGTGGTGGCTTTGGGTCTGTTACTGGTATTGACCGGTGCCGCTCTCGAGGGTCTCGGTGCTGTCGCGTTCCTGCTGTGTCTCGCGCCCACTTCAGGGGTTGCGGTAGCTCTCTACCGCCGCAACCACCCCGAGCGCTTTAAACAATCCACTGAACCCATCTAGATTGTGGAACTCTCACCAAAAGCCTACGACCTGTTGATGCTTCTGAGAGACCAAAACGAGGTTTACATCGACGAAGCGGAGGAAGAACTCGGACTTCCGCATCCATCCGTGAACCGCGCCGCCCTCGAGCTTGAGGAGGGTGGACTCGTGGAGACGGAGGAAGAGGCACAGGTAACGGAGGAACTGACCGACAAGGGCGAGGAAGTCGTCAAAAGCGGAAGCCCCGAGTTCCGGCTTGTGGAGCTGGTTCGCGGCGGCGACTCCGGTGTCGGCGAGATACAGACCGAGCTGGAGTCAGGTGATGTGGCGATAGGGAAGGCGCGCCAGAGAGGATGGATAGATATACAGGACGGAGAGGTGTCCTTGACGGAGAAGGGAAGAGGTGCGGAGGACGAGGTGCGCGCGGAGCTCGAGGATCAATCCTTTCGAGACGAGCACCACAGTCGTGGCCTCGTGAGCTCCGAGACGGAGACCAACCGCCGCATCTCCGTTACGGAGACTGGAAAGAACGTGGACGTAGAAAGGGATGAGGGTTTCAACGCGACCGCTCCTGCCACGACACCGGTCACCGGCAAAAAACATTTCTACAGGCAGATAATCGATGAGGCGCGGCGGCGGTGGCTGGAGATGGGCTTCCAGGAGATGAACGGTGACTACGCCGTGTCCTCTCTCCTTAATTTCGATGCCTTGTTCACGCCGCAGGATCACCCTGCCCGCGAGCTCCACGACACTTTCTACTTAGAGAACCCAAGAGAGTCCGACACCACGCGCTTCGGGGACGCCGCCGAAAACATCCGAAAGGTGCACGAGGACGGTGGCGACACGGGAAGCAGAGGATGGCGGTACGACTGGGATCAAAAAGAGGCCGCCAGGAACGTGTTGAGAACCCACACAACGGCGGTGTCGGCGGAGAAGCTGCTGGAGCTGGACGAGGAAGACCTACCAGCCAAGTTCTTCGGTATCTCGCGGGCCTTCCGGAACGAGACGGTTGACGCCACTCACCTGCCGGAGTTCTACCAGAGCGATGGCATAGTGGTCGGCAAGGAACTGTCGTTCCGCGACCTCAAGGGATATCTAGAGGAGTACTTCTCTCGTATGGGTTTTGGAGAGATACGCGTTGTGCCAACCTATTATCCGTACACGGAGATGAGCGCGGAGGTACAGTTCTACAACGACAGGGATGGCGAGTGGTATCAGCTCGGCGGGAGCGGCATGTTCCGTCCAGAGGTCGTGGAGCCGCTGCTTGGTTTCGAGGCCACGGTGCTGGCGTGGGGTCTGGGTATCGGGCGGATAGCTATGAATGCCGCGGAACTGTCGGATATACGGGAGCTCTACCGCAACGACATCGAAACTATCGAGGAGACGGAGGTGTGGCTTCCGGAGTAATGGCGCACATTCAGATAGACAAGCGCGAGTTCGAATCCCTGCTCGGCGAAAAGATACCGGACGAGAGGCTGCGTGAGGACGCCTCCATGCTGGGAGCCCACTGGGAGCACGTCGAGGGACCGAAGTGGGATGTCGAGGTCTATCCGGACAGACCCGATCTGCTCTCCGTGGAAGGCCTTGCCCGGGCCTACCGCGGATTCTTCCTCGGAGAGGAGCCGGAGCAATACGATGCGGAGAAACCGCGGATAGAGCTGAACAAGCACCCCTCCGTGGAAGAGGTCAGGCCATGCATCGGAGGTGCCGTCGTCAAGGGTGTGCGTCTATCGGACAAGGTTATCAACGGACTGATACAGCTGCAGGAGAAGCTGCACGAGACCTCGGGAAGGAAGCGGGAGAAAATTGCGATAGGCCTCCATGACATGACCGAGCTCGAACCACCCTTCACGTACAAGGCCGTCGAGCCTGAACAGGTCGAGTTCACGCCTCTCGAACGCCAAAAAGATATGCACCTCGGCAGAATCCTCAACGAGCACGAGAAGGGACAGGAGTACGGCTGGATTCTGGAGGAGCACGAAAGATACCCGGTGATCGAGGACTCGGCAGGCCAGGTCCTGTCGTTCCCACCGATTATCAACAACCAGCTCACCGAGGTCTCGCCGCAGACCACGGACCTCTTCGTGGATGTCACGGGAACAAGCCAGGAGGCTGTCCACAGAGCACTGTGCATCATGTCGCTTGCGCTGGTGGAGCGCGGCGGCGACCTAGAGCAGGTGGAGGTCGACGGGAGGGCGACACCCGACCTATCTCCGGATACACACGAACTCGATCCCGACTACCTGCGCCAGGTCTCGGGACTCGATCTCTCAACACAGGAGATCAAGGAGAGACTGGAGATGATGCGCCTCAGACCACGGGAGATGGAAGGTGGAGGTCTCGAGGTAGAGGTGCCGTGCTACAGGGGTGATGTGCTGCATCAGTACGACCTCATTGAGGATGTGGTGATCGCGCACGGCTACGACGGTGTCGAGGCCTCGGACCCAGATATACACCAGCACGGGGACGAGGATCCCGTGGAGGAGTTCTCTCGTGTCCTCCGTGACACAATGGTCTCTTGCGGCGCTCTGGAGGCACACACCCATGTGCTGTCGAGTGAGAAGAAGCAGTTCGGCAACCTGGAGAGACCGGACTCGGGCGCAGCAGAGATGCAGAACCCGCTCACGAAGGACTACAGCATAGTGCGGAAGGACTGTTGCCGGAGCTCTTGAGGGCTCTGCACGACAACCGTGACTCCCGTTTCCCACAGCGCTTCTTCGAGGTGGACGACGTGGCTGAGCTCGATGACTCCCCGACCGGGGCCTCGAACAGCAGGAGGCTGGCTTACGTCGTGTCGGGCGAGGACGTGCAGTACACGGACGCCCGGCGAGTCCTACATGTGCTTGAGAGAGACCTTGGTGTTGACCTAGAGCTGAAGGAGGCGGAGATGCCGTTCCATGCCGACGGAAGAAGCGCGCGGATACTTGTCGACGGCGAGCGAGCCGGAAACGTCGGCCAGATGTCCCAGCAGGTGCAGGAGAACTGGGAGCTGGATAGACCCGTCGCGGGCTTCGAACTCAAAGTAGGGACGCTCGAGGGACGATTCAGGAGTTAGCTAGTCTTTCTCCGATTGCTCCTCATCTGTCTCGGAGAAGCGTTCCTCCACAGGCTCCGCCTCAGAAATCTCCTCGCCAGCCTCGCCTTCAGTTGGTATTATTAGCCAGGCTATCAGGTACAGTATCGGCCCTGACCCTCCGAACAGCAGGGCTGCCACGAACCCTAGCCTGATTAGCGTCGGATCGATGTCGAAGTGTTCTCCGAGGCCTCCGCAGACCCCGCCTAGGATCCTGTCCGACTTGCTACGGGTGATTCTCTCCGTCATCTTACGTGTTCCTCGCTTCCTATCCTGTAGTCGTGGAGCTCGTCGTCCTCGAACCAGATACCGACCTCTTTCTCGGCCTCCTCTGGCGTGGCGGAGGCGTGCACGAGGTTCTGGTGCGTGGAGTCGGAGCCGTCGGCGTGCGCGAAGCTCATGTGGCCGTAGCGACCCCGAATCGTGGACGGGTTCGCGTCCTTGGGATTGGTGTCTCCGATTATCTTCCGGCAGTTCTCCACGGCGTTCACACCCTCCAGAGCCATCGCCACCACCGGACCCTGTTTCATGTATTCTACCAGCCGGTCGTAGAACTCCTTGTCGACATGTTCGCTGTAGTGTCCTCGAGCAGCTGATCCCCGCCTGACCATCTTCATCCCCATAATCTTCATGCCAACGTCCTCGAACCGAGACACGACATCACTGTCAGACCCTCTGACCGCGTCGGGTTTGATAACTATCAGCGTTTCTCTATCTCGCTCATGGTACAAAAAGGGACTGAGGACTTTTTAACCCGTCACGAGGTTGCGTTCAGGAATCTGTGTGGCACGTCCCCGCACGGCAGCAGCTCCACTTCGCCTGTCTCGGTCCACTCCTCTGCTGTCCGATTCCGGTATGACACGTTCGACTCCCATTCCTTCCCGTCCACACCGGTTCTCCCACACCGTTCCTGCGCCTGGAGCATCAGCTCCGACTCCACGCGCCGGTAGAAGTCCTCAGTTCCGGGCTCCGCCTCCTCGTAGCCGTCGTAGTTGTAGGTCGTATGGGTGCGCCTCTCGACACCAAGACACACACCAGAGACCTCCGCGCCCTGGCAGTAGGTGTCTATCTCGGTGTAACCGACCTCGACACTTCTGTCCTCCACCACTACGTTTCTGGCACCGGCTAGGGCAACGCAGAACAGAAGCGCCCCTGCCAGCAGAGTCAGGTCGCGTCTGAAGTCCTCTTCCACATACAGCTACTGTCCAGTCACCGTATTAAATGAGAACGGTGACCGAATTGTCCCGTGACTGTAGTAGGAGTTGACGTCGGCAAGACACGGATCACACTCATCGCAAGGGGCTCGGGCACCAAGAGAGAAGAGCGTCCCACACCTAGAAACATGTCGGGTGCTGAATTCCGGAGAATTTTCAACTCGTTCATGGAGGGCGTCGATTCCCCGTCCGCTGTAGGCCTCAGTATACCTGGTCTGGTGGATAGAGAGGGGCTCGCTCTTGAATCAGCAGTCGGAATCCAGCCCATGGACTTTTCGTGGATTGAGGAAGAGTACGCCTGCTCAGTAAACTTAGCGAATGACTGTGACGCCGCCCTTCTCGGCCAAAAATTTGATTTAGAGGAGTACAGCAACGCCGTCAACGTCGTAATAGGCTCCGGTATCGGCGCCAGTGTAAAGTACGGGGGCGATATTCTCTGGTCTGACGAGAACGGCTCTATTGAACCAGGTTTCATGTATGTAGGAAATAGCACCTGGCATGATCTCTGCGGCGGGCACTATATCGGGGATCGATTCGAGGAGAGAACAGGCAGGACGAAGAAACCGAGGGAAATCTTCTCTGGGAGCTCCAATGAAGCGGACGAACTCTTAGAAGACCTGAAAACCGAGAATTCGAGGGCCATAGCCTCAATTATCAACTCATTCGCCCCTCAGATCCTATCGTTCTCAGGCTCCGTAGCGACGAATCAGTCCGAATTCATCCAAGAGTGCGTCAGTAGGTCGAAAGAACTCGATGTACACAACGAGTTCCCTGAGATAATCATCTCAGGTGTGAAAGATGAACCAGGCGTAGAAGGGAGTCTTGTTCTGGCGGATAGAATCCTTTGATTCTATAATACCGATCACCATAGCCTTACCATGAAGTTGGGAACGGTTGAGGGAGAGGTCGACACCACGAGCTTCGAGTTCCGCGCCGTAGAGGAGGTGCGCAAGTTCGACTTCGTCTCGGTGAAGAGCCACGACCGGTGGATACTCTGCCAGGTGGACGAGGTGACGAAGAAGCCGGAGGGCGAGACCTTGGCACACGCCAGCATCATAGGATACCGCGACAAGGGACTGACGCGCGCACCCCGAACCGTCATAGAGCCCGATTCCATAGTCTACAAGGCTGACCAAGACCTCATATCCGAGACCCTTGGCCTGGAGGACGCCGGCCTCAACATCGGCACGCTCGAAACCGACGACGAGATAGAGATATTCGTCGACCAGGAGGACTTCTACAAGCACTTTTCGGTTATCGGCCAGACCGGGAGCGGCAAGAGCTACGCAACGGGCGTGCTCATAGAGGAGATGCTGGAGCAGGACCTGCCTGTGCTGATCGTCGATCCGCACGGCGAGTACCACTCGCTCGGAGAGCGGAACCCGGAGGGGGACGACCCGGCGTCCTACCCTGTCAAGGAGTACTCCCCGAACACAGACGTCAACTCCGATGCTATGCCACTCAGTTTCTCGGAGGCAGAGATGGAGCGCGACGAGATAATGGACGTGGTGCCCGACAGCCTGTCATCGTCGCAGATGGGGGTTCTTTACAACGCCGAGAAGCGGCTGGACGACGGATACAGCATGGACGAGCTTATGGACTCGGTGCGGAAGGAGGACTCCTCCGCGCGGTGGAACCTGCTGAACTCCCTGGAGCAGCTCCAAGACACTGAACCTGTTCTCGGAGTCGCCGACGGAGCTCGAGAAACTGGTGGAGCCAGGCACCGCCTCCGTGGTGAACCTGAAGGCCGTGGAGCCGGAGGCAGCGGAGATAACGGTCTACTCGCTCGCCAAGCGCCTGTTCGACATGCGGAAGCGCGACCTCATACCCCCGTTCCTCATGGTCCTGGAGGAAGCGCACAACTACGCACCCGAACAGTCGTTCGGCAAGGCGCTCTCCAACGATATCCTCCGCAAGATCGCCTCGGAGGGCCGGAAGTTCGGACTCGGTATAGGTGTCATATCCCAGAGGCCTGCCCGGATAGACAAGAACGTGCTCTCCCAGGCCAACACCCAGTTCATCCTGAGGGTCACCAATCCCAACGACCTGAAGGCCATATCGAAGTCGTTCGAGGGCGTGACCTCCGAGGTCGAGTCGATGATAAAGAGTCTTCCACCCGGCATCAGCTTCGTCCTCGGCAACGAGTACCCTGTCATGACCAACGTCCGGAAGCGGAGGAGCAGGCACGGCGGCACCACGGAGACGGGAGACGGCTTCGTGGAGAAGACAGGGATATCGGCGTTCGAGCCCCGGGTCGACAAGGACGACGTGGAGAACGAGCAGGGCATCAAACTCGATGAGGTGTACCGCCCCCTGTTCCTGTGCGAGGACTCCGAGGCACGCTACCTCGTCGACGCCAAAAGCATGGAGGTGCGCGCCGAACAGCAGAAGCTCAACGACCGCGAAAGACGCGTACTCGATCTCCTGCAGGAGCACGGGGACAGACAGGACGTGGCGGACGAGACCAACCTCCAGCTCCAGAAGGTCAACCGTATCACCCAGAGCATACGTGACAAGGACAGGATGAAACAGGACTCATTCGAAAGACCGGAGACCGTGTTCTCCTTGGAGTCCGAAGAGCTCCGTGTCACGACGGAGGCCGTCCAAGACAGGGACTACACAGGGGAGCAGGTCGTCGAGAACATGGACTTGGACTCCGCGGAACTGGTTCACTATCCGTACTACGCCTCCGGCGACACGGTCTTTGACCCGGTGGCTCGGAAGAAGGTGTAGTAAAAAATCCTGCGCGCCAAAACACAGATGGGTTCGTGGTCTAGCTGGTTATGACGTCGCCCTTACAAGGCGAAGATCCCCGGTTCGAACCCGGGCGAACCCAACATTACACTCCAGCAGAGGGACTTTCTCAGCGCTTAGCCCTTGAGTAGTCTGTGTGGTCATACCTCCCGTTCTCTCCGAGGAAGTTGCCGTGATCAGATGTGACCAGGGTCCTGCCATCGAGCTCACTGAGAGAATCTGAGATTCTGTCCCATACGTATCTGAGATTATCACTGTAAGCCCGCTTGACCTCATTGTGCCCATATATCCCCATCTCGGCCATCCTCCACACGTTTCTCGATCCACTGTCATATGGCGAACGCACGTCTGAGTCTAGAAACGGGATGTGTGGTTGCATGAAATGTGCCACTTTCCTTTTCTCGGGGAACAGCTTGTTGGCTGTCTCGAGATCCTCTAGAACAGGTTCCGGTCGCGTGGTCCCTGTATCGTCATCCCATCCATACCGGTATGTGTGGAAGACCTCGTGGAATACATCCCCAATGCGCCTACCTGTTTTGTTCCGAAAGCTTTCTGGACTGAGCTGTGGGTTTCCCGTTACATACACAACATCGTCGTAGTCGCCATCCGAGAAGTTCTCCCATATATATTCGGGGGTGCACCCCGCTAGGGCAACTCTTGACCGGCACTCACCTATAGTTGATTTGAACGTATCTAATCTGCACCCATCTAAAATGACAAGGTTGTCCCAATCGTAATGCTCGATGCCCTTTGCGTTGGCTTCATTGACTTTTTCCATTCCTATCTGTGAAATGCTATCTAGAAGATTGGCGAACCTGTATGTTCCTCTTACGTGTTTAACGTGATCGCATAGATACCATTTATACCAGGCAAATGGACGTGATAGAAGCCTTGTTTTCACACTTGGGTTTAAAGCGGCCAGACTTTAAGTTGAAGCACCCATTCGTCAAACCATGCCAGACAAGGTCGTCGTGATATGCGTTGACTGCCTTAGGGGAGACTTTCTGAACCTGGACGCGGAAACGCCATTCCTGAGAGATTTCTTCCAGGATTCGAGAAGCTTCAGCAGCCTGTACTCAACAGCCACTACAACGACCCCGTGCGTGGCGAGCATGATGACCGGCGTCTACTCCGAGGAGAACGGGGTGATGTCGTTGAGGCAGTCCAAATTAGATGACGACCGTGAGACTCTAGCGGAAACACTCTCTGACGAAGGCTACGAGACGAAGGCCCTCGTGACTGGGCCTCTGTACCCTGAGACAGGTCTTGACAGAGGCTTCGATGACTACTCGATGAGAGACCCATCCTACGACCTTTTCACCGGCTTTGAAAAAGATCTTCACCGGAAACTGGCCGGTCTTGATGAGAAGAGCTTCACATACGTGCATCTGTGGGAGCTTCACGGTCCTATCAGCGTACCCGATAAGTTTGACTCCGCGAGATACGGAGAGACAGACTATGAGAGAGCGCTCTCGGCCTTGGACAGGAGGCTGGAAGCAGTGGTCGACCGATTAGGCGAGGACGCCTGTGTCATTTTGACGAGCGATCATAGCGAAAGCATAGCCTACAGGAGTGGCTTCATTCACCAGAACATTAAACGGCTCAGAACACTCCTCAGGTACTACGGAGGTTTCGACACCCGTCCGGTAGAGAGAGCTGTCAACAGGTTAGCTGATCGCTTCTCAGAGGTCGACTACCCTGACCACTTCATGGAAGCGGGACACGGCGAGAACGTCTTTGATTTCGCATCAAACGTTCCACTTGCTATCTCTTCTGTTGACACAGACGAAGATAATGTGAAGCGCAGT
>GL982567.1:27189-28561 GCA_000220355.1 Candidatus Nanosalinarum sp. J07AB56
CGCTAGTTCAACTGCAGATCGATAAGGTTTGCTTCAGGTGTGAAGACCTCGGCATCTACCGGAACCAGAGCACCCTGCTCATCTACAAAGTTTCCGGTGTTGAAATCCCTGAAAGCCACTGACGAGGCGTGGGCCTCCCTCAGTTTTGACCCAAACTCCCTTGCCACATCAGGATTCTCCTCCATCTCTGCTATAATATCGCCCCCGTACACATGCTCCATCCTAACCTCGTCCCCTCTAACCGAGTAGACCTCGGGCGGTCTAAAGCCCTGGACCTCCTCCAGAGCATCAAGTTCGAGATATCTCTCAGCGCGGTCAACCGCTCTAAGCCGCCCTCATAACCATTCGAGGCGACCACAAACCTAATTGGTGAAAAGGTATGTGCACCATGCTCGCCGAGTCTTTTGCGTACCACCTCTCCGTCTGATTCAACCACATCCGCAGAATCTCCTCCAGCCAGCTCTTCGAAAGCCACGAAAGAAATTTAACAACATATTTTTACTACACTCCCTATTTCAGACATCGAGGCCAGAGACGTCGGATCCCGCGATGTTCTCAGGACTAAAATCCTCTGAGAATATCTCCATTCGCTCTCCATCACACTCCAGCTCCTGTCCAATGTAGTGAGCGACAGTGGGAGCCACATCTTCCAACCTCGCATCCTCAGGTGCGGAGCCGAAGCTAGGTCCTCTGGCCGCCAAGATACCCATTTCGCTGTGGACAAAAGCATCAGTCTTGAACTCCTTCTTTGAGAACAGTGAGACGCCAACTCCGACTTCATCGACGACCTTGAATACGATGTCGGGCATCCCCTCGGGCTCCTCGTAGAGCTGCTCTCTCAACCACACATTCTCAACGAGGTCCTCCTCTCTGAGATCAGAGGCGACTTCCTGAGCTTTCTCTTTTCTGTCGCTTACAGTGCCTTCTTCGAACCTGGAATCGTTGATAGTGATCTCCCCGTAGTTGTTCGCACCGCCTCTGTAGGAGAAAGCCTCCGTATTCTGGAAATCTACGGCCGAGGCCTCAAAGCTTCTGGGCGAGAAATCCACTGAGGTCTTGGATCTGAGGATATCGTTCGCCAGCTTCAGAGCCGGCCTGAGAGAGGTCTCGGCCAATGGAGCCAAGGTACTCTTTATCGTGTTCTGCAGGCTCGATGCACCCGTCCCGCGGCTCGATGACTCGCTTAGGTATCCGTGCTCCTTCAAGAAGACGTTAGTGTAGAACATCCGGTCCACGTGGGTGAAGCCGTGATCCGAAACAATGAGGACGTCCTCGAACTCTGACATTCTCTTCCCAAGTGCTTCGTCGACCGCCTCGTATGCCTCTAGAACTTGACTGAGATCCGCGGACCTGTGAGCTGTGGTGTCTGTGA
>GL982567.1:28581-29969 GCA_000220355.1 Candidatus Nanosalinarum sp. J07AB56
CTGTGGCGAGTCGCTGAAATCCGAGGACAACTGGGCAAGAGCTGTCAGAGACAGCGGCTGGAAGCTTGTCGTGCACCTGAACAAGGACTGGAGTCAGGCCCTCTACAAACCGCGAAATAACCAGGAGGAGCTAAGCTCTGTAAGGGACGAGCGCCGAGCCGACGAGCTGAAACAGGCGATGCCACGCTTTGATTCCGCTCCGGCTGAGGAGCTGGAGATAAAGGAGAAATTGAGAGGTCTGGGCTACGGCTGATCTCAGTCCATGTAGCCGAGGTCACGGAGCCGGTTCTTGACCTTTTCTTCTTCTTCATCGGTGTATTCATCGACTTCCTGCTTCTCCCTGTTTATCTTCTCCACTATCTGTTCTAGGAGGTAGTCGACATACTCCTCGGTGGTGTCGTAGCCTTTTTCGTCCGCTCTGGCTTCCAGGACGCTGTACTTGTCGTCGTCTACTTCGATAGATGTCATATGGGTAACGGCGGCTGCTTGAGACTTAATACCTCGGGCCTCGAATTTTCGACGTGACCGGGTTTGAGAACGTCTACGTCTACGTTTCGGATGCCCTCCGGTGCGACTGGGTACCGGAGTCGATTGCCTCTGAGGGTGACGTGATGCCGACGTTAGCACCAGCAGCATACACACCGATATCCTTCTCGTCGCTGGCTTCGGGTCTGTCGCCCGAGAACCACTCGGTCAGATCCTTCCACGACTGCTTGGAGGCTGATACGGTGCTCGACGGGTTCGAGAGCGCGTGCTACTACGACCATCCCGACGGCGCCATGAGCAGGAACGTGTTCGGCAGCCACGGAGACCCGAGAGAGCTGGACAGTGTCGAGGAACCGTTCTTCTACGTCGAGAGAGCTCTCGACACGCACTTCCCGTACGGCCAGGTGCCGCACGGCAACGAGATACCGGATGATCCGGAGATGTCCGGAGGTCACGTGGAACGGTATGAGAGGGGTGTAGAATCCACGGAGAGGCACTTCTGGAGCCACGTTCAGAATCTCAAGGACAGAGGAATACTGGAGGACACCCTGGTCATATTCACTTCGGATCACGGGGAATTGCTCGGCGAGCATAGGTTGTTCAGGGAGCGCCACGGACACAACATGCCCCTGACACGGGAGCTGTGTGTCGTTCCCACAGTGTTCCTGAACTACGAAGCCGGGTATGAAAGGATGAGAACCATAGACATCGCCCCCACAGCCGCTGCCTTGACGGATAGGGAGTTTAATTCGGACGGACTGAACCTCGAGGAAAATCTGCCAGAGCGCGGCACCACCATGATTCAGGTGAACAGGAAGCCTCTGGTCGCACCGACCTGCGAGTGGAGGTGGAAGGACGACTCATGGCAGAGGGGAGTCTCCGGCGGAAGACGGATGCCGCCA
>GL982567.1:29989-31547 GCA_000220355.1 Candidatus Nanosalinarum sp. J07AB56
AACCCTCGATTTTGTAAGCGGGCGAAGTTCCAGGAACATTGATGAGCCCGAACTCTCCGTCCAGCCGGTTCCACATTTGGAGGTTCTTCCAGCGTTCGCTGGACACAGCGGAGACCGCATAGTTTTCATCCATCTCAGTCATGTGGAACGTCGAAAACTTGTCGGGCTTCATTCCAGAGAACATAGATGGCCAGGCTGGTATAGTGATTGGAGGATCTGATGACTCCAGATCGCTGAACACACCTTCATCGATGAACCTTTCCATGTTAGGCATGAGGCCTCTGTCTATAGCCTCCTCCACATACTCTCTTACTGCACCATCCATACCGAACACTAGTAGAGTCAAACCTCTACGTCAACCTCCTCGCTCTTCGCGTAGCTGAGTTGGTGGAGGCATCTGTCCATCAGGTTGGTGATGGTGACGTCCTCGCCTATCTGTGCGTTGGCGGAGTAGAACGCTTCGTCCCTGTGTCCGCCGCCCTCGAGACCGTGGTCGCTCAGGAAGACGACCAAGGTGTCGTCACCAGCTTCCTCCAGTATGTCGCCGGCCAGTTCGTTCATTTCTGTGTACATTTCCTTGTCTCGGGAGCCGTTGAAGAACAGGTGCTGGAACCAGTCTGGGTAGTGGAAGTGCTGCATCAGGAAGGTGTGATCGCTCATGTGTTCAAAGAGTCTTTTCCTTCTGTGCTCGAACTCAGCCCTCATATCCCTGAAGACGCGCTCGCGAGAGGCCGGGGGGTTGTCACGCGAGAGAACGGGTCCGACGTTCATCTTCCCAGCGATGTACGGGTAGTCTGTGTAGCCCGGCATGGTCAGTACCTCCGCATCGGCGACCTCTTCGAAAAGGGGTTCCGCTTCTAGGTCATCTCTGGTCATCGGTACCATGCTGGAGCTGTAAAGATAGTAGATCAGAGTCTTCCGGACGTGTAGGCCTGACATACCGAGAAGGTTGAACAGCTTCAGCGCAGTGTTGTCGAACCGTCTGGCTTTCTCTCCCTTTGCGGCCAGCATCTTGTCAATGCCGTGTGACTCAGGTTTCTCTCCTGTCATGAAGGAAGACCACAGCATCGGCGTGCTGAGCTGTATGCCATCCAGTTCAAGCTTCCCGAAGCTATCCTGCATTAGATTCTCGCACCTGTACTCCTGTATCTTCTGGTGGTCCAAGCCGTCCAGGCCAACCACCAGTATTTTATCGAACTCCACATCGTTGTTTGGAGTACCCCGGATTTTAATCTGAAGCGCCTACTTGCCAAACCATGCCGCACAAAGTCGTGATGATATGCGTAGACTGCCTCAGGGGTGACTTCCTGGATCTTGACGCGGAAACGCCGTTCCTGAGGGACTTCTTTGAGGACTCGAAAAGTTTCAGCAGTCTGTACTCGACGGCCACTACCACGACACCGTGCGTGGCGAGCATGATGACCGGCGTCTACTCCGAGGAGAACGGGGTGATGTCTTTGAGACAGTCCAAACTGGACGACGACCGTGAGACCTAGCGGAAACACTCTCTGACGAAGCTACGAGACGAAGCCCTCGTGACTGGGCCTCTGTACCCTGA
>GL982567.1:32420-33791 GCA_000220355.1 Candidatus Nanosalinarum sp. J07AB56
AACGCCGCCATACCAACCGCAGCACTCATACAGCTCCCATACCTCGCCCTCCAGAAGCTGACCATGCCCTCCATCTCCGCACTGAAGGAGAACTTCGAACAGGACGTGCCCGAAACCGTGAAGACGCTGACCCGGTGGGCGCTGATGACCTGTCTACCATTGTTCGGAGGAATACTGCTCTTCCCGGGCGAGGCACTGAGGCTGCTGTTCGGCGACCCATTCGTCTCCGCCTCAACAGCGCTCGTCATACTCGCCGCAGGAAGAATGGTGGACGTTGCTACAGGATACATGAGCGAGGTTCTGTCCGCCCACGGAGAGACAGAAATACTGTTCAAGAACTCCTTCGTCCAGCTCGCGATCAACATCGGCCTCAACCTAGCTCTTATCCCATTTCTAGGTATCGTTGGAGCCGCCCTTGCCACTGCCGGAACCACCTCGGTGCTGAACATCATCCTCGTCGCCGAGGCATACTATGTCGAGGGCATACAGCCATTCACCAAGAGACTTCTCAAGCCCCTCACAGCCCTAGCCGCGTCCATCGCAGCTGTCTACTCCGCCACCCAGCTCATATTCGACACCGTGCCCGTGTGGGCTATGGTGCCTGCCGGCATCGTTTTCTTCGGTCTTTACACAGGACTTCTTCTTGTTCTGAACTCCTTCTACATGGAGGACGCCGAGATAATCGAGGCTATAGGGGCGAAGATCGGGCTCGAAGACGAGGCGGAGGCGCTCGGACATAGAATCGTGGAATAACTGCATTCCTACACTCCAAGATTACTAATCGACTTCTCAACAGCTAGTCATTGCCCGATTCAGAAGAATCCGGGTCGGTTAACGCCAGTATCTTGTCGTGGAAATCCGTGATGTGCGGAGTCTTGTCCCCGAAAAGCTTCCTGTTACAGCTGTAGAAAGCGTTCTCGTTGTGTTCTCTGACAGTCGGCAGTCCATGGTCAGACATGAAGATCACGGAATCGTATCCTGCTTCTAGTGCCTGTTGCTGGATTCTCTTCGCGTCTCGATCAAGCTTCCTGTATGTCTTCCTCAACCACTCTTTGTTCTCTACACCAAGTTCGGGATCGTGGTAGAGGTGGTGGTCATAGTCGGGTCTGTGGAGGTGAATCATGAGGAAATCTCTCGGACTTACCACGTCGTTGTTGATTTCTGAGAACAGGTCGTTCAACTTTGGGCTGTAACTTCTCTCTCTGTAGAAGTTCAGGCACTCGCTCTTGGTGAAACCGTCTTGCATAGGTGCCATCTGAACACCTAGATCCCAGAGCCACCTTCTATCTCGCGCTGGAACAAACATTGACCTGCTATCCGAAACTTGGTCAAACAGAGTCTGCTGAGAAACCCTCTCCCCGTGGACTGCGT
>GL982567.1:34384-35575 GCA_000220355.1 Candidatus Nanosalinarum sp. J07AB56
GCTGACTAGGAACTCTGTCTATTCTTGCACCCTCCATGTAGTGTAGTGCATCGGCGAAGTGTATGTGCATCATATAAAAATCGAAGACACCTGTCATCGGTCTCATGAGTTTTCTCTTCCTATGTTCGAACTCCCTAGTCTTCCAGAATCTCTTTACCTGCCGAGTACTGCATCCTTTCCGATACGCCTCGGCCTGCGCTCCCGATAACTGAAACAGACTGTTATCAAGTGGAGGCACATACACAGCTCTTGAGTTGGATATCTTGTCGACTAGAGTCTCGTCTTCGATATCGTCTGCTGAATAGTGCATTGTATCTAGACCGAGCAGCACACCCAAAGCCGTGTCCAGTCTGAAGAAGCCCCTTACGTTCTTTTTGAGATAGTCCAGAATTAGCTTATCTCTAATTTTGCCTCTCACGGTATGCGGATGTGGGCTTACACCCCTTATGCTGTGAGACTCGTAAGTGGTGCCTGTTAGGAAACTTGCAAACAGCTCAGATGTCTTTATACTATGTACGCCGGTGTGGTTGCCGATGCTACCGAACTCGTTCTGTTTAACTGAGGACAGATTCCATTCTTCTATTAGGCTCTTATCCATACCATCGAACGCCACAACTAGTACATCGGACACTAGACATCGACCCCGTCCAAGCTTTCAGTCCCGCAGATGTCTAGGATTTCTGGGTAAAAATCGGTTATGTGTGGTGTCTCCGAACCGAACATGATTTACGCTGTAGAATGCTCTTTTGTTGTGTTCTCCGTTTTCTACATCAGGAAGACCGTGATAAGACATGAATATGATGGTGTCGAACCCCTCTTCTTTGGCCTTCTGCTTGATTTCCGCAGCCATCTTGTCCATTTCGCGATACGTTTCCTCTACCTCATCCATCTTTTCGACCTCCCAGAACCAATGATGAATGTGGTCGGGCTTGTGAAAATGTGCCACAACGAGACTGGACTCGCCTTCCAGCGAATTGAAGAGCTCTTGTTTTTTTCCCCCTAGTAAACCTATCTAGCTCTTCGACCGCAATATCTATGCCGTGATCTGCTATCAGTCTAGGGAAGTCGGTTACATAACCAATGCTGTATGTGGCACATCGATTGCTACTGACTTGGGTACTTCACTGAAGATACTCGTTTCATTAAGGTCTTCCTTCGTAACCGGAGCCCCCTCAGCGTCGACAAATGGAA
>GL982567.1:35595-36835 GCA_000220355.1 Candidatus Nanosalinarum sp. J07AB56
ATATAGCAGGCAAGAAGGCGGCAATTCGCTCCACACAAAAACTCGTTATGGCACAGGGCGAAAGGGAGAATCTGCTAGATATCTCAAATGGAGAAGTTGTAGATGCCACAGCTGATGCTGCCGAGGAGATGAAGTCCGCCGTCGAGGAGAGGACGGGGGGATACGGTGAAGAACAGCAGGACGAAGTTGACGAGGAAAAGATCAAACAGCAGCTCGAGAAGCTAGGATACCGCTGACTACTAGACATCGATATCAGATGTCTCGGAGCCCGTTAGTTCCAAAATCTTGTCGTGGAAATCAGTGATATGAGGCGTCTTGTCGCCGAAAAGCTCCTTGTTACAGCTGTAAAATGCGTTCTCGTTGTGGCCTCCGTTCTCCACGTCAGGTAGTCCGTGGTCCGACACGAATAAGACGGTGTCGAAACCCTCCTTCTCGGCCTTCTCTTTGATTTCCGCGGCCATCTCATCCATCTCATGGTAGGTCTCCTCTACCTTGTCCATCTTGCCGACCTCCCAGAACCAGTGATGGATATGATCGGGTTTGTGGAAATGCGCCATAACGAGATCGTGGTCTTTCCCCATGGAATCGAAGAGCTCCTGTTTCTTCCAGTTAGTGAGTCTGTCCAGCTCCTCCACGGCCAGACTCAAATCGAATTCTAGAGGCGTCATGAGATCGTAGTTGTATCCTACGTTGTAGCTTCTAACATCGATAGCCTTTGAGCTGTGCACCTGTTCAAACATGGTACGACTCTTCAGATCCTGTCTAGTGTATTTTCTGTTGCCCGAGCTGAGAAACGGTATCCAGCCATAGATTTTATGGCGTATGCCCTGAAACTTCCTCCACCACCAAAATCTATTCAGCTTCTCCACTTTGAACAGCAGTTCTGATTCCGGTCGGTTCTTCGATATGATTCCATGTTCTCTCCAAGTCTTTCCAGTTATGAACGATGCCCACAGCTCATTCGTGATTATAGTCGTCATCCCGGTGGAGTTATTATAGGACTCAAATTTCTCCATGTCAGTCAGCGATTTCACCCCGAGCTTCTGAATCAGTTTATAGTCCATGCCATCAAAACTCACCACCAATACACGATTACTTGACATCCCAAGGCACCTTCCTCACGGCCTCCGCGCTGTGTCCCTCTGGATGTCCGTATATGCCGTTCTCGCCGGTATAGTTGCCGTGGTCGCTGGTCACAACGGTTTTACCCTCCAAATCCTCAAGCAAGTCTGTGACCCGA
>GL982567.1:36855-38530 GCA_000220355.1 Candidatus Nanosalinarum sp. J07AB56
CACAGCCCGTGCTGCTCTAAAATAGGCGTAAATTTCATGGGGTAACTAGGCTGTAGGAGGGGACATCTATTGCTTTGGCGCGCGTATATTGGTCGAAAATGGTGCTGGATTTGAGATCCTTACGGTTGTACTCCCTGTAACTCCCGTCAACCAGGGGAAGAGATTTATATACACTCTTTCTAAGACCGTTCGTCTTCTGAAATATGTGCTTGGTTCTCAGCTTCTCGATGGAGTTAAGTAGACTGCTTCGAGGTCTCGTAAGACCTATCACCCCATGTTCATCATATGTTTCCCCTGTCAAGAAGCAGGCGAACAGCTCATATGTTACTATCGAAGATACTCCAGTAGAATTGTCGATGGTCCCAAATTCCTCTTGGATAAGCGAATCGACCTCGAACTCACCTATCAGGTCCTTATCGAGACCATCAAAGGCGACAATTAAAGTACGGCTCATTTCTCTAGGAGACCCAGCTTACCGAGTTTGTACTTCGTTATATCCTTCTGATCAGCGAAATCGCTGAACGCGCTGTTCCACTTGTGGTCATCACAAATTAGGTAGCCTCCCTCCCGGAGATGCTTCCAAGCTAGGCAAAACTCGAACATCATCATCTCGTATGAATGCTCGCTATCGTGGATAAAAATATCCACCTCACCAGACTCCTCCATAACCTCGGGAAGTCTGTAAAGAGAGTTTCCAAGAATTAGATTCCACTTAGTTCTGAGGCTTTCAGGGACAACCCAACCAGGCGCCTTTTTGTTAGGAATCACGGATCCGCCCTTACCACCCCAGAAATCTCCTTCATCAGATGAGGGACTCTCTGGAAGGTCTATTGAGTAAAGGACGGACTCGAGTTCTTCCATGCCCTCCAGTATCGATAGAGTTGATATACCGTTGCATACCCCTGTCTCCACTACTACCGATGGATCCACGTATTCAACGAACCCTTTGAGGTTCTCAGCGTCTGTCTTCGCCATAATGCCCGGCGAGTAAGATTCACCTCTCGTTTTGCCCGAAATATCTTGGAACTCCTCAGTTATCTGCTTAACAGCCTTCCCATAATTGTCTAGAGATGAAGAACAGTCTCCGAAGCGGGAGAATTTAGAGTAGTACATGATTTCGCTAAATTTGTACCGTAAAAACGAGACCGCTTTCTCTGGATTCTTGGCTGTCTCCACAGCGTTGTCTTTCGTGAAGATTTCGAACATGGTGTAAAAATTGCTCTCAGACACACTATTCAACTCCACGATTGTAAACGAAATTTGAAAGCTCATTTGGATTCCACTCAGAAGGAATTTCTACGACTTCACAGGAGTCCGCACTATCTGTTGCACCGGCGATCACATTGTACAACCTCTCGTAGTAATTTCCAGATATTTCATCCAAGATTTCTGCATGCTCGCTCTGTGTAGACCTACAGATGTTTGATGACATACTCTGCTTGGACGTTTGCTGTAGTGAAGACTTCCCTCTCCCTCTACGTAAGAAATAAAGTGTTCCGATGCTATGTTGTTTGGCGGTCTCTAGTCCTAGCTTTGAGAACTTGACTCTCCTCCTAACCATTGAAGGGTCTAAGGAGAATCTGAGGTGCCAATGGAGCACATCAAGCACTCGGCTTGAGACAGGACTGGCGTCGACCCCCAGAGTATTGTGACCATATATCATTATTTTCTTGGG
>GL982567.1:38550-39779 GCA_000220355.1 Candidatus Nanosalinarum sp. J07AB56
GCTCCCATACATCGCCCTCCAGAGACTGACTATGCCCTCCATCTCTGCGCTGAAGGAGAACTCGAACAGGAAGTATCCGGAACCGTGAAGACATTGACCCGGTGGGCGCTGATGACCTGCCTTCCCTTATTCGGAGGACTTCTGCTCTTCCCTGGCGAGGCACTGAGGCTGCTGTTCGGCGACCCGTTCGTCTCCGCCTCAACAGCGCTCGTTATACTCGCCGCAGGTAGAATGGTGGATGTCGCCACTGGATACATGGGCAATGTCCTGTCCGCCCACGGAGAAACAAAGATACTTTTCAAGAACTCCTTCGTCAAGCTCGCGATCAACGTCGGCCTCAACCTAGCCCTGATCCCGTTTCTGGGTATCGTTGGAGCCGCCCTTGCCACTGCTGGAACCACTTCGGTACTGAACATCATCCTCGTCGCAGAGGCATACCACGTCGAAGGCATACAGCCCTTCACCAAGAGACTGCTCAAGCCTTTTACTGCCATAACTGGTTCCATTGCAGCTGTCTACGCCGCCACGCAGCTACTCTTTGACACCGTGCCTGTGTGGGCTATGGTGCCTGCTGGCATCGTTTTCGTCGGTCTCTACGTGGTGCTCCTGCTTGTCCTGAACTCCTTCTACGAGGAAGACGCCGAGATAGTCGAGGCTGTAGGGGCGAAGATTGGGTTTGAAGACGAGGCGGAGCTGCTCGGACGCAAGCTCGCAAACCAGAATTAGTCCCGTTCAGCTACCACGTCCCAAGGCACTTTTCTCAGCGGCCCGCAGTCCAACCCGTAATAGTGCTTGAACAGCCCGTTCTCCCCGAGGAGCTCGCCGTGGTCAGCGGAGATAACAGTCCTTCCAGATAGCTCGTCCGCAAGCTCCAGTGCATGGCCCAGGATGTACTCTAGATTGTCGCTGTACGCACGCCTTACCTCGCCTACTTCGGCTTCGCCCCAGCTATACTGCTTATAGTCGACCTCTAGATCAGATCCTATGAACGGGGCGTGCGGCTGCATGAAGTGCACAACCTTCCGGCTGTCTGGAAACAGCTTTTCAGATGTCCGTGCGTCTTTCTTGACCTGTTCAGGTGGGACTGGCGCCGGTGCATCCCTAAAGGTCTCAAACACGGATTCGAAACTAGAAAAACTCTCTCCAGTAAGACTCTCAAACTTCTCTTGCGACACGTGAGGATTTCCAGTCACATACACGACGTCCGAGAAATCGTTCCTGCCCGAAAA
>GL982567.1:42911-52173 GCA_000220355.1 Candidatus Nanosalinarum sp. J07AB56
TCAGCTGACCGGTCAGTGATCCCTCGCTCGGTATCAAAAGCCTCACGTCGTCCATATCGGATGCGGCCTGTATGAGTGCCGAATGGTTCTTCGCCTGATTGTGCTTCCCCACGATGAGCACTTTGAAGCTCTCGGATGTCGCTGTGTCTCCGGGCGAGAACGTGTCGGTGTCGACTCCGTTTCTGATGATGTCGATGGGTGTCCGTATTCTGAATGGTTCGAGGTGGCTCTCAGTCACGGATGTGAGTCGGTCGGGTATATTGAATGCGACCTCCTCCAGCAGCCAGTACACGGAGGCGCGGAGCCAGTTGCCCTCGCTTGCCTGAACGTCAAACGTGGTCCCGTGTGTCGTCAGGACGGAGTCGATGTCTAGACCGGCCGCCGGGAGCACCGTGGACCAGTTGTGGAAGTGAAAGACATCGTAGCGATCGGAGTTCTCCTGCAGGAAACCCCGCGCCCTCGTAAAGAACCTCGTGTACGAGTCAGTGTCTTCTAGGACGTGCACCTCGGAGAACGCCTCTGGGAAGCTGTCGGTGTTCTGCGGTCGCTCTCTCGTCACTAGATCGACCTGGTGCTGTCCCGAGAGCTCTTCGGCGAGAGACTGCACCACGTTCTCGACCCCCCCGATGTCCGCGAACTGTGTAGTGACCTGGGCTATTCTGAGTTCCTCGTCTTCCTGGTCGGGTGTCACGATTCGACGGCGCCGCCTGATTGAAAACCGCTACTGATTTTCTCTGTATAGTACCCGGTGAAGTGGGCTAAAGACCCAGCGAGCACAAGCCCAATCCAGTAAGGTATTGACCTCAGTCCCTTCTTGGAGACGCTGGATCTCAGGGCGCCTGTCTTGAAAGCGAGCTGTGCGCCGAACCCAGCCAGCGTTCCCAGAAGAAAGAGAGGACTAAGCGGAGCCAGTGCCACACCTAGCACCCCGATCCATGTCGCTGCGGTTCTCCAGAGAACCTTGGATAGTCCAAGTATTCTGCCAGGGTAGTCGAGCATGTTTCCGGCCCTGGCGTCCCCCTCTCCATACTGGAAGAACTGGTTCCAGTAGCTCTTCCAGGTGGGTCGCATGTCCCAAGTGACGTAGGCATCGCGGACAACCCTCCACTCGTAACCCGCCTCCCGGACACTGGTGTTGAACCTGGCATCTTCGCCGGTGTAGAGGTGCTCGGGGTAGCCTCCGGCGTCTTCCCACGCCTGCCGGGTGAATCCCACGGAACGGGAGCTGGGCGCCCAGTTGTCGGGTACGTCTCCCTCACGTACGTATCTGCCGCGGATCTCTCCCTGCACGAACTCGAACAGGTTTCTGGAGGATGGACGCCACAGACCTGAGAGCGCCTCGTGACCGGCCTCGAAGGCGTCTTCCATGGCGGAGCACCAGCCTGGGTCTAAGACGCAGCCGCCGTCTGTCCCGACAATATAGTCGTTCTCCGCGGCCTCTACTGCCGTGTTCCGTCCCTCCGCAATGTTGGCGCCCTCCTCTACTTTGAGTCGTATGAAGTCGTGTTCAGACGCGTACTCCTCGAGTATGTCTTGTGTGCTGTCGGTGCTGCCGCCGTCAACGAAGACTGCTTCGTCCGGCCGCCGTTCCTGCTCCAGCACCGACTCTAGGAGCGGACGCAGGGACTCCCCCTCGTTGTATACCGTGCAGATGAGGCTGATATCCATCAGAGAACGAACACCCTGTCCCGGAGAGCGCCCCTCCAGATAGCCAGTCTCTTCCCGAGCATAGCCAAGGGAACCAGCACCGGAAGCAGTGCGGTCTGCTTGAGACACGGATCCAGTCCACCCTCCCTTTTCGCTGCCTCGCGCCTCCAGTACATCGCGGCGGAGACCAGCGACAGAGCTACGGTGACGGTGCCTAGCGCCGGCTCCAGAACCGCTAGAAACACCGAAGCAGCAAGAGCGGAGATGAACGCGGCTCTCTTAGGGTAGAGGACTGCGCCGGCCGCAGGGGTCTCTAGGAACTCGGAGCCGCGATGTCTTTGGAAGAACCTCGGTTCCTCCACGAACTTGGTTGACCGGTTCTTGACGAACTCTATTGGCGTGAAGTCCTCCGGCATGTGCTCGACAGTAACCTCGTCCACGAAGCCGTGTTCGAACCCGGCCTCCTCGGCCTTGATTCCGAAGTCGCTGTCGCCCCTGATGTGCTTGAAATCTTCATCGAATCCCCCGACTTCCTGCCATACGACCCTCCTGAATGCCAGGGTTGCTCCGAGGTAGCGGTGCTCGCCATCAAGGTTCTGAACGACCCGATCCAGAGGACATTTCGGGCCTTCCGAGACATAAGCTATCCTGGTGTCGACGATGTCCGCGCCCGCGCTAAAACTCTCGTCGAGGGCATCAAGCCAGTTCTCCGGCGGAACGCAGTCCCCATCCAGCAACACGATCTTCTCGCCATCGGACACCTCGACACCTATGTTCCTAGCGGCGTTCAGTCCCCAAGAGTTGTCGAAATCGTCCTCCCTGAGATATTCGGCACCCGTCTCGTCCGCCGCCCGTTGAACCCTCTTGGCGTGCTCCTCCTTGGATGCATCGACCACAACGACCTCAAAAGACTCGAAATCCTGTGAAGCCGCTGCTCTGATGGCATCGAACACGTCGCCGTCGTCTTTGGTGGGAACTACGACCGTGTATTCCATCTACTTCTCAATGTTTACCTGCGAGTAAATAAGGTTTCGAAGGGTCTCTTAAATTTTTAGTTTATTCCTTAAGCGTGAGAACAAAAACTGCTCTGCTGCTTTCAGCCGCCCTGCTGCTAACTCTCCCTACGTCCTCAGCGCAGGTATTCGGCGACAGCATTCAACATGGCACAAGAGGACTGGAATCCGATTCCAACTCCGTATACGTTAACTCTTTCGACACGGTATACCGGTTCACTACGGCAGATGATCTGAATTGGACCAAGAAGTTCAACGACAAGATATCTGCGTCTGTCGTCACCAAAGGGGACTACGTCAGTCTGGCCGAACGTAGGGGTGCTATTTATCGAGCCAAACGCAGCTCCGGAGAGATAGTCAACAGAAGGAACTTCAGAGGATTCGTAGACAGACACTCGATATATGGCAACAGCGACAATCTGCTCCAAGTTAGAGCCAGAAAGGGAAGCTTCCGCATATACAAATTCAAGAACGATTCTAGCTTTCAGCTATCAACCTCTGCCTCTGAACTAATTCGGCCGGACGGATTCGATGTAGACTCTGATGGCGCGAAGGAAATCCTCAGTGGGCAGAACCGCAGAACGGGAATGAGTGCCTCCGTAATTGAACCTAATGGACAGAGAAGATGGCAGACGAAAGACTTCGACGTTCCAGGTAAGATTAGAGTACATTACAGTCCTACAGGCAATATACTTCTCGTCTACAGCAAGCAGTTTTTGAGAGCCTATGATGCTGCGGACGGCGAGCTGCTCTGGAAGCGAGACACGGGTGCGAGTGGTTCTAACATAGAGGCCACCAACGGTCTGGTTCTTACCGGTATGGACGGCGAGGTGGTGGTGAGGGAGGTTGAGACCGGCGAGCGGCTGAAGTCGGTTAGGTTGGAGGAGGTGTCCGACATCGACGGCGGGGAGGCCGTGGATTTCGCGGTCGTTGGGGGCGAGAGCAGGGTTCTGAGGTTCGATCCTGGGACGCTGGATTTCGAGCCTGCGGACACTGTTCTCGACCCGAGGAAGCTCGAGGTAGTTGACCTGGACTCCGATGGTTCCTGGGAGACTGTTCTGGCGGGCGACAAAAGGCTGGAGAAGATCGACAGCTTCGGTGTAGAGACCAACAGGAGCTTTCAGGACTCCGTGTTCGTTGGTGGGTCGGCGAGGTTGCTGGAGGCCGTGTCCCTGAATCGTCCTGTCCTGGTGTCGGACGGCCTGTCGGAGGTGGAGAGAACGGTGGAGATGACGGGGCTGGATCCTGTGGGTGTTGGCCGCGTGGAGGGCGTGGACTCGGTCGCTAGCCCGGTTGAGTCCTCGGACTTCTCCGGTCGCCTCTGGTACGCGGAGGAGAGGCGGAAGCAGGTGTTGTTGGCGGCGTTGGCGTCCTCCAACAGTTCTGTTGCGCTGACGCTCGACGGGGCGGAGGCGGACAGGAGTTTCAAGGACGTTTCGTATCAGGAGCTGCGGAGACGTCTGGTTCGGGAGTTCGATGTCAACCACGTCGTCGCCGGCGACCTGGACTCGAGGAACGGTATCGTCGCCGCCTCCGTTGCCGCACAGCGCAGCGCCTCGCCGGTGAACCTGGACTTCCAGAGGGCCGACAAGGATGGTGTGTCAGCTGCTGCGTGGAACCAAGGGACTGGTGCTTCGAGGGCTGACAGGAGGATAGAGGAGGCGTTCGAGTTCATCGGCCAGAACCCCTCGAGGTCTATAGCCCAGTACGTGTCGCTCCTCGGTGTTCCGCGGTACGCCCACAGCGTGGAGTTAGAGGAGTACGAGACCGACCGTGTCTACTGGGGTGACCAGGTCTACGGAAACCTGGATGGGGACAGGACTGTGGAGGCGTCCGTGGGGAGTATCCGAGATGCCTCGTTGCGAGCGAGCTCTTCTGCGCGGCTGAAGGCAGAGAAGGGCAAGACGCGACCGTGGCGTCCATATACGGCACGCCGAACTGGGTCGGTACCGCAGGGTCAATCGGCGGGTACATCAGGAAGGGGTCGGAGACGGAGCTAATACTCAACGACATGGGTTACGACGTCACGCACCTCGTTGAGTACCGCGCGGAGCCCGAGAGATATTTCACCGGTCTAACCCTGACGGAGCTCGACAGGAAGTACGGCGCCGTCTCCAACCTGAGGTCAAAGGTGGAAAACAGGTTCGGGAGCAAGGCGTCCAGAAGACTCGGAGAGGCGTTCTCCGTAGTCCTTGGTATACGGGAGGGTGTTGAGCTCTCCGAGATTCTGATGGAGTACCGCTGGAGGGACTTCGAGTGGAACACGGAGGAGCTGGTCGCGGCCGCACTGGACGCCCAGCCAGGGCTCGAGAACCCGGGTTCTGCAGTACAGAAGGCGACGGCAGGAGCGCTCGTGGAGTCCCAGATGCCGCCGCGCCACCCCAACCTGAACAGATCCACGCTGGCGCAACAGCTGTCGTCCACCGATGCCTTCTACTTCTACGGTTTCGGAAACAGATCCGCGTGGGAGCTCAAGGAGGAGGATGTCTCCATACCTGAGAGGGCTCTGGGCGGTGTGTACGGCGAGAAAAGCTTCCGCCGGCGTCACCTGCCGGAGAACACGTCGGGCTATGTGCTTGACACCTCGAACCGCGGAGCTCTAAGCAATGCGGAGCTTAGGGAAAGGATGCTGGAGACTGGGGCCCGGAACTATGTCGGCTTCGCCTCGGTTGCGGAACCTGTCTCCGCCTCGGTTATGTGGAACGAGTTCGCCACCGACGAGCTCACGGTCGGTGAGGCGGCGAGGTCGGGCGTCAACCTGGCGAGAACGGGCAGACTCCTCTACAACAGGGCTCCAGATACGTACGGCGCCCTGATGCTGGACAGCCTTACCGTGTTCGGCGACCCCGAGGCAATCAAGGATCCCATAGGAGGGGGTATCGGCCGCGTCGACAAGAGCTGTGACAAGGGCGTCTGCGACCTGGAGATCAGGTTCGAGCCCAACAACTCCTTTGTCGAGTCGGCGGGTACGAAGCTACTGGACATCGGAAACAAGAGCAGGCTCGCCGTTCCCGGGCGGCCAGCAGTCCCCTTGTACACAAAAGAGCTGTCGGTTCACCCGGAGGCGGAACTGGAGGGGAAGGAGACAGCAGCCGACTTCCGCGGCGTCGAAGACCTGGCTCTGCCCCGTTCGAGACATGTCGGCAGGAACAATTCCCTGCGTCCGAACCCGGCGGACACGTTCCCCGAAACCAAGGCAGCCCTCGAGGCCCGCGAGGCAGAGATAGTGGCAGCGGCCGCAGGCGCCAAATCCACTCGAGACGGGAACTCCGTGCTCGAGTCCACGACCCTGAGAGCAACCTACTCCGCGCCCCTTACCCTGAGTCTGGAGTCCCGGAACTCTACAGCGCACGCCAAGGTCCACTCCGACGCCGACAGGTCAGGAACCCTCTTGTTTCAGAACAGGTCTCGCGCCGTGGATATCGACGAGGGAACCAACAGCTTCGAGCTCGCCGACATCAACCGAACGCGGAGCTTCGAGGCGAGGCTGGTGACAGACACTGCTCGCCTGGAGGCAGAGACCACACTATCACCCGCTCCCAACATATCCGTATCGGGATTCGACCCGCGTGCTTCGGAGACTACTGAGGTGTCTGCGGCTGTACGGAACCAGAACAGTGAATGCGTCGGTCTGAAGGCGAACGTAAGCGGCGCAGCAGCCCTCGACATCATGGAAGACCCATACAGACGTCTCTGCCCCGACGACCCACCTGCCACGTGGTCCGTCACCGGTATGTGGCGTGGAAACGCCTCCATACAGATTAACAGCACGCGAGAGACCGCCCGGGTCGAAGCCGCCCCAAGACACACAACCTTGCTGGATCCCGTGAAGACCGTGGAACGGGCTCTGTCGAGGACGTCGTCGGTGGAGTGGAACACCTCCGGCGCCCAGCAGCAGCTCGAGTGGGAATCACATGAAGTCTACCTCCGCCACGTCCGGAACCCGACGGAGACCCGCACCGTTCTACAGACACCCAGGTTCAGAGCTGAGAAAGCTGCTTCGGGATCAAGCTCCTCCACAGAGGTGACGACACCCTCCGGCAAATGGACAAGACGCAGCTTCAATGCCAAGTCCTCGGTCTCCGGGACGATGGAGAGGCCCGACGACATCCTCTCCCTCATGCGCCGCGAACGGTCGAAGG
Organism: Candidatus Nanosalinarum sp. J07AB56; assembly: GCA_000220355.1. GTDB lineage: Archaea > Nanohalarchaeota > Nanosalinia > Nanosalinales > Nanosalinaceae > Nanosalinarum. The sequence goes on from GL982567.1 coordinate 49,714, forward strand.
TCAGGAGGCTGTCGAACAATCGCAGAACAACCCACTAATTCAAACCTTCGGAGCCAACCAGTAGTTGCCCCCTTGGTCTAGCGGACAAGACGGTACCTTGCGGAGGTACAGACCCAGGGTTCGAATCCCTGAGGGGGCGGTGTATGGAGCAACCGAACTACGGCAAGTCACTGGCCGAGATACCAGGCACGGTATTTGACATTCTCGGTGTCGAGGGCGAACACAGCTCTATAGAGGGTTTAGACCCCGACCAGACTGAGAACGTTGTCCTAGTTGTAGTGGACGCCTTTGGCTACAACCAGTGGAAGGAGTTCGACTCGGGTATCTTCAAGAGGGCGGAGCGGAACGGGAGTCTCAGCAGGATTACGTCGGTCTTCCCTTCTATGACGGCCGCCACCCTGACCTCGATAAACACCGGCAGGCAACCCCTGCAGCACTCCTTGGTGGGCTGGGAGATGTTCTACAGCGAGTTCGGCGAGAAGATTCAGACACTGCCGTTCACCGACCTCTCAGGTACGCCGCTGTCGGACAGGTTCGAGTCTCCGGGCCCGGAGGTCCTGTTCGAAGGGTCGCCCGCCTACGCAGACCTGGAGAGCGAAGGGGTTGAGTGCTACTCCGTTATGGATGAGAGCATCGCATATGGCGGGTTCAGCGGTGAGGTCCACTCGCACAGCGAGACCGTTCCCTACATGAACATACCTGATATGGCGCTGAAGCTGCGGCAGAAGCTGGAGTCGGCGGACGGCAGCTCATTCTTCTACGTCTACATGGACGAGATAGATACCACGTGCCACAGGTACGGCCCGTTCTCGCCCCAGCAGGACGCCCAGCTGGAGTCCATCAGCGACTGCCTGGGTAGGGAGCTGGGAGAGCTGAGTGACGATGTCGCGGAGGATACCACGGTCGTGTTCACCGCCGACCACGGACAGGTCGAGGTGTCCGACTACATCGACCTCTACGAACACGGTATAGAGCAGGACTTGGAGGTGCGGGACGGAGATACCATCAGTCCCTGCGGCACCAAGAGAGCCGTGTTTCTGCACCTGAAGGATGGGAGGGAGAAGGCGGTCAGGCGCAAGCTCGGCGACCTGGGTCTGAAAATGTACACGCCGGACGAGGCAATCGATGCAGGGCTCTTCGGCAACGGAGAAGTATCGGACAGGCTGCGGGAGCGAATCGGAGACCTTCTATTGGTTCCGGAGGGCAGGAAGGCGGATCTGGTACGGCGACATGGACAAGACCGGGGTGCACGGCGGAATGCACGAAAATGAGATGTACGTGCCGTTCTGCACGGTAAAGGCCTCGGACATCGGTGATGAACTCATGAAACAGAGTCGGTGGTTTCGCTGCACTCCACGGATTAATTAATCTCTGGAACACCTCGCTGTACTGTCGGCCGAGTAGCTCAGCCTGGGAGAGCGCTGCACTGAAGATGCAGTTGTCCCCGGTTCAAATCCGGGCTCGGCCAATTGAACCCGCGCAGACGCGAATTCTACGAACTGAGAAAGTTGGGTGCGCAGCCACTTTCACCCCGCACCGGAGAGAGCCTGACGAAGGGGTGCGAAGAATCCCAGTATCGGACCGAGGAGCTCGATATCCGACTCTTCAGGGAAACCGGTTTTTCCCTGAGGCCTCTTCCCGCGCTCTGGGATCTACTTGACTCCGACAAGGAGTTTCAGAACGTGCTGGAGTTTGAGACACGGGATGAGCCCTCCCGCCCCTACTACCTTGAGGCGACCGACACAGTCCTCGAACAAGAAGTCCGTGACTGGCTTGAGGAGAACGCGAACCCGCTTGTCGGAGCTGAAGAAATCCCCGAGGAGCCGGAATACTCCATATTGGACAAGATGTATTGAATCAGCTGGCTCTCGTCACCCTATCGGCTTGACTGCCACGGTTGCGTTCTCACCCAGTCCAGCTGTGTTACTTATCGAGATCCTTGAGGACGCTGATGAGAAGCTGTCGCCCGTCAGGTTGTAGGGAGATCGGTACACGATGTTTGTTGTTGGGGGGCTCTGCGGCAGTGGAAACCCGAAGGACGGATCGACCTGGCCGAGGAAGGCTCGCGACCTCACCGCTTCGCTCCGCGACTGGATGCTAGGCGTACCTCCCTTCGTGTTCGCTAGGATGAAGGCTCCGGAGGAGATAGTAGCGGAAAACTGTTCCGTCCCGGGCTGGTTCTGTGCTTGGTAGTTGTAGAGTCTTTGTACCTCTTTTTGTGAGAGGCTGCGGTTGTATACCCTGAAGTCATCTATAACCCCGTCAAAGTTTGGTTCCACCCCTATACCGATTTTGTAGTCTGCCCCGTTGGATACCTCGCTGGTACCAGAATATGTCTTAGTCTTCACATTGGATCCGTCTATGTACAGGGATAGCTCTTGCTTGCCATTCTGGTTGTTTTGAATGTAGCTGAAAGCAATGTGTCTCCACCCAGTACCGCTTATTGGGTGCCTGACTCTT
>GL982567.1:52193-54108 GCA_000220355.1 Candidatus Nanosalinarum sp. J07AB56
TCTCCGCAACTGGTATTTAGCAGACATGCTAGACGCCGAACCTATTAGCTGTATCTCAGAGAGTTTGTTTCAATTCTTCGGCCCTCTCAGCGGCTTCCCCAACCTCATAGTTGAAATTTTCATATTTGGTTGGTCCTATAGCTAAGATAAAACCATCTACATCTGTGTCGCTCGGTCCTACAGACCAAATAAAATCATCTATATGTGTGCAGGCGTTGACAAGTTGGTCAATCTGAGATCCAACTTCGCTGTTCATATCTGGGTTAGACTTTCTCAGGGCCTGCAGGTCGTCTGCTATCGACACCATTTTTGCTTGCACCCATTCTCTATCGATTGTGTTGTTTCCACCTTCTGCACCTTCGATCACATTGTCTCTGATACTGATGACATCTTCTGAAAGTGATTTCAGACGGGCTACCAATTCTTCTTGTTCCTTCTTTTGTTCTATTTGATTTTCTCGCCATTTCTTGTATTCAAAAGGCACTACGTCCCTAGCCGCCAAAGCAAGTATCGCACCTGTTAAAAATATAGCGAGATTCGATACTATTTCTAGCGGTATTACGCCCCTAGCCCACAAAGTAACTATTATGCCTGCTACAAACGTAGCGAGATTCGATTTGCTTAGCAAAGGCACGGCTACCTGAGAAAGCCGAACTATTAATATCGTTTTTGGCAGCAGCCCATCTCAGCAAGTTCGTATTTGTGCGTAGCAAGACGAGTGTTGTTGGGAGGTACACTGCGGCGTTGTCTCTTGTCCCGCTGCTGTGTAAGCGAGTTCGGTTCTTTTCGATACACGGGTGCGGTGTGGAGCACTGCTTGGTTCTGAGGTGTGGTTCTGCGGGAGTTTAATGGGGGGTTTAGCAGCCGTATCCGTGCCGGGTTCGGAGCATGTGCTGGGGTTGTTGGTTCTCGTACCTGATGATTCTCCTGTAGAATTTCTGAACGGCTTGGATGTCTTCGGAGGCTGTGCCGTGATTGCCGAAGTGTGTTCCTGCCTCCAGTTCATGTATGCCGTTGCTCTTGTCTATTAGAAATCTCTTCCTGTCGCGGTGGTCTTTGATGTGTAGCTCTGCCTCGGATTGGTCGGTCTTGTGGACTAACCTGCTTAATGGGTCTCGTAGAAGTGCGAGGTGCTGGTTGGTTACTTGGCCGCTCACGGTTTGGTGGTTGTCTGATATCTCGATGGGATACTTGTTTGAGACTGTCTCTGCCCTTTGAACGCACTCCTCGAGGGCGTCCATGACGAGTGCTTCGGGGTCGTTGCCGTACTTGTTCTCTATTCTTACTATGAGGTGTTTCTTTGATACCGAGACTGTGGTCTTGCCCGTGGTAAGTGTGGCTACGTTGTTCTGCTCGTTGAAGGTTTCGATATCTTGTGATATCACCTTCCTTCTCCAGTCGCCTCCGTTGTTCGAGATGAGTTCGTCGGTGTTGGTTATCTGGAATTTGACCTGGAACTTGTGTAGTCTCAGCATGTAGTTTGGCTCAGACCCAGCACCTGAGCGTGCTGTGCGTAGGGCGAACAGCCCTCGCTTCGTCACGTTTATTTGGTGCTGTTTTTGGGTTCTGTCTACGTCTAAGAGGCTGTGTTGTTCGAGATGTTGGATTTGGGTGGATATGTGGCCGGGGCTGAGGGAGGTGGCCTCGGCTATGTCTTTTTGGCGGGTTGGCGCGCCTGACTCCTCCTTTTCCGCTATCTCGTGCATGATGCGTAGTTGGGTGTCGGTCAGGTCTTCTGGAGTGGGAGTTTGGTCTTTCATTTTACTGAATCCGTTGCTCCTCTACTGCGTTTTTGACCACTCCCACTATCTCCTCGGGTTCTAGTTCGGATTTTGAGAGGCCTGCTTTTGCTGTCTGTCTGATCCATTGTGCGGCGTCGCTCCTTGAGTTGAGGGGGTTGGAGCGGGTTCGGTGT
>GL982567.1:54128-55622 GCA_000220355.1 Candidatus Nanosalinarum sp. J07AB56
GCTACTGTTAGATGAGGTAGTCGGTCACCTAGAACTCTTCGCGCGGCCGAAGGTCTGGACATTCGTCTACGGTGACGGTCGCGTATTCCGGCGGGCTTTGAGCGCGCACGGCGACTGACCTCGTCTCCGATACGGACAGTGTGTCTATCCTGGTCCTGTTTATGATTCCGGAGGAGTCGCTGATTGCAAAGGTGGATACACCACGCAGGTCGACCGTGCCTGTGTTGACAACATCGAACCTCGCGGTGTCCGCTGCCGAGTACCTGGGGTTTCTTATATCGACCGAGGCGCCGTTACATTTGATGCCGCTCCGGGTGTCTTCGGCTATCTCGCTACCCGTGTTCTGGCCGAAGTCCCCCGCAAAGGTGCTGTAGATGCCTGCGACGCTTACGCCTACGGCCAACAAAAGTGTCGAGCCAAGTATCTGGCTGATGCCTTTCACTCTACAGATCCTGCCTAATCTCTATAGATCCACACCGTCCAGAGAACGCCTGGACGAACGCTGGTTGCGAGCTAACGCTGCTGAGCGTCACATCCGTTACGTTGGTGAGGTACACGGTCTTGTCCTCTGTCTGATCGATCAGAGTTCCGTCGCTCCCAAACGCTGCGACCGTGACATTCGTTAGCCTGGACTCTCCGGTGTTTCTCACGTTCGCGGCGACGTCATTGTTGCTGCTGTCGTAGCTTACTCCTTCAAACGATATGCCGGCTCCCTCGCACGTTATCTGGCTCTGGGCCTGCTCTTGGGTTCCCTCCGTGACCGTGCTCACCAGGTTCGGTGCGAAGTTTGCGAATATTCCTACTACCGAGACTGTGACTGCGAAGAGTAATACCGAAGCAAGTATCGGTGATATACCTTTTTTGGTCATGCATCGAGTTGGTAACCGTGGTTGAAAAGTCCTGGTGGTCTGACTAATAGTTGCGCCGTCATCACAGGTCCTCTCTGAGTTCTATTGAGCCGCACTGCCCGGAGAAGGCCCGGACGGACTCCGGTGGCGCTATATCTGTCTGCTTTACCTCCGTCAGGTTGCCTGCGTATGCGTTTATGTCCTCCGTCTGCTCGATTATCTCTCTGTCGGAATTGAAGCTTACCACTGACACGTTGAGCAGGTCCTCGTCTCCCGTGTTCCTGAGGACATATGTCGCGTCGGTACCGTCATGGCTCACTCCCTCGAACGCCAGCCCTGCACCCTCACACTGTATCTGGTTCTCTGCCTGCTGCCCCGTCTCCTGTGTCAGCGACGTCACCAGGTTCGGCGCGAAGTTTGCGAATATTCCTACCACTGATACTGTGACTGCGAAGAGTAGTACCGAAGCGAGTATCGGCGATATACCTTTCCTCATCCTACAAACCACGTTTGGTGTTCCGGTTTAAAATGTTGCGTAGCGGGTCTCAGAGGAAGAAGGTGACAGCGAGGTAGCCAAGTCCGAATAGCGTAGCGACGTGCTTTATTCCTGCGCGAAGGCTTCCCTCCGTAAGTTTTCCGATGATTA
>GL982567.1:55642-57420 GCA_000220355.1 Candidatus Nanosalinarum sp. J07AB56
CCCCCGGACTCGTAAGCCTGTATTATTGTGTCCACGGACCGCCTAATCATCGAGGATCCAGAGCTCTCTGCAAACTGCACCATCACCTCACTGAACGGTACACCCCAGTCGAGCCGGGCCTCCATCTTCTCTATCTCGGGGCTCATCGCACCATACCCATTGTTCCCAACGCTCTGCACGGCCTGCGGCAGGCTCATGCCTGCGCGGGCGCCCTCTAATATGTCGCGTAGGAACTGCGGGAACTCTCCTTCTATCTCCACTCTCCTCTGGAACTCCCTGTACTTGATCAATAACATGGGTGCGGCAACCATGAGACCCGCTAGTAGGTTTATGAGGACGAACGCAAGCTGTCGGAACCGCGTTGTTGAGGTTACCGAAGCTGAAACGAGTGCCTGCTCCCCGAAACCTATCTGCGCGCGCTCAGCCGTTATGGTGTTGTTCTCTCGTAGGGCGCTGGTGTCCGGCGATAGCGTCACCTCCGGCGATGTGGCCTGTTTTAGTCTCTGACCGTTCAGGAATATGTCCAGTGGAGGGCCATCGCGCATCCCTTCGAACCCGAGTTGGATGGAGGTGCCTTGGGCGAGTTTGGGCCTATCCAGATTGAACGTTACCGAAGCGTTCTGGCCCTGGTTGCCGATAGTTCTTTCGCCCTCGAAGGAGAACTTGTTCTGCGAGCCTTGATACGTCGCAAAGTTCGCCACAAGCATCACCACTCCGATGCCGAAGGATGCAGATATCAGGAGAATTCTCTTCTCGTTCTTCCTCCAGTAGTTTTTGGCCTTCAGCCTTAGGCTCTCGACATCGACAGCCATCAGTCGGTCTTCACCACGAGGAAGATGATGAACATCGTGTTGACCACAGGTATGACGACATGTATTCCAAGGAACATGAGATTCCTGACTGTAAAACCACCTATCCGTGACTGCAGAAGGTTGATAATTGAGAGGATAACCACTAAGAAGACCGGTGCAGCGATAAGCAGGGCCGTGTAGAAAGACGCGTAGGTCGATATGCGGTCGATCTCTTTTTCCTTGCGAATGTTGTACTTGAAGAGTTGTTCATCCGCTTGGTCCTCTACGTACTCGTGAAGGTCGCCACCGGTCTCTATGGTAGATACCATGCCGTAGAGGAAGTCTGCGAACCTATCGTTTGGCGTCCTGTCAGCCACCTCTGTTATAGCTGTTGTGGCGTCCTCTCCGAAGATGTTGACCCTGCGTGTTATGGCCTCTGCTTCATTCTGTATCTCGCCGTACTCTTCGAACTGTTCAAGTAGCTCGAACATCGAGTCGGGCGGCACCCCAGAGCTGGAAATGGCAGACATATGGTTTATAGCGAATGGAATGTTATCATCGATATTCTCAGACCTACTCTTGGCTCTTGAACCAGGATAGAGGTACATGAGCCCGAAGACCACGAGGCCTAGACTTATCGGCGTACCGACAATGTACTGGAGTGACTGAACTAATCCAAAACCCTGGACCACTGAATACAGCAGCCCGGCGGACGACCCGAGAACTACCGCTGCAGATGTGAAAAGAAGCATCTCCGACACATACGTCCTGAACAGGACGTCCATGTCCGTTTGCTGGAGGGAGTCCTTGAGACTCCTGAAATAGTCGGAGTGAGTGTCCACGAAATCACCGAAAAGTGCGTTCGCCGTTGCCGCGTTATTCTTCGCCGACAGCGCCCTCCTTAATCTTGTTGAGGTCTCGGCCTTGAACGGATTGTCTTCTGTCATAGCACCCTAAGGCCCTTGGGTGTGAACTCGTACGGGTGAA
>GL982567.1:57440-58639 GCA_000220355.1 Candidatus Nanosalinarum sp. J07AB56
TCTATTTCGGTCTGTGAGAGACTGCGGTTGTAGATCGGACATCATCGATAGTCCGTTGAAGTTCTGTGCACTGCCGGAGTCGGTGCTGCTATCTCGAGGTCGGATCGGGTCTCCGGTATGCTGCCGCCTATTGAGTCTTGGTCTCTTCTGCTCGCATCGAGATATATGCTGGCTCTTGTGCCGTCGAACGTACCCGCTAAGTGGTACCACTCGCCAGAGCTGAAGGAGCTGGTGGTCGTGATTTCGGAACTAGCTCCGTTTGCCACCTCGAACCCGAACCCCGAGCCATCGGTCACTAGCCCGTACTGTGGGGCGTCGCCGGTATCCCCGAGACTGGTCACAATCCCTTTGTTGGCGTTGTTGGAGCCTGGTTTGACCCAGGCCGATACTGTGACTGTGTCGGGATTTACAGACTCCCCGACTACAACGGAGTCATCAGTTCCGTCGAACGAGTACGCTGTTGATACGTTGCCGGTCGTACTCTGATCCGCGCCGACTACCTGGCCATCGTTGTCGGGCAGCGCGGTCGTAACATCTTTAGCGGTGCTTCCAGCGGTCTCGTCTAGGGGGTAGTAGGCGACCAGCCCGTCTGGCATGTAGATGTTCGTAAGCTCCTCAGTATCCCCGTACGGAATGAGGGCCTCGGGCTTGCCGGAGGACAGGTATGGGTAGTCGGAGGGCTGGTACTCGCCGGGCGTGGTCTGTAGACCCGACCGGAATACTTCGGAGGCGTTGAGCTCGACCCGCAAGGTGACGTTGTCCACCTCAGATGGCTGTATTCCGGCCGCGCCACCGGTGAGAACCAGGCCCGCTGCGAGTAAGAGCATTGGCTTCACTGTTGTTGGAAGCGTGTCGACGGCTTTTGGTGGTTTGGACTCAGAGGTCTTCGCGGGGTCGAAGGCTTGGACACTCGTCTATGGCGGCGGTCACGTACTCCGGTGCTGTCCGGGCTTTCAGGGCGACTGACCTCGTCTCTGACACTGACAGCCTATCTATCTCCGTTCCGTTTATGATTTCGGAGGAGTCGTTGACTGCGAAAGTGGACACGCCGCGCAGCGTGACAGTTCCCGTGTTGACAACATCGAACCTTGCGGCTGGTGTGGCGGTGTAACTTAGGTTCCTCACATCCAGCGAGGCGCTGCTGCACTTAATGTCGCTGCTGGTTTCGTCCGATATCTCGTTGCCTGTGCTTTGAGCAA
>GL982567.1:58659-59754 GCA_000220355.1 Candidatus Nanosalinarum sp. J07AB56
CCGCTGACGTCGACCGCATCGATGTCAAACGAGACATACACCGGGCCGTTGACCGCGTCCGCTGCCTCGGGAATATCTGCAGGTCTGTAGACATTGAGCTTACTGCTTAGATCCTTCTCGTCCTCGTCGATCCTTGTTGTTCCGATACAGAAGATATCCCTAGGTTTGAATACACCTTCCTCTACTAATCTCCGCACAACCACGTCGTGAGATGTGCGTTCGTCCACAGGCCGCTTGGCGTCCAGGTGGGCGTCCAGCCACACCAGGGACAGGTCGGGCTGGCGCTGCTTGACTGCTTTGAGGACCGGGTACGATACGGAGTGATCTCCTCCTACAGACAGGAGCGGCGTGTCATATCCCAGCATCTCTCTGGTGTGTCGCTGAATTCGGCGGTGTGTCTCCTCAAGGTCGAACTCGTCCGGGAACACCTCCGATACGTGTACCCGGCTCTCGAGCTCGGCGTCCTCCAGCAGCACTTCTGGCGCTTTCAACGTTCCCTTCCTACCTGTCCTGTGTATACCCATGTCGCACGGCAGTTTCTGTACGAGAATCTCGGCCTCTACCGGTATGTTTGTGGTGTCCACAGCAATCATTCGTGCCTGTATTTATGTGTTAAATCTACTGTGTTTCGCATGGACAACACCGAGAATGAGCTCCACGAAGTGGGATACGTGGTTGACCACTACGATTTTGGTGGTGATCTCTCTCAGCAGGAAAAAGAGTATGAAGAAGAGCATGTAAAGTCAGAGGTGAAATCGGCTATAAGGAATACTTACGGAGGATCGCAACACAATGCCGAGTTATATATTGCTCCAAGCGAACTCGAAATAGAAATCATACCGACGTACGATGTCGCGGAGGTTGAGATAACAGACCTCGGGTCTATTTACGCCAGCTGCAAAGAAGGGGAGACTAATCTATGTAGGAGGCACGGCAACTTTGGTGATGACGTGGCACCTGAGGGCGCCACTGAGAACAATTTTGGGATAAGATAGTTGACAAAGCAATTACGCCAATCTCCTTGTCTCGTACCTGCATGAGCGGACCCGGGGGGATTTGAACCCTCGACCTACCGGTGTCTCTGAACCTGCAATT
>GL982567.1:59774-65011 GCA_000220355.1 Candidatus Nanosalinarum sp. J07AB56
CCTCAGATTCCTCCGTCTCGTTCGCCAAGAGGTCGGGTCTCGATACGCCTACCTCCAGCTCTGCTTCGATGACATCGTCTAGGCTGGCCTCGCCCGAGTTCACCATCTTGAGCACCTTCTCGCGGTCCTTGTAGTAGGATGCTATGACATCTGCCACTCTGTCGAACTCGGTGACCTCCTTGTCTTGGAGCCACTGCAGAACCTGCTTTCGCTGTTCGAACTCCTCCTTGAGCTTGTTCTTGGGAACGCCGTAGTCCTCGCTTATCTGGTCGAACAGTTTGGGGTCGCCCCGCTTGTTGAACGAGTCGGTTCTAGCGGTCCAGGAGAAAGCCTCGTTTGTCCGGGCGGAGCCGCTTCCCACGACCTTCTGGAGCTCGTGCACTGCCTTCACGCGACGGGCGCTGTTCTCCACGCCTTTGGCATGTGTCATGACCACGAGGGCGTCTAAGGCCTCGACCAGTGCCGGTGAGAGCGAGATCGGCGGTGTGATGAGGCGCTTGACGACGGCACCGGGGCTGGATGCGTGCATGGTACCTGCGCCGGGGTGACCGGAGGACAGGCCCTGGAACAGCACGGAGGCCTCCTCTCCTCTGACCTCTCCAACAATGACGTAGTCCGGGTTCTGACGGAAAGACTCTTTCAGGAGCTGGTCCATGTCGACGTCGGTGGCGGAGCTGCCGGAGATCATTTCGCGGGTGACCGATGGAATCCAGTTCTCCAGTGGAAGGCGGAGTTCCCGGGTGTCCTCGATGGACACCACCTTCTCCTCCGGCGGTATGAAAGACACCACGGAGTTGAGGAAGGATGTCTTTCCAGTCGAGGTTCCTCCCACAACGAGGAACGACTGGTTGTACTGTTCCATGATCCACATGTAGGCCATGACACCGGCGTTGGCGGTGCCGAGGTCCATCATGTCGACGGCGGAGAACGGCGTGTCTTGGAACTTTCTGATTGAGAAGGTGGGTCCCTTGGAGGTTACGTCCTCTGTCAGGGAGGCGTTGACACGGCTCCCGTCCGGGAGGGCGCCGTCTAGGAGGGGGTCGGCGTAGGAAACGTATTTGCCGGCGCGCTCCGCCAGCTTGATGACCACGTTCTCGAGCCGCTCCCCTTCCTCGTAGACTACATCGGTCTTGACAGAGCCGAACTCGCTGTGAACGGCGAAGATGGGTGTTCCGATCCCGTCGCACCCGATGTCCTCGACATACGGGTCGTGCATCAAGGGCTCCACCTTGCCCAGCCCGACGTAGTCTCTGTATATGTAGTAGAGCACGCGGTCCTCGCTCTCGCTCTCCAGCCTGATTCCCAGCTCGAGCAACAGCTCATCTATCTTCTTCTCCAGGTACGCTATTATCTTCTCGCGGCTCTGGATGCTGGAGAGAGATATATCTATCTTTTCCGACAGGTTGTCCTTGACCTTCTGCATGACCTGTTGTTCTCGGTCGCTCAGTCCGGGTTCCTCCAGCCGGTAACGAAGGGTCTTCTCCTTATCGTCCCACTTCACGTGCGCCTCTGCGAACGGCCGGATCAGCGGATACCTGACATCCACGTCCGAGGGCTCATCTATGTCCTTCGTGAGCTTGACGTTCTTCTCCTCCGACAGAGTGAAGTCGAAACGGTCGTTGCCGTCGAACTCCATCTCCGAGTCGTCCTCTTCATCGCCGAACAAGCCTAGCAGAGCCACATACCGTAAACGTAACTCTTGTTAATAACTTTCTGCCAACGCCCTCGACAGGTAACTGAGCGCTTCCTCCCCGGATGCGACGACGTCGCGATCGAGCGGTGGCGCGGCCTCAACCAGGTCAGCGTGCCGCACGTCCAACTGCCTGACCAGTTCCCGGCACTCCCCCAACGACAGTTCGCCGTCCGGATACCCTGTTCCGCTGACGTCGACCGCATCAATGTCAAACGAGACATACACCGGGCCGTTGACCGCGTCCGCTGCCTCGGGAATATCTGCAGGTCTGTAGACATTGAGCTTACTGCTTAGATCCTTCTCGTCCTCGTCGATCCTTGTTGTTCCGATACAGAAGATATCCCTAGGTTTGAATACACCTTCCTCTACTAGTCTCCGCACAACCACGTCGTGAGATGTGCGTTCGTCCACAGGCCGCTTGGCGTCCAGGTGGGCGTCCAGCCACACCAGGGACAGGTCGGGCTGGTGCTGCTTGACTGCTTTGAGGACCGGGTACGACACGGAGTGGTCTCCTCCTACAGACAGGAGCGGCGTGTCATATCCCAGCATCTCTCTGGTGTGTCGCTGAATTCGGCGGTGTGTCTCCTCAAGGTCGAACTCGTCCGGGAACACCTCCGATACGTGCACCCGGCTCTCGAGCTCGGCGCCCTCCAGCAGCACTTCTGGCGCGTTCAACGTTCCCTTCCTACCTGTCCTGTGGATTCCCATGTCGCACGGCAGCTTCTGTACGAGGACCTTGGCATCCGAAGGAACGCTTGTTCTCTTCACGTAGACAGTTTCGTATCTGTATTTATCTTTTGGCTTCAGCGATACCATTATGACGAATCCAGATGGCTACACTGAGATTGAGGAACTGACACTTGGGTGCGACTCCCAAGAGACACATGAAGCCTTGGACGACTACGCCGAAACACACAAATCACTAGGTGACTACCAGTTAATGGAACCAGAGCTTCGAGAGAGTTCCAGGAGGTAAGGGACTCAATATTTGGTTATGAGGTCGGTGATGACGTTCCGCAGGAGCAAGAGCTGCATATGAAGTCAGAGGTGCTGAACGCGTTCAGGAACAAATACGACGACCTGCACGAAGGCGGCGAACTGTTCGTGCGTGAGGGCGCCATCGACTTGGAATACATGCCGGAACGTGCCCAGGCGAAACTTGAGATAGACATAGACGGAGTCGACCCTATCAATGTCTACTGCGGAGAAAACGACGCCAGTGTCGGCAGGGTAACCGGCATCCGTGGAGAAGCGCCGCCCGAAGGAAACAACGGCATCAGATAGCCTGGGAACGTGTCGGTCGTGCAATAACGTGCTTCTCGTGAGCGGACCCGGGGGGATTTGAACCCTCGACCTACCGGTGTCTCTGAACCTGCAATTGGGTGCTACGGTTCTTAGAAGCCGGTTGCTCTGTCCGAGCTGAGCTACGGGCCCATCGAAACAATGTCAGTTTATGGTTAAAACTGGTCAGCAAGCACTCACGAAATATTGCGCTCTCCTCTAGCTGAGGGAGCTTGTCAGTGGGATGTAAAGAGGTGCTTGCCGTGTCATGTACAGACACCACGTGATACCGACATCCGTGTCTGGACGCTCGAACCTCTCCACGTTTGCTACGAACTGTTTTCAGCGTGCGGTGCCTCAAGCTACTGTGACTTACCGCGTTGGGTACGAGGGAGGTGCCGAGCAGTTCCGAGAGAAGATAGGCGCTCTGTTGAGAGCGAGCGCGGACGACTTTACTGTATCGCTTATGGACAGGAACAAGTCGTTCGAGGCAGTGGTAGACAGTTTTGTTGCTGGTAAGGACATTGTCGCTGCGAGAAAGTCCGGTGAGATAGCCGGTTTTGTCCTGTTTACTAGGGGAGGAGTGAGATCACCTATCAAACGTTTCTGCCCATGCGTGTATGTGAACCTCACACTTGTGGATAGAGGGCACAGAAACCAGGGTATCGCACGCAGGATGTACAGGAGGGTGTTTGAAGACGTTTTGCCCGAGTCAGGTTACGACTGCGTGGGCGTGAGGACGCACGCACCGAATGAGGAGAGCAGGTCATCCATAACTAGCGCAGGTTTCGTACGGAAAGCTACGGACACTGAAGCTGGCCAAAAACTAATCTACTATGTCTACCAGAGCTAGCGTTCTAGATTAGTGTCCTCGAAGTTTATGCCCGGTATCTCTGTCGTGATGCCTGTCTCCTTGGATTCGAAGTCACTCTTTCTCACCACGAACTCGTGGTGTGCCAGTGTACGCTCTTCCACATCCATGTACGAACTGCTGTTCACTGCGTTGGTGCCGGTGAAGACAGCTCCGTACCTGTCTAGATACTTCTGCATCGCCCTCAGCGATTTCTCATTCTCGGACAGACATCCAACCTCCACATAGTTCACATCGACGAGCTTGAACGCTATGTGTACGAAGGCGTCTGATATCTCGGAGCTGTACTCCTCGCCCCAGAAAGGCTTTCTCATCCAATAACCGAGCTCGCAGTCGGTCAGCCCCTCTGAGAACTCCATATATGCCGTCCCCGCATACTCTCCAGAAGACTTCTCTACAACTGCGTACTCGAAACGCCCGTTCCTCCACGCCTTCTCCCTCGACTCCACGAAATCAATGGTGTCTCCTAGAGACTCAGACCTTCGCCATCCACAGAGGCGAAATACCTCATCTGGGTCTTCCAGATCGTGGAGCAGTTCGTGTAGCTCGTGGACATCGGTATGTATGGAACCGATTTTCCTCAGTTCCAACCTATCCGTCTCGATAACTTCGGGCACCGGGGAATCCGGCTTTATATCGTTCTCAAACTCGAGGACGTCTATCGAAGAGATCTCTTTGGTTTCCATACGGAATATCAATTAAGAACAGGCTCAAAAGTTCTGTACCCACAGCGACCCGGAAGACGTCAAACGGCATAGATATCTCAAGTGTCAGACAAAGAGACCGAGTATCGCACGTGTCTGGAGTGTTACTTCGACTGCCGCAACGACAGCCACTAGAGCTACCACGGTCTTGGGTCCTATTTCGAACCCTGACTCGGACTCGAAGTATGATACTAGGCCGCCCTGTCCTGTTGGCAGCTGTCCTCCCTGCTGGTTGTCGGCCATACGTAGATGTCACGGGCTAGACTAAAAAGAGATGAGGGTGGTCGTAAGCCCGGTTCTGTTGCTGTGGCTGCATTCAGCTGAGCGGCTCGTTACCTTGCACCCGGTGTGGCTGGACCTCGTTTCACCGCTTCCCCTGTCGGGGCCGTGTCGTCTCTGCGGTCCACCTGTCCCGGGCCTACCACCGGTTTTGGCCGGTGTTGCGGTTCCGGGTTTGCGGTCGCCTGAGCGCCACAGGGCTCTCCCCTGCCACACCTCTTGGGAGCCGGGACTTTCCTCCTTCGGAACCACGCCTTCGCCAGGCACTCGGATCCAAGGCGGACAGCCACGCCACTCCTCAAAGCAATACGGGTACGGGATAGTTATGACCGTTCATACTGATTCACATCCGCCTGCGCGCTGAGACACCCAACTACCGGTTCGGGCGTTCCGGAGGGTTCGAGCGCTC
>GL982567.1:65031-93391 GCA_000220355.1 Candidatus Nanosalinarum sp. J07AB56
AAGATGCGAGG
Organism: Candidatus Nanosalinarum sp. J07AB56; assembly: GCA_000220355.1. GTDB lineage: Archaea > Nanohalarchaeota > Nanosalinia > Nanosalinales > Nanosalinaceae > Nanosalinarum. The sequence continues at coordinate 65,043 of GL982567.1, forward strand.
CAGCGTCCACATCCCCGACATAGCTCTCGACCTCCACTATAATACCTGCTGTCGCGCCTCTAGCTCCCTCCTGCCGCACCAACTCTTTACGGACCATCTCGCGACATATCTCCTTCGACTTCCTGTCTTTGAATCTCACACAGACAGGAACCGCTAGAACTTTAAGGCGGTTGGAGGAAGATTCTGGTGTGGGAATCCTAGACCGATTTAAACAGGACAGAACCGACATCAGGAAGGAACTTGAAGAGAGCAAGAGGAAGGAGGCCGAAACCATGGTCTCTCTGGTATCGGAACTGCAGGAGGAGATAGACGAGAGCACTGGAACGCTGGCTGACGAGATTGAACAGGCCCGCCAACAGATGAACGAGATGCAGTCCGACGTACAGGGAGAAATCCAGACATTGACTCGGCAGAAAGCCAGTGAGGAGGAACTGACCGCTCTTGAGGACAGGATCGATAACATAGACTCAAGCAAATCCTCCAAGAAGGCGCTCGAGGATCTGGCATCGCAGGTGGAGGAACTGGAGAGTGGAAAAGCTGAGTCTAGGGCGGTCGAGGTTCTTGAGCGGAAAGTCAGCGACCTCGACAAGTCGACAGGCAAGGCTGTGTCCCGCATGCAGAGCACGCGGAACCGTGTCGAAAAGCTCGAGGAATCCAAAAAAGAGCTCAAACAGGAGATGCTGGACAACATAGACGACCTACGTGAGCGTTCAGCGACCGCGGAATCTATCGATGAGATAGGTGATAGAATACAGTACCTCGAGGATAGCAAAGCAGAACAGGCAGCCCTTAGGTCAGCCATCGAGGACATAGACGGTGTTTCAGAGCGGACGCGTGAACTTCGGGAATCGCTAGAGGACAGAACCGGCTTAATCGAGCGGAAACTCGATGACTCCGCGCGGAAGGAAGAACTAGACGACGTCAAGCATAAGGTAAGATCGCTCGAGACTGAACTGTCCGATTTGCCGACACCGGAAGAAGTAGATAGCAAGCTGCGGGAGGAGTCCGAAGACCTGAGACACAGGATAGAGGAAGTAGCCGATGAGAAACCAGACGCAGAGGCTCTGGGAGAGCTTCAGAAAGACTTGGAAGCGCTCGAGACGAAGAAGGCATCGGCCGAGTCTCTCTCAAAGCTTAGACAGGACCTTGAGGCTTTAGAGAACTCGTCCGCCTCGTCAGAACACCTGGAACAGGCGCTTAACAGCATGGAGTCGCTGGAGGACGACCTACGAAAGATCGAAGACAACTTCGTCGAAAGCGAGGACCTCGACGAATTAGCCCAGCAAATCGAACAGATTGAGACCGATAAAGTAGATGCAGATACCATCGAGGCGGTACAAAAAACCCTAAGTGATCTCACCACTCAAACTGGAAACCTACAGACCAAGACTGAACAGACCCAGAAAAGACTAGATGAACTAGAGGACTCCGAAACAGAGCTTGAGGAGGAACTGAAAGAAAGAGTACAGGAAGTAGAACAAAGCTCGGCCGACGAGAACTCGCTCAACGCCCTGAGACAAAGATTACAGGACCTAGATCACTCGACCGCCAGCGAAGACATGTTGGAATCAGCCCTGAACAACATAGAAGACGTCTCGAAGAGGACGGAAGCCACGAGGTCGGAGCTGGAGGAACAGATAGAGAACCTAGCTAGTAGGGTCGACGACTCCGCCACCGAACAAGGTGTTGAGGAACTAAGACAGGAGTTGGAGACTCTCCACGAAATGGAGGACCGTCTTGCCCAGCTTAGTGACGAGGTAGAGAGCAGTGCGGACGCCGAAGCAGTCAAGACGGAGCTCGAAGAGGAGATTGACGAAATTGAAACCCTTACAGAAAGACTACAGAACCAAAAAGCCGAGGCCGACGCACTCAGGGACTTGAGACATGAACTAAAGGATCTGAACACCCGCAAGGCGTCTATCGACTCCATTGACAAAATCAAAGACAGGCTAGACGAAATCGAACAGAACTCTCCGTCCAGTGAGAGACTCCAAAACATAGCAGAAGACGTACGTAATCTAGAATCAACGACAGAAGAGTTGGGTGAGAACACCGCCCTCGAAGGAGATTTGCAGGACGTTCACCACAAAATATCCGAGAGAGCAGAAGAGATTGAAGAGGTCAAATCAAACACCGATCAAGCTAAGCAAGAGATCTCAGGTCTCAAAGACACGATACAGACGATTCAGGAGGAATACCCCGAGAAGAAACAGCTCAAAGCAGAGATAGAGAAACTCGAAGAAGAGATATCAAAGACCGCAGACAAGCTAAAAACTGATGAGCGTAGGCGTCTCGAGGAACTTGAATCGAAGCTGAAGGAGAATTCTGTGTCCGAGCAGCGCATTGAAGAGCTTGAAAACGAACTCAGCGACGACCTGGAAGACCTTGACGCATCAAAGGCGGAGACGGACTCGTTAGAAACCCTGAGATCGCGGGTCGACCAGATTGATGAACAGAAAACAGACTCCGAGAGGTTCCAGCAGGTCAGGGAAAAGACCCAATCAATGGACCAGTATTTGAAGAGTGTCGACTACAGAGTCTCAGAAACTGAGTCAACGATTGAACATCAGGGGAACGACCTCGAAGATCTTCAGAACTCGCAGAACAGACTCAGCGCCGACATAGACGATCTGAGAAGAGAGCTCGAAGACGCCGAAGAACAGATACAGGAAACGAACGCAGACATAAAACAAGAACTCCAAGAAGTAGAGAGCTCGTCTGCCTCGGAAGAGAAGCTCCAAAAGAGCTTGGAAGACATTCAGTCGCTACAGTCAAAACTAAGGGAGACACGACGCGAAACCGCTGAGCAGAGCGAGCTTGAACAAGCACGTTCGGAGTTGTCCGAAAACACCCAGAAGCTATCAGAAGTTGACTCGCGTCTCCAAAACACAGATGACAAGCTCTCAGATCTCAGACAGTCGCAAAACGACATAAAACGTACTCAAGCGACCGAAAACGATCTCGAAAGACTGCATCAAGAACTGGAACATAGAATAGTCGAAGACGTGGCGGAACTACGCCAGCAGGAACAGGGACACTCCGAGACATGGAAGCACGCATGAGGGATCAGCTGGCATCCGACCAGAAGGCAGCCGCCATAGAACAGAGATTGGAGGAGAAGACACACGCTCTGGATGAACAGAAGGCAGACGTTGAGCAACTAGACCACGTCAGATCGGACTTTGAATCCCTCACGCAGTCTGTAACGCAGGTAGAGGACAGAGTCTCGGATACCGAATCCGACATCCAGACACACACCGAGAAACTCGACACCGTGGAAAACCTACAAAAAGAACTCCAACAGGAGGTGAACTCCGATTTGAGCGAGCTCGACCACAGAGTCTCCGCTGTGGAGGAAGCAGAGGAGGAACTGAAGAACCTCAGATCAGACGTTGAGTCACTCGCAGATGCGAAGGCCGATGAAGAGAGCGTCGAGTCAATAAGAACCAATATAGGCGAGCTAACCAGCAAACTGGATTCCGCTACGCAGGGACTGGCCGACCAGAAAACTGTCGAGAATCTCAAGGAATCCGCGGCCGACCAGAAGGCGCTCGACGATGTTAGGCGTAGACTGGAGAGTCTAGACGGACGGATACAGGATACTAGATCAGAGCTTGTAGACCAGGCTGCCTTGGACTCGTTGAGGGACAAGGTGGAGTCTATGGCGACTGAAAGCCGAGTCGAAGAACTTGAACAAGGCCTGGAGAACGCGGCTACAGACGAAGATTTGGCAGAAATACGTGCCGCATCTGAAACACGCGCATCTGAAATAAGGTCAACCATTGGCTCGCTGAAACAAGACAACTCTGACGTGAGAGATAGGCTAGATGCGGTTGGCTCAGCCGTCAAAGAGACTGAACAACGCGTACAAGACATGGAGACGGAACGCTCCCAGAAACAGGAGTCTATGTCCTCGGATATTCAGGACCTAGATGAGAGACTGAGCAACAAGACCAGTCGAATAGAACAAGTACAGAGCGCGGTAGACAGACTTGAGTCAGCTCAAAACGAAATGGAGCAGAAGACAGATGACCTCCACACTCATTTTAACTCGCTCTCAAACGAGGTGAGCCTCCAGCTCAGCGACCACAACTCCCGTCTCTCTGAGAACACGGAGCAGATTGGCCAGGTCGCCGAGGAGATTCAAGACCTCAGAGACGAAACAGAAGAGAACTATTCGGACTTGCGTGAAGACATAGGAAAACTGGAAGAGTCAGGTGTCTCTCCCGAACAGCTGGAATCGAGGATCCAAGAAGCTAAGACAGATGTTCCGACTGTAGAGGATGTACAAAACCTCAGAGACAGGCTCCAAGATCTGCGCGAGGCCAAGGCCGACACCGAAGATATCCCACACATTGGAGATGAGATCGAGGATTTGCTGGAGTCAAGAAAACAGTTTGAGGAACGCGTAGAGCAACTTAACGGAGAGATTGAACAAGTCAGGAAGCAAGCCGCCAGCAGAGAGCAAGCCGTAGACTCGAAGATAGAGTCCATAGAGTCGTCAAAGGCCGAGAGCGAGGAGCTTCAAACAACGCAGACGGAGATCGAGCAGAAGATTGAACGGATTGATGACGACCTGAGCTCTGTCATGGACATGAGCGAGCGAAATGAAAAACTGGCTTCGAGAGTAGAGTCGCTGGAGGAGACGTCGGCAGAGAAGCAGTCTCTGCAGAACCTTGAGCAGGAAGTCAACGAACAGCGCAAGGCACTGGAGAACCGTATTGCAAACCTGAGCGAACAGAGAACACAGTTGGAATCAAAGGTATCGAGTCTCAGGGACAAATCCGTCAAGAAGAGTGAGATCCAGGATATCCGGGAGAATAATTCCGAAAGATTTACTGAGATAGATGACAGTCTAGACACGTTTCAGCAGAGAGTGGAGGGTGCCGAGGAGGAGATTGAACACGTCGGTAACACCCAAGAAGAGATGGTGTCGGAAGTAGGCCAGCTAAAGGAGGATACGGTAAGTGTCCAGCAGCTTCATGAATTCAAGGCGACGAGCGAGGAGCGTTTGACAGAGATAAACAACTCCCTAGACGACCTAGAAGACGCTGTTGGGTCTACAGACGAGCAATTTGAGGGGCTTGAGAAGGCTGTGACAGAGAACAGCTCCCAGCTCGCACTACTGGAGGAAGAACTGAACTCTCTCTCGGCCGCAGAACCAGAAGAGGTCGAAGACATAGATCAGAGACTTAAATCCCTGGAACAGGCTGTTGATGAGTTCGAATCCGCCTCCGGCGGCGCAGAGAGCGAAGATATAGAGAACCTACGCCAGTCTCTGGAAGATACAAAGCAGCGACTTGAGAAGGCTGAGGGCGACCTCAACAGGTTGGATAACAAAGCCGACCTCAGGCAGCTGGAAAACACCCGCGAGAGCCTCGGCCAAATCAGGGATAGCTTTGGAGAACTGCGCGAAGATGTGAAGCAGAGCCAAGATCAGGTCCAGAAACAGCTGAGAAACTACGCGGAAAGCGAGGAGTTGGAGTCACTGAGACACGAGATAGACGAAACATACGCCGACACAGAATACCTAGAGGGAGTCGAACAAACTCTGACAGAGAGAATCGAAGACACAGCCTCAAAGATCGAAGACACCGCCACACAAAGCGAGGTTGCAGGCGTCAAAAAGAGGCTGACGGACCTTGAGGAAAGTGTTCCCACCACCGACCTAGAGTCGGAAGTGGAAGAGCTAAGCACTAGAGTCATGGCGCTGGAGTCCAGCATTGACTCGGGTTCCGAAGTAGAGTCCTCCGAGCTCAGCCAGGAAATGGAGGACATCAAGTCTAGAATGAACGAACTGATGGACTACGTTGACGATAGGACGGTCACAAAGAGCGATGTAAGGAAGATAGTGAACGTGGAGCTCGAGACCTGGAACGAGTCAGAGGTCACCACCGAGCTCCGCCCCGATCAGATAGATGAGGGCATGAAGGGCAGCCGCGTACAGGTTCAGGGCCAGCTGGAGTTCCAAAAACGGACAGAGGAGGCATACCTATACACACTAAAGGGAAGCGACGGCTGGATAATTGTCCGTTCACAGAGAGAGCTTGACACGGAGACAGACATGGTGGACGGCGAGGTCAGCGAACTGAAAGGCAACATCTACATAGAAGCGTAACAGTACTCGAGCTATCTAACCTTGTTCACAGCACTCCTGACCAGCCTCTTCGTTCCGCAGAAGCAGGTGAAGTAGTTGACGAAGAATCCTATGGACGCCAGACCAAGACCTGCTGCGGCCTCGTCTGGTATTGCTTCAGGTCGGCCAGTGACAAGCACAACCGCGGACACCGTGCCAAGAGCTATTCCGATGCCCAGACGTACATTTCTCTCCTTTTCGGACAGGTTCTGTTCCACACAGTAATGTTGCCAAGCTCCGTTTTATGTGGATGGTTCGCTGATGGTTGTGCGTGAGACAGGTCGAGGTATCGACCCCGGGGCGCGAGATGGAGACAAGGCTCGCTGAGAACGCCCTCGAAAAGGCTTGGGGCCTTAGAAGAAGCGAAGAGGGAGACATGCTGTTCCGCACAGGTCGGAAGGTCACGCTCGATAGCTTCCTAGTGGAGGACAGCCTAAACCTATACTTTCTGGGGGGTGGCCGAGTCCTCGAAATAGGTGTCTTGGAACCCGGTAGCATCTACAGGCCGGATACCGGGTCGGAGTGGCTTCTGGAGTCCTTCGAGTCGCTGGATTTGGAGGAAGGCGACCGCGTCACCGTCAGGGTCTAGTCGCTGGCGACATACCGGAAGATGAACACCGAGACGAACACCGACAGTATAGACAGTATTATGAAGGCGTAGTACAGCGGATCCTGGATTATGCCCTGCCGGCGCCCGATCTCTGCGGCTGCGACGCTTATCGACAACCTGCCCGGCATAGCACCCACTAGCATGTACTCGGTCTTGTCCTCGACACCAGCCCACACACTACCGAGGTAGGCGCCCACGAACTTGGCCCCGAAGCCGATGGCTATCACGCCCCCTATCAAACCCACGCTCCCCGCAGGGAAGTTCGAGACGGGCAGCTGGGCTCCGACGAAAAAGAAGAACAGCGGCGCCGCGAGATTGGTGACCGGCCGCATCGATTTGTTGACATCGTGGCCGTCGTGCGCCATCTCCGATATCAGGAGACCAGCGAAGAAGCTGCCGAGGACGGCGTGAATCCCTATATGCTCCATAATGAAGGCCAGGCCCACGAGCGCCATCATACAGAACCGGACTGTGTGGTCCTCGATGGTGTCGGCCAGATACCTTGAGAGCAACCCCGAGAGCTTGAACGGTGCGATGTACAGGAAGAACACCACTGCCGCGGTCACGATGGCGATCGAGGTCAGCAGGCTGCCGCCAGTGAAGGCGGTTGCGTAGGCCAAAGCAACCACCGAAAGAATGTCGTTCAACACCGTCACGGAGAGGATGACCTGTCCCTCGTCGGACCCCAGTAGCTCGAACTCCTCCAGCAACGGGTGGATAAGACCTAGAGAGGTAGTTGAGACCGTGATTCCTATCAGTATCGAGGCGAACACACCGAGGCCGAGGAACAGTCCGAAGCCTACACCGGCCGCAAACGGCAACAGGAACGTCATGATGCCGATTTCCGTCACTACCTTGGCGTTCCGCCGGATGGCGCTGGGCTTCAGCTCCAGCCCGGCATCGAACATTATCAACATCAGGCCTATGGCGGCCAGCGACGTAATGAACTCAAACCCGGGCGTGGAAGAGGTCAGCGTCCCGAACACGGAACCAAAAAGTATCCCCGCGACTATCTCCGCCCCGAGAACAGGTACGCCGTACTTCTCCGACGGAATCAGGAAGTAGTTCGTGGAGTACACCACCGCCAGCGCAAACAGGAACTCGAAGGAGAGAGCCACACACAAACAAGTGCCGGCTGGTTCAAAAACCTGAATCTTCGCCGCGAAACCTTTTGTTGAGACGAATCCAAAATACACAGGTGACCGATGTAGATGCCAGGATTGCGGTCGTGGCTGTGGTCGGCGCTATTGCCCTCTCCGCAGGCGTTATCACGGTTCTTCCCGGTACAGTCAGTATGGGAACTGAAGGAGAAGCAAACGGCCCAGTCGGTACCGCGACAGACCAAACGGAGGGTGACAGCGGCAGCCTGATTGATATCACAGACAGAATCGCTGACAACCCCTCGCAGAGGAGGTACGGCATCGCCGCCGTGCAGGTGGACGGCGAGACACAGCTGTTCTCCACCGGGTTCGGAGGACCCAACCAGCTACTGAGATGGAGGGACGGCAACCTCGTGGAAGACACTCCCCGAGAACTCCGTGACCCTACAACCAATGCGATAGGTGCCGCCGGATGCGACATCGACGGCGATGGCCAAGAAGAGATATACACCCTGACCACGGGAGGGCGGTACGGCGGTCAGAAAGACACGAAAGACAGGCTCTACGACCTGCAGGACGGGGAATGGGTCGACCTCCTGCAGGAATCGGAGGTAACCAACCAGTACACCGGTAGGAGCGTGGCGTGCCACCACTCACCACAGGGCTACGGCTTCTTCGTTGCCAGGTACGCCGGCCCGATGCAGCTGATTACAGAGTCGAACGGCTCGCTGATCGACCTCGCACCTAGGTACGACATGGATCGCGTCACGGGGGGCAGGAGCATCGTCAACATACCGACGGAAGACGGCGTCGACCTGTTCGTTGGAAACGAGCGGTACAGCCGTGCAGCAACGGGAGAAAACTTTTACTACCGACAGAACAGGTCCAGCGGTACGTACGAGGAAGTGGCCGCAGAGCTCGGCGTGGCCGATCCGAGGCAGGCCGCAAGGGGCGCGGAAGTGTTCGACAAGGACAAGGACGGCGACTTGGATCTTGGAGTAGTCAACTGGGAGGGCCCGCACCGGCTGTACCGAAGCACTGACCGGGGATTCGAAGGTGTCGCCCCGCCGGAGTTCTCCGACCCTACCGCTTCACGCAATCTGGTGTCCGGAGACTTCGACAACGACGGCGGGACGGAGCTATACATAAACAACATCGCCTCCCAAGGCGAACAACCCAACTCATACCACAACGCCTCCGGAGCAGAGATACCGGTAGGTGATGCGAGGGAGCCAGACGGCCTCGGTACCGGCGCAGCAAGGGTCGACATCGACGGAGACGGCAACCTCGAGCTCATCTTGGCGCACGGAGAGGCCGGCGCACAACCCCTAACAATGTACCGCCACCGAAACTCCGGCGAGAGCGTCCGTATCCAGCCTATGTCGGAGAGCAGCGCGCCCGCACGGAACGCCCTCGTCGAGGTCGAGTCCACCGGCCAGGTGTTCGTGGTGGATGGGGGCAGCGGATACCTCAACCAGATGGAGCCATGGGTTCACATCGGCGGAGCCGAGCCACCAATCAACGTCACCGTCACCTTCCCGGACGGAACCAGAGCACAGCAAACCGTCCGACAGACAGCCTCTAAGGTAGCGTATCCGCAAAACTGACGCAGGGCGAGTCCTGCGAAACCAGTAACCCGACCTTCACTGGAAACCGTCTCCGCGAAATGAGTTACACATAATATGCTCAGGGTGTCGCCGTTCCGTATGAGCAACGGTTACCCACAACAAGTGAGAGTAGGGGCCGTCTATCTCGGCTCGAGATTGGAGTCTGAACCAGCTGGGGGTCCAGAAGAAGTGGCAAACGAGGCTCTTAACGGCGACTCTAACGTGGGCGACCTGCTCTTCTCTACACAGAGCCACAGAGAGGCGTCAGAGACGGAAACAGATGGGCAAAGGCGCTATGAAGGATACTTCGTGTGCTCCGAGGGCGCCCTGGCGCAGAGAGATGACGAGACCTGGGCGTTCAACCTACCGAGCAAGGGAGATTTGACGCAGTACTGGGCGGAGGATCTAATGGGGGAAGGCGCATCGCTGTTCCAAGACGAGTGGGCGAACCCCGGCGAGCCCCCCGGCGACCGACTTGAAGGTATCGGGATTTCGTACAACTACTGGGCGAGCAACACAGCATACTGGCAAGACTTAGTGGACGGCATAGATGCACCTCCAATAGTACACAAGACCCACCATGCAGTCAAGAAGACGCTCGAGAGCCCGATGCGTGAAACTATCGACTCACCGGGCGAGAACATATGGAGCAAAGTCGACACGACCGTCGCAGAGGACATCTGTATCGATGAAACTGAGACATTCTAGCACATAACTTCCTAAATCCTGTTTAACCTGAAACACGTGTGTGCCGGGTTGCACCACACCACCGAGTGTATCCTGCTCCTGGCTCGATATACCCAACCGATTGGTTAAAAACACCTAAATGTCGTGCTTGGGCGGTTCTTTTGACTGTCGGGAAACCAAATACTGGTTGTGGAACTGTCCAAGTTCTGTCCGCGGTGTGGAAGAGAGACCGATAACCTGTACGGCGACAAGAGGAAGCTCTGCGCCGGCTGCTATACGGATGAGAACGACCTGCTCGAGCTCCCGGACGTGGTGGAACACGTTACCTGTCCTGTGTGCGGGCGCCTGAAGATGGAGGGGAAGTGGCTGGAACGCTACGGACTTGAGGAGCAGCTGGGCGAGCGCTTCTCCGAATTCAACCAGGACGGTGTAGAGATGCGCCTCCAGTACTGGGAGGAGGAAGACGGAACCACACAGGTCAGGGTGCACGCCTCCGCGGGAGAGATGCAGGACACCTACGACGCGGAGCTACGCCCGAAACAGCAGCAGTGCCAGCCCTGCAGCAGGTTCTCCTCAAGCTTCTACAAGGTGAAGATGCAGATCCGCGGCGGAGAGGTCAGGCCTCTGGTCGAGGAGGCGGCGGAGACCGCGGCAGAAGCCACCAACGAGGACAGAACGGACTTCCTCTCAAACATAGAGTACAGCGACCACGGCGCAGATCTTTACCTTTCAACGGAGAGCATCGCGCAGAAGGTACTCGGTACGGTCGAGTCGTTGCGTGATACTGAGGTCAAGAGGAGCTACGAGCTCGCTGGAGAACAGGACGGTCAGAAGGTTTACCGCAACGTCATCTCTGTCAGGGTCTAACGCCCAATAAAAGGGTTCACGTACACTTGTTTGCGTGGCAGACGAAGAAGAACAGGTAACAAGGGCGCGCGAACCGGAAGACGGCCAGGTTCTCGGTATAGTGCTGAGGAAGGAGGGCGGCGGAAAGTACAGAGTTTACTGCAGTGACGAGAACAAGCGCATCTGCAGAATACCGGGTTCGCGGAAGCGCGCGGTCTACATCGAGAGAGACACTGTTGTGCTGGTTGACCCGTGGAAGATAGAGGGCGACGAGAAGGGCGATATCGTTGAATCATACACGCAGGCGGAGACCGACTGGCTCCGTGGTCAGGGATACCTAGAGGAAGTGGACGAGTTCCTCTAAGAACCGTTTGTTTCCCGGTCTTGAGGCGGCTCCATGTCTTCCTCGAAAGCAGCTCTCGATATCAGGTGCGCGCCCACCGGCGCCGTCGCGAACAGAAACAGCATCGCGAACACTGCGGTGAGGGACGCACCCGACCGAAAGTGCAGGGCCGCAGCCAGCAGGGCGGAGGAGGCCCCCAGGGTGGTGGCCTCTGTCGTGGAATGCATCCTGTTGAACACCCCAGGGAGACGGACAAGACCAAGAGCCCCGATCAACAGGAAGACGGGTGACACGGCCGCAAGCAACATGGAAACAGCGTCCAGCGTCATTCTATGATGTCTCCCTCCTCCACGAACTTTGCGACCGCTACCGTTGACACAAACCCTATTATCCCGAGCACCAGGCTTACTAAGAGGTAGAACTCCCTGCCCGTGGCTATCGAGTAAAGAGCTGAGATAGCTACTATTGTGGTTGTAATGGTGTCCAGCGCAACCATCCTATCCGGCAGGCTGGGGCCGTCCAGAAGCCTGTAGGTAGCTAGCAGGCACGCCCCCGATGCAGCCACCAACGCCGCCGATGTAACGCTCGGAGTCGTCATCTCAGCATCTCCTCTAAGAGCGCCTCCCACTCCTCCACCGTTGACACGACATCCTCGGGATCGCCCGCACCGTCGATGGCGTGGATTAAGAGCACGTTCTCTTCCCTGTCGTGGTCGAGGGTGAGCGTTCCTGGAGTCAGGGTGATAGAGTTCGCGAGCACGGTAACCGCAACAGGATCCTCTATCTCAAGTCTGTACCGAACCACACCGGGGTTGACTGGTGGCTGCGGCATCAGGACACGGCGCGCCACATCCAGGTTCGCGTACACCAACTCCCGGAGAAACACCGCCGAGTAGAGCCCCGCCAGAGACATGTTCCTAGACAGGTTCGAGAGGTTCGTGGAGCCGGTGTACATGCCGCGAAGCAGGTATGCTGTCGGTATTCCCACCAGCAGCCCGTTGACTGATTCTGCCGGCAGCGCGGACAGCTCTGGTCCCCGCACACCGATCCATACCACTGCCGACAGAAACCCGATGATCAACCAGTTTTTCATGACGCTCCGCCACCCAGAACAACGTCTCGATACGCCTCCTGGTTTATTGCTGCCTCGGCTGCCAGCTCCGAGAACCTGACAAGCGGCTCCGCTGCGAGACCCCCGATAACAAGCAGGAGCGCAAGAAACAGTACCGCTGCCTTCGCCCTCACCGGGGGTCTCTCGGCCTCCACTGGTTCTCCCCAGAATACCGATATCCATGCTCTCGTGAAATACAGGATGCTGAGGAAAGCACCCCCGACACCGACCGCCATGAGGGACGGGAGCGAGACCACGGCCCGGAATGCCTGGAGCTTCCCGAGGAAGCCGGCGAGCGGTGGCACACCGATCATCGAGAGCGCACCGACAAAGAAAGCGGCTGACACACCTCTGTCCCAAGACACCAGACCGGAAAGCTCGTCCACTCTCTGACCCCCGGTAGAACCCTCAACGAGACCGGATATTAGGAAGAGCATGGATTTCCCGATGGCGTGGTTGACGGCGTACAGTAGACCTCCAGCGAGGAAGAGCAGATCGGAGCCGGAGAGAGCGTATACAGCTATCGGGAGCGCAATGAACCCTACTTGACCTATGGACGAGTAGCTCAGCAAACCGTCCAGGCGTCTCCGTGACAGGGCGCCAACACCTCCGACAGCGATCGACAGGGAAGCCATGAACGCGAGAACGCCGCCCGCCATCCCCACAGGTGTCAAGGAAGCTCCAAGCACCCTGTAGGTAGCGGAGGAAGCACCCAGCACACCCACCAAGACCCTAACTATTGCGTATATCCCGACCTTCTTTGCGACCCCCGACATGACCGCGGAGGCCGCGGGCGGTGCAGCCCTGTAGGCCTCCGGAACCCAGAACTGAAACGGCGCCAGGCCCGACTTCAGGGCGAACACGCACAGCAACAACCCGAAGAACCCGAGGGCGGCGCCCGGGGAGGCGTTGTACGCCGCGGGCTCGGCGAGCCGCCGCGACAGATCCGCCATATTCAGAGTTCCCATCGTGGAGTATATGCCACCTATCGCCACCAAGATGAATGAGGATCCCACAAGATTCACCACCAGGTAACGGAGCGTGGCTGCGGCTCCATCTCCGTTCCCGCGGAGCGCGATCAACACGTAGCTCGACATCAAGGTGACCTCCAACCAGACGAACAGGTTGAACAGGTCGCCCGTCAGGAACGCTCCTGAAGCCCCCGCACACATGAAGGAGAGCAGCGGCAGCAGAGACCATTCAGCCTCCCCCGCACCGGTTCTGTACACCACGCAGACTGTCCCTACGACCGCCACAATACACAGCATGAGCACGGAGAGGGCATCAGCTACGAGCGTGATACCGAACGGAGCCGCCCAGTCACCGACTTGGAAGGCGACCACCCCTCCGGTCAGAACCCTTTCCACTAGGGTCGCGGTCACGGCGCTGTAGGCGAGGAAGCCTGCTGTCGTGGCTCTCTCCTGTAGGACGTCGTGGTTTCTCAACACCAGCCCGAGCACGCCTGTAGCCAGCAGGGTCACAATCGGAGCCACGACCAGGTTAGTCACGTCTCTCCACCTCCCGCAGATCCATGGTTCCGTGCTCCTCGTAGAACCTCAGCGACAGCACCAGACCGAACGCAGTGGTTCCGAACCCTATGACTATGGCGGTCAGGACGAGCGCCTGAACCAGCGGATCGGTCGAGGACGCGGACCCGTGCGCGGAGTGCGACAGAACCGGTGCACCTCCCGGTAGCCCGCCCATCGATATCAGGTATACGTTCGCCGCCTGTGAGAAGAGTAGCGTGCCCCACACCAGCTTCAGTAGGTTGCGCTTCAGCACGAGGTAGGTGCCCGCAGCGAACATAGCGCCGACGAAACCAGCAAGCACGAGGCTCACTGCTCCCCCTCCGCCGACAGCGCAGCCATTAGACCTCCTATCACAACCAGGTACACACCGAGGTCGAACCCTACTGCAGACGCCAGCTCATACTCCCCGTACAGCGGCAGATGGAGCTTGACGAACGCCTGGGTCAGGAACGGAAGACCCAGCAGAACGGACACTAGGCCTCCGGCTATCGCAACCACCAGACCTAGGGACATCACGGAGGTGTCTCGCCCTTCTATAGCGTGGTCGAAGCCGTCGGGCGAGGAGCTGAGATCTCCGGGTAGCACCGACTCCACGTAGTCTATCGAAAACACGATGTACACCAGAGCGAACCCCACAACCGTCAACACACCCGCAATGAAACCTCCTCCTGGGAGCTGGTGGCCCTGCGCGAACAGAGCGGCCGCCGTCACCAAGACGACAGGAAGTACGCCCTTCGCCGTTGTCTCGGAGATAACTGTCACCTGTCCGGCCTCCGCTGCGAGAGCAGCACCAGCACCGAGGCCGCAGCCATACCTATCACTGTTATCTCCCCGAGCGTGTCGAACGCCCTGAAGTCCACAAGTATCACGTTCACTATGTTGCCGCCGCCACCCTCCGGAACCGCGTTCTCCACAAAGAAACCCGATATGCCTTTGGGCGACACACCCGAAGCAACCAGCACCGCCGCCGACGCGACCACTCCCACAAACCCGGAGACGGCCGCGTCCACAGCCTTCTTCGAATCAGAAAGCTGGCTGGATGCCTCCGGGAGCCGGTCGAGCACCAGCATGAATATCACCATAGACAAGGTCTCTACGGAGAGCTGTGTCAACGCCAGGTCAGGTGCGTCCGCTAGCACATAGAACACGGCTATCATCCCCCCGACCACGGACAGAGCGAGCACACCCGCGGCCTGGCCCGACACCCTCGTCAGTTTATACGCCCCAACCAAGGCCACGCCCAGAACAATGGCGGACGCAGCCCCGACATCAACGCCGGCGCCCAGCGGCGCACCGCCGACCAGAAACCCTGCCAATCCCGCAGCCGCTGTTCCACCAGCAACCGTCCAGAAGTAGAACGCCGCGTTCCCTGGTTGAACCACGGAATCGAACCTCCGTGACAGCTCCTCAGAGTTCTCCACGAACCTGCGATAGCCCAAATCTGGAGACATGAAACTCGCTGAGTCTATCAATCCCCTGCTGCGCCTGACTGCCCTGCCGCGGAGAAACACGAGGCTTCCCGTCAGGATCGTCACAGCCGACATCCCCAGAGGCGCGGAGACCGACGGTATCAGGTGCACATGGAAGCCGTGCGCCAGCCCGGCGGCGGCTGCCGCAGGGCCAACAACGAGGTCAACCGCTGTCTGCGGTGCCAGCGACGACGCTGCTATGGCCACGACAAGAATCGACGCCGGCAACACAAAGCTCGTAGATGGTCTGTGGGCCTCGACAGGCTCACCGAAGAACACGGAGATGAACCGCATCGAGTACACGAACGTGAACACAGAGCCCGTCACCGCCAGCACCGGAAGAAACCACGCCGCGCCGCCCGCGGACTGCGCTGCAGACAGGCTGGCCTTGAACAGTAGTTCCTTCGACTGGAAACCGGCGAGCGGCGGAACCCCTGCCATGGACAGCCCCCCAACCACCGCCAGCACCGATACAACGGGCATCGATCTCCTCAATCCAGAGAGATCGGACAGCCTCCGGGTTCCGGCCTCGTGCGCCACAATCCCTGCCACCATGAACAGCGAGGCCTTGAACAGAGCGTGGTTGAACACGTGGAAAGCACCTGCCTCCACGCCCGCTGCACCAGAGAAGCCGAAGGCTGCGGCGATGAGACCGAGGTGCGAGGCCGTCGAGTACGCCAGAAGCTCCTTGATGTCCGATGACGCCACACCCAGCAACCCTGCCACGGTCATCGTGGTGAGTCCGATGGTTGCGAGTGCCGCGGTCCAGAGCTCGCCGGACATCACCGGACGGAACCGACCGAACAGCAGCACGCCCGCGTTCACCATGGTTGCCGAGTGCAGGAACGCCGAGACGGGTGTGGGCGCCTCCATAGCGTCCGGCAGCCAGAAGTGAAGCGGCACTTGCGCCGACTTCGCACCCGCACCCACCACAAGAGAGGCGAGCACCGGAACAAACAAACCGGCAGAACGGAGCTGCGAGGCCGTCGCGCCCGGATCCGATATCAGCTCCGCAATGGAGAAGGTTCCTGTGGCCGAGAAGAGCATGAGGAAGCCAACGAGAAGAAACAGCCCGCCTCCCACGGTCACAACGAAGGACTTCCGCGCCGCCCTCCCCGACGAACCGTGCCTCCACGAGTGACCTATCAGCAGGAACGAGGCGACCGACGTCAGCTCCCAGAACACGAACAACAGGATGAGGTCGCCGGCGTAGACAAGCCCCAGCATCGACCCTAGGAACATGAGTAGCGACGAGTAGAAACGCGTGTGGCCCGACTCGTGCTCCATGTACCTGTAGGCGTACAGGAACACCATCGACCCGATGCCGGAGACCAGGATACCGAGCATCGACGACAGTCCGTCCACGAAGAAGGACATCTCGACCCCCAGGGACGGTACCCACCTGACTCCAGCGGCACCAGAAGCCGTCCTCTGCGTCAAAACCAGGCCGAGGCAGACCGCGGAGACCGCCGCGCCCAGCAACCCCGACCTGTTCCCCAGCCTAGATCCGGAGACGAGAACAAATCCGGCAGCCAGGAACGGAAGCAGGACAGCCACCGACACAGCCTGGAAAGACGGCGTCGCCCCGGACTGCTGTGGTAGAGCAGCGGCTCCGTTGACCGCGAACAGTAGTGTGGCGACGAAGAGGGCAGTGCCCGAGAAACTCCTCATATCTGCCAGTTGACACGGAATTCACCCGCGAGGTTTAACTGGGAAGCGATGTCCTGCCGCTGGAGACATCGATTCAATAGGCAGTATCACCACAGTTTTGGTGTGAAACCGGATGTCGAGCTCAGCCCCCTGAATGCTCTGTACGTCCACAAGGCCCTGATATCCCTGGCCTTCCAGCTCCTGGCGGTGTTCGTTCCGGTCGAGGTGCTGCGCCAGGGCGCGCCGCTGTCGACGGCGCTTCTGTTTCCACTCGTTGCGTTCCTCGTGCGCGCCCTGCTCGCTTGGCCGGGCTCTGCCGCGGTTTCGCGCCTGGGATACCGCCGGTCGATGGCGGCGGCGTACTTCCTGTTTCTGCCTGCTTTCCTTGCACTGAGGTCGTTCGACTTGGCGGCTCCGACCGTGGCGGCGGCAGCGGTTCTGATCGGCACCGGCGAAAGCCTCCATGACATAGCAATCAGGTCGGACTTCGCTGACCTCACCTCGGATCAGGACCCTGATTCCGCGTCGGCGAGGCTCCACAGCATACCGAAGGTTTCGTCGGTGATAGGTCCGGCTCTCGGCGGTCTCCTGCTGTCTTTCTATGGCTTTGGTCCTTTGGTAGTGGTGGCGGCGGCGCTGCTTCTCGTGGCCGCGTTGCCGCTGCTCAGGATAGGTAGAAACCGGCCTGACAGCTTCTCCTTCGTCTCCTTTGCGAGTGGAAGAGCCAAGAGCGAGGAGGACATATTCCTACAGAGAGGTATCATACTGTGCGCCGGTGTCTACATCTTCCCTATCTTCGTGTTCAAGTTTGTGGCTGGCGAGCTCGAGGTCGGAGGCGTCAGGTCGCTGGGTGCTCTGGCATCGGTAGCCTTTGGTTTCGCGGTCGAGAGAGTGGTGTCGAGATACGGCCGGAAAAAGGTGATATCGGCCGGTGCCTTGGCCTCGGCTCTCTTCATGTTCCTGAAGCCACATCTGTTCTCCACCGTCTCGGTCTTTGCTGCCTCTTTTGCCGGAGGTCTGGCTCTCTCAACGTATTTCATACCGCTGTACTCGTGGATGGCCGACAAGGGAAGAGGCCAGGTACCCGAATACTTTGGTTACCGGCAGGTACTGGTCTCCACGGGCGGCGTCATGCTCTCTGGCACAGCCATACTGCTCCTGGAGGCGTTGCCCGAGCTGACGGTTCTGCGCTACTCGATGTACGCCGCTGGGATCGCCTCGCTGTTCGTTGCGCTGGTGGGCTGGAGAGAGGTATCAGACTAGGTTTGCGGGCGCCTGCGTTTTACATCTGTACGCCTAACGCATAGATGTGGAGAACGTTGACTGGAGGGAGAGGTGGAAGGAGGAGTCGCGGAGAATGTTTGATTCCTCCGAGGCGGAGAAGGCCTTCGGGAACGTGTTTGACTTCGACACCGGCGAAGCACTGCTCAAGCTGAGGCATCGTGGCGTCATAGAGACGCTCTACGGAGTTCTTGAGGCGGGCAAGGAGAGCAAGGTGTTCCTCGCGGAGAGCCCTGACGGAGATGAGGTTCTCGTGAAGATATACATGACCCGTGCGGGGGACTTCCGTGAGATGCAGAACTACCTGAAGGGTGACCGTAGGTTCTCGTCTTCCCCGACGTCGCGCAAGGAGGTGGTCGAGGAGTGGTGCCGCAAGGAATACTCCAACCTGAAGAACGCTGCCGACCAGGTTGTCTGTCCGGAAGCGCTCGGCTTCGAGGACAACGTCCTTGTGATGGAGTTCGTTGGACGCGGCGGAAGAGCATATCCCAAGCTCAAGGACGTGGACATAGAGAACCCTGATAGGGCGCTGGAGGTCGTGCTGGACGGCGTCAAGAGGTTGTGGCGTGAGGAACAGTTGGTGCACGGCGATTTATCGGAGTACAACGTTCTCGTGCGCGACACGGAGCTTGTGTGGATAGACTTCTCTCAAGGAGTACACCGCACCCACCCGTCAGCCCGCGAACTGCTGGAGCGTGACGTGGAGAACATATCGGACTTCTTCTACCGCCAAGGCGCCAGCGTCGACCCTGACTCCAGGGCCCAACGGGTCTCTGAGGAGTTAGAGTCGTAATTACATCTTCTGGGTTGTTTCTATCCCAAGCATGCCGAGCGCCTGACCGAATACCTGGGTATAGGTCTTCGTAAGTGCTATACGTGACGACTTGACCTCATGTGTACCGGCGCCCTTTACCGGACAGTCATGGTAGAATGTATTGAAGTTCTCGGCTAGACGCTTAGCATACTGTGCAACCTTCACAGGGTCGCGAGCCTCGTAGGCGGACTCTGCAATGGTTTGTAGCTCGCCGAGCTGTCGCACCAGTTCTTTCTCTACATCGGTCTCCACTGAGCTGAACTCGGGCTTGGCGTCTACCTTGTCAAGTATTCCGTGGGCTCGGGCTGCGGTGTAGAGCAGATAGGGACCGGAGTCTCCCTGCCAGTCCAACGCCTTCTCAAAACTGAAGTCGATGTCGCTGTCGCGGCTGAAACGAAGCAGGAAATACCGGACAGCAGCGACAGCTACCTTCTCGGCTATCTCTTCTTGTGCGTCTGGTTCAAGGTTCTCGTGCCGGCCCTGCACCTCCTCCAGCGCTAGCTCTCGGCACTTGTCGAGGACGGCGTCGCCGTGCTTCCCAACCCAGTTGCCCTCTCTACCGGAATAAGATACCTTTCCAGGCAAGTACACGAACTTGAAGCCGGCGTGGTGGAACGATTCCGCCTCCTCCTCGTAACCCAGTGCGTTCAGTGAGGCCTCTATGACGTGCATAGGATAGCTTTGCCTGGTTCCAACGACGTTGATGACCTCCGAGGCATTCCCAAACTGCCTTTCGGTATCGCCATCGGTTGTCCAGACGGCTTCTCCATTTGGCTGTTGATCGAAGACACCACACTGGAACTCGGAGTCCAAGAGTCCAAATTTCCACATCGTCAGAGCTATGTCCTTTGCAGTATACACTGCTGTCCCATCACTTCGCTGGAGAACCTTATATGGCTTCTGTAGATTGCCGAGCTGGTTCTGATCCGAGATGTCTATCACAACGCAGCCCTCGTCCTCTCCCTCCTCAACCTCATACACTCTGTCTAGTGTCCGTATCTTCTCCATCGCCTCCTCGAACATCCCGGACTCGACAATGCTACGTTCGAACACGAGCAAGCCGTAGAAAGTGTTCGAGCGGTAGGCGGTCTGCAGCTGGCCCTTTAGGGCCTTCGACACGAGTTCGTCCTTTAGCTCCGCCTCATGTGTGTCTCCTGCCTCAATCTGTTGAATGTAGTGATCTACTTTGTCCTCGCCGTTGGGGTTCTGTTCGATGTAGTTCCCTGTCTTCGAGTACAGCAGCCCTATCCAGAAATCGTCCTTCTGCTGCAACTCCTCCTCCGAGAGCTGGCTTCTCAAGTGGTCGTACCCGTAGGTTACTTTGGCTATCTGACGCCCGAGGTCGTTCATGAAGTTCTGGACCTCCACGTCGAAACCTGAGTAGTCTGCGAGCCGGGCGATTGAGTCGCCGAGAACCGCGCACCGCATGGTCCCCATGTGGAGAGGCTTGTTAGGGTTAGGCGACGTATGCTCTACTACAACTTTCGCATCCTTCTCTTCAGGCGCTATGGGTGCCTGTTGAAGCAGCCTGTTGCCGTAGCTACTCCAGTCGAGTTCGAAGTTCAGGTAGCCTGGCGGTGCTGTTGATACGGACTCCACGTGTGACATGTTCGACAGATCTAGTCCCGACGCCGTTTCCTTGGCTAGCCTCATCGGGTCTCGGTCTCGGTCGCTTGCTTCCTGCATCACTGGGTACGCGTACGCCGCGTGGTGAACCGGCGGTGTCTCGATGTCATGTACGTCGACGGTGCTGCCTAGCTTGTCCGATACCTCCTGTGCTATCTCGTCTTTTGTACTCTTCATACCTGTTCACTGCTCCATACGGATTTTAAGTTCTCGGCTCACGGCTGCGAGGTAAAGATCTTAGAGACCCAGAACCCGTTCCTTGGTGTCTTCGAATTCGCGTTGCTTTCGCTTCCAAGACTTCGCCATCTCTGAGTAGGTTTGGTTTTTGGGTGCCGGTGTTTCTGAGAACGTCTCGTATGTCTGCTGCTCCTTCGTGTCGGTATATGCATCGCGGAACGAAGCACCTTCCTCGACCTTTCTGTTGGCTGTGTAGGCCGCGAACACGTCCTCGTTCATGCTGAAGTTCTCGGACACTTGAAGACTTTCTATCAGGCTGGAGAGAACCTCCAAGCTCTCCTTAGTGTTCTGAACCCCGCTAAACAGGTGCTTCTTCGTCGCTTGGGAGTCTTTGTTGTACCCAGAGGCTAGCTTGCCGATGACCCCTCGGGTAGCTAGCTCCGCGGCGTTGACCTCCTCGGCCTTGGCGCGCACCATCTCTAGTATATCAGGGTTCTTTTTCTGCGGCATTATGCTGCTCCCGGTAGTGAACCGGTCTGGGATTCTGAATATCTGCTGGTCTTCGGAAAAGTTGATGACGTCCTCGCTGAGCTTCTGCATGTCCAGCATCACGTGGTTGAGACTCTGAAGCAGCATGAGTTCTTTCTTGCCGCGACCGCCGACAGCGTATATAGGGTTCTGTTGAACCTCCTTGAATCCGAGAAGATCAGCTGTCATCTCTCGGTCTATATCGAGCGACGTCCCGTAGGACGCCGCTCCCCCGAGAGGGCTCTTGTCGATGAGGTCGAAGACGGACTCCAACATCCGTAGGTCATCGACAAGGGCGTCTACAAAGCTGGATGCCCAGAGACCGGTGCTTGATGGCATCGCCTGTTGCTGGTGTGTGTATCCCGGGACTGTCTGATTGTGGTTCTTGCTGAAATCCTCGAGCGCCTCAACGAGCTCGATGATCTCCAAGCCTGTCTCTATGGCGGCCTCTTTCATGTACAGGTGGGTGTCTAGGACCACCTGGTCGTTGCGGGAACGCCCGGTGTGGATTTTCTTTCCTGCTTCAGTCTTCTCTGTGACTCTCTCCTCCACGAATGTGTGTACGTCCTCTGATTCGACCTTCGGTTCTTGGTTGTATATGTTCTTGAGCTCTCGCTTTGCTGCCTCGGCCTCTTCTTCCGACATATACCCCTCTGATTCCAGCATCTCGACGTGTGCGAGGTTGCCGATCACGTCGTATGGAAGCAGCTTCTGTTCCAACCGTTTTGGTTCCTCGACAAATCGTTGGACAGAGTCCTTGGATGAGTGCTGGTTGGTTTCCCAGAGCATCAGTCGTTCACCCGATTGCTTAGTTTGGTCTGGAGGCTGTGGAGCTGTATGAATCCGGGCGAGGCCTCTTGGTTGAACGTCTCGCCCTTCTCGTAGCTCGCCAGCTTCTTGTCGTAGAGAGCGTTTTTGGACTCTCGGGATACGACCGCGGCTTTTCCTTTGTAGAGTTTCACCTCCACGGATCCCGTTACGTTCTGGTTCATCGAATCTATGAACCCCTCTATGTGTTCGGTAACGGGGTCGAACCACAGGCCGTTGTACGCCATCTCCGCCCACTCACGGTCGTGTTTCTGCTTGAGCTTGTTCTCGTGCTTGGTCGAACAGAACTTCTCTAGGTCGCTGTGTGCCTTTATCAGGGTGGTGGCGCCCGGGCACTCGTAGACCTCCCGTGACTTCAGGCCCACAACACGATCCTCCACTGTATCGATGATGCCGACCCCGTGCTCGGCCGCGATTGAGTTCAGCTCCTGAACCAGCTCGTATAGCATCTTTTCGTCCCCGTTGAGCGAGACCGGAACGCCTTTTCTGAATCCTATGTCAACGTGCTGCGGCTCGCTCGGAGCCTCTTCTGGTGGTGTCACGAACTGAAAGACGTCTTTTGGTGGCTCGCTCGCCGGGTCGTCGAGAGGTCCGCATTCTGAGCTCTTTCCCCAGAGATTTTCGTCGGTGGAGTATGGCGACTCTTCGTCAGCTTCTACATCTATCCCCTTACTTTCCGCGTACTCAATTTCCGCGTCGCGCGTCATGCTCCATTCTCGCACCGGAGCCAAAACTTCGATTTCGGGATCGAGCGACAGGATTCCTGACTCAAACCGCACTTGGTCGTTGCCTTTGCCTGTGGCCCCATGCGCTATCGCGTCCGCGTTCTCCTGCTCGGCGATCTCTACGGCCTTTTTACACACGAGATAGCGGGCGATCGCTGTCGACAGAGGATACTGGCCTTGGTACATCGCATTGGCCTTGATTGCCTTTGCCACGTAGTCGTCGGCGAACTCGTGTTTCGCGTCCTCAACATATGCCTCGGTGGCGCCGAGGTCAAGTGCCTTCTGCTTGGCACGGTCTAGATCCACGTCCGGCTGTCCGAGATCAAGGGTCAATGCCACCACCTCGGCATCGTATTGCTCCTGTATCCACTTCACCATGCAAGAGGTGTCTAGACCTCCTGAATACAGAAGGATCGCTTTCTGGACTTGCTCAGGGTTTGCTAGGTGATCGATGGAGCCTTTCGCATCCACCCGAGTTCGTGACTTGGCTGTCTACGTTCATTGTATTACTGTATTTTGTTCTCTAGACTATATACAGGTTCAGAACCATTTGAAACAGAAACAAAAGTTTTTGACTCAAATGCGTACTGTGTCTGTAAGAGAGGAGGTTGAGGACTACGTTGAGGAGAGGTTTTTCCTCCAGAAGTCGCTGGCGCAGGGAATAGTGAACTACTCGGCACTTGCCAGGCAGATGGAGCCACACATAGATGGGGGTCTGGAGGCCATCAAGGTAGCCTTGAGGCGCCACCGTGAGGATCTGAAGAGCAAGCGACGCTACAGAAAGGAGGTGGCTGCACAGGTAATGGAGGGCACCTCCATCAGACTGAGAAGTGGCGTAAAGGTCTGCAAGTCCGATGAGCCGATAGACTCGGTGGTCGGTGCCTCAACTGAGAACGGATACACGGGTGTCGTTAGCTCTGATAGACAGAGCTGCTCCGATGTGGTGGAAGACCAGGTGCTGATCTCTCTCGAGAGCCCAGAGAGATTGGAGTCAACGCCCGGTGTCCTGGCATATATTACGGCTGTTTTGGCTGGCAGAGACATCAACGTGACGGAGCTCATATCTTGCCGCGAGGACACACACATAGTCGTCGACAGGGAGGACTCTACCAAGGCCTTTGAGATTCTAACTAGGAAGCTCGGCTAGCGTTCACCAAAGACCGACTTAAACGTCCAAATCACAGAACTTGGTGTGAGAGAAGTACGTATTCCGGAGGAGCGCGTCGGTAACCTGATCGGCGAGGACGGAGAAAACCTTGAGAGGATAGAGGACAGGACAGAGACCGGTCTGGATGTGGAGGACGACAACCTTGCCAGGGTAGAGGGGTCTGGCCTGGGTGCGATGGACGCACAGCGCATTGTGAAGGCGGTTGGCAGGGGATTCGGCATCGATGAGGCCATCAAGCTGGCGCGTCAGGACTACACTCTCCACGTGATGGATGTAGGGGACTATGCCTCGACCCAGAACTCGGTTGAGCGCCTCAAGGGAAGAGTTATCGGTAGAGATGGGGATGCGAAGAGACACATAGAGAAGGAGGCGGACGTCGAGATGTCGGTCTACGGCTCCACGGTGTCCATCATCGGTGAGGCACGCAAGATAGAGGTGGTTATACAGGTGGTTGAGTCGTTGCTGAACGGCTCGTCGCATTCCACTGCGTACAAGGTTTTCGACAGGAACAGGGAGCTCCTCCTCAAGTAGCCATCTCCTTGGGTCAGCTATAAACACGGCTCCCTAACTGATTGGAACATGAGGTGTAGGTTCTGCGGCGACGAGTTCGACTCCGAGAGAGGCCTCCATGTCCACCAGTCGCAGGCACACAACCAGGTCGAGAAGAGCGTTCGCGACCTCTTGGATCAGGACGTGGCGGACGTGAAGGAGGAAGATCAAGGCCTCCGACATCGACGTTAGTGAGGTACTGGAGGCAGAGCACAAGCTCGCGGACAGACCGGAACTCGTTGAGTATCTGGAGAACGAGATCAGCGAACACCCTGTGCGCGAGGTCGAGAAGAAGATACAGGTCATCGACGACATAGAGGACAGAATCGACAGACAGCTCCACATAAACAGCCAGAGAAGAGAGCTCAGATCCAAGAAACAGGAGCTCGAACGCCGCGAAGAGGAGATATCGGAACAGCTGGAACGGAGGAACTCCGAGGCCGAGCTAGCAAAGGAGGAGGTGGAGAGACTGGAGAGCGAGAAGACCGAACTCAAGTCTGAGGTAGACGATCTGAAATCCGATATCAAGCAACTGCAGCAGGATAAATCCGATGTAAAGGACTCAATATCCGCCCTGCGAGAGAAGAAAAAGGAGCTCGACCGCAAGGTGGAGCGCGTCTACTCAAAGATACTGAAAATCGACTCCGATGACCAGTAACACTAAACCGCGATTCTCAAAAGTTGGTACCGGATTGAGACAACGTGTGCGCTATGACGGATGACGAAAACCTGGTAGGCAAGATGGAAAGCCTCCAAGCAAGGCTGGACAGGCTCAACAGAGAAAGGAACACCCTGCTGGAATCGAACAAGAAGCTTGTAACCCTGCTGGAGGAGATGGAGTCCTTCATACAGCACAACGTGGAGGTGGACCGCATATCCGACAAGGAGACCGCTGGTGACACACCTCTAGACCCCTCTGAGGGACTGGATTTCGACAGGATGCAGTCACAGGTCAGGCGCATAGAGAGTGAGATACACAGCCTCAGGGACGACTGAGCGGTCGACGCCCGTGCGACACCGATATTAATGTCTGTCTCTTACCACACCATGTGTTCGGAGAAGACCTACAGGACGAGATGGACAACCTGCAGGAAGAGGTAGAAGACCTGGAGGACGAGAAAGAGCTCCTCATAAAGCAGTCAAAGATACTCGTGGAACTCGTCAACAACTACGAGGACATTCTCACCGACGACGTGCCGGGCGGCAAGGTAAGGAAGGAGTCCGTGTTCAAATCCCAGGAGGAGGAGCTCGATGTAGATATCGAGGGATTGAAATCGCACGTGAAGTCCTTGGAGTACAAACTGGAGAGGGTGTACGACATGAAGGTGGAGTCCCTCTGAGACCAAGAACCAGTTGACGCCCGTAGCCAGACACGCACGACCCCGCTGCCTTCGGATAAACAATTAAACCCCAATCCCAATACTGTCCGTATGCCAGAGAATCACGTTTGTACGGTATGCGACGACACGTTTGAATCAGAAAAAGCGCTGCACATACACGAAAGCAAGAAACACCCCAGCAAGCAGGCGCAGGATCTCCAAGAACTAATACAGAAGTTCGACGAGGAGGCCTCCGAAGTCGAGAAGCTCAAGAAGAAGAAAGAACACCTTGAGCAGGAGCTTGAGGAGGAGAAAGACAGAAACGAGAACCTGTCCGAAACCCTCGACCACCTCAAGGAGAGAAAGGAAACGCTGGAGGATTCCCTCGAAGAGCGAAAGCAGAGGATAGAGGGCCTGGAGGAACAGCTACAGCAGGAGAAGGAGTCCGAGGAGGAACTGGAAGAAGAACTGGAGCAGAAGCAGGAACAGATCACGAGCCTGGAGACCGAGCGCGACTCTCTCGAGAGCTCGCTGGCCGATACACAGAACCTAATCAACAAGTTCGAGACCCAGGTCAACGAGATGGACGAGAAGCTCTAACCGAGCCTTTCTCTCCACTCATCTACCTTATCCATAGCCACGACCAGCTGCCTGCGGACATTCCTTTCAACTTGCTTTTCCTCCTCGATTTCGTGTTCTAGCTGGGACTTTCTGAACTCCAAGAGCTCCTTGCGGTTCCGCAGAGACCTGACGTCGTCAACCTCCTCTAGTTCTCTTTCAGCCTCACCCGATTCCCTGTACACAGCCAGCCTCTTCTTGACCAACAGCAGCCTTGACCTCGCTAGCTCGGAAACGTAAGCAACCCTGAGGTCGAGGGTGAAAAGGTAGCGAGACACGGGGCGCCTCAAAAGGTATACCGATCCGAGTACAAGCCCGAGGCTCAGCGCTCCCGTTGGTACAGACGGAATACTGAGGTCTCCGCTGCTAGAACCCGGATTCGACACAGGTGTGGTGGTATTGCCTCCGTCCAGCGACAGCACGAAAACACTGAAACCATCGGGGCTAACCGCCTCTACGCGGTAGACGGACGCGTTCCTGACAACGTTCGTCCTCAGTTTCTCGTTCTCCGAGCCTTGCCTCCACCTGAAGACCTCGATATCGGACGTTGAGGCGTCGTTTCGTCTCACGACCTCTCTTTCCACCTCATACACCACGGATGCGTTGCTGGCATCGACAGGCGTCGATATGTTTTTGGCCTCCAGAACGCTGCCTCCGACAGGGAGCTGTCCGGTGACCTCGACATCCTCTACCTTGAAGCTGGCGTTGTCGGCGTCCTCCAACGTCGAGAACGATATCGACTCGAGGTCGGAGTCGGTCGCGGTCTCCGTCTCCACCTCGAGACGTACCCGTTCCCCGGCTGCCGCGGTGACCGAGGTCGAGAGCTCCGATGTAGAGCTACCGGGCTCCAGCTCGAGCCCAGAACTGACGCTCTCAACATTGTCGTCCTCGGGCGAGTTCTCTCCGGATGGCTCGTCAGCCGGCTCGGAGGTTTCCTCATCTTGGCCGCCGTTACCGGGCAGACCCGATAATCCGCCTCCGCCGCCTCCGCCGCCTCCACCGCCTCCGCCGCCTCCACCGCCTCCACCGCCTCCGCCGCCTCCACCGCCTCCACCGCCCCCAGAATTATCGGGGTCGCCCGTTGGGTCTGTCTGTTCGTCCTCGAAAAAGAACTCCTCAAGAAAGGCGATGAGGTCGTCGAGTCCAAGAGCCACCTCCACTGTCTGTGTGAACACTCTCGATATACCTGACGATCTGCCCGTCTCCTGACCGAATATGGCCTCCAGAGAAATCTCCCTCGGGGCCAGCGCCAACCCGTCACTCCCTGTGTCGATACCTAGCGACACGAGAACTATCCTTTGCTCGCCGTCAAACAACCCCGAAGACGACAACAAACCCAGCGATTCGTCCAGCGATCTGTCGAGTCGAGTCGCTCTCGATTCTGAGCTGGAGAACCCTAGCGACAACGCTCGACTAGCCCTGAACTCCGTTGCGGAGGAAAGCGACCTCGACAAATCTATACCCAGAGACACTCCGGATGCCACCTCCAGTCCCCGGAAGGTCGAGTCAGCCAGAGCTGCGTTCAGGGATGTCCGGCGACCAAGCGACACGTTGTTGCCGACATCAGGGGATGCAGTCAAAACACTCAGCAACGCTCTGGAGCCTGTGAACCTGCGCCCCTCGGAGCTC
>GL982567.1:93411-95113 GCA_000220355.1 Candidatus Nanosalinarum sp. J07AB56
CTCGAGACTCACCCGTTCCCCGGCCGCCGCAGTGACGGAGGTCGACAGCTCAGACGTGGAGCTATCCGGCTCCAGCTCAAGCCCAGAACTGACGCTCTCAACATTGTCGTCCTCGGTCGAGGCTCCCTCGGACGGCTCGCCACCTGCCTCGGAGTCTCCCTGATCCGGACTGCCGTCACTTGGAAGATCCGAGAACGTGCCTCCTCCACCTCCACCACCGCCGCCTCCACCACCGCCTCCTCCGCCCTCAGAATTATTGGAACCGTCTGTCGAGTCTGTCTGCTCGTCCTCGAAGAAGAACTCCTCGAGGAAGGCGATGAGGTCTTCGAGCCCAAGAGCCACCCCTACTGTCTGTGTAAACACCCTCGATATATCCGATGACCTCCCTGTCTCCTGACCGAACAGAGCTTCCAGGGAACTGTCTCTCGGCGCCAGCGCCGACCCGTCGCTCCCCGTATCGATGCCTAACGACACTAGGATCAGCCTCCGCTCGCCGCTGAACAACCCGGAGGAGGACAGCAAACTCAGTGATTGATCCAGCGACCTGTCGAGCCGTACTGGGCCTGACTCCGAGCTGGAGAACCCTAGTGACAGCGCCCGACTAGCCCTGAACTCTGTCGCGGAGGAAAGCGACCTCGACAGGTCTATACCCAGGGACACTCCAGACGCCACCTCGAGCCCCCGGAAGGTCGGGCCGGCCAGTGCCGCGTTTAGGGATGTTCGGCGGCCAAGCGACACGTTGTTGCTGACGTCAGGGGACGCCGTCAAAACAGTCAATAGGTCTCTGGCGCTCGTGAGTCCACGTCCCTCGGAGTTCCTGGCGACGAGAGATTCTCGCAGTACCTGTCTAAGGGTCGCCCGACCGCTCTGTGACGGGGCAACACCGAGATCCAGCAAAGTCCCTCTGAACCTCTTTGATCCTGGGGTGAGGTCATTAGGAAAGCTGTACCCCTCGGACAACACGCGGGGGGATGAGCTACTCCCATCGACGCTCTGAGTCGCCACAAGCGACGAGACCAGACTTCTCAGGGTTGAGGATGCTCGAGACGGAGAGCTCACGTACTGCAGGGCACTGGCCACGGCACCGAAAGCGGTCTTCTTGGAGTCGGAGGACTGTGACAGCCCGATGGACACTTGTGACAGACCGGACATCGAGGCGGTTCTGGCTTCGGGGTTGCTGAGCCCCACGGTGAGCGATTCCGAGCGCCGGTTGTTGAGGCTCTGTGCCAGAGGGGACGTTACGGAGAACAGGACACCGTCTCTTCTGGACGAAGCCGTGTCCCGGTTCCTGTTCTTTGAGAAGGACAGGGTCTGCTCCTCGGTCTTCTCCACTATGGCTTTCTCCACCGTGAACGTTGTGGAGTTCTGAGCTCCGGTGCGTTTCTCGTCCTGTGCGAACACTGTGACGTCCCAGCTCCCTGGTTCCGCGTTCTCAGGTATGGTGAAGTTCACTTGGAACATCTTCGAGGTGCCATCGGCTGGAACGAAACGCCCGCTCACGCTCTGGTCTGCGAAGAACCTGCTGCTGATCTCCTGTGTCTGTTTCAGCGAGCTCTTGTTCGATGCCGTGTAAGTGTTGCCGAGCGGACTCGTGAAACGAGCTCTCACCGATCTGTTCAGTATGTCTGTGAAACCACTACTGTCGGATACCGTGAAGTTGACAGCCACTTCCTTGCCTAGTACCGCATCTGAGGCGTTCGGC
>GL982567.1:95133-99479 GCA_000220355.1 Candidatus Nanosalinarum sp. J07AB56
GGCTCTGGTGAGTTGGACTATAAATCTCTCAGTGCAAGTTGAAATGTGAGAGAAGTACGTATTCCGCAGGAGCGCGTCGGTAACCTGATTGGCGAGGACGGAGAAAACCTTGAGAGGATAGAGGACAGGACAGAGACCGGTCTGGATGTGGAGGACGACAACCTTGCCAGGGTAGAGGGCTCTGGCCTGGGTGCGATGGATGCACAGCGCATTGTGAAGGCGGTTGGCAGGGGATTCGGCATCGATGAGGCCATCAAGCTGGCGCGTCAGGACTATACCCTCCACGTGATGGATGTAGGGGACTATGCCTCGACCCAGAACTCCGTTGAGCGCCTCAAGGGGAGAGTTATCGGTAGAGATGGGGACGCGAAGAGACACATAGAGAAGGAGGCGGACGTCGAGATGTCGGTCTACGGCTCCACGGTGTCGGTCATCGGTGAGGCACGCAAGATAGAGGTGGTTATACAGGTGGTTGAGTCGTTGCTGAACGGCTCGTCACATTCCACAGCCTACAAGGTGTTTGATAGGAATAGAGAGCTCCTTTTGAAGTAACGTTCCATTTACAGGCACGTGTCCGGCTTACACACAAACAGCTTACATCCTGTATCAACAAGTCTGATGCCAGGACAGGGTGTGCCTTCCACTATGCTGGACCCAAGCAGAAACCTTCATGTGGATCTTAGGAGTTGTTCGGTCGACAGGCCGCGACTAAGCATGAGGTGTATTCCCACCAACAGAATATACGTAACACCGTTGATTGAAGATGTCTCTGGGATCCCAGGACCACGACCCCTGCCGAGAAGCTCAGAGCCCCTCTGCATCCGAGGTTGAATGTGAACCACAGATCCTACGATCCAATCAGCCGCCCCCAACGTAACCAAAGAACTGGCTGAACACCTAGGAATTGCACACCTAAACCAGACTTCTCCCCGGCCCACAACATATTTACACCCGTCGACCAGACAATTTTGTTATGTCCTTCCAGGACAAGGTACGCGAGGCAAAGCAGAACCTCACGAATGACAGCGAAGACAAACAAGAAGACAAGGATCCGCTCGAACAGGAAATGAAGCAGCTCGAACAAAACATATCGAACATGCCGCGGGGCGCGAACGGAGGAAAAGACTCTACTGAGCTGGAGAGCCGCATCTCAAAACTGGAGGAACGAACAACTGTTCTTGACAACCCCAGCGAACTGGCGTCCAACATGCCAAAAGAGACATTAAGACAGAAGGTGGGTGTAGAAGACCTCGCTTCCAGAACAGAACTCGACTCCGTCAAAGAAAAGCTCGACAAGGCTGCGTCAGAGACGGATATCCTAGACGTCAGGAACGACATGCAAGACCTCCCATCCGAGAACGAAATAGACGAGCTCAGAGAGAAACTACAATCGAAACCCGGTGCCGAAGACCTACAGGAGTTGGCTACGAAGGACGAAATCCAGGAGTTGAAACAAAGTATGGAGAGCGTTCCATCTGGGCAAGATGTGGGAGACCTCCAAAAAGACATATCATCCTTGGAGTCAACTACAGAATCACTGGAACAAAGGGTAGAGGATATAGAACGCTCGAGCCCGGACGTCGATGGTTTCGGCGAAGAGATAGCCGAAATAAGACACTCACTGGAAAAGAACCGTGAGAGGCACATGAAGCTCAAAGAAAGAGTTGCTGAGCTTGCAGATCTACTGAATGAGATGGCGAGGAGAAACTCACCGTAGCAGGTGACCAGGCTGGATACTACGAACATACAGTCCTCCAATACACACATGCCATGGGCTTGGACACATGTCCAGGAAAATCAAAATAAGACCCAACGTACGCCGCTTCCACCAGCCTCAAACTCACTGCGACAGACGGTCTTATAGGTCTTAATTGCAACTCCACACGTCCTGTGCACCGGTATTGATAAGGGTCAAACGACACGTTAATGTATGGTAGACACAATGGGCGTGGAGGAACAGGAGGGTGAAGATCACAGGGAGATATCGGTCGCAGAGTTCTTCGAAAAGAACAAGCACCTCCTCGGTTTCGAGAACCCGCAGAAATCAATAATCACAGTAGTTAAAGAGGCGGTCGACAACTCACTGGACGCCTGCGAACAGGACGACATAATACCAGAGGTACAGGTTCTAATCGACGAGGTCGGCGATCAGAAGTGCCGGGTGGAGCTCCGAGACAACGCCATCGGAATGGACGCCGAAACGGTTCCAAAGGTCTTCGGAAAGCTGCTGTACGGATCCAAGTTCCACAAGCTCCAGCAAAGCCGCGGACAACAGGGCATCGGAATCTCCGCGTCCGCCATGTACGCCCAGCTGACCACGGGCGAGCCAGTCACCGTGTACTCGAAGGAGGAGGGGAAGCCGTGCAACAGGTTCGTCGTGAGGATGGACACGGAGGCAAACGAGCCCGAAATCATAGAGCAGGAGGAGATCGACCCCGAGGGAGACCAGTTCCCTGGAGATCGGGACTACTACTTCGACCACGGAACCAGCATCGAGATGACCGTGGAGGCCAAGTACACGAGAGGCCATCACTCGGTCAAGAACTACCTGAAGCACACCGCGATCATGAACCCGTACGCCAGGATCGTGCTGCGGGAGCCGGACGGAAACAAGATAGAGTATCCGCGTGTCGCCAACGAGCTGCCGGAGAAGCCGCGGGAGATCAAGCCCCACCTGCACGGCGTCGAGCTCGGTGTCGTCATGCGGATGATAGAGAACAGCGATGCCAGAACCGTCAGCTCGTTCCTGCAGCAGGAGTTCACCCGGGTTGGAAGGAAGAGCGCCGTCAACATCTGTGAGGAGGCGGAGATAGACGATGGCAGGAGACCGAACACTCTCGAAAAGGACGAGGTCGAGAACCTGTTGAACGCCGCAGACAGAACAAACCTCCAGAACCCGCCGACGGACTGCCTCTCACCGGCCGGCGAAGACCTCCTGTTGAAGGGACTGGAGAAAGAGCTCAATCCGGAGTTCACGACCGCTGTCACCCGAAAACCGGCGGTATACGGTGGTAACCCGTTCCAGGTCGAAGTCGGGCTGGCGTGGGGAGGCGACATCGCCGACGAGGGCAGCTTCGAGGAGCTCAGGTATGCGAACAAGGTTCCGCTGCTGTACAAGAAGTCCTCGTGTGTGACGACGAAGGCGATAGAGAGTGTGGACTGGAGTCGCTACAACATATCGCAGAGCGGGAGCCGCCCGCAGGGACCGCTCTACATCTCGATCCACATCGCCTCCGTTTGGGTGCCGTTTACGTCGGAGGGCAAGGAGGCGGTCGCGAACTACGACGACATCCGCAAGGAGATGAAGCTCGCATTGCAGGAGGGCGGGAGGAAGCTCGGCCGGTATATCAAGCGTCAGGAGCGCATGGAGATACAGGAGGAGAAGAAGCGCAAGCTCACCTCCTACGCCACGGAGATGGGTGATGCGATCGCGGAGCTCGCGGGCAGCGGGAACCCGGGAGAGTACGAATCGGAGATAAAACGTATGGTACAGAAGGACTACGACCCGGAGGGACTGAAGTAGAATGCCGAAGAGAGAGTTCGATTCGGACGACGAGACCCTAGACAAGCTGGTGAGACTCGGCAGAAGAATCCAGGAGCAGTTGGAGAACGAGACGGCGGACGACCTCGAGATAGAGACACCGGTTCGTTCCCGCACCAACGTCTTCTACGACGAGGACGAGGGACGCCTCAAGCTCGGTGACTCGACATCGACTCGGAAGTTCCTGAACATGTCCCAGGCACGGAAGTTCATGCAGACGACGCTCGTTGCCTCGAAGGCCAAGGAGCTGATTCAGCAGGGATCCACGGCCTCGATCCGAGAGCTCTACTACCAGCTCAAGCACACGATAGAGGGACTGGACGAGAACACGTTCGAGGACCAGGACGAGTCCAACCCTGTAGTCGTCGACCTGGAGGCAGCCACCGGGACGATCCGGGAGGAGCTCCACATGTTCGCGGAGACCAAGGGGAACCTGTTCGGGCCGCTGGTGATCAACGACGCCGGCGACCGGATCGACTGCATGAACATGGGTACCTCGGGGCTCGCGATACCCAGTATAGTGGATCACTACGAGTTCGAGGAGTGCGAAGCTGACTACGTCCTCGTGGTCGAGACCCAGGCACTGGTCAACAGGCTGGTGGAGGAGGACTACCACGAGAAGGAGGACGCCATCATCATAGGTGCCGGTGGACAGCCCAGTAGGGGAACCCGGCGCCTCGTCAACATACTTCACGAAAGGCTGGATCTCCCTGTCTACGTTTTCACGGACGCCGACCCGTACGGTTACTACATCTACTCGGTTCTCAAGTCAGGTAGCATGTCGCTGGCGAACCAGTCCGACCGC
>GL982567.1:99499-102357 GCA_000220355.1 Candidatus Nanosalinarum sp. J07AB56
CCAGTCAGACCCCCGCGTCCTCACAACCGATAGCGAGAACGGGTCTACCGAAGCAGACGGCAACACCTCCGCCACGACAGCTCGCCCGAGCGCTTCCGCCGGCCCTACCGGGTCAGGGAACGCCAGTGAAAGGACGGTGTCGGAACAGAACGCCACCGACCTCAGCGACATGGCTAGAATCGAGTCCCGAGGCGGCTCTTTCTTCATATTCAAATACGAGGCCTCGCGAGCGGACGCCACGGCAACAGATCAGGGAACCTCCGATGTACCTGTGAGCCAGCAGGGCGTCGAGCCCTGGAACGATATATCCCGTGAGGAAGCCTCCGCTGCCTGTAGGAGGAAGGGTGAGGGCTACAGGCTTCCATCGAAAGCGGAGTGGCGCGAGGCGTACGAGGAGGGTGTCAGAGGTAACACGCAGTTCGGTGCCTCGCGGACTCCGGAGCAGGCGTCTTGCTCGGTCTCCGAGCTCTCGGACTGGAACGAGTACTACTGCCTCACCGGCTCCGGACCCAGGTCTTGGGAGACGGAGACCGGGGTAGCTGACCTAAGAGGTAATCTGTGGGAGTGGACCTCCGACACCCAGACAAGGCAAACGGAGTCAGGTGACGTTGACTTGGCTGTCCGAGCAGGCGGTAAGTGGTCCACAGGAAAGATGTCGTCGCCCTTTATTGCGGACAGAACTCCTGACTACTCCTCTACGGACATAGGCTTTAGATGTGTATACAGCAGATGAGACCGAGTCCTCACGAACATCTTTAATCGGGTGGACAGCACTCTGTGTTGGTAACCAACGTTGAGCTCCAGGCAAGTCCTCGAGACTTCGGTAACGACAGTACTAATGGTAGCGACAGCCATGGCTTTCTCCGGTTCTGCGTCCGCGCAAGCGGCCTTCTGCGACCAAGGCGGTCTTGGGGAGAACGGGGCCGAATACTGTAACGTCACCTCAGCCCACGATATCTCGGGTCAGTCCTTCTCGGATGTCTCCGCAAACCTCCACGTCAAGGAGGGTGGACGCCTTTACACCGACCACGCATTCTCCGGAACCGGATCGGCTAACGACGCAGAAATTGGTCTCCAGGACGCCGACTTCGTGGTCGAGAGGGCCGGGGTGGTGCACGCGAACATCAACATCTCCGCGTTCAACATCAAGGTCAAGCCTGGAGGCATCATAGACGCCTCGGGGCTTGGCTACCAGGCCGTTCCCGGTAAGAAGAGTAACTGCCCAACGACAGAGACACAGAGTGGTTTCTGCACGGGCTACGGCCCGGCGGGCGGTGGAGGCGGAGGATCGAACTCGGGTACGGGCGCGGGCGGTGGAGGCCACGGAGGCAAAGGAGGCTCGTACGACGACAGCGGTAACTCGTACGCGTCCTCCGGTGGTGGACGTGGACCCGTCAAGAGCTCCACGTATGGCACAAGGGAGGAACCAACGAGCTTTGGTTCCGCGGGAGGCTCGTTCGGATCGAACCCGCCGAACACATTCTTCTTGGGGGACGCGGCGTCGTATTCAAGCACGAAGGCGAACGTCGGCAACGCCTTCCAGTACTCTGGCACAGATAGAACCGAAGCTATCAAGAATGCGTCCGACGGCTTCACTGTCAATGGCCAGCTAGGTAAGAGGGACGACCCCAGCCATAACCTCGGTGACTCCGACAGATGGCATCCGGATAACAACGAGTACAGGGTTAGCAACCCGAACAGGCTGTCTATGGGTGCTGGTGGCGGAAGACTCAGGCTTGTTGCCAACAACAAGCTCAATAACTCCGGTTATATACTGTCCAACGGTCTTGATGGCATGGGAACCGGTAACAACGGCTATCCCGGTGGTGGTGGTGCCGGAGGAAGCATCTCAATCGCGGCCGGCGGAGTGTTCGGCGATGGGGTCGTTAGGGCCGCCGGCGGCGACTACGCCGAGTTCATGGACGGCGGAGAAAGCAACACTGGGAAGAGCGGTGTCTCGGCCGGTGGAGGCGGTGGTCGCATCTACTACGCGTTCTCTATCTCGGAGCAGGACTGGGATATATCGGCGGACGCCGGACAGGGAACCGTGGGACTCGAAACCGACTTCTCCGGGAACAGCAACAAGCAGAACCCTGGGTCGCGCGACCTGGTGGCGACCAATGGATCGGTCGTTAACCAGATAGCGTTCTCCGCGAACGTCAACGAAACCATAGTCAACCCCGGTGAAGACGTAAGGGTCAATGGAACCGCCTCCTCCAAGGTAACCGTCAACATCAGCGGGAGCACTGTAGGCACCGATCAACCGCGCAGGTCGGACGGCTTCTACAACGTAACGGTCAACGCGCTCGACATACAGAATACCGAGAACCTCGGCAACTACACGATGGACGTCTCCTCCACGATCTCGGGCAAAACTATCACCGACAGCTTCCAGATATCGCACAGAACAGTTGACATAGACCAGAGCTCGGACTACATGTTCAAACCAGGAGGACAGTTCGAGACGACCGCGTTCCTTGACCTCGTGAAGCAGGACGGCTCAGGAGGCTCAACGCGCGAATCGTATACTGCGCAGCCGGTGACGTTCACCCAGTTCTCCGGCTCCAACCCCGTGAAGCAGGAGTCAAAGAGCACGGACACAGTCGGCATATTCACGGCCTCGGGAACGGTCAGCCCGTCCAGAGACCGGAAATTCTACACTGCCACGACCGAGAACGGCGACGGTATCACGGGGTTTGACCGCAGAAACCTGTCCTGGGTGGATGTCAACGACACGATAGTCGACCCCGGTCAGGCGATCCAGGTGAACGGCAGCGCGCACGACACCGTGAGCTTCGAACTCGAGAGGCCGGATGGAAGCTTCATCGACAAAGGCAGCGTTGAGCCACAGCCGAACG
>GL982567.1:102377-111577 GCA_000220355.1 Candidatus Nanosalinarum sp. J07AB56
GTGACAACCAAGTAGTATGATTGAGGTCTCAGGTGGACTGTTGTTTGATGACGGAAAAGTTCTGATGTTCGAGAAAGAGGACGACAAACTTGGTGTCCCTCAGACGAAGGGAGAGCACGGCGAGCTGTCGGCAGACGCGGCTGAAAGGGTGTCGGAGGAACTCACTGGGTGCGAGTGCGAGACGTACAAGTACCGCGGCGGCCTGAAGGCGACGTTCGAGGATGGCGACGAGAAGGTGGTGTGGCAGCCCTTCGTCGTGGAGACGCCGGAGGACGCGGAGCCCGACGGACAGTGGGTCGACCCAGAAGAGCTCTCAGAGGAGGAGGTCGCGGAGCCGCTCGACCAGGTGCTGGAAGACGTCGCGGACCTCGCGTAGCTAGCCCTCGACGTACTCGGCTATGTTGTTGTAGAGCCCTATCTTGTGCTCACGTCTGTAGTCCGTTCCCGACACGACTGAGGGATAGATGAAATCCACGGCGTCCTCGAGCATCTCCCGGCAGAACACGAAATCTATGCTGAGACCGCCCTCGCTCTCAACTGATGCACCGTAGCCCCCGGCACCAATCTTTGTGTACTTGATTCTGTCGTCCTGTCCGTCCAGCATGCGATTCACTCGATCCTTGTCGCCGCGGCCTCCACCGGTCACGTAGTTCAGATCCTCCATGCTGAGCTGCTGCAGACCTTGCTCCGACTGGTTCTCGGTGCTGAACTTTGCGCTCACCTCTTCGTCCAGCTCACGCAGTTTGCTCTCGTAGACCTGCTCGATATGTCTCTGTATCCAGTCCATCCACGCCCTCACGGTGTTGTTGTGGTCCAGAGGCACGTACCGGGGCTCGAACGATACGCTGAACTTGGGGTCGTTGATCTCCCTCACGTGAACGGTGTCGTCCGTCCCCGGTACCCGTTTATCGGTGCCGCCGAAGGACCTGGTTTGCCGCATCACCGGACTCCCTATGTGAAGGCGGCCGCGACCAGCAGAGGGAACACCAGCGTGGCCTCGGCCTCCACCTGGGTGTAGTTGGTCTCTTCCTGTTCCTTGATCTTGCCCCAGGAAACCGCTTCCTCGGGTTTGGCTCCGGAGAGGCTTCCGTCTCCCTCCATCCCTGTGGATATGTAGACGACGTGCTCTGCTCCGCCCCGGAACAGGTTGGACATGATGGCCTGGTGCTTCGGTATCCCGTCCCCGACGGCGATGATCCCGGTGTCCTCGGCCTCGAGGGCTTCGTGTATCAGGTTGTCCCAGTCCTCGAGTATCTCCACCCCTGCGTCCGGGTTCTCCTCCTGTCTGTAGTAGAACATGAAGTTGCCTATCTCGGCGTCTATCAGCGCCGGACAGAAGACCGGTATGTCGTTTTCGTACGCGTGCCTCATAACCGAGTCCGAGCCGTCCATATCTGGGTCTTCCGCCACCTCCCTACCGAGCTTCTCCGCTACCCTGCTGGGTGTGACGGTTCCGTCCTCGAACAGGTCGGGGAACACGTTCTCGTTCAGCCACTCCTCCAGGTGGATGTAGTGCTCGCTCGGCACGAAGATGTTTCCGAGGCGGTTGACACCCTTGTCCCGGAGCTCGGCCTCGTCCGCGTCCCACTCACCCATGGAGAAGTCGTCGAACGACTTGATGACGTCCTCGGTGTGGCTGCCGGAGGTCGTGATCATGACGTCCACCAGGTCCTCACGGGCGAGGTAGGCCACCGTTTCGCGGAGCCCCGAGGACACGATGTTGGAGGTGAACGTCAGGAATATCTTGCTGTTGTTCTCCCTCATCTCCTTCACGATGTCGACCGCCTCCTTGAGGTGCGACGCCTGGAAACCGGTGGTGCCGTAGTCCTCAAGCAGTGACTCCAGGTCGACCTCGCCACGGAAGTCAGGCCCCTGAACCGGCTCTCCGTCTATCTTCTCCGACTCCGGGTAGATGTCTTCGTCCGACACACCTACTCGTTCGGCGGCCGAGTCTTTTGAGTCTGCCCTAGCTGAGGCTGGTGAGGCGGGCGTTCACCGCCACCACTATGGTGGAGAGCGACATGACGAGGGCGCCGACCGCTGGCTGAAGCACGATGCCGATCGGCGCGAGCACCCCTGCCGCCGCCGGGATGGCGAAAGCGTTGTAGCCCGTCGCCCAGAACAGGTTCTGCAGCAGCTTCCTGCGGAAGGTCTCGGACAGCTCCAGCACCTCGACCACACCTCGAGGATCGCTGTTCATCAACACGATGTCGCCCGTCTCCACAGCCACATCGGTTCCGCTCCCGATCGCCACACCGATGTCGGCGGCCGCAAGAGCCGGAGCGTCGTTCACACCGTCACCCACCATCGCCGTCACCCCTCCCATCGACAGCTCCTCGAGCCGCTCCTTCTTGTCACCGGGCAGCACCTCCGACCTCCAGTCGTCCACGCCGAGCTCCCGAGCCACCGAACCCGCGACATCCTCCGAGTCGCCAGTCAGCATCGCGACGCCGACACCGCGGCTCTGAAGACTCGTGACAGCGTCCTGCGCCCCCTGCTTCACCGTGTCGCCCACCCGGAACAACGCTAGGGCCTCGCCCCCGCGGAACAGGTAGACCTGCGTCTCCACACCACCACCTCCTCCGGTCTCTGGTTCAGATCCTCCGGTATCTCGATGCCCAGATCGTCCGCCAGGTTCGGCCCACCCACGTACACCGTCTTGTTCTCGACCTCCGCCCTCACACCCTTTCCCTCCAGGGCCTTGAAGCCGGAGCTCTCCGGCAGATCGAGGTCTCTCTCCCCGGCCTCCGCTCTGATGGCCTCCGAGATCGGGTGCTCCGACCCGTGTTCCGCCGCCGCGGCCAGAGAGACCGCCCTGTCCTCCTCTATGCCGGTGGTGGAGACCTCTGACACGCTCATGTCGCCCTCCGTTAGCGTCCCCGTCTTGTCGAACACAACCGTGTCCACCTCTCTCGCTCGCTCCATCGCGTCCCGGTTGCGCACCAGTATACCCTCCTTTGCCGCGAGGGATGTGGAGACGGCTACCACGAGGGGTACCGCCAGGCCCAGTGCGTGCGGGCAGGCGGTCACGAGCACAGTCACCACCCTTTCGACGACCGTGGAGTTGAATCCCTGCGCGTAGGTCCAGCCCACGCCAGTCAACAAACCGGAGCCGACGGCTATGTAGAACAGGTATCCTGCTGCCCTGTCCGCGAGGAGCTGGCCCTCTGGACCGCGAGTCCTGGGCCTCCTCCACCATCCTCATCATCCCGGAGATAGCCGTGTCCTCGCCGGTAGCGGTCACCTCGAACCGAAGGCTTCCGGAGCCGTTCACCGTTCCCCCAACGACCTCGTCCCCAGCATCCTTGTCCACCCTCTCGGACTCGCCCGTCACCATGGACTCGTCCACCGAGCTCTCACCCTCAACCACGGTTCCGTCCACAGGTATCCTGTCTCCAGGCCTCACCATCACGGTGTCACCCTCCTCAAGCTCCGAGACCTCAACCTGCTCAGTCCCGCTATCGGTCACCACCTCGGCCTCGTCGGGCTGGAGCTCCGCGAGCTCATCCAGGGCCGAAGAAGCCTTCGCCACCGACCGCCCCTCGATCCAGTGCCCGAGCAACATCACATCCACCAGCGTAACAAGCTCCCAGAAGAACGAAGACCCGGTCTCCAGGTAGAGACCGGCGAGGCTGTAACCGAAGGAGACCACTACAGCGAGCGCTATCAGGCTCATCATCCCGGGCTCCCGCGACTCCAGCTCGCTGCGCGCCATCCTTAGGAACGGGACACCACCTAGGGCGAACACCGCGGTAGCCGACACCGGCAGAACCAGGAAGCTGCCGGCGAACCGAGGCGCGGAAAA
Organism: Candidatus Nanosalinarum sp. J07AB56; assembly: GCA_000220355.1. Lineage (GTDB taxonomy): Archaea > Nanohalarchaeota > Nanosalinia > Nanosalinales > Nanosalinaceae > Nanosalinarum. Next base: position 106,183 of record GL982567.1, read on the forward strand.
GCCGACTAGTTCCTGGACGAACGGGCTGAAGACCAGTACTGGCACGGTGAGAATCAGGCAGACCAGGAACCTCCTGCGGAACATCCCCGAATGGTTGTTCACAGAAACGTGTTCGGAGACATGAACTTATGTGAAAGGGCGCCAAATCTGGCTCTCTCTAGACCTCCTTAGTATGGCACCAGCGCTCTCCTCTTTTTGTCGTGGATTCGATAGTCCCAGAAGACTGCTCGCCTTCTACACGCGCCAGGCTCGATTCAAGAATCACACAGGCAGTACTGGAGTTCCCTTGGGGAGCCGTCTGTCCGTGGAGGCGGACTACCGCAGTCAAAAACATTGGGCATCAAAATCAACATGGGCCCGTAGTTCAGTCCGGCAGAACGTCCCCTTTGCAACGACTGGTTACACCCATTAGAACCAGCGTCAGGACAGGGGAAGGCCCAGGGTTCAAATCCCTGCGGGTCCATTGTGACATCTGTCGAGAGCCAACAGACACGTTAATAAACTGCTTCTCGACCAAGAATCACCCGTGGAGAAGCTGAAAACTCTCTCCTCAACGGTAGTCATTCACTGAGTTTGGAATCGAACAGTGTTCTAGCCCACGTTATCTTGAGTCGCCTTCGGACGCCCAGAACCGGAAGATCGCCGACTCCCGCGGGTCGAACTCTGGCACGACTTGGATCTGAAAGTACATCGGGAGAATTTTCAGACCTATGTACGTTGAACCTAGGATGAAACCGACCTCGCTCAAGTGCGCTAGCACTTTCATTATCATTTTTTTTGGGACCGACGTTCCGAGTCTTACTGACTAGGTGTACCGCCTTTAGATTCTTCATTGTGTGTCAAAGTATTCTGAAATGTTCCCTTCTGATTCCCTGTAGGCAGCTATCCCAAAGAGCAAACCTCCTAAGATCAATAAGCCGGAGCTCACGGTGTTGTTCAATACGTCCGCGACCCCAAGGGCAAATAGCGCAAATGCTAGAGCGATGTAGTTTTGTGTCTTGTCACTTTCTTCTGTCTCGTCAACTATCTTGCCGGAATACTCAGCGAAGAACCCCGAGAAAAATGACCCGATGCTTACGGCTACCAGAGCCCAGGCCAGACCTCCGGCTGAGATGACAAAAAGGTGGAACAGGAGAGTGATAGTCACGGCAATGCCTCCTCCTATCAAACCCTTTACGACGGATGACACCAGTCTTGTACCCATAAAGAGTGGCAGAGTTTGGAAAGACTTAAAATCTTGGTGCTGATATCAGGTTGTCTTAGGCAGGTTTCAAATCTAAGGCCACACGATTCTGAGCTTAGACACGTATCAGTGAACGTGGATGTAGCAAAGCTCAGACCTCAAGGACTGCTTCCTTCTCAGTCTCTACTATCGTTGGAACCGGAGAATCAGGCTTGTTTGAGTTCCACATTCACTTTACTACGAATAAGAACCCACATACCAAATCCATAAACCTCCGATTATGCTGAACGCCGAGAAAAGCCGGTGCTGTTATCGAGCGAACTGACCGACTCAACCAAAATACATTCTCTTCACTTATGGCAGAACAAAAAATACTGAGACAACGACTGTGGCAGCCTCGATACGCATCCCAGGATGCCTCAAAATGCCTTTTGTCGAGCCTAAATTCTGCATATTATCGATTCTACGGTTCGAATATGTCCTCAACTTTACAGTCAAAGAATTCAGCTATGTTCAAGGCTAGTTCGAGGCTGGGATTATACTTCTCGGTTTCTATAGCATTTATCGTCTGGCGCGACACATCCACTTCTTTGGCCAGTTCTTTCTGTGTAATATCTTTCCGGGCTCTGAATACCTTCAGGTCATTTTCCACCTCAGTCCAGCCTCCAGAACTTGGAGTCGACTCCGAACTTTAGGTAGTAACCCCTGAAACTCGCATACAGCACGAAGAGAATTCCTATAGAGAGGCCCGGGGCTGCCGCGACAATCTGCTCTTTGGTTCCAGGCAGTGAGCCAGCTCCTATGCCAAGTATCATACGGGCTATGAAAGAAAGCATTCCAAGGTTGAAGACCGTCCAGAAGCTAGAAGCGGCGGCATGCGTATTGATCTTCTCCATCCTTTCATCGTCTGCAGGATCGTCACGCAGAATTCTCTCCACATTCATCCAGGAGAGATATCCGAACAGAAGAAACAGAATCAAAGCCGCTGCCCCGATTCTCCACCGGCCGTTGTAGAACATGATTGCTGAAGACAACAGCATTAATGGAACGACCAAGGACGCTACTCCTAACCTCAGGATGTTGGTAAAATCCTTGGTATCACTCATTTTTGTACCCCAAGATTACATCTTTGAAGTTTTTGCGAGTACCAACGATGTTGTACCAGATCTGAGCAGTCGAAAATGAGACCGCTCCTACCATTGCCACGACTAACTCTCCAGAAGCTGTGGACGTTGGGCAAGGCCGTCAAACCTACGAACAGCATTATGCCTGAAGTCCAGTAGTTAGACTCCAAGTGCTGCAGTACTGTAAATCCTATCATTAAGCTGGGTGTCAAAATTATGTAACCCCACTTGAATTTGTCAGGAACGTTGCTCAAGGTGAATCATCTCCGTACCTTTGGTGAAGGTCTCCCAGTGAGAAGTATATTAGCCATGTCCATAGACCTAGCGAGGCAGTCTCACGAACCATTTCTTTGGTTATCTCACTTTCTGCTGTTCCGGCAGGCACCAAGGCTAGAGAAAGGACTACAAACCCCCATGCCATTCCATTCGTGCTCAACCTCTTCCTCCTCTCGTCGAACAGGTTTCCATCGCGGTATAGGTTCCTGACGTTCAGGAGAACGGTAAGACCTGTCGATATTCCGATGATTTCCACGGTGCTCAGGTAGATCTCCCAGTTCGGCAACAGTGAAAACAGGAACAACGCGATATAGGTGAACCAAAGTGCGCTCATTCGCGGGGATACGAGCTCTCGTCTCACTCAAGAAGACCTCTCAGCGAACCGATGTAGGCTAAAGCTTGAACTATCAGCGAAACCACCATTACAGACGTTGCCGCTAGAAAGACTTCCACTGAGCCGAACGATAGAGATCCTAGGCCTTGAACACCTACTAGAGCGGTATACGCTATGAATCCGTGGATCATGGATTTGCCGGCTATCTCCCTGTAAAGTTCGTCAAACCTGACTTCCCCGAACCTCTCATAGTGGATATAGGATCCAACAGTTACTCCGATGAATGTCCCGGTAGCAAGGGTCAGCAGGTAACCGAGCCCTGTGCCTTGAGCTGAAACTGATTGATCCAAAAAGAATTTTTCAGCGGCGAATATCCCGCCTAGAGCACTTGTAATGATGACGGAGTTTTGTCTCCACGAAAACCATTCAGGTAAGCTCATAGAGGACTGATCCCATACCTCTGGTATGCTTGTTTTAGGACAAGAGCTGCCATAAAGACTGCAAAACTATACCTGGTCAATTCATAGGTCGAAAAACCTGCGCCCAAGCCTAGATTCATTGAAGCTAAGAACATTGATGTGAAGATTCCGTAGACAGCCGAGTCGGTGATTTGCTGCATCTCACGCTCATCTACCATTCCACAAGGCCCGAAGTAATCGAAATAGGTCATCACATTGAACAGTGCAACAACTGCTGACGATAAACCGAAGAGCTGGAATGCTGAATACTCAAAACCAAGTAGAAATCCAAAACCCTGAATCAGCATGAGATAGACTAGCGACGCCTTGAAAGGCATTACACCATAATCAGACAACGACCTCATGTAAAGTGAACTTTACCTGAAGTCATATAAACTTTACTTGTCCTGGCGGTGCCAGAGACTACTTTATGATAGCATTAGATGATGGTTCAACAACAGACGGGTGCCAAACAAATCCACTCTATCTCACAGACGTGAGACCGAACAGTAGCTCGAGAGGTCTGCGGTCTCGCAGATTATACCCGACAATCACACTCAGATCTCGGAGTGCATCGCCTAAGTGTCCGAATCTACTGGCGTAGAAGTGCGGCGACCTTCGAGCAAGCTATGCGAAGGTTGACTGCGTACCCCCAGCCGAACGCCATTGGAGTTAGCACCCGCTCGTCCTCGGGATTCCAGAATCGAGCCTTGAGCCGTTTAATAGTCGGTTTTCGGAGCTCGTACGGCATCCCAAGTAACCTGCCCTGTGCCTCCGGTACGTTGGTGTCTTCGTCTACCACCATATCTTATACCTCGATTTACGCGGTTCTAAACTAAATACCTGAGATTGGGACAGGATGCTCTAGGTGTTCGTTTTGAACAGGAGTAGAGAACTGGTTAAGACCCGGGTTCGTGTTAATGCCCGGCTGGATTTCGCTGCGGGTCTTGGAAGCTCCGGTTATTCCAGTCCGTCTCCGATACGTAGTCAACCAACATAATCAATGGCGTCGTGTTGTAGAGCGGTCGGTAGGTCATAGTTCCTGCGGTCGGCTCTGCACACCCATTCATCAATATGTTCGTACGTGAGGTCATGGTCCCTGCTCTCCAACACATCGGTGACGTTCTCTGCGGCATCCTCCATGTCCTGTTCGCCATACTGCAGGATATTGAAGTATTCCGTGCTCGCGTCTATCGCCTCCTCTAACTTCCTTTCGAACTCCTCCACGGCATCGTACTTTATGGTGGGCGACACAGAAACAGATACGCGTCCTTAATTTCTAAAAACCAGGATTCGGCGCCCGGACTGCAGCCGTATTTCCAGCCTCGGTGCTGCTAAGTTAATCGGTTGCCATCGGATTCAGTGTACGGTCTAGGTCGTTGTATCGTTCCCGTGCTCCTACTATTGCCTCGCCGGCTACCGTATATAACCGGCTTCCAAGACTATTGTCCGCGCTTCCGGCTGTATTGATACCGTGCTCCAGGATGCGCGAACACAAACCGTTTCTGCCGTTCAACTGGTGCCTAGCTGAGTACTGCGTCTCCTCGCTGCTTCCTTCCCCCGACTCACACGGCATGAACTCTGTGTGGATATCACCGAATGCCGATTGCGCCTCGACAAGGAAGTAGGGATCTGAACTATCGCTTTCCAGCCCGACCTGATAGAGCTCCAGTCATCGGCCACACTCTTATCGACTCCACTCTTATCGACCACGCCTTTTAGATTAACCTCGAAGCCAAAGGTGCCGTATAGCCTTTCTAAGTACCCATCAAGGCTTTCCACCTCATGCACCACATCATACGGGTCGCCAGCCGTACCGTCTTCTTGTTGACCGCTAGTGTTCGGCCACATAGTGTTGTGCTGTAGAACAAATATATTGAATTCCTGCCCTCATCGCCCAATACGACTGGTGAACGTGGACGCAGCGAGGCCCTGATGTGAAACCCGCGTTGTCAGATTCATGCCGTGGACGTGCGGGTGCTGGCTCTTGGACTATGCCGTTTCCCGTAGCGTGGATTTG
>GL982567.1:111597-112785 GCA_000220355.1 Candidatus Nanosalinarum sp. J07AB56
CAGTCATAATCGGAGAAGGCGAGAAGAAGATGAAATCACAGCGCCATGAAAATCTCTGATGTAGGTAAGAAATTCTTGCAGTCAATGATGTAGAATAGCAACTAGTGGTGTTGTCAGCTTCTACTGACAACTCGTTTATAACACTAGGGTCAGATTAATAATGTCATGACCGAACGCCAGATTGAACCCCTCACTTACCACAGATTACAGAAAGGATAAGTGGGCAAACGAAAGAGTCGTTCTGGACAGTATTTCGAACCATCTACCGAGAGATAGCGGCGCTTCTGAGGCAAATGTCAGGGTTGAACAGGGAGGAGAGTGGCAGAACATACTAGAAGCCGACGAGGACGAACCGATCGAAAGAGCTATATTTGAGGATGATGGGTGCGGTTTCGATTCTAGCCATCTAGGAGTACTGTACTCGACCAAAGCAGCAGATGCTCAGAGCGTCGGACAGTTTGGTGAAGGAACAAAAATGGTAGCTGCAGCATCAATGAGAGAAGGAATAGACCTCGAATATCGCTCCAGAGACTGGGCAGCAAGTCCATTCACTCAAACAGAGCATGTTGATGGTGACGAAATTGAAAGATTGTACTTCGAAGTGGAGGACAGACCTGAGATCGAGGGGTCAAAAACAATCTTCCACTCTGTCACCGAAGAGCTAGGACAAGAAATCAGAAATATCCCTCAAAAGGTTCTGCCCCTTAATCCTGACTTAGAAGTACTTGATTCCAAAAGACGAAATTCGTCGAGCTCAGGAACCGATGAAATGACTGGCGAGGATATTACAGGTTCAGGCGTTGATGCCGGATATAATTCTAGAATAGTAGATTTGCATCCCGGCGAAGACAGGGTTTCGCGTGCCGTGGTCGGACTAACAGACCGAAATATGTTTGTTAAGGGCATTAAGGTTCAAGAGGAGAATGCAATTTTCAACTACGATCTGGACCTCGATGACATTAAACCCGACAGGTCGCATACAGACCGTGGGGAGATGCTCGATGAGATAGAGACGCTCATCAAGGATACTGAAAGCAGGGAGGTCGTTGAAACGATACTAGAAGTGGCCAACGAAGCTCCTGGAGCATCTCTTGTAGAGTATGAAGCCTTGGAAGACAGAGGCAACGATAATCTATTTGCCAATATGGGTGAAATAGAAAGGGCGCCCTCGGTCGGGCTCTACCCCGG
>GL982567.1:112805-115620 GCA_000220355.1 Candidatus Nanosalinarum sp. J07AB56
GTACACATTTGCGGTACTATACGATGTTGATGGTCTTGAGATACTGAACGTAGCGAACATGGAACACACTGCATTCCGGTTCACAAGCACAAAAGGTATCACAAAGAAGCGATTAGACTTCCCACAAAGCTGTTAGAGAACCAGACCAGTTTTGGTATATGGGAGCTTTGGAGAGCGAAAACCCTGAACACAGCTATACATACGAGTATGATAACCCTGCTGGAAAATAGAGAAAGATCAACGACCTTCCTCATGATTGGATTTACGTGTCCTTGTACACATCGCGTGTGCTACCACGAGACGACGCTTTGGTCGGCACCACACACGCCCCTTCTTCAGAATCTCTTTGATGACCTGCTCTATCTGTGACCGCGCCTCTTACTGAGTGTGGGGGGTCTGGGATACTTTGGTTCCATTCTCCCGAAGATCCTATCATCGACGTATTCAGAGCACACGATGTCGTCATCCTGTGCATCTGCGACATACACGGGGTGCCGCGCCCGCGACTGGGTGCATTAGACGGCATGGCGGACAGGAGTTCCACCTATGGCACCCGGCGAGAATGTGCTTACGTCTAACCTGCCTGCTCCCTTCATTCCTTCTAGCTCAGTTACGTGGATCAGAACGCCTGCGGGCGCAAGAACTCATATGTTGACTGTCCACATGTTGCGGGTGTGAGGAGAGACAGACTGGTGTTTGCCGTAGCAGTCCTGTCTGTGGCTGGCTTCATTGTCGCGCAGCAGTACACCGATACCCGCAACAATACCACGCAAACCTTACCAACGGACGCTGAGCCGCCATACACCCAGCCGACCTCCGAGCAGGTGATGAGCAACCACGTCTCAGCTCTCGACAACTTCGAGAACGGATCCAGAACAGTCAGGAGACGATACTCTGGTGGACCGCTCGGTATCTACGGATTGTTTTTCAATCGACCATCAGTTGTATCGACCTTCAAGATCAAGTTCTCCTCAGATGGCAACCAGCTGAGGAAGGAGTACACTTTTGCTGGTGAACTTGACGATGTCCACTACTATTACAACAACTCGTCTGGGGTTGAAAAGTCTGAGACAGAGAACGAGACAAACTACGACCGTGTAGACAGCTACAAGAACGCAAGCAAGCTCGGACCGGTCCTGGATCTGATTGAAGCTGCCAACCTGTCTCGTTCGCCGGTGAGGAGAAACGGCCGGACGGTGTTCCACTACTCTGCCTCTGGTATTGAGCCAGAGCACATTTCGTCGGAGAGGCCAGACAGAAATGAGTGGCTGAATAAGAACGCATCTCCCATAGAGTCGGCGTCTGTAGACCTTTTCGTAAGGCCCTCAGTCTAGTAGTTGAGTCTAATGTGTCTGCCGAGACTGGGTGGTCGCTCCCCAACACACGGGCCCGCCGGTCATACTCCGGCCTAGGAACTACCGATGTCCTCGAGCCGGACTGGGCGTCCGAAGCAGTTAGGCGACTAAACAGGGTCTCGTCTGTTATCACTGTAAACGAGTCGAGCGAGGAGCTAGGTGTGGTTGTTTCTGTCACAGGAAATTTCTCGGATCTCAGTGATACTAGCTATGGCTGGGTGCCGTCGACTGGTCGCCTTCTGAAGAAAAGCGTTGCCGGGTTCGGAACCTCCGACAAGCCGAACGATAATGCTGTGATACTCGAACATGTGGCCGGGCGATCCCGCAAAGTCGACATAATTACGTCCCGTGGCTCCGCAGAGATTAACCTCACATACAACGAGAGCCGCGTCACCAGCGAGACCGCGGTTGGTATAGCTGCGCTAGGCGGTGGCTATCCTGAGCTAGGTTCGGTCGTGCTGCCTCCGAACCGCACCCGAGTGGATGGGAGTACTGATACCGTGTCTGCTCCGGTTCCGGTTCCGAAAAGCCAGAATCCGGGAGAGTACCAGACATCTGTCTTCTTCCCCGTAGACCTAGGCTCGCTGAGAGGTCCGTACTACCCCAACACTTCTGGGTTTGTGGGTATGACCGTCAGCGAAGCCCGCGCCAGGAAAAAATTCCTTGACAGCCGATGAGCCAGGCGCTTGTCAAGTATGATTTAGAGAAAATTGCCGACTCGAGACCGCGCTGTATCTCCGTTACCCGATTGAGAGTCTGAACCTAGTTGCCTTACAGCGCAGCATTCCCTACCAAGGCATAATATCTATGATTAGGTCTCGACCCTCGAGTCACCAGAATCTAGAATCAGAGACTTGTGAACTTATTGATTGTGACGTGTGTGCCGAGCTGGTCATCGGACTTGGTTCGCCGTTCACGGAATCCGCACGTCGAGTCGCAGTAGTGCGCGGCCGTCATTGGCTGGGTAAAACCGGAGAGTCACTCAACGGCTGCCTCTGCTGCCAAGACCTGGTGCTGTGCGGCTAGATTGCACATCTGGGGAGGTTGTGGTTCTTCCAACCCGTCTTCGATACGTAGTCAATTGATATGTTCAACCGCGTCGAGATGTAGACTATACGGTAGATCATGGTTTCTGCGGTCGGCTGTATACACCCAGTGATCGATGCGGTCGTAGGTGAGGTCGTGGTTCTGCCCCTCTAACACACCGGTGACGTTCTCCGTGGCGTCCTCTATGTCCTGTTGGCTGTACTGCAAGATATTGAAGGCATCTGTGCTTGAGTCTATCGCTTCTCTCACCTTTCTTTCGAACTCCTCCACGCTATCTTATTTTACGGTGGGCGACATAGGTGTGGACTCGCGTTCTTAAACTCTAAAAACTGAGATTTGGTATCTGACTTGTGGCCGTGTTTGCGGTCTTGTGCTGCTAAGCTAATCGGCCGCCGTCGAACCTATTGCACTAC
>GL982567.1:115640-116910 GCA_000220355.1 Candidatus Nanosalinarum sp. J07AB56
CGAAGTATTCTGAAATGTCTCCTCCTGATTCCCTGTAGGCAGCTATCCCAAAGAGCAAACCCCCCAAGATTAATAGGCCAGAGCTTACACTGTTATTCAATACATCCGTGATTCCAAGAGCAGACAGCGCAAATGCCAGAGCGATGTAGTTTTGTGTCGTGTCACTTTCCTCTGTCTCGCCAACTATCTTGCCAGAATACTCAGCGAAAAATCCCGAGAAAAATGACCCGATGCTCACAGCCACCAGAGCCCAAGCCAGTCCTCCGGCTGGGATTACAAAAATGTGGAACAAGAGAGTGATAGTCACCGCAACGCCTCCTCCTATCAAACCCTTTACGACAGATGACACCAGTCTTCTACTCATAATGAGTAGCAAAGTTTGGAAGGATTTAGAAGCCTAGTGCCGATACCAGGGTGTCGTACTGTTCCCGTACTCCTACTATTGCCTCGCCGGCATCCCTATATACACGGCTTCCTAAGCTGTTGTCCGAACCCTCAGCCATACTAATACCGCCTTCTAGGATCTTCGAATACATACTGTTCTCACCGTTTAATTTGTGCTTAACCAAGTGCTGTAATTCTCCGTCATGCTCCTTTATCTGAAGGTCTGTGTAGACCTCACCAAACGCTGACCGCGCTAGGACGAAAACGCTGACTTCTGAATCACTGCCTTGTTGCTCGTCTTTGATTGAGTCCAGTCCATCGATTCTGTCGCCTCCGTACACGCGTCCTGTCTCAAGCTCGAGATCGTAGGTGTCGAATAGTCTCTCCCAGTACTCCTCAATGCTGTCTGGTTCAACCGTTATGTCGTGTTGTTGTTCTGTGTTCGGCCACACGGTCTTATGCTGTAGAGTAAATATATTGAACTTGATCCTCGCGGTTCGAGGCACGAGGCTGTGGAGTCGGCTGCGGTGTTCCCCCGGTATGAGACGTCCGTTGGCTCTTTGCGCCGTGATGGGGATACGGGTGCCGATCCGTGTCCTAATCTGCTGTATACTTGAAGTGTAGATGGGTGTTTGCTGTTCCTATCCCGGTGATGAGAATAGACTGTGGCCGTCAGGAGACTCGTAGAAGTCGGATGCCTTGGCCAGTCGTGGTGACCTCGAGATTGCCCTAACAAAGCGTGCGAGCCTTTCCGAGCGGGTGAGCTGGCTGGTCGGTGCGAGGGCTGCCAGCCGCCCTGACCGCGCTCCCTCTAGTAGGTGCGCCACGTGCTGTCCTTTCTCCACATACTCGACGGCTATGAAGAACCCTTCTATCATCCTGTAGA
>GL982567.1:116930-132259 GCA_000220355.1 Candidatus Nanosalinarum sp. J07AB56
GTCTGACTCTGTGCTGAAGCTACCCGTTCCGCTGATGTCAGTTCACCAGTCCTGTGATCGAGGATAGAAGCCCTTCCTCTTCATTGCCGCCGCCTGAGTTTGCGCGGGCTTCTTGGTCAGGATTGTCGGCATCGTCTGCGGCGGATTCCGTCCCTGAAGACCCCTGTTCGCCGGTGTTCTCGGCCTCGAGCTGTTCAATTCTGTCTTCGAGTGAGTCGATTCTGTCTTGCTGTCTTTCTACCACAGTCGCTAGGTCAATTAGACTCCTGTTCACGCTGGAGATACGTTCGTTCCCGTCTAGTTCATCCGGATCCCTCGGTTGCCGTGCGGTGGGTGTGTCGCGTGCTTCTCCTGCGCTGCCGCCCTCTTCTCTGGCTGTGGACTCAGAGGGGTTTCCATCCGTACCGCTGGCACCTGTATCCCGATCTATCGGCGCCCTCTCTCCAAACTCGATTTCCCCCTCTTCGACCGATGCCCTGACACCTATGGTGCCGGCTCTTGGTCCTTCCCTTTCAAGGGACGAAATTTCAAATTCGGTGTCCGAAACTTCGACTACATCACCTATTTCCACGCTCTCCGTATCGCCATCCACCCTAACCACAGCAGACTCCTCGTTCTCATCGACGAAGACAGCCTCAAATGTATGTTCCTGTCCATCGACGACTACTTCCGTCTGTGTACCCACATCCAGCCTCGAGGTCACTGTCCGGGCGACCGAACCTGGTGCCTCGTCGTCTCCGTTCGCTGCCTCTCCGGAGATGGTGGAGTTGGCAGCCTGATCGACTGTGTCTTGGCTCAGTCCGCCGTACTGAGCCGATCCCGATGCAGCCACCAGCAGAACCGCTGCTCCGAGAACCAGAGATTTCAGCTTCACACCAATATGCTAACCTCGGCGACTCAAAAAACTTCCTACGGATTACGTCCTGGCGCACCTGTTGTCGGATCTGCCAGCCCGTTCAGTGTATCTCTGCTGCAGCCCTCGATTTGGACGACTATCGTGAGGCTTAGACGAAATCTTTCCCAGTGCATGGACGATCTTCAATCGCCCGGTAGCGGCGCAACTTTCTAGATTACTCGTCTTTCTCGTCGTCGGTGTCGACCTCCTCGTAGTCGGCATCCACGACGTCGTCGTCTCCCATGTCACCCATGTTCATGTTCTGTGCGGCCTGCTGGATGTCTTCGGGATCCATGTTGGAGGGGTCGATGCCGCCGGGCCCGGCTTGGTCACCGTAGATTTCCTTGCCGATCTCCTGCATCTCCTCCTCGAGGTCCTCGACTGCGTCTTCTAGTTCGTCCTTGTCGTCTAGCTCTGCCTCCTCGCGGACCTCTTCCAGGTCTGCGATGGCCTCTTCGATGTCGGCTATTACCGTGTCGTCGACCTCTTCTTCGTGCTCGTCTATCTGATCTTCTGCCTGTCTAACGACCTGGTCGGCGCGGTTCTGGAGCTTGACGAACTCGGCGCGCTTCTCGTCTTCCTCGGCGTGCTCCTCGGCCTCCTCCTTCATGCGCTCGATTTCCTCGTCGTCGAGGCGTGAGGCGTCGTCGATGGTGATGGAGGCCTCCTCTCCGCTCTGTTGTTCCTCTGCGGAGACCTGCAGGATGCCGTCGGCGTCTATCTCGAAGGTTACCTCGATCTGTGGCTGTCCCGCTGGCGCCGGCGGGATGCCCTCCAGGTTGAAGCGTCCGAGTGACTTGTTGTCGCTCGCCATCTCACGCTCCCCTTGAACCACGTTCACGGTCACCATTGACTGGTTGTTCTGCGCCGTCGTGAACGTCTTGGACTCCTCTGCTGGTATCGTTGTGTTCTCCTCTATCAGGGTTTCTGTCAGTCCGCCCTTGACCTCCACTCCGAGCGACAGGGGTGCGACGTCGAGCAGGAGGATGTCGTCCATCTCTCCTGTTATGCTCCCGGCCTGTACCGCTGCGCCGAGGGCGACGGCTTCGTCCGGTGACACGGACTTGTCGGGCTCCATGCCTGTTATGGCCTGGACGTGTTCCCGGACCGCGGGGACTCTCGTTGTTCCACCGACGAGGATGGCTTCGTCGATCTCCGACCTGTCGAGGCCTGCGTCATCGATAGCCTTCTCAGTGGGCTCGGTGGTGCGCTCGATCAGGTTCTCTACGAGTTCCTCGAACTTGGAGCGTGTTATCTCCTGCTCCAGATTGTATGTCTCTCCGTCCTCTTGGTGTATGAACGGGATTCTTATCTGGGTCTTCTCTCGGCTGGAGAGCTCTTTCTTGGACTCCTCGGCCTTCTCGCGGATTCTCTGCATCGCCTCTTCGTTGCTGGACAGGTCTACGCCGTTCTCCTCTTCGAACTCCTCGAGCATGTGGTCTACTATCTCTTGGTCGAAGTCGTCGCCCCCGAGGTCGTTGTCTCCCTCGGTTGACTGCACCTCGTAGATGTCGTCCCCGATCTCCAGCACCGTGACATCGAAGGTTCCCCCGCCGAAGTCGTACACCAGAACGGTCTTCTCGCGGTCGTCGTCCAGTCCGTATGCTAGGGCGGCGGCGGTCGGCTCGTTAAGAATTCGTTCCACCTCCAGACCGGCAATCTCCCCGGCGTCCTTGGTGGCCTGGCGCTGGGTGTCGTCGAAGTGTGCGGGCACCGTGATGACAGCTGACTCCACCTCGTCGCCGGTCTTGTCCTCGGCGTCTGACTTCAGCTTCTGGAGTATCATCGAGGATATCTCCTGCGGCGTGTACTCATCGCCCTCGAGTTCGACCTCGTGGTCGTCACCCATGTGGCGCTTGATAGACCTGACCGTGTTCTCTTGGTTGGTCAGCATCTGGTTCTTTGCGGGCCTGCCCACAAGACGTTCGTCGCCGTCAAAGGCAACTATCGAGGGCGTTATCCTGTCTCCCTCAGCGTTCTCTATGATTTCTGGTTCGCCGGCGTCGATGTACGCCGCTGCGCTCCGCGTTGTTCCGAGATCGATTCCGATTGTTCTTCCCATAACAGTTCCAGAAAAGGCGTTGAATCCTTTTAATCCGTGGTGTCCTCTGACCCCTTGGAGACGACCACTTCTGCTTCGCGTATGACCCTGTCCCCTGACTTGAAACCAGGTCTCTCCTCCCTGACTATGTGGCCGGACGGCTCAGGGTGACTCCTCTCTTCTACTACGCGGTGAAGACGGGAGTCCGCCTCGCCCTCTGCCTCGATGCGTTCGATTCCGTGTTTCTCAAGGGTGTCGTGCAGCTGCTGGTTCAACATCTCTACACCTGAGGCCGCGTCGTCGTCGAGGGCGTCGAGTGCGCGCTCAAACCCGTCCACCACGTCAAGCAGGCTTTCGGCGATCTCGTGCTTGCCTTTTCTTCGAGTCTCCTTCTTCTCTTCCTCTTTGCGCTTCCTCATGTTGTCTAGGTCGGCTCGAGCCTTGAGGATCTCGTCCTCAAGCTTCTCTGTTCTCGCCTGGAAATACAGGAGCGCCGTCTCAAGTTGGTTCTTATCGAACTGAGTCACAGTTTGCTATTGCTGAGAATGTTTTTTATCGAGACATGGGTTCTGGGTCGCGGTGCGCAAATGGGTTAAACTCCGAAGGCGTGTCTGTGGTGTATGGGAGAGTCAACCTTGGATGAGGACACCCGTTCCAACCCCACGATCGTTACCAAGCATTCGGTGGCGATTCCTGAGGATCAGCAGAAGTTCCGGCGATCTGAGAGGGCTTGGAACTGGGAGCTGTTGGTTGATCTGTTCTTCCCGCATGAACAGAGTCCGAAGCGTAATGAGTACGCGAAGACGTTTCTGCGGGAGCTGAAAGACGAGGGGGAGATCGGGTCGCGGAAGCTCAACAGGTTCGACGAGTGGGGTCATGAGAAGGGTCTCAGCAACCTCAAGAACAATATACTGCCGAAGCTACGGCGTCTCGGTGTTATCAAGTACGACTACAAGGAGTTCAGGGGTCAGGGTGACAGCGACAAGGGGAGGGAGAAGATAGTGAGACCGGCGAAGTCATTTACCTCGATACTTGATTCCATGGCGAACGGCTGGGCTGCGTACGAGTCGTCCGCTAGGCAGGAATAGAATATGGTGTGCGGGAGACAGGACCTATCCTCCCGCAGCTAGTGCTCGTGTCCTCAGAGCGCCGAAACTGCTCGTACTTCTGTTGTGTCGCGGAGCTCTATCCGTGTCTGGCGTCGCTCCTCTTCCTGGGCCATGAGCTCTACCTCGAAGACCCGCGCGTTTGCGTCCATTGTGTTGTTCACTCTCCTCTGGTTGTTCGTTGGGTTGTGTTATCGTCCGCCTCGGTCTGTATAGTTTCCGGCGGGAGCCGCACACTTGGCAGGCATGCGGCCGCCCGGCAGAACCGTTTTCGCTGTGTCGCAGAGACGGCAGGAATCCGGTTCAGTTTGGTTCACCGCGTTGAGTCTTCCCGGTCGGCCCCTGTGCAGGGGCTTCATCCCAGGTCAGTCTTGGGTGATTGTGTAGAAGGTATTTCTTGGAAATACTTGACCCTGTCAAAACTTGCCAGCACGTGCACCGAACTGAGTGGGGTCAAGTCCATTCTTGCACAGCAATGTTGCGCCGGGTGGTTTAAAAATCTTCGCCTAGGTACTTTTCGATTCTCGAGTCTTCGGCTCCGTACCTTCTCGCCAGCGAGATGGCGGCGAACACCGAGAGCATCCTTTCTCCAGCCTCTATGGATCTCTGGAGTGCCGGTTCTGCCAGGCCGGATCTGTTGGCGTAGGCCTGTATTGCGGGTGTGAACTCTTCGGCGCTCAGTTTTCCGTGCGCTAGTGGCTATGCCATCCACATCTCTGGTCTCGGGGTGAACCTCGCGAACTCCCAGTCGATTATGTACAGCTCTCCGGTCTCGGATATCCTGGTGCTTGAGGTGATATCTGCGTGTATGAGCCCCGTCCTGTCGGACTCGAGTCCAGAGAGCATGTCTGCAACGCTCGTGAACTCTTCTAGTAGCCTCTGGTGGAGTGCCGTCTATCTCTTCTATCCAGCCGCCTGCCTTCTGCTGCCACCAGTTCTCCAGCGACAGCATCTCCGCTTCGGGATAACTGTTCCTGTACTCGCTGAACTCCTCCGAGTGTATGTCGGCGATCATGGTACCCCACTTCCGGAGCTGGTTCTCGGTCATCTCGTCTACGCCTAGTTCCCTGTCTCCGACCTTCTCCATGGCGTGGAGACCGTTCTCGAAGGCGATGGTGTTCGGCGCGAAATCCTTGTCTTGGAGGAACTGGAGGGTTCTGTGTTCGTTTCTGAGGTCGCTGTCCTGGTTCTTGGGTTCGCGGACGACGAACTCCTTGTCTTGGCAGCTGCAGAAGTGTGTGGTGTTGTGCCATCCTTCTTCTGATCTCTCGACTGAACATTCCTTGCCGAGCCGCGAGATGAGTTCTTGGACGTCAGGCATCCGTGGAGATGTGTTTTCGGTACCGCTTCCTGTCGAGCCTGTCGTGTATGTCTTCTGTGATCTCTCTGAGGTTCACGGCGTCGTACCGGTTGTACTTGACGAGTTTTTCCAGCGCCTGTTGGTCGCCGCGCTGGTACTGTTTCCAGAGCCTGATTGCCTCTCTGCCGTCGAGGTCCTCGAGCTCCCTTGTCACGCCGAGCTCTTTCTCTATTTTCTTGAGGCCCCCGGTCAGGTCGAGGCTTCTGCACGGGTACATTAGGTCGAGGTGAGGGGTGTCAATGTCCATGTCGAACCTCTGCTCGAGGAACGGCACGTCGAAGCGCTTGCCATTAAACGTCACCAGCAGATCGAGTCGAAAACCTGGTTCTGGATGTTCTCCTTGGTCAGGTCTCTGTCGCGTACCAGCGTGGTGGTCTCGCCTCCCTGGTGGAAGCTGACTGTCGTGACGACGCTGTTCTCCGGCGACAGACCGGTTGTTTCGATATCGAAGAAGCATGTTGTGTCGTCGAAATCCCGGTACAGCCTCCAGTTTTCGCTTCCGGGTAACTGGCTGTCGAAGAAGTGTGTGTTCCCTACCTCCAGGTTCTTTCGGGCTTTGGGCAGGATTTTCTCGGCCTTGGAGAGTCGTTTTCCGGACAGTTCCGATGTGAGGCCGTCCCAGGTGTTGACACCCTTCTTCCAGAGCTTTGTCTCGGTCTTCTCCCCGATGCCGGGGAACAGGAGAAACGTGTTCTGCAGCCTCAACTTGAGGCTTCCACGTCCTCGGCCTGAACCGTCTTCCTGTCTGCGTGCTCCGCGTACTTGCGGGATTCAACGGCTCTCTGCCGAGCATGTTGCTCTATCTCGTCTCTGAGGGTCTCTGCTGCTTCTTCCGAGACTCTCGTAGCTCCCTCCTGCTTGATTATCCTTTTGAACGGCGCTAGTGGTAGTTCTGACACTGTATTGTCACCTCCTGCTCTGTTTGCATGGTTTTGACATCGTTGGATGCGCTTTCAGCCGTTTTAAATCAGGAGGGAGTTTCTGTCTCTTAGTTACCCAGTACCGGAGTTCAAAGGTGTTGGTCTACCCCGTGCTTGATGTGTTGGTGCGTGTGCCTGTTCCTCTCGTAGTCCTTCTCGAGTTCGGCGAGAAGCTGTTTCAGCGAGTCCGGTAGGTGTCCGCGCACCTCTTGGATTCTGAGACCCTGAAAGAAGTCGTTGACAAGCATCCGCCTGATTGTGGACGACTTTTCGTCTCTCAGATACGACTTTGCGTATGTCGATAGGAATGGCGTAAAGTTACGCGGCGTGGCTGGGACTGAGTCCACCTCAGTCTTCCAGGCCGTCTGCCACGCGTCCACTAGCGCGTCTCCGCCCAGCCGTCCGTCCTGCCACAGGGGCGAGGAGGTCTGCGGGTTCGCTGGGCTCGTTTCCAGCTCCCGGAGATCTTGATATGCGCCTGACTCCGAGAGGGCGGAGCGCTTCATGTTTCGGCTAGCCGGAGACTCTGTCGAACACCTGTTCGCAGTGGCTCCAGTCCACGACCTCGAAGAAGTTGTCGATGAAGTCTCCACGCGCCGGCCCGTAGTCGTGGTAGTAGCTGTGTTCCCAGACGTCGAGCGAGAGCACAGGGTGCGCTCCCCAGACCGCGCCCTCGTCGTGGTCGTCGACTGGCACGTTGTGGAGTTCGTCCTCTCTTGGTATGTACACCAGTAGGGCCCAGCCAGAGGCTGACTTCGCTGCTTGCTCGAACTCCTGCCTCCAGTTCTCGTAGCTGCCGAAGTCCTCCTCAATCTTGTCCCGGAGCTCTCCGGACGCCTCTCCGCCGCCGTCTGGAGACATGTTGTTCCAGAACAGCGTGTGGAGCACGTGGCCGGCGTAGTTATGTGTGAAAGAGGTCAGAAGGGATGCGGTGTCAGAGAAATCACCTGCCTCGCGCTGCTCGCTCAGTCCTTCTTCGGCCGAGTTGACACCGTCCACGTACCCGGCGTGGTGCGTGTCGTGGTGCCACTCCATTACCTGCTCGGAGATCGAGTTTTCAAGTGCGTTGTACTGATATGGAAGCTCTGGAAGCTCTGCGTTCATTACGTTGTTGAATACGGGGCCGACCTATTAGAAGAAGGGGGGTTCTTCCATTCCACGCTGCCGTCGTGTGCCCGTACACGCGAACGTGAGTCAAGTCCGGTTCATCAAACGGAAGCAGTTCGGATGTTGAGCGGGGAAATGGAGTGTCGAATAGGGAAAATGGAAGGAAATGTGGGGTAGCCGGTTTTACTGTCCGGCTCCCGTCTGATTCCGTGCCGTAGCGAGCGAGTCCGCTATGTTGATAGGGCTGCGGAAGAACGGGCTGCTGATCTGTGGGAAGAGAAGTTCGCCGTCCTGCGACACGTAGAAGGCACGGTTAATCTCCTGTGAGGTCCCGTTCTGCGTCACGGTACCGCTCACGTTCACGAAGAACATCTCGTTTCTCCTCTCTACGCTAGCGATGGAGACATCCTGTGTCTGTCCCTGTGAGACCAGGGATCTCACATCTTCCTGTATCTGGCTGGTCGAGGCACCTGGCTCTGCCGACATGCCGGTGTCCCCAACGAGGGTGCCGCTGGCAAGCCCGATTATCAGGCCGACCAGGAGCCCGCCGAGTGCGATCTGGCCGGATGAGAAGCCTCCTCCTAGGCCTCCCGCGGTCTGTCTCTCGACTTCTTCTACTGCCTCGTCGACCTGCTCCGGCTCTCCCTGCTCGCCCTCGTCACCGGAGTTTTCCTGTTCGGCTTCTTCCTCGGTTCCCTCTTCATGTGACTCCTCGTATGCCCGTGATTCCAGCCAAGACACGAGGGTTTTCCTGTTTTTGTCCTCTTTCTCGGCCTCCAGTAGGCTCTCGTAGTCTGGGTCGTCGAGATTCCGTATTGAATCCTTGGCCTCGTCGACCGTTCCTTCGAGCACCTCTTCGTGTTCTGTCATGTTTGTGTGTCGAATAATCCGCTCGCTCTTTAAATAATCCTATTGAGACCACCACGCTGTAGTCGCACAGAAACCCGCAGCTCTCGCACGGGAGCGTCCGCCATCTTCGCTGCCGCAGACTCAGTACCTCATCTCAGGTGGTCTGCGTAGAGATCCGCCAGTAGATGGATTGGTAGAGACAGTCCGGCCGCAGCCGGCAGCGAGCCTCTCACGAAAACGTTTGGGGTCAGTATGAGGACGGCGACGGCGGTGTGCGACATCAGCCTCCAGTGCGCATCGAACCCTCCCTTCGCAACCGCCCCGTGATTCCACAGCGATGTAGGAAGACCGGTTACAAGCGTCCTCAGCATGCTCCAGTCTCCGTGCCTCAACCGGGATAGCGGTATATGGTCAAGGTCGATCAGCGTGCCGGCAACCAGTGCGGAGGCAGCTACAGGTAACGCCTGTTCAGGATAGGCAGCGGCGCACAGGCCCGCAGGCACCGTTGACACACCAAGGTGTTCAACGAACTCCATCTCAGTACCAGCCTGGTTCTGAGATCTGGATGTCTCCCTGGACTACTGCCTGGCAGGAGAGCCGGAAGGAACCGTCCAGGGCCTCGTCCCCCTGGAAGCGCTTCAGCGTGTTGCGCTCGCTGTCCTCCATGTCGGACAGGTTATCCCAGCCGTCCTCGACCTCGACAGCGCAGGTGGTGCAGTTGCAGAAACCCCCGCAGGCGTGCATCCAGTCGATGCCGTTGTCGAGCAGGGCGTCGAGGACTGTCTCCCCCTCATCGACTTCTAAGGCCCTTTCTCTGTCGACGAGCTCTACGGTCGGCATTATATCAGGGAGGCGGCGAGCGAGACCAGAAGCAGTCCCCAGCCCGCCGTCGAGGCCTTGTTCAGGGCGGGCACGAACCGTTCGCCGGCGTACCTGCTGATGAGGGTTTCGGCCGCCAAGCCGCCGTCCAGGGGCTTTATTGGCAGCATGTTGAACAGACCTATCAGTATGTTCAGAAGCGCTATTGTTTCGAGCCCGGAGGCAAACCAGTTGATCGTTCCGCCGTACTGCTCGAGCGACGGCTTGAGCCTGTCGACCTCTCTTGAGTCTGCCTCCAGCGTGAAGCTTCCCTCGGAGGTCAACACCGACACCGTCTCCTCTGGGTCGAGCCGCGAGGTGAAGTTCCTGACCTTGTTTGAGAGTTCCTGCTGCGAGCTGACGTTCCTGAGGTCGGTGCCATTCAGTTCGTACAGGGTTCCGTTCCTCATTCCGGACTCGTATGTCGGGAAGTCCTGTTGTGCTGAGTAGCTCACAGAGCCGTTCTCGAGCCCGGTGAACTGCACCCCTATGTAGCCGGTCTGTACGGGGGAAGTGACGGCCGCCCCTACTCCTATCGAGGCCAGGAGGAACAGCGCGCCGAACACGTAGTTTGAGAAGGAGCCTGCGGACACGACCTTGAGTCTTCCGAGCCACGAGCCCCCGCTCCACATCTTGCCGGAGTCCTCGTCGGATTCCTCTCCCGGGAGCATGTTCTCTCCTTTGGGCTCCACGAAGGCACCCGGTATGACACCGAAGACCACCCAGCCCACGGAGTTCAGCTCGAAGTCCTCCGCTCTCGCGACGACGGCGTGGCTCAGCTCGTGCACCACCATCACGACCGCAATCGATGCCACCCAGTACTCCAGAACTATGAAAGATACACCAGGGTTGAACTGGTTCTGTGACACGAGTCCGGGCAGGATAAGGCTGGGTCCACCGGATGGGTTGCCCTGCGTCAGCTGGAAGAGCGCGAACCCCATGGTGGCTAGAGACACCGGCATCGAGAGCATCCCTACTACAACGGAGCCCCATCCCCAACCCTTCCAGAGCCGGGGCGCCTTCGACACAAGCCGGTCGATGAAGACGAGGCCTCGCTCCGTCCGCCTGAAGAAAACTATGAAGCTGCGCTGAACCTTGTTGCGGTCCCACCACAGGAAACCTGTGACAGCCAGTACGAAGAGTATGCCGAACGCCAGCCGGACGTTCCTCTCAGTTGCAGCGAGGTCAATCACCACTACCTAAAGAGCTGTCTTTTCTTTTATAGCTCCGAGCATCTACAGTTCCGTGAAATGCGAAGAACACACAGACGGCGTACCCGTCGCCGTAACTCCTCTGAAGCGAACTGAAAGCCGGCCCGCTGACGCTAGTCACGTCGCATTACATGACTAGTATGGACTGGTGAACCAGGATGGGAGATGAGAGCGGTTTCAGGTTTGCGGCTGTGTCGCTGTGCGCTGTTCTAGCTGGAGTTTACTCTCTCCAGGTGCTAACGGGTTTCGACCCCGCGTTCAACGCCGCGGAGTCACCGGCTTGGAAGTTCCTCGCATCCATGTTTGGCCACAGCGACCTTGAGCATCTTGCGAACAACGCGTTCTTCCTTGGCTTGTTTGGATCGATGTATGAGCTGCTATCCTCCGAGAAGGCGTTCTTCGCGACCTTCCTTCTGTGCGGCGTGGCCGGGAATCTGTCTGCGTTCCTGTTCTTTCCGGAGTCGTTCATAATCGGTGCATCAGGTGGTGCGGCCGGCGTCCTTGCTGCGTTGGCGGCGTACAGACCTGGAAAGATAGGTATGGTGTTCGGCGTTCCGATGCCGATGTGGGCGGTTCTCCTGGGCTATCTGTTCATCAACTTCGCGGGTTTGACGGGTTCCGCGAACGTGGCCTACGAGGCCCACCTGTCCGGCATGCTGGCTGGCCTGGTTGTGGGTCTGCGGTTGAGAAGCCAGCCATATACGTTGAGGGTTCCGGATGCCGAACCAGAGGACTCCGAGTGGAGGAGACGGATCCGTGAGTGGGAAGACGAATACATGATGGACTGATCAGTACGGGGCGAAGTCGTCGTTCTCGCTGTCGTCCTCTCCCTCCAGAAAGTCGTCTACGTCCTCGCCGGATGACCCCTCTCCATCGTCCCCAGACTGTCTGGTGCTTTGGCTACTCTCCTCGCGCTCCCTGCGTCCCTCCTTCCCTTGCTGGTTTCTATTTTCGGACCTCTGCTCGTTCGCGTTCGACTGTCCGGTTCCGTTCCGCTCTCGTTTCTCTTGCAGGTTTTCAACGAACTCCTCAGTATCTACCCCGGCGTCCTCCAACGCGTTCATGTGTCGTTCCAGCTGTCCCTGAACTATCTGGAGCAGGCGCGAAAGCTCTTTCTGTTCGTGCATCAGTGTTTCTACCGCGCCCTTGTGCCTCCCGACTTTCTCCGACATATCGACCGGATGCGGCTGGAAAACTTATAGTCCTATGACAGAGGCAACGTAAGCCGACCCGATCACGGTGGCTAGCCCGCTTCCGATGGTTACCAGCACGAAAGCGAGGATGATTCTTCCGAACTGGTTCGACCAGAGCTCCCTGTAGCTGTCGATTTTCGTGAGTTCCTCCATCTCCTCTACTGTAGGAGGGTGGCGCGTCGCCTCGACGTAGGAGGACACCATGCCGGTTCCCACCGCAGGGTCGATCGATGTGAGCGGGGCGATCAGCGCCGTCACGACATGTGTCTCCCAGTGGGCTCGGGCCGCGATTGATCCAGCGAGCGCCGACAGCCCGTTGAGCGCTATCCACGCCCCGCCCGCTCTGAACAGTGTCTCGGTCTCGAGAAACAGGACGGAGTAGGCAAGGCTGGCTGTCACCAGAACAGGAAACCCGTACTTGACGGCCTTCAACCACGGAATATCCAGACCCCGGCCAGATGTGTTTCGTTGGTCAGAGGGGTCCTCTAGCTCGTCAACCAGTCCGTTGACGTGTCCAGCGCCTACGACCGCAACAGCCCTATCGAAGTCCGAGCCAAGCAACCTCCGCGCCATCTCCTGGTTTCTGTCGTCTATCAAGACCCTGCGGACGCCCGGCGCCGCATCGAGCTCCTCAATCAGTCTCTCGGCGTTCTCGACGTCCACCTCCTCGTCGCTTGAGGAGAGCAGAAGCCTGACTCCTCTAAGTTTCTCCTTGAGGCTGAGACCTTTCAACTCGGCTACTGTCTCGGACAGAGGCCTGTCTGCCAGTAACAGGTCTGTCTCTGTCTCCTCTGCGTGGTCGACGGCGGCGAGCATCTCGCTTCCGGGCTCCGAGTCGCCCAGTCTTCTCTGGTATATCTGCGCCAGGAGCTGGAATGCCAGCATCGGCCCTTTGCCGGACTTCATAGCCTCCGCCACGTCCATGTCTTCCCAGGCTCCGCCGCGGAGGGCCTCAAGCCGTTCCGCATCGAGCTCAACGGATACCAGGTCAGGGTTCTCGGCATCAAGCGTCTCCTCCACCTCTTCCACGCTTCCGCCGGAGACGTGCGACGTACCAACGATCACTACCTCTCTGTCGTCCTCCAGCGAGACTTCTCTTTGCACGCCAAACCCGGGACGCGCACGGTTTTAGAACCTCGATGTCGTCTGCTCCACCGTGCGCACTGTAAATCTGTTTGTGCTGGCGGCGGTTCTGACCCTGAGCGGTTGCGCCTCGACCGGCAACCCTGAGTCTCGCGCCACCCAGAACATCAGGGTGGTGGACGGCGATACCGTGGAGATAAGCACTGAGAGAGGGAATGAGACGGTTCGGCTCATCGGCATCGACACGCCTGAAACCCATGCGGAGAACACACCACGCGAGTTCGACCTCCCGCGGACGCAGGCGGCGCGGCGGTGCCTGGGACGGAAGGGCAAGGCAGCCACCCGGCGCGTCAAGTCCTTGGTCGACAGCCAAAACACCTCGGTGTCCACCGATCCTGCTGCCGATAGGAGAGGTGACTACGGCAGGCTGCTGGCCTATCTCTACGCGGGTAACACCTCCGTCAACCGCCAGCTGGTGGAGGAAGGACTCGCCCGGGTCTATCCCTCGCAGTTCTCGCATCGCGGGCGGTACGAGGCTTTGGAGTCGAGGGCTGTCGCGGAACGCAGAGGTGTCTGGGAGTGCCTCCGGTTCCGCCGCGACCCAACAAGCTAAAGACCATGCGCACCCATTCACAAACATGGAACAAGAGACGGATCTCACGAAGGACGAAACCAGGGTTATCGAGCAGTGCGGCACAGAACCCAGGTTCTCCTCAGACCTGCTGAAGGAGGACAGAGAAGGCACTTTCAAGTGTAAGAAGTGCGGCACCGAGCTCTTTGACTCCGACACGAAGTACGACTCCGGCACGGGATGGCCCAGCTTCTGGGACGCGGAGAGCGAGAACGTCGACAAGCAGAAGGATCACAGCATGGGTAGGATAAGGACTGAGGTGGTCTGTACCGAGTGTGGCGCCCACCTCGGCCACGTCTTCGACGACGGCCCCGAACCCACGGGCAAGCGCTACTGTATCAACGGCATTGCGCTGGAGTTTGAGCAGAATGAATAGCGCCTGTGCGACGGAATTCGGCAGCAAGGCGTACGTGTTCGATGAGGAATCACGGCTGTTGGTTGTCAGACGAAGCGATGAAGAGAACCACGGACAACACTATTGGGAGGTGCCAGGAGGCCAGCTTGACGCCGGCGAGTCTCCGTCCAACTCGGTTGAGAGAGAAGTGAACGAGGAAACCAGCCTCGAAGTGAAGATCCTTGAGCCATTCGACACATGGTTCTTCGAAAAGGATTCAGACACCAATATCGTAGGCGTAGATTTCCTAGCCAAACAGGTAGATGGCCAGGTAACCCTGAGCGCGGAGCACGATGAGTACCAATGGCTGAGTCAGGGCTCGACTGGTGAGATGGAATTCTACGGTTCGATAGGTGGGAGCGTTCAGAAGGCGTTCCAAATCCATGGTGAGAGGTATGAATAGACGCGCGTACTTCGGAGAAGGGCGTACCGAGGCCGCGTTTAACGTGGGGGGAGTAGAGCAGGTGACATCGGGTTGTGCCGGCGGGCACGCTGAGGTGGTCTGTAACGAGTGTGGCACCCGCCCTGGCCACCTACTCAAGGACGGCTCGGAACACAGCCAAAAGGTACTCCATAAACGGCATAACTCTGAATTTCGAAGCAGAAGAATAATGAATCAGTTCCAAGCCATCGAAAAAGAACTCCACAGGATCGAAGAACTCTACGAACGACTCGTACCGGAACCCAGAACGACCGACGTATCAATCTAGAACGACAAACTCCAGATAGAAGTCAAGCATTCCAGAAGCCGAGAAGACGAGGATGAAGGATTCGTAGTAGACGTCACGAGCATATTCACCAAGAAAAGCACCGACAGAATACTCTACCGAAGATACACACGTACTCTATCCCAGGATCTCGAAACCAAGGTAGAGAAAGAGGTAGAACCGACCACAAAGAACCCCGGACTGGAGCACCGAAATGACTAAAGAAGCCGCCAAATTCTACTCCAGAGGTGCACAGGAATTCGCCGAGAATCACAGTATCCAGCGAACTGCCGATGCATACCTAGAGCTTCTAGACAGGTTTGCCGATAAGCTCGGAAACCAAGCCAAGGTACTGGATGCCGGATGCGGCCCCGGCGCTGACGTAAAATACATGGATCAGAAAGGTTTGAATCCAGTTGGAATTGACTTGTCGTCGGAGATGATCCAAGAGGCCAGAGAAAGGGTGGATGCGGATTTCAGAGTTATGGACGTCAGCGACATGGACTTCGAGGACGAGAGCTTCGAAGGCGTCTGGTGCAACACCGTACTGATCTTCTTCGAGCCCGCGAAAATGGAGGAGGTGATAGGTGAACTATCGAGAGTTCTGAAGACTGGCGGAACACTCTATGTTGGTCTTAAACGGGGGGAAGGAAGCTTTAGAAGAGAAAAATATGGCTCTGAGATAACGCAACACCTAATTTCCAAGGAGGAAGCTACTAAGATGTTGGAAGAAAAAGGAGTCGCGGTTGAAAACGTGGTGGTGAATGAAACCGACCAAGAGTTCGATTTCCTGAACATTTTCGCGAGGAAAAGGAGTCATGACTGAGAATGCATACTTTGGAGGAGGATGCTTCTGGTGCACAGAGGCTGCTTTCAAGGAGGTGGAGGGAGTGGAGCAGGTGACATCGGGTTACGCCGGTGGACACGTTGAGGATCCGACCTACGAGGAGGTGTGTTCGGGGAGTACCGGGCAC
>GL982567.1:132309-133808 GCA_000220355.1 Candidatus Nanosalinarum sp. J07AB56
ACGAGGTATTCCGGGACCTATGGAAGGGTAAGAAGTCAGGGATTGAGGACACGGAGTCCGAGGAATTGGGATTGACTGTGGAAGCAAAGAAAGCAGCAATACAGAGAGCTGAGGACATAGATCAACAGTCGCTCCGAAGCGAGTTAACTAAGAGGGCTGCTGGAAAGGAAATTGATAGGCGTGACGGCCAGACGCCCCATGATCTGGCTAGAAGGGCGTTTTCCGGAGACGAGAGTTACTACTCCGGCGAGGACTACATCGATGAAATAGAAGGTAGGCCGAGCTATCTCAATATCGTAGAAAACATACAGAGAGCGTACAATATGTTCCAGTCTCAGTCAGGTGTTATCTACTATTTGATACCTGCGTGGCTGGCTTCTGCTTCCACGGAAAGCGACGAGAGAGACGATGAAGAGTTGCTTGGAGACACGGAAGGAGAAGAGAAAGGTCCACGAGGGATGGGATGTCGGGGAGTTCATCTGGGAGAGCTTGGTGTCCGGGAGAGCTGACAAGGACTACCCCTCGATCAGCGATGAGCCGGGTAGATATATCGACAGGCTGAAGTCCGATGCTGAGTTCCGGCAGGACGTTGGCGCTGCCTCTGGAGCGGGATACATGTGGGGTCACTTCACCCAGATAGAGGCATACTTCAAACCGGAGAGAGAGGACCAGTACAGGGCGGAGACAGAGTCCACTCTGCGAACCGGCGGCAACGAAATGGATGTCAAATGGATGGAGTGGCTGGATATTCACGATGTCCGGGTCAACATCGAGTCAATGGTCAACAGCGCTGGTCCGGGTCAGTACTACCTTCTCTGGAGACCAAAGGACATCGCCGTTGCCTGTCACGCTGTTAACATCGAAGCTAGGAGCCAGGGATTCGAACCTCCGCTCAAGTTCACCATAGACATGGAACATACCGCGTCCTTCGGGGTTGACCCGGAGCAAGAGATGGAGCTGATGATCGAGAACGAAGAGAGGCTGGCCTCCAACCCGGATCTCGACATAGATGAGGACGCACCGTTGAAGTCCATTTTGGAGACGTACCACCTCACGCGTCCAGGCTTTGAGGTAAGACAGGGACACATGCACGGCGAGATTCGCCGCGGCGAAAAGATGGTGTACCGCTACCTGTACCGTCTGGTGGAGAACGGGTTCTGCCGCGGGGACGACACCTGCACCATAGCTTTCGAGATTGCGGGTAACTACAGCGAGGACATCTACAACGCCAGGGTTATCATGGACCTGATAGAGCTCAACGTCCGCCCGGAGGAGCTGCGTGCCGACAGAGTGGACGCGAGCGGCGACTACGACACCCGCGAGGAAGCATTGATGGCCCGCTTCTTCAACATGGACAAGACCTCTGTTGCGCGAGAGTTCGCAGCCATAGAGGCCAACGCGTTCAACCCTCTCAAGGAGCTGCTAGAGTTCGAGGACTTCGACAACACCCAGCTCGGTAACACCTCTCTCGACAATAATGTCAGGCCACAGCAGTTTAC
>GL982567.1:133858-139612 GCA_000220355.1 Candidatus Nanosalinarum sp. J07AB56
GCGCGGCGCTTGGTATGCATCGATGGATAAGCTGAGATCGGCCAACGCCCTCTCCGACCTCCAGTAGCCACCTATAAGAACATCGACCACCCTGTATCCTGGTATGACGCAGGCCAAGCTCGATATGGTGAAACAGACCACAAACACGGTGAAACAGCTCGAGTTCGAGCTCGACGACGAGGAGTGGGAGTTCATTCCAGGTCAACACACGGTGCTGCATCTAGATGTTGACGGTGAGGACGTGGCGCGCCCATACACGATGATAACAAGAGACGGCACGGACAGGTTCTGCCTCGCCATCAAGGAATACCCTGACGGAGAGCTGACGCCGCACATACACGAAATGGAGGAGGGCGATACAGCGGAGTTCGACGAGCCATCAGGCAGTCTCCACATAAAGGGTTACGAGGACGATGCCGTGTTCATCTCTACTGGAACCGGTGCAACACCGATGTATGTGATGCTGAGGGACTACCTCCAGAACGGCGAGGGAGACGCGTACTACTTCCACGGAGAGAAGACTGCGGACGACCTCATGTTCAGGCAGGAGCTCGCGCAGCTCGAAGCCGAGCACGACGACCTGACCGTCGTTCACAGCCTGACAGACGAGTCCTGGCACGGAAAGGAAGGGTATATTCAGGAGCACGTTCCAGATGTTCTGGACTCCCTTGAAGACAAGACGTTCTACATCTGCGGTGTGCCCGCAGCCGTCGTACAGACACAGGAACTACTGGAAGAACATGGCGTTGGAGAAGAGGAAATCGTTACAGAGGGCTGGGAAAGCGACGCCGTTAGCTGAATAGGCTTGGAGCATCAATTATTATGGTAAAAGAGTTCTTCGATGATGTAGCTCTTGAAGAGGTGAAATATGACAACATCAGGAGACTTGCACATTGGCATATGGACTCTTCGGTCGACATCGATGATACCGATACTCCCCGGCGAAAGCCTAGAACCCGGCCATTTGAGAGCTGCTTCCCAACTCTTGGAGCACGCGGTTCAGGGATACCACAACTCAGAAAAACTGAAGCAGATGGCAGACGCCCAGCCGCCGCCGAGACCACCCACGGAACCTCTCGATAAGCAGGAAGAACTTCACGAATACGCTCTCATGCGGTTCATAGCTTTGTATGAGAGCGAGGACAGTCTAGGCCTGCATATTGTTGATGACGCGTTTACGAGTGTCTCGGTCAGATGCTTGACGAAGAAGATATCAAGCTCAAGAAGAATCTAGATATGGTAAACGGCCTCGATCACTCAGTTACGTACGAGGACTTAGTCCCTGATTACTCTATGCTGAAACCTGAAAGTGGTGAGACATCTAAAGATGAATATGATTAGTGGGGGAGTGAGAAATCTTGCCTCAGACTACGACATATCTACCACGGCTTCGACCGCCTCCTCCGCGTACTGCTCGGTTCGTTGCTCGACCTGCGCCCACGACACCCCGGGCCCTATCACCCCGTAGCCCACGGGTTTCTCTTCCTCGCAGGATAGCTCTATTAGTTGCTTAGAGACGTTCTGTGCTATGACTTGGTCGTGGTCGGTTGCGCCCTCTATCACGGCTCCGAGTGCTACTACGCCGTCTATGTCCTCTCTGCGGAGCAGTCTTGCGGCTGCCAGCGGTATCTCGTGTACACCTGGAACCTCCACGGTCTCGCGCAGCTCTGCCTCGGCCTCCTCGATCTTGTTCTGCGCTGCTTCCAGCATTTCGTCGGTGTACTGCTGATTGAACTCCGCCCTCACTACCGCTATGTTCATTCTTCGTCTATCGGTCCGGCGTCGCCGTGTCCCTGCCTTTTGCCCTTGCCGGCGTTGACCGTTAGCTCGGTCTTGCCCTTAGGAGCTTCAACGCGTTTTTGGCGTGCTCCCGGACACGGTCTTGGAAGATTTCTTCTAGGCCTTCCGGGTCTTTGGCCTCGTTCTCGTAGACGAACACCTCGATTATGTGCGTGTTGGTGTCGAGCTCTGCCTGTATCAGCCCCTGCGAGGCCTCGTGTGCACAGGTCTTGTCCACATCGGCGGATCCTGCCATGCCCATCGCGATCACCGTGTCACAGCCGTGCTCTTGTATCAGTTTTTTCGACGCTACCGGTAGGTCTTTGAAACCTGGAACCGTGTATCTCTCGATCTCTACACCGGTGTCTTCCAGCTCCTGTTCCGCTATAGAAGCCATGTCGTACCTGGCGAACATTGTGTCGGCTAGACCAACTTTCTTGTCTTGCATACTACAGTGTCGCCGTCTTGAGCTTTTATCTTGTCCCGCAATTTGTCCTCTGCCACGACCTCGAGCACCTCCGGTGGGTGGTCGGTAACGTCCGGCTCGAGCACAGCCGCCTCCTCCCCCTCGACGGATATCGGATACAGGAAGCCACCGGGGTACTGTTCTCCCTCTGCCTCGAACGACTCGAGCCTCTGAACTGATCCCTCCTTCAGCTCCCTGTAGATGTCCTTGTCGACCTCCAGGTTTAGGGTCCCGGGAAACGGCCTGAAGCCAAGTAGATCTTCTATCCCGTCCTGGTATCCGTCTATCTCGAGGTATTCTTGTGCCTCCTCTCTGCCCGACCTGACTGTTGCTTTGAATCTCATTGCATGCGGAGGACAAGATTCGAACTTGCGAACCCCTACGGGACAGGATCCTAAGTCCTGCGCCTTTGACCACTTGGCTACCTCCGCACCTTTGAATAGGGGCTCTGATGGTTTTATTTGACGGTCACGGACTTGGCGAGGTTGCGAGGCCGGTCGGGGTCGTTTCCTCTGTCTAGGGCCGTCTTGAGCGCAAGCATCTGGAACGGTATGACCTCCAGCATCTCCCGGTTGGGATCCTCCGGTATCGGTACGTGCAGGTCGTAGACATCGCGGTCCTTGGGTCCGACCCCTATTATCTCTGCTCCGCGGCTGCTTGCCTCCTCCAGGTTGGAGAGCGTCTCGTCCGCGGTCTCCTCGTCCACGAACCCGACCACCGGCGTGCCTTCCTCCACGAGGGCGAGGGTGCCGTGCTTGAACTCCCCAGCTGGGAAGGCCTCGCTGTGTATGTATGAGAGCTCCTTGAGCTTGAGACTGGCCTCCTTCGCGGAGTGGAAGCGCTGGTATCTGCCCACAAAGTAGGCGTCCTCGCCCTTGAGTGCGCCATGTAGCTTCTCTGCGAGGGATTCCGATGCTTTCACTAGCCTCTCGGCCTTCTCGGCGGTGCTGCGTAGCGACTCCAGAACCTGCTCCTGGTCCTTGAGCTCGGCGGCGACGGTTTTCATGGCCGTCAACTGGGCCGTGTACGCCTTTGTCGATGCAACGCCTACCTCTGGTCCGGCGTTGATGTGGATGGTGTGGTCGCTGCGGCGTTCGAGACTGGACTGCGCGACGTTGAGGAAGGACAGAACCGGCGCCTCTATGCCTTCGAGGGCTGCGAGCAGGTCCTTGGTCTCCCCGCTCTGGGACACAGCCACCACTGCGTCGTCGTCGCCTACTTCGTCCGTTCTGTACTCCAGTTCGTGGCTTTGGATGCTGCGGGCGTCGACCTCCGGTGCGAGGTAGTCGCGCATGTGATCCGCGGCGTAGCTAGACGTCCCGCATCCAGTTATCCACACGGTGCGAGCCTTCTCGAGCATACCTGCGGCCTCTGTCAGTGATTCTTCGTCTTGGAAGGTGGCTCGCTTGATGGTTTCGGGTTGCTCACCTATCTCTTTGCGTGTGAAGTGGTCGAAGTCGCCGCGCGTCGCAGACCCGCCCTCCCACTGTATCTCTTGGCTATCTCTTTCCACCTCTCTGCCTTGGTTGAAAACCCTCAGATCCGAGTCGAGGATCGCGATGTCTCCGTCCTGCAGGAAGGCTGCCTCGTTCACGTGTTCGAGCAGCGGCACCACGTCGGACGAGAAGAAGTGCTCGTCCTGGTTCCGGGCGACGGCGAGCGGCGCACCTTGCTTGAAAGCCACCATCTGTCCGCCTTCCAGCAGGGCGACGGCGGCGTAGCTGCCTTCCAGTCTGTCTGTGACCTCTTCTGCCGCTGCTCTCGGATCCAGTCCTTCCTTGAGGTGTTGCGCGAGCAGGTGTGGTATGACCTCTGTGTCCGTCTCGGACTCAAACCTGCCCTCGCCGACCTCTTCTCGTAGGTCGCTGTGGTTGTCGATGATGCCGTTGTGCACAACCGCTACTCTTCCGTCCGGGTCTGTGTGTGGGTGGGCGTTCGTCTGCGTCACGCCTCCATGTGTCGCCCAGCGCGTGTGTCCGATGGCGGCGCTTCCTTGCGGTGCCTCCACGGCTTCGTCTACGGTGCCGACACCCTTTGACACCTCTATACCGGAGCTGTTGAGGGCTGCGATACCTGCCGAGTCGTATCCTCTGTATTCCAGCTTTTGGAGGCACTTAGGCACGATGTTCTCTCCCTTGCCGGCGTGTCCGATTATTCCACACATAGAACAGTGACCTATAGGTCGACTCCGGTTATAAACCGGCGCTAAAGCCTCCCTACGACCGGTATACCTCTTACGGGGGTCGAGCGCCGCGTAAGAGTCGCCACCACTAAAGTGTTGGCTTGAATGGGTGGTATGTGGCGAAGATCTGGAGCGACGGCAAACTTCTGGGCTCGGAGAGTCTTACACAAACGGAGCTGAAGGCGCTCGCTGATCCGAACAGGCTAGAGATGATGGAGCGCCTCGCGGAGGAGCCGCGGTATGCCTCGGAGCTCGGCAGAGAGCTGAATCTCGATGAACAGACTGCGCACTACCACTTCGAGAA
Organism: Candidatus Nanosalinarum sp. J07AB56; assembly: GCA_000220355.1. GTDB lineage: Archaea > Nanohalarchaeota > Nanosalinia > Nanosalinales > Nanosalinaceae > Nanosalinarum. The sequence goes on from GL982567.1 coordinate 138,590, forward strand.
GCTCAAGGACGCGGACCTCATCGAGCGAGTCGAGCAGAGAGATGTCTCCGGAGGCATGGCATCTTTCTACAGACCCAGAACCAGCCTCCACATAGACCTCGGTAACGAAGACGAAGAGTTCCGACCACCGGAGGGAACGGATTCCTACAGGGAATTTCTCGGAGACTCAGTGGATGGATCGGAGCTGGAGCTCTCCGTTGTTGTGGGTGCGCCGGAGCCGCACGGCCCGGATCAGGTCAAGGCGAGGGATGGACATCTCGCTGGTAGAGCGGGTTTCGTTCTCGGCAGACACTTTTCGTCGCAGGGTTTGGAGGTTGTCAAGGATACTGACGGTTACGGCGGTGACAGGCTGGTGATTGGCGGGCCCCGCACCAATATGGAGGCGGAGCGCCTGCAGGACAGATTCGGGTTCGAGTTCGCCAGCACGGGCCGATACAAGTACTCGCTCCAGACACCCGAAGAGACATACACATCGAAGAAGGTAGGTGTGGTTGCCTCGAGTAGCGGCGAGCCGAACGCCTTCCTGCTAGCGGGCGTGGGTTATGGAGGCACGCTCGCGTCGCTGGAGGCCTTCGAGAGCTTGCCACAGCTGGATGTAAACCTCTCCGGCGACACCATGGTGGTCTTCGAAGGACTCGATATGGATGGGGACGGTCAGGTGGACGACTTCGAGCTACTAGAAGTCGGATAGGCTGGACTGGTTCGATTTGAGTGCGCGGGCGTCGAAGCCGTGCTCAGTTGACAGAATGCGAGCGAATTCCTCGGCGAACCCGTGGTTTGTGTACACTTTGTCAGGATTCACGTCCCTAACCAGTGATACCAGTTCATCGAAGTCGCAGTGGTCTGAAAGCGGGAAGACGACATTGTATCCTCCGCGATACTTGAACTTGTCGGACACAGCCCAGCCCGAAAACCCTGCTTTTACGGCCCCATGGCTATCGGCTAGCTCCTCTACAAAGTCTGCTTGCGACACCCTGGGAGGTGCGATAAAGACCGTGTTCTTGTCCCAGTCACCCTCGTACT
>GL982567.1:139662-140976 GCA_000220355.1 Candidatus Nanosalinarum sp. J07AB56
CATGCTGCTGTTGCTACAGTTTATTGGTCGTCCTGCATGTCCTTGATCTTCTTCATGCGGAATGTCTCTTCTCTCTCCTCCTCCATCAGGGTCTGGGATACGTAAGACAGGGAGTCGTTGAGTTCGGGTATGGTCTTGTGTTCGAGGGCGTTGACGCGGCGCTTCGTCTTCTCTATTTCGTCGAGCAACTTGAGCACCTTCGTCTGTATCTCGGCGGCCTCTATTATCTTCTCCAGCAGTTTCTCGTGCTTGTCCGCTGCGGCGTCGATGTGCCCGCTCGACCCGGAGACGGAGTAGTTCCTGTCCAGAACGTTGGTTCGTATCTCGTCCGATTCTATCTCCGGCACCACGACACCCATAATGTTCCTCGTGTCGGATTCTATCTTGATGTTGTCGGCGGAGCCGAGGGCGCTGGCGCGCAGTTTCTGCTCTCCGTCGAAGACCCTGGCCTCGTCCAGTGCCTCTTTCGCCGAGGAAAACTGGTCGGCGAGCTCCTTGTTCACGCTGCGGGCCTCTCCCACAACCTGCATGAACTCGTGTATAAGTCCGTCGCGCTTCTTCTCCAGTATGCTGTGACCGTTCTCCGCCAGTTCTATGCGTTCCTTCAGCCGAAGCTCTTCGGAGCGCGTGGGTGCGACGTCCTGGCTCACAAACGACCCCGGAACGCGACGTCCAGTGTTCCATACACACTTGGATTGTCGGCCCGCGTTACCCTGCCTTCGTACGTCGAGCCGTCCGCTGTAAGCTCATACTCGAAAGCGCCAGTGACAGGCATCCCGGCCGCGTAGGCCTCAAGCTTTCCCTCGAGTTCCTCGATATTCTCGGCACCTAAGAACTTCTCGAGTACTTGCTTGTTGGGATCGCCTTCCTCTAAGCTGTACTGGATTTCTCTCGTCTGATACTCTGATTCCTCCAGGTCGCTGACCGTGCGCTCTTCGAATCTTGTAGGATCGCTCATTCCTCCTCCCCCGTGTACTCCTCGATGGTCTCCCTGTCGATTTTCGTGAGCTCTTCCTGCGGCACAATGGAGAGCAGTTCCCAGGAAAGGCCGAGCGATTCCTCGATGGTGCGGTCTTCCTCGCTTCCTTGGTCGACGAATCTGTCCTCGAACTCGTTGGTGAACTCGAGGATTTTCTCGTCCTTCTCCGATAGTGCGTCCTCGCCGACGATTGAGACGAGGTCGCGGAGGCTCTGTCCCTCTGCGTAGAGGGCATAGAGCTGGTCGGCTACGTCTCCGTGATCCTCGCGGGTGTATCCCTCGCCGATTCCGTTGTCCATGAGGCGGGAGAGGCTGGGAAGTACGTCTACTGGTGG
>GL982567.1:141026-143043 GCA_000220355.1 Candidatus Nanosalinarum sp. J07AB56
CATCCGTCATTGTATTTGTAACCTTCGCCGCCCTGTCCCGCCATCAACCCAAGTGGTTGGTCGTTCGCTATGTCAACAGAGTACATTGTTTCACTATATCCCTCGCCTTCACTGGCTTCGAGAATCCACTCACCTCCATCTAAATTGTAGAACCCCTTTGGACCCACAATTGCACCAATTTCTCCATTATTGCCTACTGCTATCTCCGAATAGTATGTAGTACCTGTCTCGGAGCTGTAAAGATCTATAATTCTATTGCCCTCGTGTAACGAGACCAAGAACGGTTCGTTATACCCTTTCTTGCCTTGAAATCCTAACGCATATTTTTTGCCGTCTTCAGAGACAGCCGCATCAGTGTACGATGCATGTGCTTCACGGTTAGGACAAAACTTGTCACATGCGAACACGATTTCTTCAGTAACCCACTCGCCATCATCTCTAACTTCTAGTCTTAGAGGTTTGATTCCAGCTTTCAGACCCTCTTCCCCATCTGAGGTGTAATCCTCTCCGTTGATACCTTTGAAGGACCAAGGCTTCACGGCTTCATTCAGCAGTGTTTTGGCTTGGAGGGTAGAACTCGTGCCTGCAACATCGAGTTTCTCATCCAATTCTATTTGCACCGTCCCGTAGGGAATATGTCCTCTCGGAGTATTACACCGTATCTCGAAATACGCTCTCTCCCCGCTCATTGAACTTCTCTCAATGCCAACTCCGGTAAATTCTGTTCGAGGATAGAAAACTTCGCAGTGTTCCACCAATGGATCGCGATCGTATTTCCTCCATTGGAATCCTGCTCCTGTTTTCTCTCCAGAAGATAGCTCCCCGGGTGGTTCCCTCTTCTCCCTATCTTGAGAGTCTTGTTCCTCTTCGGTTCGAGTCTCCTCTATGGTCGATTGTGAGGTATCTATGACCTTATCGTTGTCCAGAGGGTTCCATGTATTTCCGGGAGCCACCACCTTTGCTTCGATGTCTCCTGGACCTGGGTTTGGTAGATCTATGACTGCCTCCTCCCTGTTGTTGTATGTTCGAGTTCTCTCCAGACCTGGGCCAATTATCTCTACCCTGTACTTGCCTGATTGGGTCGCCTGGTAATTGGCTTCAATAATCTCCGAAGTCTTGTATGTTGACTTACCAAAATCTATCGATGCATCGGGCCTCCTAACTGTTTCCAACCTAACTCCGGCTTCAGATTCTTGTCTCGACTCAAGGACCAACCTGGTGGAATCCAAGGTTTTTGACAATCCTTCTTTCAGTCTGAATCGGTATCTTTTGTTGCTAGGCAGACTCTCCCTGTGCTCTGCGAAAAACTTGCCATTGCCTAAGTAAAATATATCCAACTTTTCGGTTCTTATTCCCTCAAGTCTGTTGACAGTTAGTCTCCCTGAATCGTAGGTTTCAGTGGAGCCTATATCCAAATCCTGTGCCTTTGAGTTGTCCAAAATAAGGAAAGCTGCTCCCTTGTCGACGCAAATATCGTTTGTCACAACGGCAGTCTTGCCTCCGAATTCGTTCGTGTCAAACATTTGATCACAATCTCTGCCTTCATCAATTTCGAGTATTGTATTACCTCCATGGCTTAATTCGAATGATCGGGTCTGATACTCTTCGCTGTAAGCGTACTGCTTAATGTTGCCGTTTTGAATCACTCGTAGGTTCTGGCTTTCCCTCTCGTCATCGATTTGGATTCTCCAGCGCCAGTTTTCGGAACTGAGGGATCTATCCGTGAAGGTCTCTACACGTCTCGATTCGAACGACTCAGGATTCTCGTCTTCAGTGATTTCGTACACCTTACCTCCGATGTATTTCAGAAAATAATCGTTGAACAGCCTCTTTTCCTCTCCCTTATCTAGCAGGAATCCTCTCTTTTCCTGGGGTGTGGAGTCTGGGTTTGTTATAATTACGCCTCCCAGACTACCGTCAAAGTTGATTTCAATATCTCTTTCATTTGCTTCAGTTACGAAGGTCATGCTGTTTCCGCCCTCTGCTCTAAATCTCACAGGTAATCCGTCGTCCAAGT
>GL982567.1:143063-154211 GCA_000220355.1 Candidatus Nanosalinarum sp. J07AB56
CAACAGCGAAATCTGGGATAATCCGGAAAACCCGCTAACCCAGAAAGAGTACAACAGGAATGATCTAGGTCTAGTGAGTGCCGAAACAGTAGCCCGCAGATTTTCATCAGAAGAACACCCACAGGGCGGGTGGAATCAGTTGAAGCGAGAACTAAACCTTGATGTTTGTGTGGGGAGGCGGGAGCGAGACGATGAGCAGCAGTTCATTCGGAACATCAGAGAACAGAGCGAAAACGGGATTGCTCCTAGCATAAGAGGTATGAAGAGCACTCACAAAACTGCTTACAGCGAGAAGGAAACTGATCTGTTCGCTACATATCTAGATGCTGTCTGGCTAGCCGGTTCGCAACCAGCAACTTCATGGTTCCACCATGATGGGAACGCCGAAGAGGCGAAATTCCAACGTTACCGGAACTTCACTGCAGATAACTACTGGTCCGGAGACCCGAACCTCAACAACAAGCCATTCGACGCGAGAGAAAACCATCTGAGCCCATGCCTCAACCCCATGGGAGAGGACTTCGCCGCTAGCACAAGTTTCCAGACTATTGAGAGAGCCGTAGGAGACGAAGGATTACCTAACTTGAGGCAGGGAAACAGACCCAGTACAATATCTAGGTCCGACCAAGACGAAATAATGAAGCTAGTTGAAGATGGATATGACTATGACACACTCGTAGAAGAGGCACAAGAGATCGGGTTATGTGAAGACAAGGTACGAACCATGCTAAATCCTGCAGCAGACCCTGAAAATGGCGGGAGCTACGGAAGATGGATAAGTCAGGAGGAATTCCCCGAAGACGGCATCATATTCACCTCAGGTACAGACCCAAGATAAAGCAGAATCTAGGCTCAGCAAGCTAGAGGAAGAGCCACGGAATATAACTATGTGACGTAGCGGTGTTCGGGTCGGGAACTGAAGTAGAGTAGCACACACTACTCACCGCCACCGCGGTGGACACAAAGAACATGCAGAATATAGTATTAGTGCCTTGCTCCTTTACTCACTCCTCCACCTTTCCTACCTGTCTGGACTCTGATAGAGCTTTCGATGCTGTTCAAGACCTACCCTATTCGGCCTTATGATTCAGTGTGGTCTACAGCTCATCTGACATGCTCTGTGAAACACCCAAAAAGCCTATGTCCTCTATCTATTGTGCGGGGTGATAGCTCAACTTGGGAGAGCGTCCGCCTCCAGCGACCTGCCAACCGGAAGGCGTGATTGTTCCGGTCTGCGTTGGAGGACCGAGGCCTGTAGAGGGTCGATGACGAGCACCTGCTCGGAGAGAGCGGAAGGTTGTGTGTTCAAATCACACTCGCCCCATAAATGATAATTACGGCAGCAAAGGTTCTCGAACTTAGGGAAAAACACGGCCTGATTGAAAACCTCTCTGAGCGTGAAAGACGCAACCCCGAGGGTGTCGGACTTGAGGTTCGCCTAGGTACGGCATACGAGCTCAGTTCTGACGGATTCCTCGGCACGGAAAGGCGAGATACGCCCGACTCCGAAGAGATCCTGGAAGAGGGCGAGTGGCTCGATATAGAGTCCGGTGACTACTACCTGGTCGAAACTATGGAAGAGGTCGATGTTCCAGCGAAGCCAGTCAAGCTAGACGGAACTGAGGCACACCTGATGCCGGACGTCTACCCCCGCTCCACACTCCAGCGCAGCGGCATCTACTTCAAAGGCACCAACACCAACCCAGGGTACTCCGGACCGCTGATATTCGGCGTCAAGAACGTATCGAGCCGAGACTTCCGCATAGAACAGGGCAGCCGCATCGCAGAGATAGTGTTCAAACAGGCCTATGGAGGTCTGGAACGTGCCTATGAGGGCCAGTGGCAGGGAGGCAGGGTCTCGACCGACTCCGAAGAAAAGCAGGTGTAGCCCGCGATGTGCCGAAGAGAGAGATACCTCACACACCATGTGCTCCAGTTATTGGAGACACCTGGCTTAGAGAGACAACACATATTACACTCGAAACCAATCGTCTGGTATGAAGGAGGAGATAGCTCACAGAGAACCGTCAAAGGAGCTCAAACCAGAGAAGGTCGTCGAACTCCAGGTGGAGGCACTAGGGGAGAATGACACGCCGCAGGAGGACGCAGGGATAGAGATCGCCTACGAGTTCGCTTCGCCCGCCAACAAACGCAGTACCGGCCCGCTGCCCCGGTTCAAGGAGATGGTTCACAACGACATCTACGGCGATATGCTTGACCACGACAGCGCGGACTACCGCCAGATGCAGAGGAACGAGACGGAAGCGATGCAGGTCGTGGAGCTCGAAAAGGACGGGGCGCACGCGGTGTACGAGTTCCGCCTCTCGATACAGGAGTCCGGCGAGCATTCAGGCTGCTGGATGACGGACTCAGTCAGGCGGATGGACTAGACCTCGAGGGAGTTGGATAGCTCTTCCAGTCTTTCCTTCGTGTCGGCGAACACCTTGAGGTGCCTGTCGTAGTACAGTCTCACGGCCCAAGAAACATCACCGGGCGTTGCGTACCACTGACCGGGGTACGACATCTTGACCCGCTGCGGCGGTGCGTCTCGTGACGAGGGCGGGTGCGTGGTAACGTTGTATAACTCGGCTGGCTCTTTCAGTAACGACATCAAGGCGTCGCGTTGTTCGAGGTACTTCGGAATTCTTCCGGTCTCTCGAGGTCTTTGGACATCCAGACATCCTCGTCCTCGGCCTTCCTCTTCACGATCTCTCCAACCGCTTGCTCCTTGTAGTACTTGCCGGAGTCCAGTTCGTGGTCTCTGCGTCCCAGTGGTTGCGTGTACCGAAACAACCCTTCTACGTCGTCCAAGATCTGCAGCGTCGTATTCATCCTTTCCCTCGTGCCCCTGAAAATCAGCTCTCTGTCGTGGGTGAAGCTCGCTGACAGCTCAAAATCCTCGTTCACAATGTGGAACTCGTTCAGGTCATACGCGGCTTGGGGAACTCTCTCCGGGTCTATGTGTCCTCCGTCCTCAAACCGGCTCTTCAAGTCTCTCGCCGAAACCGCCGAAGTTCATACCCCCGGAAACTAGGAAGCATTCGCCCTCAAGGGACTCAAAGGCGTCCGCGGTCCGGAGCCAGAAAGCTCTCTCCGGGTATGGAGGCAGGAAGCGAACGGTTTCGACCTCATCCGACTCTAGAAGTTCCTCTTTGAGTCGTGACTCAACACCTTCCATATCGAGGCACTGGAGCCCCAAGTGTTAATTCTTAGTTCCCCTCCAGGGCGTCGATGACCGCGACCGCGGCGATTATGGCTTCTCTGCCGTCGGCTTCCTTGTCTACCGTGATGTCGTATCTGTCCCGGAGCGAGAACCTCTCCTCTATGGAGCCGATCTGGTTTCCTTCCGCGCCCTCTATGGTGTACTTGTGCGGCAGGAGCTCCATCAGCTCGTGTAGCGACCTCAGTAGCCCGAAGACCTTGCCACGACTCGTGACCGTTGCCAGAGTCTCCTTGTCGGTCGACTGTATCTCCCATGAATGCGTCAGCAACGTGAAGTTCTTCTTGAGAACCGCGAATTTTTCTCCGGTCTCTGAGTCGATTAAGGCGTAGTCCCCAGCTATGTCCAGAACGTTCTCCGCCTTCACCCGGAAGACTTCATTTCCCTCCGGGTCTTTGAACGGGAAGTCTTCCTTGGCCTTTAGCAGCTTCTGCTTCGAGCTCAGTATCTCGTTTTCGTCCGTGTCATACAGCTTGTAGGCGTTTCGCACCGCTCTCTGCTTCAGCACATAGCTCTCGTCCGAGAAGTCGATGCCCGAGATGGGGTCGTCCATACGATTCTGATTTTGGCCCCGACTTTTTGAACGTATTACACTTGGAACGCGTGTCCTGCTCGAAGTACCTGTTGTGTGGTCACGGAGTTTTTCGCTCTCCTCTGTCTCACTGTACTCGTTTGCCAAGTATCTGGAAATCCTGCCTCCGTGTCACCAGTTCTACTGCTCTGGGCTCTATTCGAGGTCTTGCGCGCGCTCCACGAACCCTTTCGCGGAGTCGAACTTCTCGTAGACGGAGGCAAACCTGAGGTATGCCACTTCATCTCGCTCCTTCAATGCCTCCATCACCATCTCTCCTATCTCGTCGGTTGATACGACATCTCGATCCGCTACCCTCGCCTTCACAACGGAAGCCACCTCGCGTACTGTCTCGTCGTCGTCGACGGCCGTGTCCTTGACGGCTCTGCGCACTCCGTCCTCCACCTTTGAGACGCGGAACGGTTCGCGGCTCCCGTCCCGCTTGTCTACATCTATATCCAGGGATTCGGCCTCCTCGTAGGTCGTGAAGCGGTGTCCACAGCCCTCACACTCCCTCCGGCGTCTCACGCGTGCTGAGACTGATCTGCTGTCAACCACGCTCGTGTTATCGCTCTCGCAGTAGGGGCATTTCATTCTGTTGTGATATAATCGACCTCTATATGTTGTGGGTTTAGTTCTCCCCTCCCCGCAACAATTTGAGGTCGACAATTAACCACTGAAAGTTCGGATTGATAAACCCTGCTGTGTTCACCAGCGTCGAACTGTGACACCTAAGTAAAACCGCAGCACACACCGGCGCTTAGACGAGCTGAACGCAGCCTACACCGGGCAGAGACCTACTGCTCCAGATTTTCATCTCCGGAACCTGCGAACGGCAACGCGGTTCGCGTGTCACCTGGTATTTGAACGTTCCAAACCGTATGTGTAGTGTAACAATGAAGATCGTACCTGATACATCAGTACTCATCGACGGCGCAGTCTCCAGGGATGCCAAGGGAGGCTTTCTGGACGCCGATACAGAAATCGTGATACCTGAGCTTGCGGTAGACGAGCTTGAGAACCAGGCAAACCGCGGCCTCTCCACGGGATACAACGGAATAGAAGAGATTGAGAACCTACGAGAGCTCTCCGAGGAGGATGCGATAGACCTAGAGTTCACCGGTAGAAGACCTACGGTTGACGAGGTCGAACTAGCGGACGCCGGGCGCATAGACGCCATGATACGTGACATCGCCGGCGAGAGAGACGCCACCCTTTACACCTCTGACCGTGTACAGGCCAAGGTTGCGGAGGCGAAGGGCATCGAGGTCGAGCTCATAGAACAGGAAGAGGACTTCTCGAACCCTCTAGAGGAGTACTTCGACGAGGACACGATGTCGGTTCACCTGAAGCAGGGTACTGTCCCGAAGGCGAAGCGTGGAGAGCCCGGCGAGATGGAGTACGAGGAGATCAGGAGCGACGATACCAGTCCGGGAGAGATGAATGCGTTGATACAGAAAACGATAGAGGCCGCAGAGTCGAGCCACGATGGCCTGGTGGAGATGGAGGATGAGGGCGCGACGGTGGTTCAGCTCGGTCGCTACAGGATCGCCGTCTCCCGGCCTCCGTTCTCCGAGGCAGACGAGATAACCGCCGTCCGACCGGTAGCAGACGTCACGCTTGAAGACTACGACCTGTCCGACAAGTTGACCGACAGACTGGACGAGCAGGCGGAGGGCATCCTCATCGCTGGCGCACCCGGACACGGGAAGTCGACCTTTGCACAGGCGCTGGCGGGCTACTACGAGAACCAGGGCCGCGTGATGAAGACCATGGAGAAACCCCGTGACCTCGATGTCGGTCCTGACATCACACAGTACACGGAGCTCGACGAGGAGATGGAGAACACGGGCGACTTCCTACTCCTGGTGAGACCAGACTACACCGTCTACGACGAGGTACGGAAGACGGAGGACTTCGAGGTCTTCAGCGACATGAGGATGGCGGGTGTCGGAATGATGGGTGTTGTACACGCCACAGAACCCATCGATGCCGTCCAGAGACTTATTGGAAGGGTAGAGCTCGGTATGATACCGCAGGTCTGCGACACGGTGATAGGTATCGAGGACGCAGAGGTATCGAAGGTTTACAAGCTCGAACTAACCGTGAAGGTGCCGGAGGGCATGAACGAGGCAGACCTCGCTCGTCCCGTTGTGCTGGTAAGGGGTCTTGAGGACGACACGGCGGAGTATGAGATCTACACCTACGGAGAGGAGACTGTCGTTGTGCCTCTTGACACGGTGGCTGGCGACGGCGAAGCAAGCTCCCGCCGGGACGAACTAGCGGCGAAACAACTGGAGTACATGCTCGGCAGCGAGGTGTCCAACCCGGTGATATCGTGGCTGGGCGACAATCATGTCGAGGTTCTGGTGGACGACCACGAGGTCGCGCAGGTCATAGGCAACGGCGGGGAGAACATCGATCGCTTGGAGAAGGAGCTCGACCTTTCTATCACCGTCGAATCGAAGGAAGAAGAGAACCCATCCTCGGGAGGTCATGCTCCGTCCTCAACAGAGAGAAGCCTTGAGTTTGACATGGAGGTGGACGCTGACACGGTGACCCTGGTTCTCGGCGATCGGCACGGAGGGGAGGACATAACGATCCGTGTCGGCAGAGAAGACCTGATGAATGCCACGGTCGGACGCAACGGCACTGTCACGCTGACGCGCGGTGTTGGCAAGGCTGAGTCTCTCGCAAGCGCCGACGAGTCAGAGGTAGAGGTCGTCAAGTAGGAGGTTTTTCAACCGCCGCGGTTGAGTATTGGCGTGGTAGATGCAGAACAGATAATATTCGCCGTCAACACTTCCGGCACGCTTGTTATTGGCGGAATCTGCCTGCTTATGGTGTCCACAACTCTACGGGATCTCGGAGAAAATACAATCAAGGAGTTTACTAGGCGCTTGAGACTCGCTATACTCGTCCTGATAGTCTACGTCTCGTACTACGCGTTCTACAGGACTTTCGCCGTGGGCAGTGCGGTGGCGCGCCTACCATTGTACTTTCTGCTGATCGCTGTCTTCACATTCGTCATGTGGGCGGTGATGGGTTTCGAGGGTGTTGCGGACACCTACGGCGTCTCCAATACTGAAAAACTGGAGAGAGCCCGCAACCAAGAGGACATGTAGGCTATTCTCTGATCTGGCTGTCCAGGTTGTCGAGCACTGTGTCGACTGCGTCCAGCATGTCCCTGTCCTCGACCTCGGTGTTTGTGCGTCCGTGCTCCGAGAACAGCGATGCCTCAATCGTGTAGCGGTGTTTGACACCGTCCGTCTCGGACTTCTTGAACCGGAGACGGATTTCCTCAGGTCTCTCCAGCTTCCTCCCCAGTCCGCCGCGGAGCTGGGTTTTCACCTTGTCGTGGACAGCGGCTTTCTCCTCGGCAACTTCCAGACCCACGAGGTTCACAAGCACGGTTCTGTCCTGCTTCAGATTAGCTGCAGACTCGATAAGGTCCTTTAACGTAAGGATGCCTTCGGGGTACCGTCCATCGACGTAGATGGCCTCATAGAAACCTCCCGAGCTCATGTGATCCAGCACTCGCGAGGCAGACGCGTGACTGTTGAAGGTCTGGTACTCGCGTTCCATAAGTTCTTCCACGCTCACCCCGGAAAGGTAGTGTTTCTCGCCGTCGTAGTCCGTGTTGACGTCCACGGTATCTCGACGTGATGTCCTTCCGCCGCGGCCTTGGCGCTCGCCATCGGTGATTAATTCGAGTATGTCGGTGCTTCGTAGTATCCCGTTCAGTTTTCCGTCGCTGTCCAGCACCGGCAGGCGCGATATGTTGTTGTCGAGCATTTCGTGGCGAGCCTTCTCGATGGAATCTCTCTTGAACACGCTGACGACATCGTTGGACACTAACCGCGATGTTGAGATATCCTCGAGCTCGTCGGCCTTCCCTAGCGCGTCCGCGAACTCCGTGTCTCCGACGATCGACACGAGCTCGCCGCCGGAGGTGTTGACTAGGGTTTTTCTACCGGACTCTATTCTCAGGTCGCAAAGGTCCACGAGGGTGTCGTCCGGACTGAACTCCGGAGGCTGATGCATCACGTTCTCGAGACCGGTGCTCTCCGGATCGAACTGGACAGCACGAATCAGCTCTCTGTAGGACACCATTCCCTCAAAGCCCGAATCCGAGACCACTGGAACGGCACGAAGCCCGTTCTCCTCCATCTTGTTCCTGACCTCGTGGATGCTGCGGTCTTTCTGCAGCGAGACGGCATCTTCGTTCGATATGTCTCCCTCGCCTCTGTGTCTTGGCCTTCATTCGTTCACGAGGTATTTCTTGGGCTTTTCGTCCATATCCATGAAGTTGTCGGCAGCCTCCTTTATCTCGCGGGCGGAGCTCTTACCGAAACTCATTACCTCTACCCGACAGCCCTGTGACTTGAGATGGCTGACACACGCAGCGAAGTCGCCGTCCCCGGTAACGAGCACGACAACGTCCAGCTTCTTCGCCTGTTGTATCATATCAACCGTCATACCGAGGTCCCAGTCACCCTTCTTCTCTCCACCGGCGAACTCCTTCAGCTCCTTGACCTTCACCTCGTAGCCTATTCCCCGCAGAGCCTCGTAGAAGTCCTCCTCGCCGGGGGTGTCCCCCTTCACAACGTAGGCGGAGGCGCGAACCAGCTTGCGGTTGACCACTGATGCGTCCAGCAGTTTCTCGAAGTCCACTTTGTCGTCGTACAGGTTTTTTGCGCTGTAGTACATGTTCTGGACGTCCACGAAGACGCCCACTCTCTGGTGCTGATGAATCTCGCTCATAGTATTCAACTACAGGTTCTGCTGGAGAGCTTTTTAATCTGAGCTGAACAGCCGCACCGAGCCGAGTGCGACGACCCATGTCATCAGGTAGTAGACCACCGACAGCAACACCGCCTTCCCGGACACCAGCGTGGACGCGAGCAGAGTTATCTCCACGTTTCTCTGGCTAGACAGGACAGCGAGGGCGCGCTGCTCAGGCCCGTGCCTCAAGGACAGCACACCCATACCCAGACCGGTCACGAACGTGAGCACCGAGAACAGCGCCAGCCACAGCACGCCCTCGATGAGCAGAACCGGCAGGTTGACTGGCGAGGCAAAGGTTGCGGAAAGCTGCATTACCCCGACGACGGAGACCAGCCAGAAAACAGTCTTGGAGGAGTGTCTCCTGATTTCGTTGAGGTAGCCCAGGTCGAAGGTCGACAGAACCGTACCGCACAGGAGCCCGGTGGCTGAGAGCCCGAGGTTCACCGAGACGCCTGTCGCATCCACCAGAGAGAGATAGAACGGCAGCAGCCCCAAGGAGGCCGCAGTGAGCAGGCTTGAGGCCCGTGCGGCTAGGTCTCTGTCTCCGCCTGCCCGCGACACGGTTATCTGAGAGACCCCTATCGCTGGTCCAGCGGCCGCGAGCGCTAGGAAGACTCCCAGTCCGGATAGCCTCCAGAAGCCCAGCGACACCAGCGGCACCACCAGCATGCAGCTCAGGCCGGCGACCGTTAGCTGCCTCTGCTTGGCGTGCAGATACCTGTAGCTCGGGAAGTCTGTGTAGAGACCGATGACGAAGAACAGGCCTGCAAGTAACACAGCGAACGTGGTTCCGGAGGCTGGTGTGCCAGAGAGGAAATACCCGACTCCGAGCGCTGAGGCAACTAGAAGCCCGAGTTCGGCGTCCAGAGCGATCTTGTGGTGGTGCACACTCTGTGTGGCAGAGCCCTGAAATAAAAGATGTCTACGGGTTTGCCAGTTCTTGCACCTTCTCTATGTTGTCGGCGTACCCCTTGCCGTCTGTTGGGGTCTCCAGCACTTTCGGCACCCCTCCTAGCTTGGAGTCAAGCAGGTTGCGGAAGCCTTGCTCGCCTACTTCTCCCTCGCCGATGTGCTGGTGCTCGTCCTTTTCGGATCCAAGCGGGTGTTTGGAGTCGTTGAGGTGCAGCAACTGGATGTTGTCAGCTCCAAGCTCTGTCTCTATCCCGTTCATTACTGCTTCGAAGTCTTCTGTGATGTCGTATCCAGCGGCGTACATGTGGCATGTGTCGAGGCACACGCCTACCCGGTTGGCGTCCGTTTCGTCCACCATCCGGTTCAGCGCCGAAAACTCTTTCCCGACCGTTGTTCCCTTCCCTGCCGTGTTCTCGAACAGCAGCATCACTCCCTCCGGAATGTCGAGGTTGCCGACAGCTTCTATCACGTTGTCGACGCCAGTCTCCCTGCCCGCACCGGTGTGCGCCCCCGGGTGGAACACGACATACTCTATTCCCAGCGTGGAGGCCGCCTCTAGCTCGGACTGAAGACAGTTCAGAGACTTCTCAAGGAGGTCGTTCTTGGGTGTAGCAAGGTTGATTAGGTAGGTTGAGTGAATCGCGTACGGTGACTGGTTCGCTTCCCTTCTCTCCTCCTCGAACTCCCTGGACTCTGCGTCATCGAAGCCCGACACCTTCCAGCCCTGTGGGCTACCTGCGAATATCTGGCCGCAACTCCCTCCTAGCTGTTTCTGTCTTTCGACGGCTTTCTCAACTCCACCGGCTATCGAAACGTGCGCTCCAACCTTCATGGATACGAATAGTGTACGGAGTTTTTAGCTTGGTAGGCACACCGAACCGCTGCGAAACTGATGTCGACTGCGCTGACAGACACTTAGAAAGTCAGTAGCTGAACCAGTATTTGCCATGGCGCGGCGAGGAATCCGGAATCTCGGCGTGTCCTGTTAATCGGTCACAGACCAACTCCGTCCTCAGATGGAACTCGTCTTGCGGAGTGCTCTGTTCGCTCTAAGAGGGCCCTAGGCGTACCTGTCTGGCTTTTTCAGGTTGTTACTGCCCCACTTACCCATCTCCTCGATAACTGGTTCCAGGCGCGAACCCAGCTCGGTAAGCGAGTACTTAACCCTCTTCGGCGATCTGTCAACGACCTCCTTTCGGACGATGCCTCTGTTTTGAAGGTTGTCTAGGGACTCAGATAGAACCTTCGATGACACGCCGTCCACCTCGTCCTTGAGGCTGTTGAAGCCGAGCTCTTGATGTTCGAGGAGTCTGTGGATTATTACAGGGTGCCACTTGTTTGCCAGTAGTTCTGCTGTGCCTGTTACTGGGCACCAGTCTTCCCCGGCGCACCACGCCGGTATCTTCTCCTCTGTTCCACATCAACAGTGTGAATTCTCAACTCTATTCAAGGTTACTGCTGGTAACTGGGTCTTGCTTTTCAACCTCAAGCACGTCACCTCTGTTGTGAGCGACGAAAAAGTCTACCGAGAGATGTCGAAGTACGAGCTGAAGAAGCTGCTTGACAAGCTAGAGGGTGTCCGGGGTCGCAACACGGAGCTTGTGTCCCTGTACATTCCGGCTGGCTACAACATGGCGAAGGTAAAGGAGTTTGTCAC
>GL982567.1:154231-169962 GCA_000220355.1 Candidatus Nanosalinarum sp. J07AB56
ATATGTCGTTGGACTATGACCCAAGTAGCGGTAGAAGCTCTCCCTGAGTTTCCGGAAGACCGGAGTGCCGACGCTTGGTTGTGCTAGACCTCCTTGTCTTGAGCTATGTCTACACGGCAGCCAACAAAAAATAACCGTAAGGCTTTAATTTGTCACTCACAAATAACACCACGTGAGTTCTATTTCTGAAAATCTCGAGCAGAGAAGAGAATCCATAAATGACAAAGGTCTCCTCGAGCTGGTTGATGAGGCACTTGAAAACCAGGATATCTTGATGAGGGAGTTGAATGAGCCGACCCTGAAACACGGCAGTGATACTGTAAACTACGGTGACATTCTCAACGAGGGCGTCGTTCCAGGCAGTGAGAACTCTTCTGCTACTGGTGAATCGGGTGAATGTGGCGACGTAGCCTTCTCGACTTCTTTCGCTGTTGCTCTGCGTTACGCAGAACTCACCGAGGCCTGTCGACAGGGTAGTGAGTCCGATACATATAGGCTTGCTTCCGGTGACTATGGCGCCGTAGATAGTCCTATGGTCCTCGAGTTGCCTGTTTCCGAGGTCGATGTGGCCAGCGCCGACATCAGGGACGATTCTACGATAGAGTCTTTGTTAGGTGTAGGTATCAACCCGAGGAATTCACGATGCATAATTTCGAGTCTTGAGGCGCCTAGAAATAGTGAATATCTTTCTGAGTTCTACGAAGGCGAAGATCATCTTGTCGCAGAGGCGGTTAGGGGAGACGCGGAGGCAGGAGAGCTCATCAAGGGCTTGCTCGGACAAACCTATGGTGAGACTGAAGCTCTTAGAGAACACGACGTTTTCAGTGAACTATCTTATGACGAGGTCAACGGCGACTTCCTTCAGGAGGTAAACACCCCTCACGCGCCCGTCAGTGAGCAGACAACTATCTATGTGCCTGCCACCGAAGTAGATAGAGGGGGGGCGAAAGGGCCTAGAACAGGGTTTCGAAGGAGAAGTCCATAGTATAGAAGCGAGAGCCCTTGTCCATGAGGAAAGAATGAACGAAGTCTACGATCAAGAAGGGAACCGGCTGTTTCCAGCACCCAGCTGACACAGGTAAACCAGTCAACTTCTTCAGAACAGATGGACAAGAAGCCCACGATGAATCACCAGAAGTTATAGATATCTCAAGGATTAGGGGGGAAGCAGTGTACGACCGAGGGACTATGTTGTAACGAAAGCTGGGGTTCGTCCCAAAGATGTTCTGCTCGGTGCGCTGGGTAGAAACAATAGAAGTCTGTGGCCTTGAGTTTCCTGATATTCCAGATACCTGACAGAATGTCTTGGGTCAAATACCCAATAAACGCATACGTGGAAAGTAGCGGTTCTCACCTGTTCGGAGTTGTCCTGGAGTATATGAACAGCCTGTGCCAAGGCTCGTATATGAGGAGACTTGACCCGGACGCAGCAATCGCTTCAATCGAAAAGCTCTAGAAGCCATCGACCAACAGGAGGAGGGCATAGCCAGGAGAAGGTCGCCCAAGCGATACAGAGAGCGGAGTCACGCGAAGGAGTATCCCTCCAAATGGCAGATCACTTTGTGATACAGAACATGAGTGGAGAAGAGGTAGTAGGTAGTCCTGGTGGATTGGAACTTGCGATGATCGGGAGCATGAAACCCAGTCTCAACGCCGATATGTACGTGGTGGGCAGAGACCCTAGCAACCCGAGAAAGCTCGTCTACTACAAGTTTGATTCCGGTGAAGTCACTAAAAGAGACTGCGGCGAATACTCTGACCAAACTATCTCAAGATTCAATCTAGTCCTGATACCTGATGGCAACAGAGTGGAACTCTTCAACATAGGGAAGAACCCTGAGGAACTCTACTACGAAGCAGACATAGAACTCTAGTAGAAGTCCCCTTGACTGGTTCGCTGTTCTTCAGCCGTGCCAGGCGAGGGCCTTCAGATCCCTAAGCTGAGCCCGACCAAACGTCAAACGAAGAGTCACGACACCGTCCAAACCAATACAGCATGGATGGGACGGCGCAGCCTGGAAGCTATCAATCTACTGATTCAACGTGAAATCACGATGAAAGACAGCCAGATGCCCGCGCACCTCACAGTACTAAACTCAGACGTGGAGGACATATGTGTCATCATCCACGGAAGCCGCGCGCAAACACGCACTTTGTCTCGCACATGAGCAACTTGAGAGCCTCAGAGGTCAGGACGGAAACCTGCACTACACAGCTAGTGATATCCATCTTAGAGGCGTCCTAGGCGTACTCGTCTGGCTTTCGCAGGTTGTTACTGCCCCACTTACCCATCTCCTCGATAACTGGTTCCAGGCGTGAACCCAGCTCGGTAAGCGAGTACTTAACCCTCTTCGGCGATCTGTCAACGACCTCCTTTCGAACGATGCCTCTGTTTTGAAGGTTGTCTAGGGACTCAGATAGAACCTTCGATGACACGCCGTCTACCTCGTCCTTGAGGCTGTTGAAGCCGAGCTCTTGATGTTCGAGGAGTCTGTGGACTATTACAGGGTGCCACTTGTTTGCCAGTAGTTCTGCTGTGCCTGTTACTGGGCACCAGTCTTCCCCGGCGCACCACGCCGGTATCTTCTCTTTCTGTTCCACATCAACAGCGTGGATCCTCATCTCTATTCAAGGTTACTGCCGGTAACTGCGTCCTGCTTTTCAACCTCAAGCACATCACTTCTGTTGTGAGCGACGAAAAAGTCTACCGAGAGATGTCGAAGTACGAGCTGAAGAAGCTGCTTGACGAGCTAGAGGGTGTCCGGGGCCGCAACACGGAGCTCGTGTCCCTGTACATCCCAGCTGGCTACAACATGGCGAAGATAAAGGAGTTCGTCACGAAGGAGCAGAGCGAGGCAGAGAACATCAAGTCCAAGTCCACCCGCAAGAATGTCAAATCAGCCTTGGATCGGCTTGGAAGAAAGGTGTCGGAGTCCATGGAGACACCGGAGAACGGCGTGGTGCTGTTCTGCGGCAACGTCTCCGAGCGCGAGGGAAGACCCGATATCCAGCTTTGGGAGGTCATACCGCCGGAGCCCGTGGAGAGCAGGCATTACCGGTGCGACAAGGAGTTCATGCTGGAGCCGCTGCGCGAGATGGTGGTGGACGACCGCGTCTATGGGCTCATCGTGGCCGACAAGAACGAGGCTGCCGTCGGTTACCTCCAAGGATCTACGGTGAAGACCGCATACACTCTCGACTCGGAGGTACCCGGGAAGACCCGTGCGGGGGGTCAATCGGCTCAGAGATTTGCACGCATCCGCGAGAACATGTACGACCAGTTCATGAAGGAGATAGCTGACAAGGCGAAGAACGCTTTTTTGCAGAAGGCGCGCGACGGAGACCTGCTTGGGATTGTGGTTGGTGGGCCTGGCTTCACGAAGGACAAACTTGTTGACAACGACTACCTCCAGAGCGAGCTGGACGAGAAGGTTCTAGGTAAAAGGTCGCTGAACTACTCCGGCGAGGAGGCCCTGGAGGAGCTGGTGTCGAAGTCCGAGGAGATGATACAGGACTCACGGATGATAAGAGAGAAGAACCTCGTCTCGGAGTTCCTCGAAAACCTGCGTGAGGAATCTGGGAAGGCGGAGTATGGGCCCGGCCAGGTCTGGGAGGCGCTGGGCATGGGTGCTGTCGACACAGTGCTAGTCTCGGAGTCAATGGATTTGTTTCACGCTGTCTACGAGGACGAATCCGGCGAGAAGAGGCATGTGTTCGAGCAGAGGGCCGACATAGACGAGTCCGACGAGGATCTGACCCATCTCGGCGACTTGGTTGAGGACATCGCATCCAAGGCCGAGGAGATGAGCACCGACTTCGAGATAGTCTCGACCCGCCATGAGGAGGGCCAGAGACTGGAGAACCTCGGTGGCGTGGCGGCGATTCTACGTTACCGGATACGCTAGATACAAAAACTAGATTGAATCCACACGTGCTGTGGAACAACAGACGCTCGAGGACTGGATCAAACAGCGACTCGAAGAGGGTTATGAGGTGGAGGAGCTCATGACGGTGCTTGATCAGCATGGCGTAGAAGAACACAGAATCAGGCGGGCTCTGAAGGAAATCCGCAGAGACGCCGGACAGGACGACGTAACTAATCAGTCCACAGGAAATGATGGTGCTCAGGAGCCTGCACGGGCCACAGAACCCTCCAAAGATCGACCGACACACACCGAAACCCGGCGCAATCAGGAACCACATAGCTCAGAATCATCCGACACAGGTATGGTGCCAGGAATTGAGCTCAATGAGCTTTCTTACCAGCTGGTTCAGGCTCTCGTCCTCAGACGCTACTCTCTCAAAGACGACAACGGGCAGAAACTTCTGAAGGCGAGGACCAAGTGGTTTCAGCTCCGGGAGAAGATACCGTTCACGACACCAAATGGAGAGGAGGTGTTCCGGGTGGAGGCCGACCAGATCTGGGATCGCGCCGGGAGCTACACCGTTACCTTGGCGGACGGCACCGAGGTCCTCGACCTAGACAAGAAGTTCACCATGCTGTTTGAGAACTGGAAAATACGTAGAGTTCCGGTGAACTGATGGCTGAGGTCAAGAGCCAGTCCAAGCCTAGAACCCTGTTAAGGAAAAGCGCAACCGTCATAGATTTCATTCCTCTCATCGGCACGATTCTCTCCCTACCTCTCAGCATTATTCCCCGGAGCTACGATGTAATGGATGCCAATGGAGAAAAGGTGGCGGAGATGAACGGTAGAATCTCGATCAGGGACAGATTCGACTTGGAGATAGAGTCCCAGTCCGTTCCCACTGAGGCATTGGTCACTGCCCTGGTGTGCGTCGACGCCATCCAGTAGCTTGGTCAGACCCAACTGAAGAGCCTGTTGAACAGGTCTCCCAGAGCTGAGACCGCCGCACTAGAACCTTGGCTCCGATTAGTGTTTCTCGAGCCTCTCTCGACGTATGTTCGTTGTTCCGTGCGGTCCGGCAGCTGCACCTCCTCCACCTTCAGGCTGCCGTCGCCAGGTTCGGGAACCGCCCGAGAAAATCCGTATTCGTGGCTGCGCACTCTATTGAGACACGCGTTGAACTCCTCCCTCGAGCTGAGCTTGCACGGCTTCATGTCGACGTGCTCTGAGAAGAACTCCCACTTAGCTGAAGGATCTGTGATTTCGCGCCCGGGGTCTAGGTTCTCGTACAGCTCCTTGAGACTTCCTCCGTCGGCCACGTGCTTCTTGATAACGAGCTCGGAGTACGCGTATCCAAACCTGCGGTTACGCGAGTCCTGCGCGCTCCACATCTCCATGAACGACAGGTTGTTCTCGTAGTACTCCCACAGCCTGTCCGCCTCTCCCCTGGGAGGAACCCTGAGGAACCTCTGATCCTCAGTGTCGGGGTCGTAGGTGCTCGTGTCGCCGAACAGCTCGCCTGCTGGCGCGCCGCTCGACTCGCTTTGTTTGGCGCGCCGCAGAAGGTTTTCGATGTGCGAGGCCATTCCTTCATCGAAGTATGTGGAACGCGTACGGTCCCAGGTCAGCTTTCTGTCGTTCAGGCCGTGGACGACTTCGTGGGCGAGCACCGGAACGAAATCCTCTTCCAGCCCCTGACGTATTCTGATGCGCCCGTTCACGTACTCCCCCTGGCTCCACTCGTTGACGGTTCTGTTGTATTTCGCTCCGGGTAACGTCGCGACCGGAAACCTGTCGAACCTTGGCCTCAATCCTGTGGTGCCGGCAGCCACCCCGAACGCGTCCTCGGCCCCTCTGGCCTCTCTGCCAAAGAACTGGAAGTGCCGTGTAGTATTGCCATTTCCTGCCTTGAAAGACAGGGTGACGGGTCCGGTGCCGCGAAAGCTGAATCCGTTACCTGTCTGGGCGGA
The DNA here is from genome assembly GCA_000220355.1 of Candidatus Nanosalinarum sp. J07AB56. GTDB lineage: Archaea > Nanohalarchaeota > Nanosalinia > Nanosalinales > Nanosalinaceae > Nanosalinarum. Next base: position 160,068 of record GL982567.1, read on the forward strand.
GCGGAAGCCGTAGCCCGTCTTCCAAGATATGAGGTTCTCTGCCTCAACGACGCCCGATGTGTTCTCACCCTCTAGCCCGGGCAGCGATAGCCTTCTCTCCCACAGGCCTGCGTGGATGCCATCTGCTTCGGTACCCAGCCGCGACACCACCCTAACAGTCTCTGTTTGTCTCGCAGGGCCGGAGTTGGTGGTTATCTCAAGCGTATCGCCTACACGGTCGTAGTCCGAGGGCCCGGCCGAGTCCCTGACACGGACGACCTCCGATCCTTCGGGCACAGACCAGGTCAGGCTCCATCGGTTTATGGGGCTGTCGGACTCGAGCTCGATGGTTGTGTTGAGTACGGCCTCGTTCCGCGACGCGTCTAGGTCGTGGAACACTTCTGCGGAGCCCCCGGCCGAGGACGCTATGACTGCCGCGAGAATCAAAGTTTTTCTCCAACTCACAATGTCAGTGACCCCAGCTTCGATAAAAAACAAGGACGGTTTGACCTTATGGCTGTTCTCTGTGACAGGGACATCAAGAAGATGATAAACAAAGAAGGGGCTGTTGGAGGTGGAGGAAGGACCTGAGCTCGATATCGATAACCAGGTAGGCCCGTCCAGCATTGATCTACGGCTTGGATACGAGTTCGGGTTTCTCGAGACCAGGAAGGTGGAGGCTCTTGACACGCGGCAAATGGACGGCATGGGTCTCCAGAAGGAGCTGACGGTCGGCCCAGAGGAGGGCGTGGTTGTCCATCCGGGCGAGTTCGTTCTCTCCACCACGCTGGAGACGGTGGACGTACCTGATGACATGGTTGCGCGCGTGGAGGGCAGAAGCAGCTACGCCAGGCTTGGCCTGATTCCGCACGCTGCAGGAGGTTTCGTGGACGCTGGGTTCCGGGGCCAGATAACGCTGGAGATACAGAACCTCGGGAACGTGCCGATACGCATATACCCGGAGGACAGGATCTGTCAGTTAGCATTCGAGATGATGACGGGCGAGGCAGGCACCCCGTATGGCGACCGCGAAACTTCGAAGTACATGGAGCAGGAGGGTGCCACGGCCTCCCGCTTGGATCGGGAGTGAAACCTGTCGACAGCCACTGCCACCTCCACGCAGACGAACTCAGTCATTTTCGGAACAGAGCCAGGCAGGAAGCCGTGGAGGAGCTGGAGTTCGTGGTAGACGCCGGCCTCGACCCGGAGACCAATCAACAGGTCCTGGCTCTGGCAGATCAGTCCTCTCAGGTAGTGCCTGCTGTAGGTCTGCATCCGACGCGGACGGAGGTCTTCGACTCCGTTGGGAAGGTTGTCGACCAGATAGAGGAGGCAGAGGCTGCTGCGGTAGGTGAGGTAGGTATGGACTTCCATCACGTGACTGACGAAGAGATGCGGTCGCGGCAGAGAGAGGTCTTCGAGCGCCTGCTGGAGGTAGCGGAGCGGGAAGGACTGCCTGTAGTATGCCACACTAGAAACGCAGAGGACGAGGTTCTCGACGTTCTCGCGAACTCCGGAGTCGAGGCGTACCTGCACTGTTTCAACGGCAGGCCAGAACTCGCCCAAGAAGCCGTTGACAGGGGCTACATGGTCGGGGTCGGCCCGTCATTGGAGTGGTCGAGTCGGGCGCAAGAGGTCGCCCAAACGGTGCCGATGGATAACCTGTTGGTGGAGACGGATTCGCCGTACATCGGTGACAAGCCGACGGATGTGCTCTCCGTCTGCAACCTGCTACGGTCGATAAAGGGTGGTTCGGCGGTGGACGGTGTTCCGTTCTTGGATCGACTGGCGCGGAACGCATCGGAGTTCTTCAGCAGGGATTTATAGCGGTTGAATCACTCTGTTCTAATGTGATTATCGACAGGATCAAGGACAACGGCGGAGAGGGTATAGCGGTGTTCGTAGATGGGCCGAATGTAATCCGGAAGAAGTTTGACCTCGACCTCGATGCCCTGAGAGAGACAATCGAGGACCAAGGCGAGATAGTTGAGGGCAAGGTGTTTTTGAACCAGTACGCTTCCGAGAAGCTTGTGGAGGCAGTAGTCTCGCAGGGTTTTGAGGCGGAGCTGGGTTTGGGAGGCGAGAAGGACAGGGAGAGCGATGTCGACGTCTACATGGCTGCCTCGGCGATGGAGTCGGTGTTCAACGACAATGTCGACCACATCACGCTTGTTACACGAGACGCAGACTTCCTCCCTGTTATCCAGGCTGCCAAAAGGCATGGCAAGCAGACGACTGTCGTCGGCATGGAACCCGGCTTCTCCACGGCGATCCAGAACGCCGCCGACCAAGTCATAGAGCTAGAGCAGTAGGCTCACAGGCGTCCTGTCGGTCGACCATCCTAATCTCGTATTGTCGGTCATACCGCACTGGCTTCTCTCGGTTGCCATAGTTGTGGATATCGTTCCCGCGTTTTTGTTGATCCTACGGCAAAGCCCGTCCGGTGTAGCAACGGTGAAAAGTGTCGGTTCTCATGCAGTTGGCGACAGCCAAGGCTTAGCGCAGGTTCCTCTCTATCCTCTGCAGTATCTGGATCATCTGGTCGTTCTGCTTCTCGATGTCCCTTAGTTTCTCCTCCATGCCTCCAGAAGAACCGTTGCCGGTCAGCCCAGCGCTCTGCATCTCGCGCCGTGTGCTCTCACTGACCTGTGGCTTCGCGCTCCCCTGCTGTGGCCGGCCTGTCTGTGGGTTCGGTGATTCCTGTCGGCCCGGTCTCTGGACGTAGAGCGATTTCCNGCGGACCTGCTACGGCTTGAGATATTGTCTCGAGCGCTGTCTATACTATCGGGGCCTCCGCTGTTCCCACTGGACCTGCCGGTGGCTGGGGTGCTGTTTTGCGTTCCTGTAGTGTAGCGCCCGGTATTAGAGCCTCTCCCTGCACCCGTATTGCTCCTTTCTTTGCCTGATGTCGCGCCGGATGCGTTGTCCAGCGAAGTATCGAGGCCATTCGCTTCTCCTTCGGAGGCTTTATCGGAGCCGTCCACCGAGTTCTTGATGTCGTCAAGTATACCCATATGTTCTCGTAAATGTGACTCCAATTAAACGTGCCGGTTCCGGTGACGTTATATCTCGGTGCCTACACTGTGGTGTAGTATGTCCGAAGAAGGATGTAAGTTCGGCCACGTGTTCGAGGTGAACGAGCATGACAGCGGCTCGGGTGCCGACCTCAGGTCAGAAATAAAGAAGGGTAACATCGCCAGCCTTGAGGAACTCTCTGACGAACTGGACGATGAACCGAACTCCTACCTGCTCCGCCCGATAATGGGAGACCACTTCAAGATGCTGAAGCTCTCTGCGGACAGCCAGGGCATGCCGTACAACCTAGTTCTGAGCGCGGCTGACACCTTCGACGACGACCTCGGCTACGAGGTTCCAAAGACGGAGGAGAACATCCATATATCCCCACAGAGCCAGATACACCAGCAGTTTATGCAGCGAAAGCAGGAGGCCGAACAGAACGTCAACCAGACCGCCGCCAGCCTCTCCTCATTGAGGAAGGACAAGCACGTCATAGAGCACGATATCCGGAAGCTCAGAAACCGCGTCGAAGCAATCGAAGCCGGCTCCGAAGGGGACGAAGCACGCCTCAAGGCCGACTTCATTGAGATGGTGGACGGAGCGATGGGCCAGGGACAGGGTCAAGGAGACGAGGGATCGATGCAGTTCCTCCAGAGCCAGAACATCTACCCCTCCATCGTCGCCGACTTCACAGAGATGGACGGCCTAGACGACCTCAAGCCCGAGGACGACGACGGTACAGGCAAACTGGCGCAGCTACCGGAGAACGAGAAGGCCATACTGAAGAAGAAGTGGGTCATGTACGAGAAGTGGAAAGACCTGTTCGGCAGCGAGGTAAAGAGACGGCTGAAGGACATGAAGAAGGAGCTCCAGGCCAAGGAGCGCGGAATACAGGAGACGAAGACCCAGCTCGAGCCATACATCAGGATGCCACGGCCATAAACGACCACTCTCAGGACCAGCTCGCGGAGTACATGACGCAGAACTTCCAGTTCAAAGGCTACTCCACCCAGTTCCGCGAGATGGAGTTCGTAGGTCACAAACCACTTGAAAAGGAGGCAGGTGAGCTGTACGAGGCGGACGACGAAGATGACGCCACCCACCACAAGATAATCTACCTACACTGCATACACGTCAACCTCTCCGGGGACGAACAGCCACAGAGCCCAGCGCAGGGACCGGGAGCTGCCAAGGTGTTCGCCTTCCCAGCGATCGTCTGCGACCACATCTTCGAGCGCATATTCAAGCAGAAAATCGACAAGCGCGCCGACAGGTTCAAGCATATCATAGATGACTACACCGGTGAATTCCAGAGCGAAGAGGGCGACGAGTTCCGCGAGGCGCGCCAGGAACAGGATCTCAACATACGCAACTTCCGCAAGAAGGTGGACGAACAGACCGATAGCAACGTTCCCCTGGAGTTCTCCGCCACCGTGAGAAGGGTCGAAGACGGCATAGACCAGCCAACAGATATATCAGTCAAATATAACGAGGAAATCTTGGAGGCAGTTAACGATGTTCTCGACACTGATTTCGGCAACGACGAGGATGTCGGTGACGCGGAACTACCGGGATGGAAACAGGATCTGCGGAAGTTCTTTGGACAAACCGATGAGTACTACCTCAGCAAGGGAGCGAAGAAAGGTTTCATGAAGGGCTTCGAGGTCGAAATAGAGAAGCAGTGGTTCCTCGACACCAAGAAGGCGTTCGGGATGTACGACTACAGCTAGCGCGCATCAGAGCCAGCACCGAACCGTTGTCCGATGATGCAGATACCCGCTTCTGTGTTCCAGGGAGAACGAGATTCTGGAATGCGTCGAGCGGAACTGATATTTAGCTCGACTGTTATCGTGTTGATATGGCGTTCTTGCTCGACAGCCTCAAGGAGAGGTTCGACCAGGACGACGACCAGGAGCCGGACTTCAGCGGGCTCGACTATAGAGTCGGTGCCACCACTGGAATGGACGTGACTCAGGACGTTCCGTCATATATAGCCAGGAGGTCTGGAAAGTATGCGCAGTTCGGCGGGTCGACGCTGGAGATACTGGTGCAGAACGCCGAGACATTCGAGGTCGACCGTAGAAACCTGTTAGATACACTGTCACGCCTAGGCTTAGATACGGTCTCGTTCCACGGAAACCCCAACATAGGCTTTACCACTCCTGTTGGCCAACAAAAGAACCAGTTCTACCAAGCCTTCACCGATTATCTCGGCGAGCTAGGCGGATTTCTCGACGCTAAGGAGGCGAACCCGCAACATGACTTTGAAGTCAGCTATGTGAACATGCACGCCTCCGTGACGCAGCTACCTGACCTCCGCAGCCAGGGCATACCAAACGCTCTTGATCCATTCGGCGAAAGATTCGCAGAGGTCGATAATGGAAAGACACCCAACATATACACTAACAAACAGTTTCTCCGCACACTCTATGGCCTAATAGGGGCAAGACCTGACAACGATATGTATGCGTTCTACCCGGTGATAGCCAGATACTGCGATGCCTTTGACCAGCACTGGAAAGAGGCGCGCCAGAGGTTTCTCAGAGATTTCTATGACGACCTGAATCTAGATCTGAGGAGGAAGGCAGAGATCATCGGCGCCGCGAGAAACTTCTCAAGTGGAATTAACCCCAAGCTTGACTCGGTCTTCGATGAGGTAGGACCCGACTCATACCCTCCCGACCCTCAAAACGATGAGGAGAGGGAACAGCGAATCAGCTTTCCTCTTCTACAGAGACTGGCGTTCAACGATGAACTACTACAGCAGTATGCCGGACGACTTGGCATAGAGCCGTCCGAGCTCAGGCGGAAGCTCGAGGGCACGGTGGATATGATCGTAAAGGGCGAGACAGAGCTCGATGTCACGCAGGAGGACATCGACGAGGACATCCGAGACTTCGGACTCACAGTGGAGGCGAAGCAGCGTGCCTTCTCTCGTGTGGCAGACAAGGATCAGAGGGAGTTCCGAGGCGAAATCCTGGAGCAGGGAGCGCAGAGGAACGCTACGTACGAGGGAGAAGATGTTGACATAAGGGATCTCGGAGAGAAGGCCTTTGCGGGCGAGGAAGAATACTACAGATCTGTGGACTCGGAGCAGCCGTACTACGACCCCAGCGAGGGCGTGCCTGAATACCTCAACATAATAGAGCAAGTTATAGGAAGCCTCGAGATGTTCCAGAGACAATCGGGCCTGATATATTACGTTCTGCCGGCTTGGCTACAGAATGCGGCTTGCAGCAGTACGGAGACCGATGACAGACTCATACTAGATGACACGGACGAGAACGACAAGATCCATAGCGGATGGGAGAACGCAGAGTTCATCTGGAACTCTATTGTTGCGGAGAGAGTTGGGAAGGACTACAGCTTGCCAGACAACGACCCTGAGGGATATATCGAACGCCTACAGGAAGACGTGGAGCTCCGGCAGGACATCGGCGCTGCCGTGGGTGCTGCATACCTGTGGGGTAACTTTACCCAGATAGACGCGTCCTTTCGAGCGGAGAGAGAGGATGACTACCGGGCGGAGAACGAATCCACTCTCAGAACTGGCAGGGATGCCTCCACGACAAAATGGATCAGGTGGATGGACGACAAGGACTTGGGAGTCAATATAGAGGCGTTCTACAACGGCACGCCCGGCCAGTACTTCATGCTATGGAGACCAAAGGACATCGCCGTTGCATGCCATGCAGTGAACCTAGAGGCTCAACAGATGGGCGTCGAACAGAACCTGGTTAAGTTCACTATAGACATGGAGCACACCGCCTCCTTCGGGGTTGACCCGGAACAGGAGATGGAACTTCTGATAGAGAACGAGACCAAGCTGGCCGAAAACCCCGACTTCCCTATAGATCCCGAGAAGCCGCTAGCCTACATCCTCAACACATACCACCTCACCAGACCCGGGTACGAAACAAGAAGCACAACAGGCCACCTACACGGTGAGATTCGCCGCGGCGACAAGATGATCTACCGCTACTTGTACCGTCTAGTGGAGAACGGGTTCTGCCGCGGGGACGACACCTGCACCATAGCTTTCGAGATTGCGGGAAACTACAGCGAGGACATCTACAACGCCAGGGTTATTATGGACTTGATAGAGCTCAACGTCCGCCCGGAGGAGCTACGTGCCGACAGGGTGGACGCAAGCGGCGACTACGACACCCGCGAGGAAGCACTGATGGCTCGCTTCTTCAACATGGACAAGACCTCTGTCGCGAGGGAGTTCGCAGCCATAGAGGCCAACGCGTTCAACCCTCTCAAGGAACTGCTAGAGTTTGAGGACTTCGACGTCACCCAGCTCGGCAACACGTCTATAGCCAACGATGTCAGGCCACAGCGGTTCAAGACAGAAGAGTTCCGGTAGACCACAGAGTCGAGCGACTCTCCCCTCAGATCACACCTGCTAATGCTCACAAGTTTGACTGAAGTGGTGGCGCATAGCATACTGGTACGAAAGGCCTTCGTCACCCCCAAATTTATGCTTCAGCTCATCTTTCGAACCCTGATCCAATTTAGCCTTGAATTTCTCAGCCGACCACCTCCCCTCCCACTCCTTTTTGTCTTCGGAGACATGCACGCCTAGCACCATACTTTTGTCGTACTGTGGTGTTGTTGCGCTGGGCTCTTCGACCGCGACTGACTTCACAGGCGTATATGGTGCGACGCGAGAGGCCAGCGAGCCTATGGGAATCCCTGCCACCTCTGTCTCTGGTGGCACGGATCTCAACGCTCCTGACACAAAATCCCAGCTGATTGTGCCCATGTCCTTCCACTTGTCATCAGTTTCTGCTGGCACGGATCCACCGTGGAATTCCGCATTCTCCATGTTCTCGACCTCTCGGCGCGTCCTCGGTGCGTTGTACCCCGTGGTCACCACAGCAGATTCGTGCGCCCCCACGTCCCTGTTACCAAGGATCCTGTCATAGTTCCACACGTCCGCCGCCCTGCTAGGCGACACTTCCTCCCCATACTGGTACGTGACTACCTCGGCATTCGTCTCCGCTTGACTTAGTGCATTCTCGTCATGACATATCAGGCAGTCAAGGTCATATTGGTCATCAATCTTCTCTGCACAGCTGTTTATCGGTTGTTGTTGTGGGGAGCCTGCTACTGCTAGTGCGTGACCGTCCAGATTCGGCGGGTTTTCGGGCAGTTGGTGGTCGTCGAAATTATCTTGGTGCAGTCTTTCAGGTCCAATGGTTAGATATCTAGGGTCCTTCTCTTCACTAATGAGTAACAATTCACCGGAATTGATTTAAGTCTCTTCTAACAAATAGTGTGGTATGAGCCAGAAGGACAAGATGAAGGAGATGAGACAGAAAAGCAAGGAACGCCGCATGGAGGCAGCGGAGGAGTTCTCCGAGAAGCTGAACGAGAAGCTGGGAGACAAGGTCAAGGTCGTTGCGGTCTGGGGCAGCGTACCGAAAGGGGAGCACGGCTACGACTCCGATATCGACACACTGGTGATACTCGACGACACCAAGCTCGAACGCGACGTGCCGAAGGACGCCAAGAAGAAGATACAGAAGAAGGTCACTAACCTTGCCAAGGAGACGGACGAGAGGATAACCATACAGTACTTTCCGTTCCTGACGGAGTTCTGGGACTCGCTCAGACAGGGAGAGCCGATCGCCGTCGAGGCCATAAGAAACGGCGAGGCCATCTACGACACCGGTATTTTCATGCCGGCGAAGAGGCTCTTGGAGCGCGGAAAGATAAAGTCCAGCCGCGAGTCCGTCAAAAAGCGCCTGAAGACAGCCGCTGCGGGCTACAAGAAGGCGGAGAACAACATGAAGTCCTCGATTCCCCACAAGCTGGAGCAGGTTATGGCCAACGCTGGACAGGCACCGATAATGCTTACGGGCCGTAACCCGCCCCCGAAGGAGAAGGTTCCCGAGGTCCTCGACGAGATGTTCGTCGAGAAGGACATGCTTGAGCAGGAGTTCGTCGAGAACGCCCGAGAGCTACACGACTTCGGGAACAAGGGTGAAAAGGAGTCCGACAATGTCACAGGCCAAGAAGTGGAGGAGCACCTGGAGATGGCGGACGACTTCGTGCGTAGGATGCATGAGCTCGTGTCGCAGCTTGGAACTCGCCGCAAGGTCAAGGGCGTGTATGATGACTACAAGAAGTTCCTGAAGGCCAACGTTGCGATGCTCCGTGAACAGGGAGTGGAGCCGCCGGAGAATCGCGAAGACCTGCCGGATGCCGTGAGGCAGGAGCTGGATCTGCCCGACGACGAGATAGAGATGTTCGAACAGTGGAACGAGGTCATCTCCACCATCAAGGAGGAGTCCCTGGACGAGGTCAACGAGAAGGATCTGTACGATCTCAAGGACCGCACCCGCGAGTTCGTCTCCAAGGTAGGAGAAGACCTCAAGGAGAAGAAGGCAGAGGCCGATGAGATGACTCCAGAGATGGACACCTCAGACATCGCCGAGGCAGCGGACACTCAGGAAATGATTCCCAACTTGGAGGAGAAGGCTGAGCAGGAGATTCAGGAAGAAGAGGAAGAGGAGTCCGACGACCAGCAGTAGTCTAACACCTCAGCTGCTGCTCCTCACATACCTCCCTTTGCTGCATATCATCCTTCGAGCTGGATACCTAAGACCTAAACGCTGTCGTGACGAACCCGGCGTATGGGCGAAGATACGGCGATCGAACTCTGCGACCTGTTGAACGAAGCCCTCGAAGCAGACGGATTCGGGACACCGAACGAAGGTTTCGGGGTTCTGATTAGTGGAGACGACACCTTTCGGACGGCGAAACTGAGCTACAGGGACATTGAATACGAGCTCAGCGTAGTAAACCATCCTGATGGAGACTTCGGCTTAATACATGCGCCCGACTGCCCCGATGCGCGAACCTATCAGCTCCCGATTGACGCCTCCGA
>GL982567.1:169982-172188 GCA_000220355.1 Candidatus Nanosalinarum sp. J07AB56
CTACACCAACAGCGGGACTGAATATGAACACTCCTCCAGCGCCTCTGCGCTTATGATCCACACTGACAGTTTGTGCCAGTTTCGTCACCATCCACGTGCTCGATCCTCCTCACTCTGTGACAGGCCGGAGCTTCGCTGATAACATTTCAATCAGAGCCAGTGTTATTGAGCCCATTGGTACAGGTATACAGAGGATGTCTCTGTCCAGCGACTCAACGAAGAACCAGCCGTTAGGCAGGATCCGGACCCTTGTTCTACATCTCATCTTACATACTCTCCGGCCAAATCTAAATGTTTTAGGACACTATATCAAGTATAAAAAATAGACCACACGACCAAACAGTGTGTTTGATACTGGTACGGTCAGGTACTTAGACCCTGGCACAGGGAGCATGATTCTGCAGTACATTGCCGGGGTCATACTTACGGCGTTGCTGGTCGTGAAACTTTACGTCAAGAGAATAAAGCAAAAACTCAAGGACGTCACGGGAATAGCGTGAGGAGTAAGGAGGAGTCGTCCTTCCGGGATCCAGATGGGTTCGTCTTCTTTGAAGACGGAGCGGTGTACAGGAAGGTAAACAAGAGTTACAAGGAGGACTACGAGCACCTCATGGATTCAGGGCTGTACGAAGAGCTCGTTGAGAGAAATCTCTTGGTGGAACACGAAGAGGTGGAAAAAGAAGAGGCATATAAGACCCTAAGACCCGAAAAAATAAGATTCATAAGCTATCCTTACGAGTGGAGTTTCTCGCAACTAAAAGACGCAGCGCTTCTCACCTTAAAAATCCAAGAGGCTGCGGCAGGGTATGGGATGAGCCTGAAGGATGCCAGTGCATATAATGTGCAGTTCCAGAACGGCGAGCCAATCTTCATAGATACTCTCTCGTTTGAGAAGAAGGATTCGGGACTTTGGAGCGGCTATAGACAGTTCTGCAAGCACTTCCTCGCACCCCTCGCATTGATGGCTTACACTGACGAAAGACTAATCTCCATGATGCAAGCTGACGTCGATGGTATTCCTATTGACCTAGCATCGAAAACGTTGCCTAAGAGAACTAAACTGCGGCTGGGGCTCCTTATACATATACATCTACACGCGAGATTCCAGAATAAACACGCGGCAACCGAAAACTCAGGGGAGAGGGAGGTATCTGATCTGATGGCCGAGAGCATCGTAAACAACCTAAAAACTACAATAAGCAAGTTAAGCTGGACTCCTGAAGGCACCGAATGGTCGGACTACTACGAAAGAACACACAACTATGCTGAAGAGGCCTTCGAGAGCAAAGAAGAACTCGTCAAGAAGTACGCCTCAAAGACCGAACCTGAGGAGATCTGGGACTTTGGATCTAACACCGGACACTATAGCAGAATAGCAGCCGACGCCGCAGACGCTTTTACCGTCTCCTTTGACGTAGATGCCGCGGCTGTAGAACAGAACTACAGGAAAGCAGCCAATGAACACAGGGAGAACATACTACCTTTGAAACAGGATATCACGAACCCAAGCCCAGGGATCGGATGGAGGAACGCCGAGAGAAAGAAAATCGCAGACAGAGGTTCCCCTGACCTAGGAATGGCCCTAGCAGTGATCCACCACCTCGCCATATCCAACAACCTCCCGCTGCAGAAAATAGCGGATTTCTTTGCAGACACCTGTGAAACCTTGATAGTGGAGTTCGTTCCGAAGGAAGACTCCAACGCTCAGCGACTCCTAACCTCGAGAGAAGACATCTTCGACGAATACACCATAGAAAACTTCGAGGAAGAGTTCAAACAACACTACAAAATTCTACAGAAAAACCAAATCAAGAAATCCGATAGAACGCTGTATTTGATGGAAAAACCGTAAAACATGGATTTCTCCGGGATTACTGGAGAAATAGAACTCTCCAGAATACTAGAAGAGAAAGTTCTCTTTCCCTTCATTTTCGCCACCTATTTCGTTCTGTCAGTCTATGAACACAACATCCGACAAGTTTACTTCCGGGACACACTACTTCCCCTAGCAATCATATTAGTAGCAACCTACACGGCCTACCGTTTCGTAAAATACCTGACTGATGACCAGAAGAAAGCCGCGCTCATAATATTTGTCTTCATGATAGCTGGCTTTAGCTACGGAACGCAACTAGAAACAATCGTTATCGATAGAAGTATAGAAATCCTGGGCTTGGAAGTAGCAAGGAGAAGATATCTTATCATT
>GL982567.1:172208-190532 GCA_000220355.1 Candidatus Nanosalinarum sp. J07AB56
GTGTACATGGCTGTGACGGAGCTCCCACTCGAGATCCTCCACCTCTGACTTGTCAACGAACATGGGCTCTCCTTCCCAAGAGCCGTCGAGGTCGGAGTTCTTGACCTCTGCCTCGAAGAAGAAGTGCACTCCTGGATAGAGGCCCTTGTCGTTGCTGATTTCCAAGAGGTCGCCGACCTCCACCTCGCAGCCCGTCTCCTCAAGCACCTCTCGTCTCCCGGTCTTCTTGAGATCCTCACCGCCTTGATTGAGTCCTCCCGGCAGCGAGTATCCCTCCCCGGACTTCAGCACCAACACCTGGTCCCCGCGGTGAGCCAGTACAGCTACCGATACAGGACTCCAGAGATAGTTACCTACTGTCCGAGACAGAAAGCCCTCGATATACCTCTTCTCAAACCTTCTTCTCAGCGATCGGAGACTCACAATAGTACATGCCGATCTAACTAACTATTACTGTTGGCTCAAGAGGGTGCCGCTGACTAAACCACAGTTACTTGATCGCCGTTCTCGATAGTTTGTCAGGCCGGATAGAAGGGTAGGTTGGGTATATGGGAGAATGACGTGGCGGTGGAACTGCGACCCTCAATTCGCTGGTCAGCCGGTGAAACATGCTGCTGTTGCTACAGTTTACTGGTCGTCCTGCATGTCCTTGATCTTCTTCATGCGGAAGGTCTCTTCTCTCTCCTCCTCCATCAAGGTCTGGGACACGTAGGACAGGGAGTCGTTGAGTTCGGGTATGGTCTTGTGTTCGAGGGCGTTGACGCGGCGCTTCGTCTTCTCTATTTCGTCGAGCAACTTGAGCACCTTCGTCTGTATCTCGGCGGCCTCTATTATCTTCTCCAGCAGTTTCTCGTGTTCGTCCGCCGCGGCGTCGATGTGCCCGCTTGAACCGGAGACGGAGTAGTTCCTGTCCAGAACGTCGGTTCGTATCTCGTCCGATTCTATCTCCGGTACCACGACACCCATGATGTTCCTCGTGTCGGACTCTATCTCGATGTTGTCGGCGGAGCCGAGGGCGCTGGCGCGCAGCTTCTGCTCTCCGTCGAAGACCCTGGCCTCGTCCAGTGCCTCTTTCGCCGAGGAAAACCGGTCGGCGAGCTCCTCGTTCACGCTGCGGGCCTCTCCCACAACCTGCATGAACTCGTGTATAAGTCCGTCACGTTTCTTCTCCAGTATGCTGTGCCCGTTCTCCGCCAGTTCTATGCGTTCCTTCAGTCGAAGCTCTTCGGAGCGCGTGGGTGCGACGTCCTGGCTCAACTCTCAGCCCTCCTCTCCAAGGTGTTCCTCAATGGTCTCCCTGTCGATTTTCGTGAGCTCTTCCTGCGGCACAATGGAGAGCAGTTCCCAGGAAAGGCCGAGCGATTCCTCGATGGTGCGGTCCTCCTCGCTTCCTTGGTCGACAAATCTGTCCTCGAACTCGTTGGTGAACTCGAGGATTTTCTCGTCCTTCTCTGACAGTGCGTCCTCGCCGACGATTGATACGAGGTCGCGGAGGCTCTGTCCCTCTGCGTAGAGGGCGTAGAGCTGGTCGGCTACGTCTCCGTGGTCCTCGCGGGTGTATCCCTCGCCGATTCCGTTGTCCATGAGGCGGGAGAGGCTGGGAAGTACGTCTACTGGTGGACGGGCGCCCTGGTTGTAGAGGTCGCGGTCGACCACTATCTGTCCCTCCGTGATGTAGCCGGTGAGGTCCGGTATCGGGTGCGTGATGTCGTCACCTACCATGGTGAGGATCGGGAGCTGTGTCACGCTTCCGTCGCTGTCCTCCACCATTCCGGCGCGTTCGTAGATGTTCGCGAGGTCGGTGTACATGTAACCTGGGTAGCCTCTGCGGCCAGGCACCTCCTCCCTCGCGGCCGACACCTCTCGGAGGGCGTTGCAGTAGTTCGTCATGTCGGTGAGGATGACGAGGACGTCCTTGTCCTTCTCGTAGGCGAGGAACTCCGCTGTGGTGAGGGCGAGGCGCGGTGTGATTATTCTCTCCGGTGCTGGGTCGTCGGCCTTGTTGAGGAACACAACCGAGCGTTCGAGTGCTCCGGTCTCCCGGAACTCGTCGATGAACTCCCGGCTCTCGTCCTCGGTGATTCCCATGCCCGCGAAGACGACGGCGAACTCGTCCGTGTCGTTTACCTCTGCTTGGCGCGCTACCTGTTTCGCCAGCTCGTTGTGTGGAAGACCTGAGCCAGAGAAGATCGGGAGTTTCTGGCCTTTCACTAACGTGTTTGTGACATCGATTGTTGACACCCCTGTCTGTATGAAGTCCTCCGGTAGCTCCCGCGAGAACGGGTTTATGGCTTCTCCCTGGATATCTCGCTCTTCTTCAGGGATTACTTCTGGGCCGCCGTCCATCGGCTCTCCAGTGCCGTCGAGAACACGTCCGAGCAGGTCCTCGGTCACTGGCATCTTCACCGATTCACCGAGGAACCGGACCTTGGAGTCCCTGCCGACACCCTGCGTCTCCTCGTAAACTTGGACGACAACGGTGTCCTTGGAGGACTCGAGAACCTCGCCTCGCTTGACATCTCCCTCCGGGGTTTCTACCTCGACTATGTCTCCGTAGGCCACCTCCTCGGTCTCCTCTACGAACACTAGGGGTCCTTTGACCTGTGATATTGTCCTGTACTCTTGCTGTGTCATTGTATCGGTTTCGCTCCCTTGACAGTTGTACGTGGGGCGCCAGGGCTCATTGCTCGGCTACCTCGCCGAACTCGTCCTGCATCTGTTCCCTGACCTCCTCGAGTTTTTCTCTGTGGTCCTCCGCCGTCTTGATGCGGCCTATCTCGGCACGGCTGTTTAGCGACACTATGTCCTCGACGAGGGCGCCCTCGTCCAGCGCCTCGTAGGCGTGGTCGGCGTATTCCAGGATAACCTCCAGCATGTCGAAGGTCTTCTGCGGGCTGGAGTACTGGTCGACAGGATGGAACGCGTTCTGTTGGAGGTAGAACTCCTTGAGCATGTCACCTATCTCCAGTGTCAGGCGGTCGCGGTCCGGTAGCGCGTCCTTTCCGACGAGCTGCACGGTCTCCTCGAGGTCGTCGGACTCCTGTAGGAGGTCGCGGAGGCGCTGTACGTTCTGGTTCCAGTCCTCGTCCACCTCTTCCTGCCAGTAGTCGGACAGGGTTTCCGAGTAACCGGAGTAGGAGTCGTTCCAGTTTATGGACGGGAAGTGCCTCTTCTCCGCGAGATCCTTGTCCAGTGCGAAGAAGTTCTTGACTACTCGGAGCGTGTTCTGGGTTACTGGCTCCGAGAAGTCCCCTCCTGGAGGGCTGACCGCGCCGATAATCGACACCGATCCGGGTTCCTCCGGTCCGAGCGGACGCACCCGTCCACCTCGTTCGTAGAACTCCGCGAGCCTGGAGGCCAGGTACGCGGGGTATCCCCTTTCGCCTGGCATCTCCTCTAGCCTAGCCGACACCTCCCGCATCGCCTCCGCCCAACGGGACGTTGAATCAGCCATGAGAGCGACATCCAGACCCTGGTCACGGAAGTACTCCGCTATGGTGACGCCGGTGTAGATCGAGGCCTCGCGGGCGGCAACGGGCATGTTGGACGTGTTCGCTATGAGGACGGTTCTGTCTATAAGCTTCTCTCCTGTCTGCGGATCCTCTAGCTCTGGGAACTCCTCCAGCACCTCGGTCATCTCGTTTCCTCTCTCACCGCATCCGATGTACACTATGACGTCTGCGTCGGAGAACTTGGCAAGGCTCTGTTGGGTGACAGTGTTGTGCAGAAGCATTGGTGCATTCCCCCCAACGAAGTTGTGGGTGTCTGGTACGGTCAGGTCATACACTTCCTTTGTTTCTTGATGGGTTTCTATGGAAGCAACTCGGTCCGGGTGGAAGTGTTCGAGGTGGTTGCCGGCCATCTCCGCCAGGTGTTTGTTCTTCGTGACATCGGCGAAGTTCTGGAGCGCAGGAACGCTGATTCTCTCTTCCTGTGTCTCGTAGTTTGAGAGTTTGGCGCCGGCGGACTTGAGGTCGGCTCTCGTTGCTTCTGAGGACTCGAAAGCGCTTCTGACTGTCTCCGGTGCTATGTCCACTGACTCCGTTCCTCTGAAGTGGTCTTCGACCCGGTCCAGGTATTCCTCTATCTGCTCGAACTTGTCGTAGTCCGCCTCCAGTTTACGGTGGAATTCAATGAGCTGGTCGCCCGAGAACCTAACCCTGAAGTGCGGGTTCTTGTCGGTCTGTTTCTCGCTGACTCTGGGTGTGATGCCGATCCTAGTTAACGCATAGGCAAGGTCTTCCTGCATACGTCTGCTGGACGTGGAAAGCTCTGCTTCGTACTCGCTGAAGTGTCCGTCCGCAAGGAAGTAACCTCTTACGAAGGCGGCTACGACATCCTCGGATCCTTTCATCACGGTCTCTGGCACTGAACAGTTTAGAGACTTCTCTGTCTCTGGGAAGCCGAGGTACACTAGTAGGTCTCTGAGAACCTTGCTGTCTACTCTGACTGATTCAACGGTGTTTGCCGTTGTCCGAGCCGACTTCAATCCGAACAGTTTCTCTGCCAGGTGCTCGACTCTGTCCAAGAGTCGCTCGTTGTTGTTGTAGAACTGGACTGATCTCGGCTTCACGGTTCCGTCTCCCAGCAGGAGTCCTAGAAGTTCCGCGAAGTCTTCATCTACTTCTTCAGGTATTCTAGTGGGTTTCGACTGCTTTTCGCCCTTTACACACCTGAGTTTATGGGTCTTTCCGGCTTCCTCTAGGATTGCGGTTGCGTCCGCCACCCTAGGTCTGTTCCTGCCGGTGGCGTATGCGTCCATCCTATGATCGTCTATTCCAAGGTGTTCGGCCGCGGCCTTCCTGGTTCCGTGATTCTCTTCAAGTACAGTGATTGCTTCACGCACAGCCTCGAATCCGTTGCCGACCACTCGTTTTTCGGGTAGTGCTTCCGCTACTTCTATCTCCACGTTGCTGGAGTCTACTGGCAGGTTGCGGGGTACAAGCAGCGTGTCGCCCTTCTGTAGGTTCTGGGCCTCCCTCTCCTCTATCTCCATCTCCGGCGTCAAAACGAAGAGTCTGTGCACAGGCGTTAGCTCGACCTCCCTGCCCGAGCGTGTCCCCACCGATACGGTGGAGTCGGTCTTACCCTTGTAAACCGTTGAGACCTGTTTTTCTACGATCTCTCCCTTCTTCCTAGATAGAACTCTGGGTCCGTTGTCTAGGTCGGTCCAGCGCTCGTTCTCTCTCTGTGTTTGGTCTCCACGTCCTTCATAGTCATGGTAGATATCTTCGATAGCTCTCTTGGAGCCGTCTGCCAGCGCGACAGGAGTATCTCCGACCACGCACTTGCCGGTTCCGAACCCTCCCGGGACTGCGGCGGTTCCGCCCTTGGCAAGTGGGAAGAGTCCGTCGAACACTCTCTGTCCCGTGATGAGAGGTACTTCGGGCGGGAGCTGTTCCTCCGCTGGTCGCTGGTCGCGGATCGGGACTTCCTGGCGCATCGATACCTTCTCTCCGGTGTCGAGCTCCGCTACGTGGTCGGTTACGGTGTAGTTGCCCTCGCGTACTTCCTCGACCTCTCCTCCATCGCTGTGCGGCGGCAGGAGAACCTTGTGTTCGCCGTAGCTGACCTGTACGGTTCCGATCACGTCTCCTGGTTCCACATGGTCGCCTTCTTCCACGGCTGGTTCGAAGCTGTACTCTTCTTCTGGGTTGATACCGGGCGCGTCCTCTCCTCTCTGTATGAAGCTTCCCATCTGCTCCTCGAGCTCCGGGAGAGGTCTTTGGAGGCCGTCGTAGATACTTCCGAGAAGTCCCGGGCCGAGCTCAACGGAGAGAGGTTCTCCAGTGTTCTTGACTGGTTCGCCGGGCGACACCCCGGTGGTCTCCTCGTACACTTGGATGTAGGCCTGTCCCCCCTCTATCTGGATTACCTCTCCGAGGAGCTCTTCGCCTCCGACGTAGACGACGTCGTTCATCTGGCAGTCGAGGTCTTCGGCGACCACGACAGGTCCGGTGATTTTGTATATCTCTCCTTCCGATTCGATGGTTTCCTGTGTCATTGTATTCTATTCGGTTATGTCCGCTCCTATTGCCTGCTTGATTTTGCGGTCGAGTCGCTCCGACTCCGCTTCCTCCGACAGCGGTACCACGACGGGCTCGGCCGAGGAGTCCGCGCGCTCCCGAAGCCTTTCCGGCAGGTTCTGGTACATGTCTCCTTCCACTACCAGTATCCCGTGTCGGCCCTCGTCGAGTATCTGTTCGAACTCGCTGCTGTCTGTGTACGTTGTGTCGACTCCCGCGAGCCGGAAGCCGAGATTGAAGTCCTCGCCTCCTAGTACAGCGACGGATCTCATGCTGTCACTATCTCCTCCATGGCTCGCTCGCGGTCGATTCCGGATTCGAGGGCGTTTGCTAGGGATTCTAGGTTTCTGACCTCGTTGCGCTTCGCCACCACATAGCCTGCTACCGGCCTGGCGGACAGTGGCTCCGAGCGCAGCATCTTGATACCGTGTTTGAGGGTTCTGCGGCGAAGCGCCCTTTCAGCGAATCGAACACTGTCTACATCGGTTCCAAGCTCGTCGCTCAGGTCTTCGAACGCCTTGTCCTCCTGTCCGGCCGGAAGGTTTTCGGGGTTGAGGAGATACTCTGTTATCTCTCCTGTCTCCGTACCGTAGGCCATCAGGCGTAGTGAGGTGACCGTGTCTCGCTCCTGCACCGACATCTCCACGAGCTCTCTGATGGCGGGGTGTTCGGCGGCTTCAAGCAGCCTCTCGTAGTAGAGTTTCTCTATCTCCAGCTCTGGTCGATCCGAGTCGAGTGAGTCCTGGTATTGCTGGAGACCCAGGCTTTCGGCCAGCTCGTGGTCGCTCATTTCCGCTAGCTCTTCCTCCTCGATATCTATTCCCGGGGTGATTGACTGGGCGTCAACGTCCGAGTCCCTGCTCCACCGTATGGCCCTGCGGAGGGTCTGCGTCCTGCTTTTCTCGGACATACGGGACAGCAGTGGCTTCAGCTTCGAAGGGGCCATGGATTCGAGATGCTGCATCTCTTTTGATAGGTTGGACTGTGCTGCGAGCTCTACGAGCCGCGCCCCGCTGTGGCTGCGCCCGAACCTGTTGACTTGGTCTCTGTAGACGCCTTCCTCCATCATCCGCGCGATTTCGTCCGGTGACGTGCGACTCATTTCTTCGAAGTCATCGGCGTCTAGGAGACGGTTCCGCTTCGCGGCTATCCTGGCGTAGATGTAGGGGTGGTCGCGCTCCACTATCACTGGAAGAGCACCTCGGCTACTTCCGACTTCTCGTCCTCTCTTATCGACTCCGTTATGTTCTCGAGCGTGAGGTCAAGGCTTCGCTTTCCATCCTCTCCGTATAGGACTACCCCGGGTTCCTGTGACACCTCGAACTCGTTATCAGCTAGCTCCTCGAGGTGTTCCGGGCCCTCAATCCTCGATACCTCGAAACCGGCCTTGTCTTTACAGGACCTCAGGAAATCCTCGGGATTTTCCTCTATCAGGGTGTGCGCTCTGTCTTGGAAGCTTTCGAACGCCTCATCGATTGCTTCCTGCCTGGCTCTCTGAACCTTTCTTCGGCTCTCCATCTCTGCCGAGGACTCTTTCTTCCGGCGGATGTCCTTCTTGGCTTCCTGTGCTTCCTTTTGAGCCTCCGTCTTGATCTTCTCGGCCTTGTTTTCCGCTTCTTGCCGCGTCTCCTCTGCTTCTTCCTCGGCTTCTTGTATTATCTGTTCTGCCTCTTCCTCGGCTTCGTTCTGTATCCGGGTCTTCACTTTGTTCAGTGGCATTGGTATAGAATTTCGGACCGGGAGAATGTCCTCCCGGTCAAAGAGAGTTCTATATGAATCCTGTCAGGACCAGCGCGACAACGAATCCGAAGATTATCATGGTCTCCGGGATTGCGATCAGGACGAATATCTTTCCGAATAGGCTGTCGTCCTCTGCGAGCGCGCCGATTCCGGCGGCGCCCAGTTTCGCCTGTGCGTAGGCTGTTGCGATGGCGCTTATGCCTACCGCAATAGCTGCGCCGATGCCTGCTATTCCTTCTATTGCCATTCGTGGGTTTGCACCTCAAGCATTGTTTTCGAGAACCTCAAAGCGAGGCGTCCTCCGCTCCGAAGGGTACGTACCTTCTTCCCCCTCCGTCGTAGAACTTGTCGTAGAACTCCACGTAGTGGAGGCGTATTCCTTGGAGGAAGCCTTCCATGATTTTGATGAACGTGTTGAAGATGTGTCCTACCACGAGAACACCTATTCCGGCAACAGTTAAAACAAGACTACCGGTCCCCAGCAGTGGTTCCGCCAGTGCGTTTACGGTCTTCGCCAGGACGACGGCGGCGACCGACACCCCGAACACCCGGAGGTAGGAGACTATGTTTGACAGAAGGCTCGGAATCTCTATTACCCCGACAGCTCCCTCACCGAGCACTATGAGCACTATGGAGAGACCTATCACGCCGAGACCGATGGGTTGGGAGGCCAGAACCGCGATTGCCACCCCGATCTGCAGGAGGATCCAGGAGCCCTTTTCGAGGAACGCCTCTTTCAGGCCGTGGCGTATGTATTCGTTGTAGCCTCCCACGAGATATCCGAGGTTGACGTGGAACACTCCGAAAGCACCTGCTATGGTGAAAACCTGTCCGAGGTGCTCTGCGCGGTGGAACAGTATGGGTATCTGGCTGAAGAGCTCTATTCCTGTTGCGGCCGCGAGCTCGGAGTGACCGCCGAATATGATGTAACCGAAGGCGTCGCCGAACGCGAGCCCGAACAGGAAGGTCATGAAGGAGGCGAACATCAGTGATACGAATATCTCCTTTGCTGCAGGGAAGAGCTTGTATCCCGCCGCAAACATTAGGAAGGTGGTTACCCCGTATCCGGCGTCCCCTATCATGAAACCGAACAGAGCGGGGAAGGTGAGGAGTATCAGGAACGATGGATCCACCTCGTTGTACTTAGGTACGGACAGAAGGTCGTTCAGCGGTTCAAAGGGTTTCACTGGTCCCGGGTTGTCGTGTTTGACCGGCGGCTCGTCCTCTGTTCCGGACTCCGACTCCAGGTGTACCTCGCCGTCCAGGCGCGCCTCCAGCTCCGTCCTGGCCTCGTCCACCCTGTCGGACGGCATCCAGCCCTCTGCGAAGAACGCTCTGTCCGTGAGCCCGAAATCCAGGGTGCCTCGGATTTCTCGATGCGTGTCTCCAGTAGCTCTTCCGCCTCCCTCAGCGACCCCATCCACTTCGCCGACGTCTTGGAGAGCTCGGATTCTACCTCCTCCAGTCGGCTCTCCAGCTCGTGTTCCCGGCTTCTGATGTCTCCCAAGACCTGCTCCGGTTTCCCGCTGTATCCCTGCGGTATGTCCACTGTTCTATCCGCAGACGCGGAGAGCTCTCTGGCCACGTCTTCCTCCTCGTAGACCGCGACATCCAGGTCTTCGCCGCGGAGAATCTCCGCGCCATTGATGTCTTCTTGGAAAACCCCGGCCGTCACATCCAGGTTTCGTGTGCCCTCTAAGTCCTCGGCGCTGAGGCCTGTGCCACGTATGGCGCGGAAGAACTCGGCATCTCCCTTGAGATTCTCCAGCTGCCGCTGCGCCTCTTCTCGTTTCTCCTCCACATCCGACACCGTCTCTAGAATCTGGGGGATGGCGTCTAGGGCCTCCTCGACCGTGTGACTTCCCTCATCTCTCTGCTCTTCTGGCAGCGAGGACATCAGGGAGCGGATGTCTACGAGTTTGCGGGACAGGGTGTCGGCATCGTCGAGTGACATCCCTTCGTCGAGGTCTTCGTCCTCCGGTTTCCGGATTTCGAGGAGCTTCATGCTGTGAAGCGTGTCAAGTACAGGTCGGATTCTGGAGCGGGGCGCGACTAGGCGAACGCGCGACATCCGCTCCGGCTTCACTTTAGATACCTCTCTCGGAAGGTGTCGGTGAGGTGGTCGACCGCTTCACTCATGTTCTCGCCGGCCTGTGATTCGATGCTGTCTGCCCGTGATTCAGCCTTGTCTATCTGTTTCTCTGCCTCCTCCTCCATTTCCTCCTGGAACTCCTCGAGCTCGCGCTCCTTCTCTTCTTTCGCCTCTTCTCTGGCCTCCTCCACAATTCTCTCGGCGTCTTCTTCGGCTTCCTCAACGATTCTCTCGGCTTCTTGTTCGGCCTGTTCCACTTTTTCGTCGGCCTCCTGCTCGACCTCCCTCACCTCCTCAACTATGTTGCTCACTGATACGACACAACCTTGCGGTCGAAAATTTTTATACTGAAGACTCTGCTCTCGCCCAGAATTTAACGCTCAGCCCCTTGGTGAACACGTGTCGCTCGATGAGATAGAGGAACGCGGAGCCATTCTGTACGCCGAGAAGCAGGACGAACCCAATACACACGCAGAGGTCTTCTACAACCCCGAGATGCGAACCAACCGCGATCTCTCCGTCGCCGCCGCCAAGGTGTATTTCGATGAGGACGTCGCTGTCCTCGATGCGACCGCGGCGTCGGGAGTGCGAGGCTTCCGCTACTCAGGTGTCGCCGAAGAACTCGTCCTGAACGACACTTCGGACTCCTCTGTAGATGCCATTCGGAGGGGGCTGGACGCAAACAATCTAGACGCGGAGGTCGTGCAGCGCGATGCCCGCAGGCTTCTCGCCGACAGACAGTTCGAGTTCGACCTTGTGGACGTGGATCCGTACGGCTCTTTCCTGCCGTTTCTCGACCCAGCGGCGACCGCGGTTCGGCGCGAGGGACTGATAGGTTTGACAGCCACGGATCTCGCTGGTCCCGCGGGAAGCTATCCCAAGGTCGGGCGGCGGCGCTATGGCTCCGCTCCGCTGAAGAACGAGTTTATGCACGAGAGCGGCCTCAGAATCTATATCAAGGAGGTCTACAGGGCGTTCGCCCGCCACAACAGAAGTTTCAAGCCGCTCTTGTGCTTCCACCAGGGACACTACAGCAGGCTGATGGGCTCGGTCTACGACTCGAAGCAGGGCGCAAACCGCAATCTCGACAACATCGGCTACCTGTCCTTCTGCCCTGAGTGCCGGTGGAGGAGGCTGGAGAGAGCTGAGGAGTGTCGGAACTGCGGATCCAGCGTTCGGAACGCGGGCCCGCTGTGGACAGGCAGGATATCGGACTCACGCCTTACCTCAGACATGGCCGGTCGCATCCCAGAATCGTGGAATGAGTCGAAGGAGCTCGTCGACAGGCTTGAGGCGGAGGCAGATATCCCGACGCCGTTCTACGACCTGCACGAGCTGGCCTCCGCTGCGGATACACAGTGCCCGCCGATAGATGACTTCGTAGGTGAACTCCGTGAGACCGGTTACCCGGCGACACGCAGTCACTTCTCACACACAGGCGTCAAGACGACTGCACCCATAGATCAGCTTCACGACCTCTGCCGAGAGGTCTAGTATCCTAACCTGCGAGTTCGGAGTTCTTCGGTCTCAGGCCTGAGTACCCACACTTCCTGCAGCTAGCTTCCTCCGGACTGTTTGTGCGATTGCGGGCGTTGCACTTCCTGCAGATGTATATGTCTCCGAACAGGCGTGCTTCCGCCTCCTCAAACTTCTCTGCCATGTGGAAAAGTAGGTGTCATAGCTTAAGAAGTCGACTAATTCGCTCTGTCCTCGCGGGATATTAAACCTCGATCGAACCTAGGTCTCCCGTGGCGGCCGACTATGTGGTTCTGGGTATTGTTCAGGGAGCGGTCGAGTGGCTTCCTGTCTCGAGTGAGGCAGTGGTCTCTCTCGTTGCCGTCTACATGACCGGGCTGGGACCGGAAGCAGCTTTGAGAACCTCGGTATATCTCCATCTCGGGACGACGGCGGCAGCCGCACTGTACCTCAGGTCTGAAGTCGTGGAGATCGCCCGTACAGTGCCGGAACTCGCTCGTGATGGATGCCTGGAGAGAGGGGTGCCTCGGGTTTCTGGTCGTCGCGACACTGGTCACTGGGGTGGTTGGGGGCGGTGTCTACGCCCTAGGATTTGATGTCTTGTCTTCGTCACAGAGACTCTTGAGTGGCGTGACCGGTCTGGCACTGGTTTTCACAGGTGTTCTGGACTTCTATGGCTCTGGCGGAGGCCGACGAATCCCGGACTGGAGTGACTCCGTCCTGTTTGGCGTGCTACAGGGTCTTGCTGCTCTACCTGGTATCTCGAGGTCTGGGTCAACGGTGTTCGGACTTCTTCTGAGGGATTTCGAGGCCTCAAGAGCCTTCCACCTGTCTTTCCTCGCGTCCATACCAGCCGTCCTGGGAGCTAACCTTGGTCTCCAACTGCTTGAGGGATTCCCTGATGTGTCCATTCTGTCCGCATCCGCCGGTGTCATCAGCTCCTTTGTAGCGGGCTACGCCTCGATTGACGTGCTGTTGGACGCGGCTGAGAGGTTTCCGATGTACGTGGTTGCCTTTGCCCTTGGAGCCCTTGCGTTTCTGCCGTTGCTGGTGTAGCCAGATGACCGCGCTCTGGGTGCGTCCGCCAATAAGATGTGTGCCTCACTGACGTGCGCGTCGGGCGGCGAGCACTCCTGCGGCCGCCGTAACCCCGGACAGACCCACGACGACAACCAGGAGCTGAGGTGTGTAGAACACGGACAGCGCCAGGAGAGGCACCACGAACAGCGAGTTCAGCCCCAAGTACTTGAGGAACACGGCGGAGTCGTAAAGCCTGCTGTTGGGCTTGAGTCCGGTGATAAGCGAGGCGGCTCCTGCGGTCAGTGTGATGGTCGACGCCGCTGTCACGAGGGACAGAATCCACGACGACGGCCTCGACACCGCGAGGAACGGCAGTAGGAACACAAGGGTTAGAGGCCCTGCCACTAGCAGGTACGCGTTCTGCTTCGCCTCAACTAGCTGGCTACGGGAGACCGGCAGGTAGGCGTAGTCCTCTGGGTCGTCGAACCTGTTGAGCCAGTTGTAGACCGACAACGACGTGACGCCGGCTAGCGCTGAGAACGACAGGGAGGGGTTCCTGAGGAATACCTGCGCCACGGGAAAGTACGAGGTCAGTCCGACGAACAGACCTGCGATTACACCCATTGAGAACACGGGCTTTAGAATGCCGCCTGCTGCCCTGCCGAGCGACACGAGCGACACGTCCTCTATTGTGCGGCCTGTTGTGCCGTAACTCACCGGGGTTGCCGGCGACCGTAGAGACGAGACCGCAAACACCGATGAAACCACCGCGCCAGCTCCGAAGAAGACAGGCATCAGGAGCAGCCTCGGCTCGAGCCCTCCGGCCGCTGCCAGACCCGCTCCCAGAGGAACTAGGAACAGAGCGGTGTAGTACAGGAGATCGGAGATGACGAAGTACGCGAACAGCCTGCGGCGCGAGAGAGGCAGGGTACGTGACGAGTAGACAAGGAAGTTCGTGGGGCCGAGCACGTTCTCAAGGGCGTCGCTCGAGGAGAGTGCGGCAGCGCCCGCCCCGAGACCGAGGAAAACGGAGAGGAAGTTCATGCCGTCCGCCAACGCCGCACCAGTGAGAGTTGAGAACCTCAGGGCGGCGACCGAGAATCCCAGAGAAAGCACGAACACCAGCGCCGGGAAGAACGCAAACCTTCTGCCACCGAAGACCGAGGACTGGAGCCTCCACTCCTCCAGCAGCATCCTACGGATGATGTTGATCTGAGAACACCTCGGACAGGTCCTCGTCGGCGACCGATAGCTCCTCCACTGTCTGGCCGTCCTCGACCACGTAGGCCCTGTTGCAGAGCTCCTCGGCCAACGGAATGACATGTGTGGAGAGCAGTACGGCCCCGCCCCTGTCGGCGTACTCGTTGATCTGTTGCTTCACCCTCTCCTGTATACGTGGGTCGAGGTTGATCATGGGCTCGTCGATAAAGAGGGCATCGGGGTCGTGGAACAGTGCCTGTACGAACATTAGTTTCTGCCGCTCGCCCTTTGACAGCAACCTAGTCTGCTTCTCCATCTTTCCTTCCAGATCCATCGTGTCAACCCAGTGTTGCTTGTCGATTTCGGCTCCGCGGACATCCGATACGAATTCTAGGTATTCATTACCCGTGAGGAAGCTTGGTGGATCCTCCCGTTCCGGGAGTATGCCTAGTTTCTCCCTGAGGCCTTCAGGGTCGTTCTCTGGGTCCTGACCTAGAACCTGTGCCTCGCCACCGTCCCTCGGTAGCTGCCCGGTCAGAACCTGCATCACGGTCGACTTGCCGGCTCCGTTCGGACCTATCAAACCTATGACCTCTCCTTCCCCTACCTCCAGCGACACCGACTTCAGCGCCTGTTTCCCGTCGTAGGACTTCGAAATCTCTTCAGCATCTATCATAGTTCACCTGTCGAATCGCGGCGCTATAAATCCCCGAGCCTGAACTCGCATTCCATCTCTTGCTCGGCGAAGTCCCAGAGTTTCCGGCCCAGCTCGGTGTCCTCTGCATCCTCCACAGGGCTCTGGATCTCCGGCGCCCCCCGGGATTTGAACAGTCCACTGGGGCCTGACAGGCTCCCTCCGTTGAGGTCGGCGGTTGCGGCGTGAACCGTGGCCCAGGATCCCTTCTCCGCTGACTGTGCGAACAGCCTTATGAATATCTTCATAGCCGCCAGCTTCAGGCGGTTGCCCCTCATCTCTGGGCCTCTGCGGAACAGGTCGGTGGAGGCCATACCGGGGTGTGCTGCATGCGAGGAGGCGTCCACATCGTTTTCGTCGAGTCTGCGCTGAAGCTCAAGGGCGTAAACCATGTCCGCCAGCTTTGAGTCTCCGTATGCTTGCCAGGGCTCGTAGGTTTCCTTCCTGTTTAGTGAGTCGAAGTCGAGTTCTCCTCCACGCATCGCAAGGCTCGTCACCGTCACCACTCTTCCACCGGTGCGCAGCCGGTCGAGCACGAGCGAGTTCAGGTAGAAATGTCCGAGGAAGTTCACGCCGAACTGGTATTCAAACCCGAAGTCCGTAGTCTTCCACGGTATGTTCATCACTCCGGCGTTGTTGACGATTACGTCGAATCCTCCGGAGAGCTCGCTGGAGAACCCCTGGATTGACTCCTTCGAAGCCAGGTCCAGCTCGACTACCTCGGTGTCTCCATCCATGTCGCTGGCGGCGTCCTCTCCTTTCTCCACCGAACGGCACGCTAGCACCACGTCGGCGCCCTGCTCCGCCATGACTTTGGCTGCATGGAAGCCGATTCCTGAGTTAGCCCCCGTCACCACACATCTCTGACCCGAGAGGTCGTCGATCTCGTCCGGCGTCCAGCTCACACACCAGTTTAGATGTAGTTCCTTAAGTCGTGTCGGACAGTCTGTTGCGTAGCTTGCCCCTCAGATCACTGAAACCGTCGTCAAGCCCTTCTTCCAACACCTCGGCGGCCCTGTCGGCGGAGAGCTGCTCCTCCGTTGCCGCCACCTCTGTTTCTAGCTCCCGTGCCTTTGCTGCTGTACCCGTCAAGACGAAGCACTGCGATGAGCCACCCTTCTCAGCCACCAGTTCCGCAACGGAGTCCTTGTCAACGGTCGAAATGACCTTCTCTGCCCTGTCGATGGAGACCGCCTCCCACACCGAGGGATCCCTGGCGTCACCGAACACCGACCTGTAGTTCTGACCAGCCTTTTCGTGTCTCTTCGGGTCGTTGTCTATGACCACTGGATTCTCCAAGGCTTCTGCGACGGATGCCCCCATTTCTCCGTAACCCAGGACAACCGTGTGGTCGGACGCATCGATCCCCTCCCTCTCCACAGACCCGAAATACTCCACCAGATACGAGTAGATGCGTGACGACCTCCGCGAGGTGTATGACGACACCGCGGACGCGCCGAGAGCGGCGACTACCGATGCCGAAAGGACAGGACTGCCCGTTCCCAACACTAGCAGCCCTCCCAACAGCACCACTTCCGAGACTGAACCGAGCTCGAGCGCCGCTAGGAAGGACTGATGCAGGTTCCTGCCTCTCAGCCGCAGCGAGGCAAAGGAAAGCGCGGGCCCGACCACCGAGACAAAAACCGCTAGCACAGATCCCACTAGAGCGGCGAACGGCGTCGGGTCAACGGAAGCCCCTATGGACACGAAGAACACGGCCGAGAAGAAGGTCTCCAGCGGCTTCAAAGACTCCAGTATCTCCACATCCTCAGGATACCGTGAGATAAGCAGACCTGCCGCCAGCGCACCTGCAGCGGCACCTGCCTCGAGCTCCGAGGACAGAACCACCGAGAGCAGAAGCAGCGACACACCTAGGAACACCTCAACCTGTTCCGAATCGCTGATGCCTGAGATAAGCCTGTCAAAGCGTCCCCGCACACCTAGGAACCCAATGGAGAGCGCCACTGCGGTCAAGGCACCGAACACCTGGCTGGACAGAAACCCCAACGCCGCAACCGCAAACAGATCCTCGCCGAGCGACGACACCTCCGAGATCCTGGAGTGAACCAATCCGCGCTCCGCCCTCCGTTCCATAAGCTCAACGGTTTCTGCCGTCGACACCGCACCAGCAAGCAACCCGGTGAACACCGATTCCTGGGTGCCGAGACCCATCGAGAAGCCGAGCGCGATCCCGGCCGGGATTAACACACCAGTTCTGACTATGGAGGCGAAAACACCGTCCGACAGCGTTCCTCCCGAGAACCTCTGTGGGAACGTCCTAGAGGCGGCCGTGAAGACCACGAAGAGTCCGGCAAGGGTCGCGACGTCGACAAGTCCAGACACCTCCATCGGCGACCAACCCAGGAGAAGCCCCAAACCAATCAGCAGCGGAGTCCTCGATATACCGAGTCTCGGTGCCACGAGCGCGGCTACACTGGAGGCAACCAGAACACCTGTTAACGGAACTATCAGCTCGCTCATTCCCTCTCACCCTGTCCACCAGCTCCTTGGAAGAGAGCATCTTCTCGTCTATTACGTAGTCCGCGCCCAGGTCGAGCAGCTCTAGAGACGCCTCTCTGTCGTCAGAGGACAGCACCACAGGACAGCTGGGTGACTCCCTGAGAACCTCCGACTCCACGTCCAAGTTCTCGTTGACTGACACGACTACAGGGGCCGACGACAGGCTGCAGCAACGCCTCACCTCCTCGTGCTCTAGGCTGCCGAAGACGAGATTGTCGTCCTCCACTGAGGGAGAACCCGCTCCCGTAGACCTGTCTACTACCGTGACCTGGCCGAACCTGTCCCTCAGAACCTCTTCAAGTCTCTCACCCAGTGCGTTGAAGCCCAGCAACACAGGGTTTGCGCCCTCCTGCTTGCGTCCCGGCGCATCGAAGACTCGAGACACCATAGCCTTCCCGTGTACGATGAGCAGGCTGCTCGCTGTCATGGTGATTAGTGCCACCACTGACAGAAACGCCAGAAACGGCTCCGCGACCAGCCCACCAGAGACGGCCACGGCTCCAACCACCAGCGAGAGATCAGAAACCTGAGAGAGGTCGAGAGCGCTCCGTGCAGACACAAAACGACCGGTGCCAGAGACCCTCGCTGACCCAAAGTACAGGGCTGCTTTCAAAGGCACGAGGATGATAGAGACCAGCACGGCCTCTGCCCAGAACTTCGAGAGAGCTGAGACGCTCAGACCCAGACCAACCGTGACGAGGAAAACCGCGAGGAAGAACTCTGTCAAGGGCTCGAATTCGGCGTACAGCT
This sequence comes from Candidatus Nanosalinarum sp. J07AB56, assembly GCA_000220355.1. Taxonomy (GTDB): domain Archaea; phylum Nanohalarchaeota; class Nanosalinia; order Nanosalinales; family Nanosalinaceae; genus Nanosalinarum. The sequence goes on from GL982567.1 coordinate 189,727, forward strand.
CTTCGGAGGACGGAAGCTGCGCTAGGGCAGCGCCCGCGAAGAACGCACCTATCTCGGCGCTCAAACCTGCTTGGAACGACACGCCGGCGAAGAGCCCGAGAACCCCTAGCGCCCCCAGCAGGAAGCTTTCTTGGTTGTTTGAGACCCTTTCCATGACCTCTGGTGCAACAAACCGGTAGGAAGCCCACGAAAGAACGCTCAGGCCTAGGACAGACGCAAGGACTCGTGCCCCGCCAACCAGAGGGTTTCCGTCTAGAGAGGACAAGACACCGATGACCAACACCATCAGGATGCTCTGAACCACGAGGTTTGAGATGTCCAGGGTGCCGTGGCGCGACGAGGTGTCTCCTTGCTTGCCAAGCAACGGAACCACCACAGCGGCGCTGGACGGAACAAGAGCGACAGCCGCAACACCTGCCTCAACTGTGCCGAGACCTAGCCACAGGCAGAGCGGCAGCACCACCGAAACCACTCCCAGAGATTGTACCAGCGACATCGGGACTGCGGAGGAAAGCGATCCTCGTATCTCGTCCACCTTCACCTGCAAGCCCACTAAGAACAGCAGAAAAAGTAGGCCAAGCTCCGACACGAGGTCAATGAGACCTCCCGACGCGAGGTTGAAGGAAACGCCTAGAGCCATTGAAGCCACAGAAAGCCCTGGTCCAAGCAACAAGCCCAGAACTAGGTAGCCTGGCACCGGGGGCTGGTCAAACCGATCGGCGAGGATCGCGAAAACGGCGCTCGACACCAGAACCACGACCAAAGAACCCTCTACAGCAGCCACGATACAAAAACAGACAGGTACG
>GL982567.1:190582-191596 GCA_000220355.1 Candidatus Nanosalinarum sp. J07AB56
TACATAGACTAATGTGGATTTAGCTACGCGAAGGAAGACTCAGCAGGAGAGCAGACAGAACCTTAGCTCACTACCTACCTACTCAGTTACATCTTAACAGCATGCTAGGTGCGTCTTAGCTCGCCACCCTTGAACCGAGTTGTATGTTCTATCTTGTTACATCCCTCGTCTACAATACCCACCAAGCAGTAGGAGAGACACACTCGAACTTCCGATGCGTAAAACCGCTGACCCTAGATGAAACCAGGCAACTTGAGGTCAACACTACTGTCGCGGAAGACATCCCCGCGGACGATATTTAGGATCTTCACAGCGCAACTCCATAGTTTCGGCGCGAACCGAAATGCGTATGTATCGGCCGTGTCCGCACCCCTCGTGTCGAAATGCTACCCAAATCCGCTTGGATCCATTGCTGGAAGATCTGGACGCCGTGCTTGGGCGGTTCTTTTGACTGTCGGGAAACGAAATACTGGTTGTGGAGCTGTCCAAGTTCTGTCCGCGGTGTGGAAGAGAGACCGATAACCTGTACGGCGACAAGAAGAAGCTCTGCGCCGGCTGCTATACGGATGAGAACGACCTGCTCGAGCTCCCGGACGTGGTGGAACACGTTACCTGTCCTGTGTGCGGGCGCCTGAAGATGGAGGGGAAGTGGCTGGAACGCTACGGACTTGAGGAGCAGCTGGGCGAGCGCTTCTCCGAATTCAACCAGGACGGTGTAGAGATGCGCCTCCAGTACTGGGAGGAGGAAGACGGAACCACGCAGGTTAGGGTACACGCCTCCGCGGGAGAGATGCAGGACACCTACGACGCGGAGCTACGCCCGAAACAGGAGCAGTGCCAGCCCTGCAGCAGGTTCTCCTCAAGCTTCTACAAGTGAAGATGCAGATCCGCGGCGGAGAGGTCAGCCTCTGGTCGAGGAGGCGGCAGAGACCGCGGCAGAGCCACCAACGAGGACAGAACGGACTTCCTCTCAACATAGAGTACAGCGACCACGGCGCAGACCTTTACCTTTCA
>GL982567.1:194696-196424 GCA_000220355.1 Candidatus Nanosalinarum sp. J07AB56
TCGCGCCTTTTCGTTGATTTCGCTCGTGTAGCCGAGGTGTGGTACCCCGCCGTCCTGCACCGTGCCGAGTACTTCGAGTTTCATTACAGCTCTATCTCCATGCCTCTCTCAACAACATCGTAGCCCCTGTCGCGGATTTCTGCCCGCTCATCTGACTCCTCACGAAGAGCAGGATTGGTGTGGTTCAGGTGTATAAATCTGATGTCGGTGTCGAAATCTTCGGTCACCTCCATCGTTTCCTTGATACATGGGTGAGGCACCTCGTCGTAACGGTCTATCTCATCTCTACTGTAGAAGGTTCCGTCTACTATCGCTACATCAGCCTCCCGCACGTTCTCGAGCGCCTCGGACGTCCACTCATCAATGTCACTGAGGTAGTATACCGTCCTCTCAGAACCTTCTATCATGAAGGAAACGGTGTCCGTGTTCACATACCTATGAACTACCTCTCTGAACTCGATTGACCCCGACATCATGTCGACGCTTTCTCCCTCATCAGTCTCGTGCAGCTGTATCTGGCCCTTGTCGTTCAATAGCCTGAAAGGGTCATTGTTCATGATATAGTCCCTCATCTGCGGCGTGCAGTAGACAGACAGGTCGTCGGTATCCATGGCCTCAGTTCCGAAGAACGGAAGTCCTGCGATGTGACCCAGATGGCCGTGGGACACGAAGACACCATCGACAGTCTCTCCCCCTACCTGATGTCTAATATCCGGTGTCGCGTCTATCAGGTACCTGACAGATTTCTCTTCGCCACACTCCTTCACCATCAGTGCGCCGACATACATTTGGTTTTGGCAGTCTTCTCTAGCGGACTCGCAGAGATCACAACTACATCCCATGTGAGGCACTCCGCCGTCCTGCACCGTACCGAGTACTTCAAGCTTCAACAACTTTCCCCCTTGTTGTACTGAGCTGTAGTCTACATCATTATAAACACGTAGTTCGTACATGACGAAATCACCCGCTACATGTTGTGGCGTGGTGGCGGAGTGGTGCTGGTTTTTGTTTGTAGGGTGTGCCATTCCGTATGCCGGGGTGGCAGAGGAGTTATGCGTCCGCCTGCAGAGCGGATTACCTGGGTGCAAATCCCAGCCCCGGCTCTGCCACAGAAGACTGCTGAGAGGCTCTCGAACTACGAAGTCAGACTCGGTTCTGACCTGGAATCAATAGTCGACGGATTGCGCAGGAGCGACCAACAGTAAATCAGTCTGCGTGCGCAGTGTGAGGGCGCGCCCGAGACTGATCTGCAGCTCGCACGTGAGCCAGATTTTCAGATCAGATGTCGCCGACCAGTAGCATGATGCTCAAGGTTGGACTTGGAGCTTATGTCACGACCTCAAACAACACCCTACAACATGTAGTGGGTGTTGTGCTCGATATTACCTATATAAGCGGTGGTGATGGTTATGTGGATTGTGACAGAGACCGATCTGTTCGCGGAACGGACAAGCCTGAAACCCTATGAGTACAACGACTTCCTCGACTACAAGGACGCCATTAGGAACAGTTACTGGGTTCACACCGAGTTCAATTTCTCGGGGGATGTACAGGACTTCAAGGTGGATACCACCCCAGTCGAACAGAGCGTCATTAGAAAGACCATGCTGGCGATATCGCAGATAGAGGTCGGCGTGAAAACGTTCTGGTCCGAGATCTACGAGGAAATGCCGAAGGCAGAGGTCGGGAACGTCGGAATGACCTTCGCAGAGAGCGAGGTTCGACACA
>GL982568.1:0-1333 GCA_000220355.1 Candidatus Nanosalinarum sp. J07AB56
ATTCTCTTGCTCGTGGTAGTGATTGCGGTGGCGATAGCTCAAGGCAACATCGAGCCAGTCATAAACTCTCTCAACAGCACACAGGGTATGAACTCGGAGCTGTTCTAGGTGGACGACACTCTGCGCAAGCTCGCCGCTGCGGTCGTGGCACTGTCCGTAGTCGTGCTGCTGCTGGTCGCAACGGAGAACACCATCCGTCCTGGGATCAACGATGCGGGGTCTGGACTGGAGGACCCGGCGAACTGTATAGGCTCTAACATCCAGGAGGGCGAGTCTCCGGAGGAATGCGATGAAAAGATTCCGTCTGTCGGCGGATCGAGTGGCTCCACGGGGGGCGACGACGAGTGAAAGCGATAGCGATAGAGAATTTACTAGGTATGGCGATCTTCGCAATAATCGGTGTCCTCGTTCTGTCACAGCTAGATCAGGGGATAGCTCAGATCTTTTCTGGCGTACAGAAAACCACGGTCACAAACGACAACGTCGAGACTATACAGAAGGAAATCGAGGGAAAATGTGAAATCGAGACTAAGAGCGCAGGAGAAGGCCCTTACAACACACCGGACCTTTCCATAGACAGAATTGAGGCCGTGGAAACGGAGGCAGTTACGGAGGATGGATCCTTCTCACGCACAAACATTACCTACAACCTCCTATCCTCGCAACAGGTCAAGGAGACAAGCTGCAGGATAGATGGGGGAGAAATCACCTTCACGAGGCAGCAGGATTACAAGGTCGAAATCTCGTGCTCTGACTGCGCCGCGGAGCCCCCGGTCCTTGAGATATCGAAGAAAGACGACGGAGGCGACTAAGTGGACCTGTCTACCATGATGAAGGCTACTGTGATGGTGGTGCTGGCAGGATCTATATTTGCTGCGGCCTATCAGACAGCTACCGGCTCTGCGGTTCTCGGCTGGTCCCGGATGGACGGCGTGGTCGCGGAGAGGGTAGAGAACGCAGCCATTCTGACCAGCGGCCCTGGCCGGCTCTCAATCGAGGTAGATGCCCCGCAGCACGAGTTCAGATACTCCGACAACGAAGCTAGGGTGAAGCCAGGCATCGATGCGCTTCAGGGTCCGGGCATTGGCAATGGCAAGAAACTGAGTCTTCCGGAAGCACAGTACTCCGCCTCCGGCGACCAAGACATAGCTATGAGCCCCCTGTGTCTGTCTGAAAATCCCGATGTCAGGTTCTCCAAAGGTTGCTGATGAGCGCCGCCGACCTAACCGAGCTCATACCGGATACGATAGTCATCCTCACTACTTTCGCGCTCACGGTTTCTCTTGCCACGGTCAACTTCAGTCTCTACTCCGACACCGCCGAAACCGTGCAG
>GL982568.1:1353-2500 GCA_000220355.1 Candidatus Nanosalinarum sp. J07AB56
ATCAAGGTTCTTACAAGCGCGGTCATCATACTTCTTGTGGTTGTAGCTATGGTCGCTGTAGCGCAGGGCGGACTGGATCCTGTGGTAAACTCCTTGAACAGCACCGAGGGCGTAGACTCGGGGCTGTTCTAAGTGGATCGGCCTCTGCGTGTTCTTGCTACCGCGGTGATAGTGCTGTCTTTGGTAGTTCTGCTGATGGTGGCGGTCACCGGCACCGTGCGGCCGAGCCTTAACGACATAGGATCTGGTCTCGGTGAACCGACTGAGTGCGTTGGCTCGAGCGTCGATCAGGGTGAATCTCCGGGAGAGTGCGACGAGAAACTTCCCCTCGAAAGTGGTTCTGGTGACCCTGGACAGCTCGGCGGTGATGAATCTTGAAGGCCTTCGCCATATCGAGCTCGATAGGCGTCATAGTAGCCGGAGTGCTCGGTGGTATTGGAATCGGAGAACTGACCCAGGGCGTGAATCAGGTTCTGTCCGGCGCAGAAAAGACAACCGCCACAAACGACAACCTAGAGGAAATCCAAGAGAAGATCGAGAGAAAATGCGAGCTTCACATCCGCACCGCTCCGGAAGAAAATTCCCCAGATCGCACCCAGGATCTCTACATCAAAAGGATAGAGGAGATAACCCCGGAAGCGGTAACGGAGGACGGAAGCTTCTCCCGTACAAACATCACTTACAACCTGCTTTCCTCACAGCAAACTAGAACTACCAAGTGTAGGATCCAGGGGGACATAAATTTCAATCAGGAGACGGAGCACCGGGTTGAGGTCTCCTGTGCCGACTGTGAGGCAGATCCCCCAGATCTAAAGATTTCTAAGGATAGCGGGGGAGAGTAGCGTGGATCTTTCCACCATGATGAAGGCCACTATAATGGTTCTTCAGGGCGGCGCCATATTCGCCGCCGCGTACCAGACAGCGACCGGTTCAGCAGTACTCGGCTGGTCGCAGATGGACAGGGTAGTAGCAGAGAGAGTTGAGAACACCGCAATCCTCGCCAGCGGCCCGGGAAAACTGTCTCTGGAGGTAAATGTGCCGCAACACGAGCTCCGGTACTCGGATGGCGAAGCCAGAGTCAAACCAGGTATCGGCGCTCTGCAGGGTCCTGGGCTAGGAGACGGAAAGAGGGTGGAGCTCCCGGAGG
>GL982568.1:2520-3646 GCA_000220355.1 Candidatus Nanosalinarum sp. J07AB56
TTCTGCGCTCCACGTATTCAAACAGAGCAACGCCTTCGTCAATACTGAAATCGTACTCTTCACCGAAAGCTATCCGCTCTGCTTGGCCATTTGCGCTCCCCGAAGCCGGTTGCGCACCTGTAGCCGCCTCTGGTGTTCCGTCTTCCTGGTCAAGTAAGTACCCAAAAGCTCCTCCCAGTGCTCCTCCCAGTACTCCTACTACGCCTGCAGACCCTAGCACTTCCCTTCTCGAAAACCTACCGCTGCCTGCCGTCGCTTGATCAGACATATTTCCTTCGCTGACGTTGTCCATCCTCTGTTGAAGGTTGCGGACACGTTCCTTGGCGTCTTTGTAGTTCTGTTCATCTATGGCATCAGCCGCTTGTTGGAGCTTGGCTGCCGCGTCCACGGCGAGCCGGTTCCTCTGCTGCACCATAGCATCCTTCTCATCTACGGCCTGCTCGAATTTTCCAACCGCTCTCTCCAGCTCACTCAATACCTCCTCGTCGTCCGGAGTCTCATTAGCCTCACTCAGACTGTCTACAAAGCTTCTTACGGCAGACTCATACATCTCTTGTGGATTATCGTGTGTCATGTTGTTACTATGTTATCGCACATATAAAAACTTACCGGGAAAGAAGGAAACGAAAACGGGGGGGCCTGTGATTGCTTCAGAGATGTCAGCGCCCGATGAATCGTGACCAAAAGCTAGAGTCGTCGCTGTCACTGTCTTCTTCGTTTTCCTCAAGTTCGAACTCATCGCCCCCCACCCTTGGTGAGTAGTCCTCTCCAAGCAGCTCTCTCATCTCTCTGTTGACACCTCTCTGCACCTCATCCGACACAATCTCGTCCCAGATCTCAGGCTCTCTCATATCGGGCATCTCGTCGTGGAGACGTTTGACCCTTTCTTCCACATCGTCTTGGAACTCGCCGTACTCCTCAGTGTATTCCCGAATGGCGTCCGCCGCCATGCTGATGCGCCGGGCTCCCGTCAGAGCGACCTCATCCCTCTGTTCCTCCACGGCTTCAAGGCGCGAGCTGTAATCCTCGGCGAAGCTTTCTACTCTCCCTTGATATCTGTCCAGCTGGTCCAATACCTCGGTGTCATCCACCTTCTCTCTTGCATTCTGGAGGGCTGAACCGAAGT
>GL982568.1:7490-9603 GCA_000220355.1 Candidatus Nanosalinarum sp. J07AB56
CGCATCATGCTCGCTGCCGCCGGGTTCTTCTCCACTGCGACCACTCTGCTCGGGTCCGCGTTTCTTCGCGATCTCGATCGGGTACGGACCTACTCCCGCCCCTATCACCAGTACCTCTTCTCCCTCCTCGATCTTCTCCACTACTCTCTGGCGCTCTGTCGCAAGCCTCTCGGAGAAATAGGCCTTCGTTACGTCTACCTTGAACCGGCAGCCGTTCTCTTTGTGGATGGTCTCGGTCTCGGTTCCGTAGAGCTTCTTGTACTCTCCTACCCTGAACTCGCCCTGCAGTGGCTCCGTTTTCAGTAGTATTGTCTTGACGTCGTGGTGCGACAGAATCGCGTCGACCGCGTCCTCCTCTGGCATCTCCAGCTGGTTGATGACGGCTATGTCCCCGATGACCTCGAACGAGGGCATGTCGATGTCGGTGTCGTCGCCCTCCTCCAGCACTGACACGTCCTCAACGGAGTCCGCGACCTCTGAAAGGCCGCTGTCGACGAACACCTTGCCCTCCGATTTCTTGATAGCCTCCTCAGATGTGAGCTGCCGGCTTGAGAGGAGGGTTCCGGAGATCTCGGTGTCTTCGTCGCGTGCCACGAACGTGTCGCTGCTGATGTCGACTTCGAAGCCCTGTCTCTCGAAGATGTCCCTGACTCTGTCCTGGAGTTCGCCCTGTTCCACGGTTGGACGGTGCTTGTGAGTGTTTTAACGCTTCGAGCCGTCTGATTGGGCTGTGACACTCCACTTCGTGGGACTCGGTCTCAACTCAGAGGGTATCAGCCTCGAGGGTCTCCGGAGGCTGGAGGAGGCTGACGCCGCGTTCGTCGAGTTCTACACTAACTTGGAGATGGATTTGTCGGGTGTTGAGGAGAGAACCGGAGCCGAGATAGAGGAGCTCCCGCGTGCAGAGGTGGAGCGCGAGATGTTGCCCGTGGAGGCTGCCGAGTCCGGCGACGCCGTTTTCTTGGTGCCGGGCGACCCATTCGCCGCCACGACTCATCAAGAGCTCAGGAGAGAGGCCGAGGAAAGAGACCTGGAGGTGTCGGTGTCGCACGCAGGTTCCGTTCTGACGGCTGTAGGCGAGACAGGACTCGACCTCTACAGGTTCGGCCGAACCGTCACATTGCCGTCCCACGGCTGCCCACCATCTGTGGTCAACATGATAGCGGAGAACGACTCCGTCGGTCTACACACCATGGTTCTGCTGGATCCCGGTCTCGGAATCGGCGAGGCCGCAGAGATGCTGCGCCAGGAAATCGATAACAGTAGGTGCGTGGCGTGTAGCCGCCTCGGAACCGACCAGTCCTCAACCGAGGTCGCTGACCTGTCCGAAGTCGAGGGTGGTGGCTCCGGGCCGCACTGCCTGGTTCTGATGGGCGACACCACAGACAAAGAGGAGGAGTACATCGGTTGAACAAGACACAAAAGGAACTGCGGGAGATGACGAAGAAGTTCCTTGACGACTTGGATGGGGGGTCAGACCGACTTGACGGGAACCTATCGGATAACTTTGAGGCCTACGTCAGTGACGCACGACACTTCCTGGATGAGGAAGACTATATCAGGGCCTTTGAGGCAGCTGTCTTTGCCTCAGGTATTTTGGAGTCAGAGACTAGGCTCCAGGATTGAGGTGCGGCGACGAGAACAATCTTACAGCGACTCAAGTCAATTAACAAACGTTATGGGATGTATGTCTAGCGCAGGAAACGGAGACAGATAATGTTTCTAGGCCTATCGAATCTGTATATCCTAGAGCCCGCAGCCACTCAGGCATCTACGCGCTGTTCAACGTGTTCCAAACACAGACCAGCGATGCACCCGCTACTGAAGGCTTCTCAGCCGTTCTATCGACAGTCGGACTCGCAATAGTTTGGTGCCGCTGGAGTACTCATCACGAATCCTCTAGGCCACACCAACCTACAAGGTGGAACGTGCCGGGGAGACGAGGAACTGACATTGAGCATCATCAATGGTTAGCACCGAGGTACCCGGTAGACGAGGCGTCCGGTCGAGATACAGCTTGGATCCTGATGTATGGACCGCCGCATCCAACCACAGAGTATAAGAACCCGTGCCTGCTACCATTAACTGATGGCAGACAACCCTTTACTACTAC
>GL982568.1:9643-11222 GCA_000220355.1 Candidatus Nanosalinarum sp. J07AB56
ATACTCTCTTCTCGTCTCTGTTCGGATAGAATTTAAATTGAGACGCACTAGGTGTCGTTGTGGCGCCAGACAGTCGAAAACCTCTAACTGTTATTTCATCGATGCTGGTGCTTGTGACAAGATCGGTCGCTCAACAGCAGCCTGGTGAACTCCTCCCCGACGGCGGAGGGTCAGGTGATATCCCCCTACCCGATATCTCATCTGTCGAAGCCTTCGTTACCTCGCTGTGGGGATACTGGGTCAGGTTTCTCCAGTTTGTGGTTCAGAAACCGATTGAGAGACCTCTTCTAGTGACTCTGTTCTTGTTCACGACGATATCCTTTTGGTATGCAGTATGGAATAGATTGGATCAGCAGTCAGGAGGCTTCATCACCGACAACTTCCTCGGAGGCGACAACGCAATACTGATACTAGGCATTGGATTTGGATTTACCACGGCCACCACCAGTGGCTTCCTGGGTGTCATATCTGGTCTTTGGGCTCTGATAGTACTGATTGCTCTCTTCGGAGGCTTGGCTCTGATTATAGCCGTATTCTTCACCGCAGGCACTATTGCCTACAGTCTTGGTAGGCCTGCGAGGAACTATGCCCAGGCCGTAGGATTTAATGGACCTAATGTCAGGAAAAACCTTCGTGAGGCCAAAGAAGCTGGTCTGTGGCCTTTTGATAGGATAGCTGACAAGCTCGGAGTTTACGATGATGCGATCAGAAACACATACGCAACATTTAGGTCGTTGCCGAAATGTGAGGGAACCGTTACAGGTGATGAACACATCAATCCTAAAAGCGAGCGAGGTAACGGAACATGCGGTGTGTGCGGTGACAATGTACCATGAGTGATGGATCGATGCTTGGGTTTGCACAACAGCTTGAGAACACCTTTGAGAAGGTCATGCCGCAGCTAGAAGACTTTCGAGAGGGAATAGATCGCCAACTCCAGCTTGCTGAGGAAATCTTACAGGATGAGAAGAACTTGGTAAAAGTCGAGAGAGCTGATGAGGAGGACATCGAACGGATAATCCGTGTTGTCAGCGATCTTGAAGACATTACCGAGACAGGAAACCAATCCCGAGAGGTTTCGGAATTGGAGACAATTGCTTCTCAAGAACTAGGTGATGCCATTGAGGCAGCTCGAGAGCTCGATGGACACCAGGATCAAGAACTGAAGCAGGAGAGGGCCGATGATGATGTCATACTGGAGATAAGAAGGACCAGAGACTCTAAGAGAAAGTTCATCAACTTTGTGGAGGGCGACGACTTCACCAAACTGGTCGAGATGGAAGAGCAGTTAGGAATGTGGGTGGAAGGCTCCAACGACCCTCGGAGAAGTGTTGCAGACATATATCAAAGAATAAGCTCGGAGATGATGTCTGCGGAAGAGCTACAGGAAATGGTAGAGGAACATGAAAACAAACTGGAGGAGCTCATGGCAAAGTTGACAGTCTAGATGAAGACGAATTGGCCCTAGACAAGAAAGAAGACGAGCAACTTAGAGATTTACTTGAGAGAATCGAAAATCTGAGAGACGAGGACTTTGTACAAATAGCCAGCGATCACGCAGACAACGACCAAGAGCTAT
>GL982568.1:12974-15127 GCA_000220355.1 Candidatus Nanosalinarum sp. J07AB56
TTCGGTATGAGTATGAAGCAGTTGTTCACGAAGCCGTTCTTCGCTGTCCTAACGCTTGTAGCCATAATACCGATCTTCCTTTCTTCGGGCGGCCTAGGACCGGTTGCTTTCAACGCAGAGATCGTGGAGCAAGCAAGAGTGCTAATTGGAGCAGTTCTGGAATTCCTCGTTGATACCGGCCTAATCTACATACTGGCTATACTTGGAACGTACCTGATACTAACGAGGGAACCAGACGATGACGAGAACGATGGGATTCTGGAGCAGCTCGGAGAGGCGTTTCTGAGGGACTGATCTCCAAAGCGTGTCGGCGGGTTTATAAATGAGGTATACGGCAACAGTCTGTTATGGCGCCAGCGGGTTTCAACGATTTCATAAACATTCTTGCCCAGACGGATTTCTTCACCAGCATCATCCCCTTCGCGCTGTCGTTCGTCGTATCCTATCTTGCACTGGGAAAGGCGCCTCTATTCAAGGAAAGCGACAGATCCAATCTCGTTGTAAGCGTAGCATTCGGTTTCATAGTCGCTAACTTCGCTATCGCGAACCCCGGCTATGTAGCCTTCTATCAGAACTTCCTGGCGGGTGTCACACTCACAGTACTAGTAACCATAGGATTCCTGGTGGCGTTGGCCTACGTTGGCTTGGACGTGCCTGGGGAGTTCGACCGAGACCAATGGGGCTTCATAAAATCAGCATCAGTCCTAGTGGTTGGGATAATCGCAGCGGCAGTTGTCCTGTCGGGACTCGATGTGCTCGGCGCGCCCGCTCTCGGATTGCCAGATGCGGACTTCGGTCCGGTTACTGAGATACTGTTCGACAGCGGCGGAATATACGTGCTAGTTATCGCTGGCCTTGCATACCTCCTCCTCAAGGAAGACGGTGGAGGCGGTGGAGGCGATGGTGACGGCGATGATGACGATGATGGCGGAGGCGGCTAATGGGAGTAGAAAAACTTCCCGAACAACGTACTAAGCATAAAACCGCGACCGAGCCCTACGGGCAGTGCAAAGTCGTCCTGACCGCCGCACCGCTGAACTTATTAGTGGAGGCGGTTTCTTGTTGTCGTGGGAGCGTTCGAGACGGTTATCAAGACGATGAGGGATCTGGATATGTTCACGTTGGGCTTCCCGTTTCTCTTGGTTTTCGTTCTCACTTATGGTGTGCTTGACAGGGAGGATTTCTTTGAGGATGACAGCATAACGGCGGTTGCGTCGCTTGCCTTTGCGTTCATGTCGGCTGGCGGAATCTATGCCTTCGAGGCGGGAAGCCTTTTCACCGGTCTCGCTGGGGTTGTTGGCGTGACTATTTTCGTTATACTCGGTCTACTGATAGTGTTGGCGTCGGCGGGCGTGGACTTCGAAGAGTATCTGTATGGCGGGGATGAGGACTACGGTGGTAAGATGCCGGCGATACTTGGAGTCGTCCTGTTTATGTTCGGCTTGGTCTCCGTGCTGTGGTATTTCATACCTGTAATCGAGATCCTAGGACTGGAGGACTTATCGCTCTCAGTTCCCTCAGGAATCCTCAATACCATTCTCTTCGTTGTGGGCACAGCAGGTGTGGTGGCGCTTATCGCACGTGAGGACAACGGCGACGAGGAGGAAGAGGGAGAAAACGACGATGGCGGCGACTAAAGGCTTCTAAAGCTCCAGATTTTTGTTGTCTGTATGGCTGCACTGAGCTCGGCTTTTGATTTGATGCAGCAGCTTGATCTGTTCAGACTGGGCTTCCCTCTTATTGTGGTTCTTGGTCTGACCTACGCTGGCTTGAGGCGCTTCGACCTGTTTGAGGAGGACTCCGCTAGGGGCACGGTTGCTATAGGCACGGCTTTCATATCCGTTGGATCCATATACGCGTTTCTCCCGGATGGTCTTTTACTGGCTTTTTCGTCGTCGTTGACGCTTGCCCTGTTTGCGTCTTTTGCACTTGTCGTGGTTCTAGCGGTCTCGGGCGTGGACATCGGTGAATACCTCGGTGAGCAGGGCCTTCCGGCTATCGTGGCGGTCAGCATTGTTATGGTGGGGTTCTTCGGCAGCGTCCTGTATTTCGTTCCGGTGGCGGAGCTGCTGACTCCGGTCGTCGAGTTCCTGTCTGATCTGCTTGGTGGTGATACTTGGGACGATGTGGTGCAGCCCGCCTTGGTGCTGTTG
>GL982568.1:15782-23470 GCA_000220355.1 Candidatus Nanosalinarum sp. J07AB56
CTGGTCGGAGTACTGTCCGCGGAGCTCTGCTTGATCTCCTCCTCGCTGTAGCCCTGGTCGAACATCGTCTCGACCTGCCCGGCGAGGCCGGTGGGCTGCATGTCCTGGCGTGGCTGGTCGTCTAGTCCGGGAGAGACCTGTTCCTGTTGCTGGTTGGTGCCGTCGGAGTCCGAGCCGTCTCCGCGAAGGCGCTGGAACAGTTCGAACTTCACTGGTTTCCGCTGGAGGTTTGGCTGTCCCGGTTTTTGATGGTTTGTCTGACTGCTTCACGGGCCTTCTCCTCCGCGAGTTTCTCAGCTTCTTCTCGCGTGACGAACGAGTTCTTTATCGGGTTCATGACGTCCATGTAGCTTTCCATCTCCTCGAGCTCGCTTGAAGTTGCGAAGGACTCGGACTCGCGCTGTATCTCTCGCACGTCCACCTCGAGGTTGGCTATGCGGTCCCTGACCTCCGACATCTCATCTCTCATGTCCTGGAGGTCGTCGTTGATGGAGTTGGTCTTGTCGAGGAGGCTCTCGTCGAGGTTGTTGACCCTGGCGGAGACGTTGCGGACCTCTTCCTCGAGGTCGCGGACCCGCCGGTTGAAGTCGTTTACCCTGTCTACAATCCTGTTGAGGGTTTCCTGCTCCCTGGCCACACCTTTTATGGCTGGACTCGGCGTATTAAGCTTCGGAATGGCGGACCAAGAGGGACAGGACGTCTTCGACTACGAGTTCGACGAGGACTCCGGCACGGTCTCGGTGAACATGCTCGGCAGCATCTACGGGCCCTCGCTGGAGGACTACCCTCGTGTGATGTCGCGCGTCGTGAACGTCCTGCAGGAGGTTCCGGAGGCCCAGAGCGTCGTGCTGTCGGAGTCCCGGGAGTACGAGTACGGCGACGACCAGGCCCGGATGCTGAAGGAGATAGCACAGGCGATCAAGGACATCTCAGGCCAGGGATTTCTCTCGGAGACCGGGAACTCGAAGTGCGCTGGCTTCTACCAGGAGAACCTACCCGAGGTACAGAGGATAGTGGTGGATCAGATGCGGAAGGATCCTATAGGTGCGTTCGTTGAGCTGAAGAGGATGAGGCGGCACCTGCAGCAGGACAGACAGAGCGCACACCCTCAGAGGGAGCGCTGCATCAAGTACTTCATCAACGAGGTCGTTGACCCGGTGTACGACCGGCTGTCGGAGTGCTCCATAATCCAGCAGGCGGACGAGGGCGACTACCTGACAGGCCACCATGTCGGCGACCGCGAGATATACCGGGAGTTCTTCCACCCCGTGGTGCGCCCGAACTTCATGCTCACCAAGTACATGTCCCTCCCGCCGGACGGCGGGGAAGAGGTGGATCGCTACACCGTGATGGAGGATGTGGAGGTGTCGGTGTACGATGTCCCGGGCCAGGTCCAGCCGGTGTACCACATCGACCCGCCGGAGTTCCGACTGTCGGAGGAGAAATACCAGCTACTGGACACCGCGAGGCGTTTCCTTGCGTCTCACCAGCCGGAGTCCGGTGAGTTCGCGCGCCCGGACAGGATGCGCCAGGTCTTCCAGAACATCGGCGGCGACATGCTCCGCGACATCGCGAACAGGATGGACGTAAGGCTGACCGCCGACGAGCTCGACCAGCTGACCGACATACTGAACAGGTACACCTCGGGTCTCGGCGTCCTCGAGCTGTTGCTGGCCGACGAGCAGGTCCAAGACATCTACATGAACTCGCCGATAGGCAGCGCCCCGATACACATCAAGCACATGAACTACGACGAGTGCCGCACCAACCTCATCCCTACAAGGGACGAGGCCGAGTCATACGCCACCCGCTTCAGAATAAAGTCGGGACGACCGCTCGACGAAGCCAACCCGGTGCTCGACACCGACACGCAGGTCCCCGGAGGCCGCGCCCGCGTAGCCATAGTCCAGGAGAACCTGTCGCCCGACGGACTCGCGTTCGCCTTCCGCCGCCACAGGTCCAAGGCCTGGACCTTCCCGTTGTTCATGAACAACGATATGATGAACGGGATGGCTGCCGGCCTCCTGTCCTTCCTCATCGATGGAAACAGGGCGATGCTGTTCTCCGGTACGCGCGGCGCCGGTAAGTCCTCGCTCCTGGGAGCTGCACTGCTCGAAATCCTCAAGAAACACCGCATAATAACGGTGGAAGACTCGGTCACAGGCGACTCCACACTCCTGTACCGGGAGAGTGGCCAGGTACGCCGCGGCACTATGGGAGAGCTAGTCGACCCGTTGGTCAACTCCGAGAGCGCGGAAAGCCACATGGACAGGGATGTGTGCCGTGACACCGGCGACCTGGAGGTTCTGTCCATGTCGGACGGAGGCGATCTGAGATGGAGTGACGTGTCAATGGCGATGCGTCACGAGGTAGACAAAGACATATACGAAGTTGAGACCCGGACTGGTCGCAGCCTAAAGGTAACAGAGGACCACTCTCTGTTCACGATGGGCGAGGGAGGCGGTATCACGGAGATCGAACCCACGGATCTAGAGGAGGGAAGCTTCGTTGTGACACCCCGCAGACTGATGGAGGACGGGGAACACACGGACTGGAACCTAGCTGATCGCGCCGCCAGCCTCGAAGGGTATTTCACTGGGGACATGGAGCTGGATAGCTACAGGGAGCGCCTCAAAACCCTGGCGACTGAGAACGGTTGGTCGGAACACATCGTCCAGCACTGGGTAGACAAGCCGCTGCTCCCGGCCGAGATATTCGACCGGGTTCAGCCGGAACACACCGGAAATCTACAGTACAAGCACAAGCGTCAGTCACACCTACTACCTGCTGAAATCCGCCTGGATGAGACAATGATGGAGTTCTTGGGTCTATGGATGGCGGACGGGTGCTACGACTCGAGGAGCGTGCTCGTCACCGTATCGAATCAGGAATGCCGGGAGGTCGTCCGAGCAGTACACAACAGGTTTGGCATCGAAACCAAACACCACAGCGATGGACACACGCTAATAGCAAACTGCCAGCCTCTGAAAGAGGTAATGAAGGAGCACGAACTCGAGCACGGAAGCCATGAAAAGAGGGTGCCGGAGTGGGTCTACTCCTCCTCACAAGACCAGCGTACGGCATTCCTACGAGGGTTCTTCAGCGGCGATGGCTACGCGACCGAGGATGAGGTTGGTGTTGACCTGGTTAACGCAGAGCTGGTTTCGGACATCCAGACCTTGCTACTGATGGAGGGAATCAGAGGGAGGGCGCGCGACTCCGGCAAAATGCGTTCGATGCGCGTGAGCGACCTAGACGGAATTAGAAGATTCCAGGACAGGATAGGATTTCTCCAGGAACGGAAGAGATCTCTGCCGAACACTGACAGGGAGTCAACCCATGACTCAACAGATGTGGTGCCGCTCCCCCGTGGCCTGCTTGAGGAGGCGTGTGGGGCGGAATCCGTGGAGTCGTACGACTACCTCGAAAGAGGTTACGACATGGGTAGGCAGAAGCTGAAGCAGATCTCCGGATCCGAAGAGCTTTCCAAGAGCTTGGAGAGCCTTGCGGACAGTGACATCTTCTGGGATCAGGTCAGATCCGTTGAGAAAGTATCTGAGGAGGCTGAGGTATACGATCTGTCGGTTCCGGGCGACCAGAACTTCGTCACTGAGAACGTGCTTGCGCACAACACTCTGGAGCTCCCTGTCAGGCAAATGAAGGACCTGGGCTTCAACCTCGAGTCACTGAAGGCGCAGTCGGTCATTACGGATGTGGCGTCGGAGATGTCGGCGGATCAGGCCATCAGAACCTCGCTCAGGCTCGGTGACTCTGCCTTGGTGGTAGGTGAGGTGAGGTCGGACGAGGCCCAGGCGCTGTACGAGGCGATGCGGGTTGGTGCGGCGGCGAACTTCGTTGGTGGCACGATTCACGGCGAGGACGCGTTCTCGGTGTACGACAGGGTGGTGAACGATCTTGGTGTTCCGTCCACCTCGTTCAAGGCAACGGATATCATCGTGTCGGCGAACAAGATCAAGTCGCCGGACGGTTTGGAGACCTATCGCAGAGTCACTGGTATCACGGAGGTGAGGAAGGACTGGATGGACAACCCGCGGGACGGCAACGGTTTCGTGGATCTGATGAGGTACGACTCGAACGAGGACGAGCTGGTTCCGACCGACACCTTCCTGAACGGGGAGTCGATAGTTTTGCAGCGGATTGCGGAGAACATCCGTGGCTACAAGAACAACTGGGGGAAGGTCCTCAACGACATCAAGCTCCGGAAGAAGGTGAAGGAGGAGATCGTGAGACAGGCTAACGACCGTGACATGCCCGAGCTTATGGAAGCGGAGTTCACTGTACAGGCGAACGAACAGATGCATATTCTGTCCGAGAACGTCCACGAGGAATACGGAGAACAGGACACGGAGCGGGTGTTCGCCCGGTGGAAGGAGTGGATGGATCAGCAGGTGACATAGTCCTTGGACGAAGAAGAAAAGGACAGGCTTCAGGACGCCATCTCCCAATACAATCAAGACATTCAGATGCCTCCATACGACACGGACTCCCGGCGCAGCGACACCCGGGAGTACGAGGAGTATGTTGAGGACGAGGAATCTAGTCGCAAGCAAACATCCTATGAGAAGCTTTGCCTGAAGTCTGCATCAATGCTGCCAGTGGCGGCGGACGACTCGACCCGGGATCGTCTCTCTGGACCGCTGAAGCTGCTCGATTGGGATATAACGCCTGGTATGGTAGTATCCGGGGCTACCGCGGTCGGAGCAGGGCTGTTTGTAGCGTGGGCTCTGCTGTTCGCGGCCAACTTCGCCCTCGGGAACCTGGTGCCTGTCTCGATAATGGCGATTTTCGTCCTGGTTCCCTTCGTCGCTGGCATATACACATATCTGAAGCCGGTTTACGATGCGAAGGAGAAGGTTGTGGAGTCCTCACAGGAGATGATTCTCTCCATTCTGTACATGGTTATCTACATGGAGAGCTCCCCGAACCTCGAGGGCGCAGTACGATTCGCTGCACTAAACTTGGAGGGTCCGATAGCGAAGGATCTCAAAGGGGTTCTATGGAACGTGGAGGTCAGAAACTTCGATACTGTAGAGGAGTCGCTCGCGCATTACTCACAGAAGTGGAAGGACTACAACGATGACTACCTCGAGTCACTACAGCTCATTCAGACCGCGGTTCAGGAGCCGAACCCTGAACGCCGAGACCAGCTCCTCGACGACGCCATCGACCGCATACTGGAGGGAACCGAGGAGCGCATGAACAGCTACGCAAAAGGCCTGAAAACACCTGTCGCGATACTGAACGCCTTCGGAGCCCTCCTACCCATCCTCGGCATGATTATGCTCCCTCTGGTGTCTTCCTTCATCGATGCGATTGGTGTCCCGCACCTGTTCACCATCTTCAACATCATGCTCCCCGCGGCCCTCTACTGGTTTATGCGGCAGATACTCTCCTCTCGCCCACCCACGGTATCGGTCTCGGCGTCCGACACAGAGACCATGCCGTCTCGCGGCAGGTTCACGGTCTCGGTGCTTGGGATGGAGATGCAGGTGCCGAGCTGGGTTCCCGGGTCTCGCCGTGTTTCTCTTGGTGTCGGCCTACGGCTTCTGGGGCTTCGCTGTTTTCCCTAAGGTCCTTCCGATAGGGCCGGAAGCGATACAAACACTGGAGACGTCTGGAAGTGCCCCGCAGCTCTTCTTCTCCGACGGGTCAGCTCACCAGTTCCCGATGCTGATGCGGGGTGTGTCGATAGTTGCCGGTGCAGGTCTCGGTATCGGTCTCTCGAAGTATCTCGGCAATCAGGAGCGCAAGGAGGCAGAGCAGGAGCTCGAGAAGATACAGGACCAGTTCCCGACTGCGCTCTTCGAACTTGGGAACGAGATAAGCGGGGGAACCCCCGTTGAGATTGCGCTGAAGCGCGCCGCAAAGTCTTCAGAGGAGCTCGAGATATCGGGTCTTTTCCGGAAGTCGTCGCAGAACATCGAACAGCTCGGCATGACCTTCCGGGAATCGATGTTCGATGACAGCTACGGCGCTGTTCGGGAATACCCCACGAAGACCGTGAGGGCGGTGATGAAAGCGATGACTGCGTCCGCGCAGAAGGGAACCTCGATGACTGCGACCGCGGCGATAACAATATCGCGCTACATGGACAGGCTCTCCCGCACCCAGAGAAAGCTCGAGAACCTCCTCGAGGAGTCCACTAGCACCATACAGTTGCTTGCCTACCTCCTTGGACCGGTTATCTCTGGTGTCGCAGTCGGGATGTCGCAGGTCATAATAGGTGCCATATCGAACCTGACTAGGAGGTTTGATGCCCTGGACGCCGGAGGCGCCGGCGCAAGTCCAGTAAGCAGTCTCCCATTCAACTCGAATAGCGTTATATCGCCGGAGTTCGTGCAGCTGGTTGTCGGGATATACCTCATACAGCTCCTGTACATACTTGGTAACTTCTACATGAAAATCACGCACGGGCAGAACCAGACCTACCGCCAGCTCTTTACAGGAAAGGTAATGCTAACGGGCATGGTGTTCTACACTCTCACCTTGATGCTGATCACCCTGGTGTTCAGCTCCGTCCTGACGGGGATAACCCAGTGAAAGGGGGTTTGGCCATGAGAACGCTCGTGATGGCTGCCGTCGCCGCGCTGATACTAGCCATCTTCCTCCAGGCTGTAGGACAGGGACTCGGAAGTGTATTAAGCCAGGCAGACATATCACCAGTACAGTGAAATCCAGAAAAGGCGTTGGCCGGCCAGTGACGATTATGGTCGAGGTCGTGATAGCGATAGCCATTGGGCTAATAATTCTCACCGTTTTGGGACCCCCAATTATGAATATCTCGCCCTCCAGCTTCCTGCCAGCGGACCTAACGGGAGGTCTTTTGAAAGACGCGACAACCTCATGAAAGGCATAGCCCTGGACGAAATATCGATACTTGCGCTTGTCATCGGAGCGGCAGTCATAGCGCTAGGTATAGCGACTGGTGTGTTGCAGCCAGCGATAGAGGGTATCCTAGACGACATAGACACCGCACAGACCCAGGGAGTTGACCTCAAGGTCAAGGATCACTATGACCTGGCTGGGGCTGCCAAGCTGACTATGGATCGCGCAACAGAGTGTGACATCGTCGCTGAGCGCACCTATGAAGATCTCACAGCCACTGACATAGGGCGGAACCCGGATTGCTCCAGAAGCTTGCTCCCTGCCCCGCCACTCAGGGACGGGAAGGGTGAGGCGATAGAGGGAGACCTCGCCGACGCCGTCCAAGGACCTGGAGATGATATCGAGGGGGTCGACGGCAGGCTTACTTTTAGTGTAACCAAGAGCGGAGGGATTATACTGCGGTCGAAGGGCGTCCAGAATCAAGACGAGCAGGATCTGGGTGCTCCCCTCAGCTCCGGGGACGTCAGCGGCTACGGTACCGCAGTCGACAGAGACGCGGGGGGAGAGGACACGAAGGGAGGAACCCTGAGGCTCATCGGGATATCGACACAGCCGTACAGCAACATAGTCAAGTCCTCCTGCAATGGCGCCTTCTCATCTCAGTCCTCTGACGCCTCCAAAGATTACGACTTCATAGTGACGTTTGAGAACCCTCCTGACGGAGTCGAGGACAGGATTAGCACTACTGGAGATGCGTTTGACCTCCAGAAGTCCTCAGGAAACGGGATTTACTGCCGGGACGGAGGAGCTGCGGTCACCCAGGTTGATGAGGGGCTGAGCAG
>GL982568.1:26121-28862 GCA_000220355.1 Candidatus Nanosalinarum sp. J07AB56
AGCCCAGCCACCACACAGAGCATCTCCATAGACAGAATTGAGGCCGTGGAATTGAAACAAGTTACAGAGGACGGCTCCCTCTCTCACACCAATGTCACATACAACCTCCTGTCCTCGCAACAGGTCAAAAAGACCAACTGCAAGATAGAAGCACCAGAACAAGGATCAGAAATCACCTTCGCGAGGGAGCAGAATTACAAGGTCGAGATCTCGTGTTCTGACTGCGCCGCGGAACCCCCAGTGCTTGAGATATCGAAGAAAGACAACGGAGGCGACTAAGTGGACCTGTCCACCATGATGAAGGCTACTGTAATGGTGGTGCTGGCAGGCTCCATATTCGCCGCGGCCTATCAGACGGCAACTGGCTCTGCGGTTCTCGGCTGGTCTCGGATGGACGGTGTGGTCGCGGAGAGGGTGGAGAACGCAGCTATTCTGACCAGCGGCCCTGGCAGGCTCTCAATTGAGGTAGATGCCCCGCAGCACGAGTTCAGATACTCCGACAACGAGGCTAGGGTGAAGCCAGGTATCGATGCACTTCAGGGTCCTGGCATCGGAACCGGCAAGAAACTGAGTCTTCCGGAAGGACAGTACTCGGCCTCCAGCGACCAGGACATAGCCATGAGTCCTCTGTGCCTGTCTGAAAACCCCGATGTCAGGTTTTCCAAGGACTGCTGATGAGTGCCGCCGACCTGACCGAGCTTATACCGGATACGATAGTTATCCTCACTACTTTCGCGCTCACGGTTTCCCTTGCCACGGTCAACTTCAGTCTCTACTCCGACACCGCCAAAACCGTGCAGGAGGACACATACCGCTCAATCGTGATAAGCGAGAATATGCTGGAGGAGGGCTCCGGACAGTATCTGCACCGCTCCGGAAGGTCGGTCATCGATGAGGAGCTATTCAAGAACGCCGAGATAGAGGACGGGAAATGCTATCTGGACTCGGTGGAGCGCCTAGATGGCGGCAACTTCAGTCTGAGGGTGTCAACGTTCTCGGGCACAGGACCCGGTCTCGACACCGACATACCGGATCCGTGCCGCAGAAGTCCATCCAGCTCTGTGTACGGCGCCACGACACCCATCACTCTCAAGAAGTCCTCTGACGCCGCTGAAACCAAGAGGCTGCTCCCCAGCCAGGTGAGTGTCTTTGCGCTGGAGTAGTGGCCTCGGAGGAATAATAACCGGTCTCATGGCGGCCTTTGCCACCCTCACGGTCACGCTCGTGGGGTCGACCGTCGCAATACAGACAGGCGTAGCGGTAGACGACAACTTGGACACCGGCGGAGGAGCTGTTAAGCTCTCTGCGGCCGCGAATCAGGCTATGAAGACGGATATGGGTCAGCAATACTCCGGCAGAACCACAGCCACAGTGATATCGTACATCATGTCTACGCCAGGCGACAGCATACATGTGGACGGCACCGAAATCCCGGTCAGCAGAGCGAAAGAAGACGTGAAGGAGAACCTAGAGGACGACCTAGATGCGTCCCTCTCTGTGTCAACACGGGAGCTGAAGTACAGTCTTACCGTGGAGAAGCTTGGCGGAGAAGGACAGGCTATCGATAGCATATCGGTCGGAGCAGCCACACAGACTGGTGGCGGAGAGTTCGTCACCCAGGACATCCAGCTCTGGAAGAACCAGAGAGCCCGCGCAACACTCTTCGTCTCGAAGCAGGGGGGTGTAGGCCTGTACAGATGAAGGGTTCAGGCGAGTCCATCGCAACCTTCGCTATATTCATCCTAGCAGCATCTCTCATAACGGTGTCGCTGGACGTGACGAACGGCCTTGAGGACCGCCTGACCGAGTCTTTCAAGGACGTAGAACACGTCGCCGACGCCCGACACTCACAGGACAACCTCATCTCGACCTCCTACCCCACTGCCACAAGGTTTACGGCACACGAAGCGTCCCTCGACCTCGCCCCGCGTGGCGGCGGCGTGGAGTGGGGGTACGACAGCCTGGAATCTGTGCCGTCAGCCGGCGCTCAGGAATTCAGGCAGTCCATCGACTCCGCGGTGGACGAGCACGACCTATCGCTAGAAGACCCGTGCTCAGTCAAGAACAACGCCAAGCCAGGCATCGACCTCCCATACCCCGATTCAGAACCCGAAGAAGAGCTCACCCTGAACCTGGACTTCCAGGACCACACCGTTCTGTGCACGTACGACAACGTCGAGGTCAGCAACACCAGGTCCGCGCGGGCTCGTGAGAGCTAGAGACAACAGGTATCTGAAACTGCTCGACAACGCACGAAGATACCACATTAGCTTAGATCTCGCTAAGGCAGGTGCCCAGCTCCGTGTCGGCTTCAGTCACAAGATGTGGCTCACCTGATAGGCCCGCTGCAGAGAGAGACGCAAACGCAGACCTAGAGAGCATTATTCGCGATAAGTTCCAGATAAGTAGCCTTCAACACTACGCATTCCCGGATTGGGCTACCGTAACAGAACGCTCGATACTCGATTCCGGACACCGCCTCAAGTACGGTTCAACTACGGATGTCTACGTCAGGTCCTCCGAATCGAGCCGCACCAGAGATGTCGGCAGCTGCGGCCCCGACAATGACAGAGACGTAATAGAGACCACAGTAACGATAAGACCTGGAGTCGTTCAGACCAAGTTATCCGTAGAGGACTCCGAGCAGAGGGTTCCGGGACCGAATGGCTGGGAAAACATGGTCTTCATAGTTGACCCTTACACTCAGGACCTCAGCAGCGACTGATATACCAATGAAGAAC
>GL982568.1:28882-31363 GCA_000220355.1 Candidatus Nanosalinarum sp. J07AB56
ACAGAATTCAATCACGTATAGACAACAAGTGTCAGACGAACATACAGACGAATCCGGGAAGCCAGAGCAGCCCGGCCACGTACACTGGCAAGTTACCCGGTATATCTAGTATTAATACCTCCGAAACCGGGGGCACAGGCACGAAAATAACGTATGAGGTTACAGGTCCCGAAGAGGTCAGGACTACATCCTGTGATGTCTCCGGGAGTCTGGATTTGGAGCCCAGCGATGACGACGATCAAAATCCAGAGTATGAGATAGCAGTGGCGTGCAGTAACTGTGACGCAGAACCCCCCCAGCTATCGCTTTCGGTTTCCACTGTAGAATAGCAGATGGCTCTATCTCAAGCCATTCTAGATGTGGGATACATAATCATGGCGCTCAGCGTGTTGGTGAGCGCGGAGTCATTGGTATCTGGTGCGGGAGACCTGTCGAGAGGTCAAGTGTCGGAGTCGTCGTCTCAGAGACTGGAGAACTCTCTCATAGTCATGTCTGGTGAGGGCGACTTCACAGCGCAGATGAATTTGTCCGGATACGAAGTACACCGTACAGACGCAGATGTGTATCTGCGAACTGAGGGTTCGGACGGACGTGGATCGCGAGTCGAGACCTTTACAAGTTCCGTGTCGCTGGATCCCGACTCATCTTTTGATGCTGGAAACCTTTGGGTTGACGAAGCCTCCAACCTCAGGCTGGTGGATGGACGCCCATGACCGCAACGAACCTACCTCTTGCGGCCGTGAACACTATAATTTTGGCCCTGTTACTGGCCAACGTATCAATCACCTGGTCAACAGGTTTCAATTCCTTCTACGGCGAATCGGAGAAGATACAGTCTGACAAAATAAGGTCTATAGCGCTCACAGAGACCCTGCTGGAGACCAAAGACGAATCCAATCCACGCAACAGCTTCCAAGACGGCAGGGCGGTGCTGTCGATCAAGAATATCCGCGAGGACGCCTCCGCCGCGGACGGTCACTGCTACCTCCCCGGTATACCGAGACTGGATGGCGAGAACTTCAGCATGTATGTCTCCCCTGTATCCGGCTCTCTGGACGCACGGGAAGCGTGTCTATCGCCCCCGCAGAACTCCGCTTACTCCGTCTCAACCCCGATACTTGTGGAGACACCACCAAACCCCGGACCCGGAAACAGGCAGACGGTGCCCGCCATATTAACGGTATATGGGCTGGCGTAGCGGTCAGTCTGGTACGGTGGTTTCAGTCTTTGTCGTGGCAGCGGGTATAGCGGTCACCATACAGTGGGCATTCTTCAACTTTCAAGCTCAAACACAGTCGGTAGACGCAGAGATACCGGTGGAAGAAGACAGCGGGAAAGTAAAGCTGTCTGCCGCAGTGTCTCAGGCTCTGAGGTCTGATATGGGGTCGAAGTATGCTGGAAGGAACGTGTATACTGTCATCTCGTATGTTCTCTCCACCGACTCCGATAGCATCTATGTACGGAGAAATCAGATAGGTGTTCAGGAAGCAAGGGAGGACGTGAAGTCGGTTCTCAGACAGAGAATATCTAACTCTCTGCTAGCGGACTCCAGAGAGATCGACTACAGGCTAACTGTCTCGCCTCAGACTCAGTCAGAGCCTATATCTGTCGGAGACTATCAGCCTTCTGGAGCCGGAACCGTGTATCAGCAGCGTCTCCAGATATCGGAAGAGAAACACGCCACTCTCAATCTGTTTACCGCCGACAAGAAGTCCGGAAAGGGTCTTTACCCGTGAAGGCGGCGGCAGAGCCACTCCCGGAAATAATGGTGGTGCTTTTTGCCGTAGTCTCAGTTGTACAGTCCGTCCCTGTAACAGACCAGTTAGGCCAAACCCTCCAGAACTCCGCAAATGACATCGGAAGGCTGTCCGAGTCCCGCGCTCACCATGACTCCACATACGGTGCGGCCATACCCTCGGCTACCCGTTTCGCAGTACATGAGTCCTCTTATGAACTTGGGCGGGACAACGCAGGTATTGCGTGGCGGTGGAACAACCTGCAATCTGTCCCGGAGCGCGCGACCTCGCAACTGGACTCGACTGCCAACCAAAAGCTTCGGCAGCGCAAATTCGAACCACTAGGGAGCTGCAAGACACCCCCGAACCTCGAGCCTAAAGCCTCGACACAGTACCCTCAGCAGGACTCCTTCCGGGCTATTGAGACCGAGATTTCGGTGGCTGACGCCTCAGTATCGTGTGAGTTTGAGAACGGCGATGTAGAATATTCGGAGCAGTACGCCGAGAAGGTGTACGCCCGCAACAACAGATACCTTTTCATGGTGGAGGAGGCACGGCAGTACCACCAGGAACTGAGGTCGCGCTTCAGCAGCAGGGTCGGACCGAGAGATGCCACAGCAGAGTCATGCTCCAGTTTCTCGGCTGCTGAGAGCAGCGCGTCCAGCGCCGCAAACGACGACATACAGCGAGATATCAGGAATGCTTTCGAAACCAGTACTCTAGACGCGTCCCCGTCCTACTACGG
>GL982568.1:32996-54743 GCA_000220355.1 Candidatus Nanosalinarum sp. J07AB56
AAATGCTTGAACACGGCGAGGTCTCCGGCAACGAAGACGTTCCTGATTCCGCTGTTGATGAAGGTTCTGTCGGGGGGGCAGACATCGATGATTCGCCCTCCAGCGAAGACACCGCCGGTGACGACGACCTCGACCAGAAGATGCAGAGCCTGAGGCAGTCGGTCGAAACTGGTCAGTTCCCGACTGACAATGGAGAAGAGTCACTTTCGGTGAAGGTGGAAGAAAGCCTTGGAGAAGGCTAGGGAGAACAGGGAGCGCATGGACGAGATACCTTCTGGCAACGTCCAAGACGAGATAGAGGGTCTTAGGGAGGAGAACAGGGAGCTTGAGGCAGAGGTGGAGCAGACCCGAGAGCTCCTCGGCGAGGTGGAGAGCGAGAACGAGTCCCTGGCCTCAGAGGTCGAGGAACTGGCTGATAGGTCGCACGAGGATACAGGCGGGGTCGACGATGCCGATGCCGATTTCGAAGAGGTCGAGTCTCACCTAGAGTCTGTGGACGAGAGACTTGAGAGGGTCTCCGATGAGGTCAGTGAGCACGGTGAGGAGATTGACAGCCTCCACGAGAAGAGGAGGGAGATTGCGGAGAAGCTGGAGAGCCTGGCGCTCCGTGTTGAGAGCAATGAGCACGGTCAGGGAAGGCTTGCGGAGAAGCTGGAGTCTCTCTCAAGGGAACTTGATAGATATGAGCGCCGACTCCATGAGGAGGACGCACCTCGCCACATGATTGAAGAGAAGGACAGGATGAGGGATATACTCGATAGCGCTTCGAACGCCGTGGACAGAAACACCGGCCACGCCACCGCCGACCCCAAGCAGCAGGAGGTAGAGGAGGAGCTCTCCGTGTTCCAGGGCCGCGACCAGGCGGTGACGGAGCAGGACTTCATGGAGCTTTTCGAGCTTGTGGAGGAGAACTCGGGTAGGATAGAGCAGCTGTCACAGGAACTGGAGGCGTCGTCTGCCGATGGCCAAGGACTTTCGGCCGTCAACCAGGAGGTTGCGGGACTCCGCGGGAGAACGCAGCAGAACGAGCGCGAGATACAGAGGATTCTGGACACGGTCGAGGAGCTGTCGGAGATACTGAAGATGGAGTTGAGGTCAGGCGGCTTATAACGCTTTGTTCACTATGTGTTAACAAATGGCTGAAGACGTTATCTTTGGCGAGGAGGACGACGGGCAATCAAGCCTCGAGGACGCCGAAAAAGGCACGGAAGAAACCGAAGAACCAGACGACACAGAGGATACCACAGTACAGGAGCCATCGACCGACGACACCGGTATGGACTCAGACAGGATCGACGAGATCGAAGACAGACTCGGAACAGTTGAGTCCCGAAACGGCTCCGAGGCCGAACAGCTGGTCGAGAGAATAGACGAGGTACAGGAGGCCTTCGACTCCAGGCTGTCGGAGATAGAGGAGAGGGTCGCCGAAAAAACCGACCTCATCAAGGAGACGCGCGAGACACAGGAAGAGAGAATAGAATCCGTGGAGCAGAAGATGGAGGAGAGCTCAACGGAGGCACTAGAGGAGCAACTGGAGGACGTTGAAGCATTGTCTGACCGAGTGGAACAGGTACAGGAAGCAGTGGACTCCCTCACAGAGATGGAGGACAGGATATCTTCGGTCGAACAGTCCCTCGAATCTGTACAGCAGACCGTGGAGGAGGCCGACCAGCGAACAGACATTGATGAGAGGCTGGAGAACCTTGAGTCAAAGGTCTCCGACATCGACGGATTCGCCGATGAACAGAAGATAGAGGAGCTGGAGAAACAGGTGAACCAGGCCGCGAACCAGGGATCGGTCGAAGACCTGACAGACAGAGTCGATGAGACCGATGATAAGGTGGATGCCGTCAAGGTGGAGGTTCAGAACGTGGAGAGCGAGGTCGAAGACATCGAGTCAAGGGTCTCCGATTCAGACCACGAGGAGCTGAGGCAGCGTCTGGAGAGCGTGGAGGGAGTAATATCGGACATCAAGCTTCTGTTCAACGATGTCGATGACCTGTCCCAGCTCAAGCTCTTGACCGCTGATGAGTACGAGGAGCTCCAGCAGACCGACGACACAACACAGCCGGAAGGACCTGACCTAGAGGATCTCGGTGCCCTGCTTGAGAGAAGGTTTGACGCCCTGGAGGAGAAGTTCGAGCAACAGGCGCAAACCGAGTCGTCGGAATCCGGCGATGATCTCCGTCTGGTGGTCGAGGAACTGGAGGATCAGAACGAGAGGATGGACGACCTCGGGGACGCGTACCAGGAGCTTGGAGAGATGATGAAGCTTGTGCTCCAACAGCTCAGGTCGACCAAAGACCCGTAGCTGAACGCCTACGTGAAGCTTCCGATACCCTTCTGACGCGCCTCCAACGCATTTGAAAGCCTTTCAAGACCTGATTGGATGCGCTTCTTGGAGAAGCCGTGCGTTTCAATCATTATTTCCTCCACGAGGTCTGCATCTACTGAACCGAAGCTGAAGTTCGCGTCGTTCGTGGGGGGTTTCATGAAGAAGTCCTCTATGCGGTAAGGGTCGTTCTCCGAGTCCCAGTCGACCTTGTCCTCCGACAGAACCTCTTCCAAGGACTGGTTTCGCCGCACAAGCTTCAGCGCGGTCTTCGGCCCAACTCCGTATATTCCATCGGGGTTGAAGTCGGTGCCGACGAGCATGCCCATCCACACCAGTTCGCGGCGCGAGAGCCCGAGGTTGTCCAAGACGTGTTCCAGCCGTATGAGTTCGGTGGATATCGTGCGGCTCGAACCGTCCCGGTTGCTTCGTTTCTTCCGCGATGTCAGGTTCTTGACCATTCTTTCGGCCCCGAAGAGGAGCGAGTCCCAGTCCTGGCTCCCAACACCGTAGACGTTGCCGTTCGCCGCCATCCGAGCTGCCTGCGCCTCTCCCTCGCTCGGTGCGTCCACGTACGGCACACCCATCGCGTCTAGAAGCTCCCTCGACTCATCTATCATGTCTCCGGTGACCCGTGAGCTCTGCATGGCTTTGGAGAAGGCCTCGTCCACATCTCCCTCCTCCTTCAGTTTCTCCCACTCCTTCTGCGCCTCTTCGCGTTTCTCACGTCTCTGCGCGGCCTCCGTCGCCTTCAGATCAGGCATCTCGCCGTCGAACACGTAGACCGGGCGGATGTTGCTGTCGAGCAGCTTCGTGGTGCGGTAGAAAAGCCCCGACAGGTGAGAGGTTATGTTGCCGTCCGAGTCCTTCAGCGGCGTGCCGTCGCGTTGCCTTATGATGGACAGAAACTGGTACAGCACGTTCATCGCGTCCACCGCCAACACCCTGTCGTTCAGATCGGCGTATGTTATGTCCTCGCCATCGACCAGATCACCAAGGTCCACTCCCATATCAATAGAATGTCTCTGTAGCTTCTTTACTCTGGGTACGCGCAATACTCTGCAGTCCACAAGACCTAAAACACTGCTCTCCTGCAGTACACCAAGTGTTCTGCGAGTCGTGTCAAAAGAGGGAAGCCGCCGCCAGCTGCCGGCTCTGCGGCGCGAGAATCTGCCGTGACTGCGTGAAAAACTACGGTTGCGAAATCTGTGAGGGAGGCTACGATTTCGAGTGACCAAGCCGGAGAAACTGCTAGAGGACGCCGGCATCAACAGAGTCAACAGCATTGAGGAGATCGACGAAGGGAGAGTTCATACAACGTACGCCGTCGAGACACCTGACGGCGAGCTCGTGCTCCAGGTGTCACCCGAGGCCGATACCAACTCGCTGCAGAACTGTCTGAACATATACAAGTACCTGCACGACTCGCCGGTCCCGGTTCCAGAGGTAATGACGCCTGAGGCCAGCGATTTTATGGACGTGGCGTACACGGTTGTCGGCTCCGTCCCAGGTACGTCCGTCGAGAGCGAGCCCTCCACGCACCTGGCGGAGAGGTCGGGGGTGATGCTGGCAAGGCTCCATAATCAGACATCGTTTGATGAACCCGGTTGGCTTGCGTATGATGACCAGTTACAGGTTCTCGGGTTCGATGACAGCTACGTTGAGTACATCCGTGAGGAGACGGAGACAGCGATAAAACGCATTGAGGACTGCGGCGCTCGCTCGCTGGCATCCGAGCTCGCCGAGTTCTTCGACAACAGCTATCAGCTAATTGAAGGCGACGAACTCGTTCTGTGCCATGACGATTACTCGCCCGACAACATACTGGCGCAGGACGGGGTCGTATCGGGAGTTATTGACTTCGACTACGCCCATTCCGGCTCCGCAAGAAGGGACGCGGCGAAAGCAGCAACATACTTCGACCTGCACGGAACCGGCCTAGGGCCGGCTTTTCTTCGTGGTTACAGGGAGGTTCGAGACCTACCACCAAGGCCCCAGCAGGATCGGTTCTTTAGAGCCCAGGCTTTGACAGCAGTGGCGGGTCACCTGGCGCAGAACGACGAGTTCCCTGGAGACGAACTCAGACCTTCGGTAATTAGAGAACGAATCCGTGATACGTAGATTAGATCTTGTTGAAGCTCTCTATCTCCACGGACTGTACTTCGTCAATTCCCTCGAGACTCTCTTTCGCGCCCTCCATCCCCATCTGCTCGTCGTCGACTACGGTTGAGACCTTCAGGGCCTTCAGACCGAAGGCCACGTCCTCTGTCTGGAGGTCGTCTACACCCACGGTATCGCGCACCTCTCTCTCCAGCGCATCCAGGTCGGTTTCTGCTTCCTCTGGCATAACTTTCAGAACTACTGCTATCTTAGCCATGTCTGTTTTTGAGCGCTGAAGAGTTTAATATCGACATCGCTCAAGAGCGCAAACGTAGTGACACACGGTAGTGAGAAACTTAGGACGTCTCGTACACAAACGAAAGACACCTAAATTCTGAGTACGAACCAAGCCCAGTGCGATGAAAGTTGAGTTGTTAGATTATACCGACAAGCCAGAAAAGACGGTGGCCATGGCGGCCAGAAATGACTACAGCGACGACTGGGTCGCGGACGTCGGATACGAAGCGGCCATGGAGCCTATCGACTTCGATCAGGGTGACTACGAGTGGGTCGAGGACAACCTTGCAGAGCCCTCGTGGGACGACGCCAGAACTGAGCTCGAAGCCAAGAAGAAGTCACTGCTTGAACAGCTTCTGGACCGCGAACACTACGGCGTCTTCGAGCATCCGTCCGCATCTTTCGCCATCAACGACGTCAGCAGAAGCCTGATGGCTCAGCTCACGCGACACCGACATATGAGCTTCGACGTCCAGAGCCAGAGGTACGTCGACTTCGAGGACAAGGACATCGTCGTTCCCGAAACACTCAGAGACTCGGACGAGCACCTGTCGAGAGACGCCGGACTTGTCGATCTCGACGAGGACGTGAGACAGGAGTACCGACAGAGGTACGACGAGCTGATGGACGACCTCACGGAGTTCTACGGCGACGCGGTCGAGGACGGGGTGCCGAAGGAGGACGCCCGGTTCGCGCTCCCGATCGGATCTCCCGTCAACATCGTCGCCTCAGGCAACCTCCGGTCGCTGATGCACGTCATGAACATCAGAGGCAAGGCGAACGCCCAGTGGGAGGTGAGAGAGCTGGCGGACGAGATGAACGACGAGCTTCACGAGGTCGCGCCCATCACAGCCAACTACTTCGAGGAGAACGCGCCGTTCAAGCTTGGCCTGTGAAGCTTTGAGGGGAAGACAAGCGCTACGTGTCCAGTTCCAGAGTTGAGGAGTCAACAACGCTCCAGTCGGCTTTGTCACCGGCGGAAAGCTGTACGGAGGCTGCCAGCGATCCGGGAATCTGAACCGCGAGACCGCTCTCGACCTCCACTACTTCCGAGCCGGTTCCGGTCTTGTCTTTGAGGCTGTAAGCGTCTAGACGGCTGCTGTTCATCCGCTCCGTGGCGCCGTCATTAGAGTCGACGAACCACACCTCGACCTCCAGGTCTCGGAAGTCTCTCAGCCACTTCAGCTGGCTGTGCCGCAGTCCGTCGCCGGCACCCTTCACCTCCACGAACAGGTACTCGCCGGTCTCTTGAACCCCAAGGAAGTCCGGCACCCCTGGCCGGAACACGTTCCCCAGTTCTACGCCGTGTCTTTGGGCTCTACTGGACACCCGATCGGCAAGACTCGGAAACCTCTCCGAGAACCCGTCTATCGCGTTGGGCGTACACCTGATTACTTCGTCAAACTGTGTATCGAGTTTGTCCAGGGCCAGGTTCTCCACAGGCGTGAGCTTGTCTCTCTGTTCCACAGAACTTACACTGGTAGATACTCCATTAATTGTGCTGGCTGGTGTCTGTAGTCCGTACGAGCCTCCTAGGCCTTATGTCGGATCTCTTAGCCAACTTGACTTGCTGGACATCACGAGCGATGGTACTAACCCTCTAATATAGTTTCTCGTCGGTCAGGAACTTCTCGTAGAGGCACTCCTCGTGTACTGTGCTGTTGTATAGCGGCGTTGTCTCGGTGCCGTCGTGTAGGTTCGTGTGGCATAGACCACAGGTCACATCTTCACTGTGCTCACCTAGGAACGTCTGCTCTGTCTTCATACTACACATCCTGAATCACATACTATTATGTCTGTCCGGGTATTCGATAAGTCACCAGCAACCGCGGTTACTGGCCTCAATGTCGCATCGGATCGTTTTCCGGAGGGTGAGAGCAGCCGAGACATGGTTTTTGTGAAATCTTTGAGAATGAACCGGTATGGATACGCTGAGTTCACAGGGATTCCGCGGGAACATCCCTAAGCTGTACGTGTTCCGTGTTCTAGGAGATTTCATGCTGTGGACTCCTGTAATAGTTCTGTTCTTCCAGGAGAACGGCCTCAACTTGACGCAGGTGTTGCTCCTACAATCGCTCTATTCGATATCGCAGATAGTGCTTGAGATACCCTCCGGCTATCTCGCCGATAGGAAGGGTCGGCGAATCTCATTGATCGCTGGCGCGGTCTTCGGGGCGCTGGGAATGTCTGTGTACGCACTAGGCTCCGGATTCTGGGAGTTTCTACTTGGCGAGCTCGTCATGTCTGTTGCGGGGGCTCTACAGTCTGGTTCGGCGTCAGCCCTTGCCTTTGACTCTCTTAAGCAGGATTCGCGCGAGGATGAGTTCACCAAAATCAAAGGCCGTATGAAGTCCTCGCAGCTGATTTCGGGCGCTGCTGCTAGCTTGGTAGGTGGTTTGGTCGCCGAGCAAGGGCTCAGGCTGACGATCTGGTACTCCATACCGCCGCTCGTTCTGATGGTTCCCTTGGCTCTTTCACTCAGAGAGACCGGCCTGCATGAGAAGTCCGTACGACCCGGATACGCGGACGACCTGAGGCGTGTCGCAAATACTGTGCTGAGAAACAAACCCGACCTTCGTTACGTGATACTGTTTAGTGCGTTCGTTGGCACGTCGACGCATGTCGCGTACTTTCTATATCAGCCATACATGAGAGAGGTTGGGACGCCGCTGGCCTGGTTTGGAGCAATAATCGCAGGTGCTAGGCTGCTGACCGCCGCTATTTCCAGCAGCGCCCACCGCATCGAGGATAAAGTGGGCATGGGCAATTCTCTCAAGCTGGTGGTGGTAACGGCGGTACTGGGCTTCGCTCTCCTGGGCTCACTCCCGTCTCGCTACGCCTTCGCGTTCATAGCTCTGCACCAGCTAGTTCAGGGACTAATGGGGCCGGTAATATCCGACTATGTCAACCAGCTCACCGACTCCGCGGACAGAGCCACGGTGCTGTCGATCAAAAACCTGGTTAAACGCGTCGTCTATTCGCTCACGATTCCGCTGATAGGCCGTGCCGCGGACCTTATAGGAACCGTCCAGACCATGACCCTCATCGCAGCCGCGCTGTCTGCAGCGGCTCTGCCGCTCTACCTGTTACTGGACAGGCATGGGGTCGTGGGAAGCTAACGAGACTCGCCGTCAAACAAATCTTTCTCATCAGCAGTGAAATCAGGCCGACTCTTCAGTGAGTCGCGGAACCTCTCCAAGAAACGGATTCTCTTCTCGAAACCGTCCCTGCCAGCTATCTCCCTGGCCCTCTCTGTACAGAAACCCTGCTCTTCCAGCTTCTCGTATCTTGACAGGTCAGACACCATATTTTCGAGATCCTTGTCAAGCTCGGCTTGGACTCGGAAAAAGTTGAAAACTGATGCAAAGCCTGCTTTCACGAGCTTATCTGCATCCGAGTTAATCTCCGCCTCTAAAGTCTTGGACTCCGTGTCCTCACTCGTCGTGTCTATACAATGGACGATCTCATCAATTTCTTCCTCAGAGAAGCCCATGTCGGGCAGCTCCCGCCTAGCAATTTTCACGCTCCTTTCCTCGTGCTCGGAATACTTGCCCTCCGTAACCCCGATGTCGTGGAAGAGGACGGCGGTGACCAAAACCGCGTGATCTGCTTGCTCGTTTGTGTGTCCGGATATGTCTAGAGCGCGGTACAGGTTTCCAGTTATATGGTCCCAGTTGTGCTGGACTAAATCCGCCTCTAGGTATTTTTCTTTTGCGTATTCGAAAGCTTCCTTAACTCTCGGAAATTCCTTGAATACGGAATCAAGTTTTCTCATTCCCATTCTACCGGCTCGTAGGCCTCCGGATAGAGCTGGTTGGGGTTGAATCTCTCCATTTCTTCAAACAAATTCCAATTCTCCTCGGTTCTAATGAAGTTCGTGCAGATGATGTCAGTCTCTTCGTTCCCGAACTCGTTCACCGCGTGTCTACAGGCTCCGCACGGCATAACCACATGGTCCGAGCCCTTTGGCACTGGCCCAGCTATCAGCATAGACTTGATTTCCGACTTTTCTGTCTCTTCATACTGCATCTGGTTTATTGCGTGTCTCTCGGCGCAGAAACCAAACTGCGGCTGACTAGACTCGAAGGCTTTCCCTGAGTACATCTCGCCGCTCTCCGATAATACGAAGGCAAACAGTACGTCGAAGAGCCCCTCATTTTTCCGCCTCTCACATACGTTCAAGATCTCGTTTCTAGAGTATTCCAGAAGTTCAGCATACTCTTCTGATACAGTCATAACCAAAACTCAGTACTGTATGATGATTGAAATGTTAGCATGGTTCTTCCCAACGCGTCGAGACGTGTCAACACCGGGCCTGTGCTCTGTCTTTGTTAGAGCTCAGGCTGGTGCCGTCAGTTAGATTTGTACCGCCAAACCGCTGTTAGTGGAGGTCGGCTGAGAACCTCGTTGCCTTGGTTCTTACACCGCCTCTCTATCGAACCTGTGTTCTACAGGTGCGGACGCGGTCTGTTTTTGAGGAGACTTTCGGGCTTAGATGCTTTCAGCCCTTACATCCGTGAGGCGTAGCTACCCGGCTCCGCCCTTTCGGACGACCGGTAGACCAGAGGCCTCAGCTCAGGGTTCCTTTCGTACTGTCCGAGCTTTCCTCTCAGACCACGTAATGACACTTCCAGCAGATAGCAACCGATCTGGCTCACGCCGATCTAAACCCAGCTCACGATCCGTTTTAATGGGTGAACACCCCCACCCTTGGCTGCTGTTGCACAGCCAGGATACGGAGAGCCGACATCGAAGTAACAAACCTGCGGGTCGATATGAACTCGCGCCGCAGACAATCCAGTTATCCCTGGGGTAACTTTTCTGTCATACCTAGGCCTCACAAGTGCTTGGCACATAGGGGTTCGCTAGGCCACGCTTCCGCGCCTAGAACCCGTAACGTTCAGGTTCCAGTCAGGCAGGCTTTTGGCCTTGTCCTCTACACCCGATTTCTGACCGGGTTGAGCCTACCTTTGGACCCCTCTGATTCTCTATCAGAGGGATGCCGCCCCAGCTAAGCTGCCCAGCTATCGCTGTTCCCCACGATGGAGGTGAGTCGCAGGGTTCCAGACAGGTAGTGTCCCATGGTTGACTGGTCGACGTGCTGGCGCACGCGACTCTGTAACGTCTTCTACCTACGCTTCATGTCTGGACCCCCACAACTACGATAGACTGCAGCAAAGCTCCACAGGGTCTTCGCTTCCCACTGGAAGTCACCGGCTTGTGCGCCGGTATAGTGGGTTCACCGGGCCACGGCTCGGGACAGTGCGGACCTCGTTGCCCTACTAAATCGGGCCAACAATTAGTTGGCAAGGGACTACGCTCACTGCTGTTACTTCACCTGAAATCGAGGTTGCTGACATCGAGCATAACTGAGCCCGATGCGTGCTGCTGCGAGGCAACATCTTCACATCGCTGTGAAGGTCGGACTGTATCTTCAACCTCGGTCTGAGGTCGCCTGGCGTACAGTCTCTGAGGAATCCTTGAGGTATGTCGGAGTGGTCTGCTCGTTCATGCCTGAAACAATTTCGGCAATCTGATCGAGGCCGTTTCTTTCAAGATGTTTTCCGTGTCTCATCATATCGATGACTTGCGAGAACATCTCGAAGTCGTGCTGTTTCTTCGTCCTAAGCTGGTGATCTTCGAAGAACTCAACGACCTGTTCAAGATTGTCGAGTCCTCTAACACGGAAGTCCTTTCGATTTCCGTGGTTTTTTCTGACATCTCCGAAACCGAAGAAGTCACGAATCTGTTTCAGAAGTTCCTCGTCTCGTTCATGTTGAACGATTCGGAACTCCGGTAAGACCTGCCAGCCGAGGCTCATTTTCGGCATCTTGTTGATACCTACGTAGAAACAGCCCTCGGCATCTGTGAAGCCAACCACCCAACTTGAATCCAAGGTTTCCTGCTGGTTGTCTGCACCCACTGCATTGTTACCTTGAGAAATCTCCCGTAAAGAAGATTTCCGTGGTAGCGTGGGATTCTTGCGGCCGTTCAGCCACTTGACCTAGTAGAGGTCTTCAGATGTTCCAGCATATAGCCAGGGAAAGGCATCGTAGCGAGATACCTTAAGACGCTCATAGTTAGCGCCGCCGTTTACCAGCCCTTCGTCTCCTTGAACGGAGTGTTCAGGTGCTGGCACTGGGCAAGGGTCTCCGACTGTACAAATCCTTTCGGACTAGCAGTCGGATGTGTTTTTAGTAAACAGTCGAGCCCGCCTAGACACTGCGACCTATCGTAGCAAGACGATAGGCACCCCATATTGCGAACGTACGGGGCTAACTTGCCGAATTCCCTGAGCCGCGTTGACACCCGATACGCCTTGGCCTTCTCAGCCTGGGGACCTGTGCTGGTTCTCGGTACGGTCTCTCACAGCCTTTCAAAGCCTCCAGGACGCACGGAAATCCGGGATAACTCCCAGACCCATAACGGATTCACGGGGTCGAAGCATTATGCTCGCCACGTATCAACCGCTTGGACTGCGCGAAGACGCAGCAACCGTTGTCCCAAAGTGTATGTGCTGTGAGTTGGCGCAGGAATATTAACCTGCTTCCCTGTTCTCCAGCGTCCAATTAGGAGCTGGATTAGGTCCGGCTAACCCTCGGTCGACGATCGTTGCCGAGGAACCCTTCCCCTTTCGGCGAGGAAGATTCTCACTTCCAATGACGTTGGTACTACCGGCAGAATCTTCGTCTCCGGGCGGTCCACACGACCTCACGGCCATGCTTCCGTCCGCGCGGAGCGCTTCCCTACCCATCGTAGAAACGATGGCAAGGTCTCGGCTCCTAGCTTGAGCCCCGTCCATTTTCGGTGCCCCAGTTCTCAATGGGTGAGCTGTTACGCTTTCTTTAAAGGGTAGCTGCTTCTAAGCTAACCTCCCCACTGTCTGAGAACCGGGACGCCCTTTCATGACACTTAGCTAGGAATTGGGGGCCTTAACCTTGCTCTGGGTTGTTTCCCTCTCGGAACGGTACCTTACGCACCGTCCCTGACTTCCGAGGTCTGCGCCCCTGCAGAGTTCAGAGTTTGACTGGGTTCCTAGGCCCGAAGGCCTAGGACAGCCCAATCAGTGGCTTTACCTCTACAGGCAGCATCGCTCGAAGCTGGACTTCGATCCATTTCGAGAAGAACCAGCCATCACCGATCTCGATTGACATTTCACCCCTTGACCCAGTTCACGCGAGCGCTTGTATCACAGCAACGCTTGCGGGCCTCCACGAGGCTTTCGCCTCGCTTCACCCTGACCAGGCCAGGATCGACCGGTTTCGGATCGTGCCGCGGTGACTCCACGCCTGTTACGACGCGGCCCCTCACGCAAAAGCGCTGCGGGCTTCTTGCTTTCGCTGCGACTCCCCAGCAGAACTGGTTAGTCTCGCCACGGCGAGCACACTCTCTGCCCCGTTTTTCAATACGGATGACGGAACACCGCTCCACGCTTTCCTACTTGTGGCTCTCGCCAGGTTCGTTACACGCTTCGATGCTTTCGTGCTCCGCCTAACCTGTGACCGGACAGTTTGAGGATCTTGTCAGTCTGCTTCGAACAGTACTTTTCAGCTTTCCCTCACGGTACTTAGTGCGCTATCGGATTCGAGAAGTATTCAGCGTTACGAGACAGTGCCTCGTGTATTCACGCAGGATTTCCAACCCACGCTACTCTTGGCATCTCCAGTGTCGTTCATCCTGTCGTCCACGGGACTTTCACCCTCTGTGGTCCCGCGTTCCAGCGAGAGTTGGACTACGGATGTTGGACACAACGGAGAGCCGAACCACATCTCCCAGTTCTCTCGAACTCGGGATTCAGTTTGCGCTTGAAGGTTTCCCGTTCGCTCGCCGCTACTGAGGAAATCGCAGTTGCTTTCTCTTCCTGCGGTTACTTAGATGTTTCAGTTCACCGCGTGTGCCCCACGCAGAATGCGTGTAGCCAGCCGAAGCTGGCTGGGAAGTCCCATTCGGAGATCTTGGGCTCAAGGGCTGCATGCACCTCGCCCAAGCTTATCGCAGCTTGCCACGTCCTTCGTCGGCTTCTCGAACCGAGCCATCCACTGCCCGGCTTGAAAAAGGCAGTAAAAACCCAACGTCGGGCGCCAGCCTGATATACTCCTCATGCCCCGCAGAACGGAGCAATGGACAGAGTATACCCGGTGTTGACGCGTCTGACAAATGTAAACCTATATGTGTGGTGTTGGGTCGAACCATGCTCACACCGAGCGAAAAAGTAGCGGTGTACAGTACTTGCCTCCTATCACGCTGAGATCCAGGGGCGTTTCCTGCTCCGGACAACCAACATGGTCGCCCGCTCGACGCACTTACTGTGAGCGTCGTAACCAAACAAACCCATTGGAAATCTTAAATAGTCAACACCCCTAGAGCGCACGCTCGGGTGAAATAGGGGATATGCGGATTGCGGTTCCGGGATCTAGAGGAGGAGGAACAATCCGAGCCCTATTAGGATGAGTCCCGCAATCAGATGGAGCCGTTCGATATTGTTCTCTCGCCAGTCCTTGATTTCCTCTATCTGGGTGGATGTGAGGGCGATTGCCCCCAGAATTCCCAGCATCGGTGCGACGAATATCAGGTTGTACGCGGCTAGCAAGGGTAGGGCCGCGGACCATGACATGTCTGCGAGCATGCCACCCGCCACGAAGTAGGGTCCGGATGTGCACGGGAGCAGGAATAGGCTGACTAGGAGGGAGACCGCGAAGGCGCCCGCTGGTCCAGTGACCGACCTTAGATAGGACTTCATCTTCGGACGCCAGGAGAACGGAACCTCTACGGCAAATCCTCCGAGGCCGTGGCTGTACCAGTCCTTCAGGTTCAAGGCGCCAGCGAGGATCGCGAATACCCCGAAAAATGAGTAGATAGATTCCATCCCGATGGAGGTCAGCCCAGCGGCACCCTTCACCCCTGCCACTAGTATCACACCCATGAGCAGGTATGCTGAGAACACACCGCCGACGAAGGCGAGGCCCGAGAGGGCGGCACGGCGCTGGTTCTCAAGGTTCTCGCCCAGTATCGACCCCATGAGGACCAAGAGCACCGCTATCGCGCAGGGGTTTATCGAATCGGTTACGGCCAGTGCCGCGACCCCTGCCAAACCTGGAAGTTCCTCAGCTGGAGCCTTCACGGAGCCCTTTTCTGGACTGGGTGGGTCCGGGCCCGTGGAAACGTTCATCCTGGATTTCGGGAGAGCCCTGGTTGCTGCCTTCGGGCACTCGGAGGTGTTCCCCGAGTTCACGGTTCTGTTGATGAGCTCTATGGAGTTCTTCGAGCCGACGGCGTAGTCCTTCTCGGAGAACAGCGTCGGAACACTGCCGGCCTGTCTCGCCGGAACATCATACTTACGGATGTAGGCGGCGAACTTTTCGGTGTTGCGAGATGCAGCGTATTTCTGGAAGGTGTAGTCTCTGCCATCCTGCTCTACGTAGGACTCGACGGTGTCGCAGTGGGGGCAGGTCGGCGAATAGAAGAAGGAGAAACAGCTCTCACTCCCGCTAGCTTGGGCCGACGCGCCCGGCAGAGATACGAGAACCAGCAGACCCAGAAGAACGAGCTGAGGTCTCACATAATTCTTCTCATCTACTGATGATATTTCAAACTTCCTCACCGGAGGAAATCCAGAGACCGATTGAGGGTAGCTCAGGGGCCGAGATAAGCCACACATAGAGGTGGCGGAAGCGCGTCGAATCGCCAGGGGTTTGGAGCCATAACCTATCAAACCCGCGATGGTCAAATATCCTGTATCTAGAACAACGTAGGAGATGCGGACGCTGCGGCGAGGATCCTGGCAGGAGCGTTGTTGGGTGCGTATCCCCTGCTTACTCTGACCGATACAGGACTCGGCTACCTCATGCTATCGGAGACCCACTAACCTTGGTCTCGCACGCAACGAGGTTTCTCCTTGACGAAAAAAGCGCCACCGTGGTCTGCTACTCCGTGTCCATGAGAAATCTTTCGATTGCACTCGCCGTCGCCAGCGCTGCAGGTGCTCTCGGAGCCGTCCTGCCAATCGCCATCTCCTACGTGATCCAGCCCAGTCCCGGAGCCCTCTACGTGCACGCAATGTGGGATTTCGATGGTCTTGAGGAGGAGGCGCTATTTGTGGTTCTAGACTAGGCCAGGGGCAGATTGCCAACCTAAAAAAGGCGGCCTTCCCCTGCTCTACCCATGGAACCAGAGACGCTCAGACAGCGGCTTCGAGACCACGGCGAAATCATGGTCGTACTTGACAGCGGACTGGAGTATGACCTCCACACCCACACGTCCGAAATTGACACTGAGACAGGGAGCGTGACCACCGAGGGTATGAAGGACGGCGAATATGTGGTGGTGAAATTCCCGGCAGAGCACGTCGAGCACACCTACTACCACAGAGAGGCCTAGTATCACCTCTCGAACCCCTCTGATTCTTTTTGCTGTCGGAACAAACTAGGACCTATGCGACGTCCTGGCGAGATCAAACACCTCCTGAAGACTTCCTATAAACTGTCGGGATCCGAGACGGGGTTTCTCTACTACCTGTGCGATGGAGAGGCTCGGTTCTCGTAGATTGCCGGGAGCTCGATAAGGATTGTACAACAATTCAGCGCGGCCTGTCGAAGCTGGTAAGCACCGGGCTCGTGGAGGGGAGGAGCGAGACCAAGGGAAGCGACCGGGGAAGATATTTCGTATACCGGAACGTTGAGAAGAATGACCTGAAGGAGAGGATGAGGGACGGGGAACAGGACAAGATGGAGGTCCCGGACGAGATATGAGAGGCTTCAAAAGCTAGAGCTTTCACCACAAGAAAGCCCTTGCCTCAGGGATGCGCGGCTCTGATTGGCCTCCGACCCCGTTCACTGGCGAGTGACGAGGCACGACAACATAAATAATAGTGTGAATAAGTGTAGGTTAGTGCCACTATCTCTTGCGGGAATTGCGAAGGTTCAGGAGAACCACGCCGTTGAGGTGGTCGTGCTGTTCCTAGGGCTGACGGCGGCTATGTTGCCGGGCATGGCTAGGGTGGATACTATCGTTGCGCTGGAGAACATGATGCCGTCCTCATCCGAGCCCGTTGACGAGTTCAACCAGCTCCGGGCGGAGGGAATGGGCAGGGATGCGTTGGCGGTGAAGGTCACGGCGGCGAACTCAGATGAGGGCGTGCAGGACGTGACATCGAACTCCTCCAGGCGGTACATCGAATCTTTGACCTCCAAGGTGCGTGATATACAGGGGGTTGAGGCAGCCTTCAGTCCGTTCCGCAGGGATGGCCTTATCGACGGGTCTCGGAAGACCGCAGTGATTATTGCCTATGGTTTCGTGGGCGATTCCGGGGGAGAGATGGAGAGAATCTTCAACAAGGTGGAGGAGGAGTCGTCCTACGACAGACCGGAGGGCGTCCGGGTCGAGGTCGCTGGAGTTCCTGCGGTACAGCAGCGCCTCTCCGGAATGGTTTCTCGCGACAAGGACGTGACTACTGCGATATCCCTGGTTCTGGTGTTTTTCATAGCTCTCGGTCTTTTCCGTGGCTCACTGACCTCGGCGCTGATGCCCCTGTTTGTCGTGGGTCTCAGCGTTGTCTGGCTCTACGGTAGCATGGGCTACCTCGGTATACCTCTGTCAACGCTCGCAGGCTCCGTCGCCGCCCTCGTGATCGGTATAGGAATCGACTACTCGGTTCACCTGCTGAACGCCTACAGGTTCCACCGTAGGGATTCACCCACGGGCGAGGCGCTGGAAGAGACCATCAGCGAAACAGGGGTGGCCATTGTGGCTACCTCCTTGACCACTGTGTCGGCCTTTTTGGCGTTCCTAGTGGGTGAGATGCCGGAGATGCACAGGTTCGGCATAACTATGTCGCTCGGCATAACCTACGCTCTGCTGTTTGCGTTCTTCCTGCTTCCCAGCGTCTTCGTTCTCGAGGACAGACTGATGCACGAAATCCGCGACAGGCTGGACTGGAGGCACGGAATGTGATAGTCGAGGAGCTCTCTGCCAGGCTGGTGGACGCACAGGCCGAGAGCCCGTGGAGGGTGCTTGGGATTCTTGCCGTGCTGACAGTCCTTGTGGTTCCCGGAGCACTGAACCTGGAGGTGAAGCCATCGACAGAGGCGATACTCCCAGGTGACGACCCGGCGGTCGAATCGCTTGACTCACTCCGAGCGGAGTTCTATGGTGACACCACTCACGTGGTAGTTCGGCAGGATGATGTCCGGAACCAGGAAACCCTGGAGAGGCTGGAGAGGCTAGAGAACAGGGTGGAGAGGCTTGAGAACGTCAGGTCTGTTACCTCACCTGCGTCCATGTTCACCCAAGGTATACCGTCGGATCGCGACGAGCTGGTGGAGAAGGACTACCGTGGAACGGTGTCCAGCGACTTCGATACCGCGCTGATATCGGTTAGGGCGGACACCCAGGCAAACCCTTCGGAAATCGACAAGCTCCACGGCTCGCTGTCACGTATCGTCGATACAGAGATGCCCTCGGCGGAGTATTCGTTGACAGGGTACAACATGATAGACCTGGCTACCTTCCAGGTGATAATCAACGACTTCATACGGATAACAGGCGTCTCGTTCGCCGCTGTCCTGCTGGTGCTGTACGGCTTCTTCCGCGATCCGGTGCAGATGCTCTTCCCGGTTGTGCCGGTGATGTTCGCGTTAGTCTGGATGCTTGGCCTCGGCGGATATCTCGGTGCGGACCTGACGATAATATCGATGGTGTCTGCCGCGATGATAATGGGTCTCGGTATAGACTTCGGCATCCACGTGTCGAAATCCTACTTCGGGAGCTCGGGCGGTCTCCAAAACCTGAGGGAGGGTATGAGGGAGTTGTCGCGCGGACTCCTTGGTGGCTCTCTCACGACAGGCACAGGGTTCCTGGCGCTCCTGGCAGCCCAGCTCACGGGTATGCACGCACTTGGTATCTTCCTGTTCACCGGTATAATGTCCGCATATATCGGCGCGGTAGTGCTACTACCGACTATCATAGTCCTCGCGGAGGGAATTGAACCGAAATGAATGCCATGAACAACAACACAACGACACGAACAACATTTCTATTTGTAACCCTCGCGGTTCTGGCTGCGCCAGCGGCCGCAACACCACAGCTCACAGGCGTGAGCTTCGACCCGCCGTTTAT
The DNA here is from genome assembly GCA_000220355.1 of Candidatus Nanosalinarum sp. J07AB56. GTDB lineage: Archaea > Nanohalarchaeota > Nanosalinia > Nanosalinales > Nanosalinaceae > Nanosalinarum. Next base: position 50,839 of record GL982568.1, read on the forward strand.
CTCTGCGGGTGATCGCGTCAACATATCCGCAAACCTGAAGACGTACGACAACGTAGAGAAGACCTGGGACGAGGACATGGAGCTGAAAGCAGTCCTGAAACCCGAGAACAGGCTCGCGCGGAAGTACGTCACTGTAGAGGACAGCAGGGACGACTCTATAGGGTTTCTGTACCCTGACGGCGTTTTCAACCAGCGTTATCAGGTCAAGATCGACGGGGACGCTCCGACAGGTCGCTATGACTTCGAGTTACACATTCAGTACCTCGAAGATGGAGAGCCCGTTGAGATAGCTAGGGGCGACGGCGAGTACGACCTTACGGTCATTGAGGAGTTCTCTATGCCCGTGGACAGGGAAGGTGTTGATCTGAATGCGGAGACGGTCGCGACCGAGCCCACGGTGCTGAGACCCGGCGACGACACTGCAGAGCTCCGTTTCTCGCTGGCCAACACCGGCAACAAGCCTGTGGAGGAGGCGGAAGTCGTTCCGGAGACACCCGAGAACATCTCTGTGGCGTTTTCAGGCGGCGAGGAGTTCTTCGTCGCCGATCTTCCGGAGAGCCAGGCCGCAACCAGAACCTTGGTTCTCGATCTTGACGAGGGCCTCGACCCCGGTAGACACGAAGTGATGCTGGACGCCCGCTACGAGGACGAGTCCGGGAACCAGTACAACCAGGAGCTCCGCCTCCCAGTGCGGGTGGAGGGCAGACCTGACCTGAAGGCCTCTGACACCTCGGCTTCCGTGCCTGCGGGCGCCTCCACAGACCTGGAGGTCGATGTGGAGAACACTGGCTCTCAGGACGCAGAGACCGTCACCGCTCGCGTGATAGCGGAAAGAACCCAGCCTCTCTCCTTGAGCGATCGCTCCAGCTATATCGGCGAGCTCGAGTCCGGCGAGACAGGTACTGCGGTTCTTGGAATCTCCGCGGACCGCGCCGCGGCACAGAAAACCCACCAGGTGAAGATACAGCTGAGGGCCACTGGAGACAGCGAGGAGGGTGACAGCTCCGTGTACACCTCCACCGAGACTGTTAGTCTGGAGGTCGATGGAAAGACCACCAATCCCTTGCTCTACGTGGGTCTCGGGGTCGCGGCCCTCGGCATCGCCGCGATAGTCTACCGGTCGAGATCCGGTGGAGGTGATGCGGAATGACCGTTGCGAAGAAGGATTTCGTCAGGAGGCTCGCAGGTACCGTGGTCCTGGCTGGGCTTGCGCTCGGGTATTTCGTTGCGGAGCCGCTCTATCTCATAGCGGCCTTCGCCGGCGCAAACCTGCTTCAGAGCTCCTTTACCGGGATCTGTCCGCCGGAGAAAATCTACGACCGACGCCACGGCGGACAGTAACGTGGCTTCCCCGCAGCCAAACACGTTTAACACAGCACCCGCCAGTCGCATACTGTGACTAATCAAGACGGCATCACGCTGAGCCTCACAGCAGAACAAGCAGCCCTCGCGTCGCTCGCCGTCGGCCTCCTGGCAGGGGGGTTCGGCGGCTTCGTATCCGGAACAGCGGTCGCTTCATCTACAGGGCAGTTCTCGGCCACTGAACCCGTGAACCAGAGTTCTTCAGACGAGGGAAGCGAGACGACCAGGGTAGCCCTGGACGGAATAGAGCTGGAGGGCGAGCCCTCGAGAGGTCCTGAGGACGCCCCGGTGAAGGTGGTTCAGTACAACGAGTTCGGCTGTCCTTTCTGCGCGGAGTGGGCAGGAGTCGATGCCTCGCCGCGCGTGCCGATCGACTCCAGGAACACTGAAGAGAGGTTCATGGACCAGTACGTCGAGACCGGCGAGGTCGAGTTCGTACAGAAGAACATGGTTCAGCCCCGACTCCACCCTAACTCGGTGAAAGGCCACCGCATCGCGAACTGTGTGTACGAAAACGCTCCCGACAGCTACTGGGAGTTCCAGAACCAGCTGTTCGAGCGCAGGGACTCGTGGATGCGGAACGGTCAGAACAAACCTCAAGAGACCTTCCGCAACATCACCTCCGACCTCGGTCTCGAAACGGAGCAGATGGTCTCGTGTTACTCCTCCTCCGACGGCGAGGAGGCGAGGCAGGATTCCACCGCTATCGCGCAGCAGGTGGACAGGGTTGGCACACCCACGTTCTTCATCGGCAACCGAGAGAGCGGGTTCGTCAAGGTCTCCGGGGCCCAGCCGCTCTCAAGGCTTGAACAGGAGATACAGAAGTTCAAGGGATGACGCTCGACATCAGGATTGATCCGCGCGGCTGGTCGAGAGCCGTCCTCAGGGGCGTCACCGCCGCTGCGGGCACACCTGTCAGGGTTACATCCGTTCTCGTTGCGTCGGGAGTCCTCTTCACTGCGATGTTGCTGTCCGCCAGTCCCTCGTTCTCGCTGCAGATGGTCTCCGCCGGTCCACGGTTCTGGGCTTCGGCATTGGCGATCCGCTTCTACGGCTTGGTGGCATCGAGCGGCTACATCGGTGTGTTGCTGACGCTCGCCGTCGCTGTTCTCACCGGTCTCGTTCTGACGAACACCGGCGTCCAGCTCGCGTCCAGACGCCTCGATGCTTCGGGCCTGGCCGCTCTCCCGGGCCTCCTCGTCGGAGGGTGTGCGTCCTGTGGTGTTGGGTTGCTTGGTTTCCTGGGTCTTGGGGGTGTCCTGGCCTCGCTCCCATTCCAAGGGAACGGGGTTAGGGCGGCGACAGCCCTAGTGCTGATCGGCCTGATGGCCCGAACCGGGGACCCGGAATCGTGCGAGCTCCGGCAGTAGTCCGGTACCGCGACTGCCTGATATATGGAACCAGACAACAACCGCAGGATGTAAAAAAGTGTAGAAGACTTACACTTTGTATGACTGAAGCGGAGATCTTGACGACGCCAACATGTCCGCACTGTACCAAACTCAAGGAATGGATGGACCAGAACGGCTACGACTATACCGAGGTCGATCCCGAGGAAGACACCGAGAGAGCCGTGGAGCTGATGAGGAAATCTGGCGAGCGAGGTGTTCCACAGACGTTCGTGGGCGATGAGTTCGTCCTAGGTTTCCGTCCCGACATGGTTCAAGAACTGATGGAGCAGAGCGCGACAGCAGACGTCAAACATCGATAGCACTACTCCACCCGTCCGAAACAGAAAAGCTTCGCAACCATTCGCAGAACCACGTACGCCGCCAAAAGCCGGTGCACAGACCCTTAAACACCCGTTTCCAATATTGTGCTATGGAGAAAAATGTCGGAGATTCCGACGCAGCGATCAGGATTCTCGCAGGGGCGCTACTGGGCACTTGGTCCCTGGCTATTCTGAAGAGCATGGTGCCGCAGGCCCTCATGCTCCCCGAGATAGCCTCGCCCGTCCTCGGAATCGTGTCACTGGTGCTGCTGTTCACAGGCTTCAACAGCACGTGCTACATGTACTCGCTGCTAGGAATAGACACGAGCTAACGACAAGACCACACATATTCGGATTTCTTTCTCTCTAAAGCACCGTCACAACGGTATGACCCGTGTCAGCCGCGTGTATGGTGCTGCGATGAACCAAGCTGCCGTACCTCACTTGGACGCGCCCCGCACTGGGAGCCTGGTCTTGTGGTCTCACACCGGTGCCAGAGAACGCTTTTTACTGTCGATAGACTCTATGAGATGTGGAATGTCCCAGCGAGATGAAACAGCTTCTGAAGACCCTGTACAACCTTTCGGGATCAGAGACAGAGGTACTCTACTACCTATGCAACAACGAGGGAAGGACCTCGGAGATAGCGGAGAAGCTCGGTAAGGACAGGACAACGGTACAGAGATACCTCTCCAAGCTGATGGGCACCGGCCTCATCGAGAGGAGAAGTGAGACAGAGGGGAGCGACCGCGGACGCTACTACATCTACCGAACCACTGACAAGCAAGACCTGAAGCAGAAGGTCAAGGACAGGATGCAGCGCTGGGAACGG
>GL982568.1:56954-60285 GCA_000220355.1 Candidatus Nanosalinarum sp. J07AB56
GCAGTTTCTACCACTACTAGGAAGTTAGACTGTCTGTCTCCTGTGTTTCTTACAACCATACTGACGCCGGTCTGCGTGCCTGACGGATTCTCCAACTGGCTCAAGGCCGCATTGGACACTCTGCACTGCCTGTCTATCCTCTGTACTGTGTCAGCCCCTTGATACGCTTCCTTTGCCTCTTCTGAGAACGTTCTAAGTTCACTCACGGTTTCCTCAGCTCTGTTTCTGTACTCGTCGATGTCGCCTCTAGTCAGGTTGTCTGTTATCTCGTTGGGGATGTTGTCTTGGATTTCCTGAGCTGACTGGGCGGACGCTGCCCCTGACAACATCAGCATTACAGCGCTAATTGTCACTAAACCGCTTCGCATACAAACAGTTGACTTTGGTACGACATATAATTGTTTGTTTGATATTTGGGGCTTCTACACAAATAACTGTGAGCAATGAAGTCGCTGACGACCTTCTCCTGAACGTGTCTGATCTTGATGTGGGAAGAGGCGACGAGTTCCAGATCACTGGAGTTGACTTCACCTTAGAGTCGGGCGATGTCATGGGGCTTGTTGGGAAGTCAGGAGCCGGAAAGTCAACCGTTATGGAGGCTATGTTAGGAATCATACAGAATTCAGGTACAGTGTGGTTGCGGAAAGGAGATGAGTCGCTGTCTGTAAAGCAGTCCGCTGGCTATTCCACGCAGGAGGGATCGCTGTACCCTCTTCTTACCCTCGACGAAAACCTGAACCTCTTCGCTTCTCTGCAGGGCGCCCGAGGCAAAGAGGTCGATGACCGCAAAAAAGAGCTCCTCAGAGATCTCAACCTGTACGAGCACAGACACAGGAGAGTGACCGATTTCTCCGGTGGCATGAAGAAGAGAGCAGACCTCGCTGCGTCCCTGGTGCATGATCCCTTGGTTCTCATGATGGACGAGCCCCTCGCAGGTATAGATCCCCCGCAGCGCAGGCTCATATGGCAGAAGATAGGTTCGTTCGTCGACGCTGGCAAAATCGTGATTCTCACCAGTCACATGATAGATGAGATGGTTACTAGGTGCAACAAGTTTGGACTAGTTCACGACGGCTCCTTCTTCCGTGCTGAGCAGTAGACAATATGATGCAGACACCGGATACAAAGCGTAGAAACGTTCCTCGATGACGCCTTCTCGATATGAAGACATTATCGCTGTTTGTTCACGACCTCAAGAGGTTTCTCAGGGACTGGAAATCGATAGTCCTGCTTACGGTCTTCCCTCTCGCCATAGTAGTAGCCATATTCCTTTCTTTTAGCCCGACCAGCACCACGGTACCTGTGGGCGCGGTACAGGACACCCAGGGCTTCAATTACTCCAGTTTCCAGAGTAAGGCACCCAGAGTAGCGAATCTAAGAACGTACGACTCCCTGGATGACTGCCTTGATGAGCTACGCGAATACAGAGTCTACGCATGCGTCCTGATAGACGATTCTGACGGGCCCGGAAAGTACTCGTTGACAGCCTATTACGACAATACCAGAGAGATAATTGACCAGACAGTTCTCTCAGGAATCAGGAGAGCCGTCAGAAACATGCAGATAACCTATTCGGAAAGGCAGGCCTCGGCTGCAATATCCGAGGTCCAAAACCAGACCGACAGGATTGGTGCCGCTAGAAACGAAGTGGACTCCACCGTAGCAGATATTGAAACACAGATTCTTGATATCAATTCCAGTATAGCCGAGCTCCGGTCTACCAGGACGGAAATCAGGCTCGGGCTACGTGACTTGGACCAAGATGTAGAGGACGTAGAGGACAGCGCTGAGAAGTTTGAACAGTCCAGAACCACAATCTACTCGGATTCGTCCAGCAGGATTACACGGATGAGAAGCAGTCTCGCCGCGGTCCAGCAGTCAACGAGCCAGAACCTAACCCAGGTCTGGACAGCACAGCGAGAGCTGTCAGCGTTGGAGAGCGATCTCGACGAGTACAATCAGGCCGCTGCACAGGAGGTGGATGACGTACAGTCCCTTGTGTCTGACTACGACGAGTTCCGCAATGACTCCACAGAATACCTTGAGCAGATCAACTCGACGATAGACGAACTACAGACGACACGTAGCAGACTCAGGAACTACACAGACCGCCTGAAAGCCGTTGAAACTGATCTGGAAGATACACAAGAAAGGTATTCGGCCGTCTCATCGAGAGATCCAGAGGGTATTGCCCGAGCAGTTAGGTTTGAGAGAAAGAGGGCGTTTCAGACCAACCCTGAGTCGCCCAGCTTGGTGGTCCTGCAATCAATATATTCCACGCTGCTTCTGATGGTCTCACTGTTCGTGTCTATATTGATATCGATGTTCGTGTCTTTGAACGATATTAATACTCCTGCAGGCCCCCGGCTGGAGTCCACGCCCGGAACCGCGATTCCCCGCTATCTTTCCTCCCTTATGACATCGCTGACTCTAACGGTCATACCGATATTGTGTGTCCTTGCCATAGGGGAGTTCTTCCTTGAGCTCCCTATTTCAGACAACTTCGCGCCCGCCGCCTTGGCGTTACTTATGTTCTCAGTGGTCTTGACCAATCTGGGTCTCGCGCTCGCACAGCTCATACGCAACAAGTCAACCACTCTCCTGGTCGGGAGCTTCGTGATAGTCTTCCTGATATTCTTCTCGGGCCTCGTCCTACCCATAGAGATGATGAGCACAATACCAAGAACGATAGCCTCTCTTTTGCCCGGTAATGTCACGATGAAGGCTTTTGATCAGGCGGTACTCCACGGCCAGAGACTTGAGGAGGGCTCCGTGCACTACATTATACTGTCGCTGTGGTCGGTTCTGTCTCTCGGGGTGTCGGCCCACACACGCCCCGATGTCCGGAGACGGATATCAGAAATACTTCACTAGACTGCGACGATAGACCGGGCGTAGACTGGGACGTGCTCGTGTGGTCGAAGCGCGAGCATACCTCAAAATGTTGCCTAGCTTGACCAACAGTCCAGATCCCGTCACCGACTGACGGACATGTGACAGTGCAGACTCCGGGTGTACGGTGGGGAGTAGCGCTACCATGTCTAACCGATAGCCCGACGTGTCGTCCAGCACGGGTTGAAGACTCTCGGGTGAAGCACAACCATCTGAGAATGCTTCGCCTGGATTCCAGAGTGCTTTGGCCTCAGAGAGCGCCCTGTCATCAACAATCGGTGATATTTCTCACTTCGAACTTCTTTTGCCGTTCCATATCGAGGATGTCTTCAACAAAGTCAGCGTCCAGTTCAACTACATCCACTTTCTAAACCATAATTACATCTTGCCTGTTATACATCTCGCTCCGTAGAGAACTCCCGATCTTTGTATTTCTCCG
>GL982569.1:0-1413 GCA_000220355.1 Candidatus Nanosalinarum sp. J07AB56
TCTTGACGAAGAGAGCGGTGATAATAATGGCCGTGTTGACATTGACGGGAACGAAATCCGCGGTGGAACCAACCTCACCGGGATTGCGTATAATCTCGCAAACACTGTTGGCACGAACATCACCGCGAACACGATCATCGGTGCTGATGTCGACGGCGGAGCAAGCAGTATTGGCGTCAGGTTCGAGGCTGTCACCACTTCAGGTGACGGTGTGATTGCTGTTGGCGACAGCGAGACGCTGACATTCAGTGATAACATACTCTCGGGTCACGCACGAGTCATCCAAGCTGAAGATAGCGAATTTGTCGATGGAGACTACGATGCGATTGTTGGGCTTACAGACGTTGATGGAAACGATCTCAACAACACGATTGGGACTCTCGTTGTCGGGCCCGATGGGACTGAAGACGGCGGGACAGATTACTCTACCACGTACGGCACCACCAACGGGTCAGATAATGGTCTCAGTTACTTGCCTGGCAGTGTTGTCCAAGCCACTGAATTGGTCACCTCGTCTGGCACGAGCGGTAGTACCGACACCACGAATCTTGATGTGAGCGCGCTCGAAGTGCAAGACCCCACGATTGCGATTGTTGACAACGAGCCAGAGAGCTATGATGAGGGCGGTACCGTCATTGATTTCCCCGACATGGAGAGTCTGAGCCTCTCCGGGGAAGGCAACTCGCAGTCACCACTCATCGAGAACTCTGAGATCCGGATCAATGAAGACGACACTAGCACCGGCGAAATCAACAATCACAGTGTCGCTGATCTGGCGATTATTCAGAGCAATGATAATCCAGCACTCAACGTGACTTCCGGTAACAATTCACAGACGAGCTTCGTGAATCTCAACGTGACGTCGAACGCCGCAGGACTCGATGTCGGTGCTGATGCCTCTGACGTGAACGTTATCGAAGTCCGCGACAGCGTGTTCAACGTCGGAACTGACAACTCTGGAGACGGTATTGTCCTGGCCGCCAGCGGGGACGACCGCGACGGCTTCGTAGTCCAGAACGTGACCATCACTGGGCCCGGTATTGATCAATCCGGCAACACTGGTCTCGATCTCACCAATGTCGACAAGCCCGGCAAGGAAGACCCCACGCTCGAGACAGAGTTGACCATTGAAGACGTCAGAATCGATGACTTCGAAAGACAACTCGAACTGAGCACCAATCTCACCTCGAACCTCAGTATCGATGTCGAGGACGTGCTCAACGGAAATGTCGTTGATAACGGCACCACGGACGTGACGATCGATATCAGCGAAGGCGATCTGTCACACGCGGTGACCGTCTTCGATCAATCCGGGAACGTGCAAAATGCGGAGGTAATCTTCGGCTCGATCGACGCAGCTGACGCCGCCGCATCAGTTCCACGCTTCTTGATGTGCGTGGCACTGGGACCGTG
>GL982569.1:5002-12238 GCA_000220355.1 Candidatus Nanosalinarum sp. J07AB56
GTTCTGACCGACACCATATCCGGCTTCGGTCTGCAAGATGGGGAGGTCCGAACCGCCGTCTTCAGCGACCTCGCGGTTGGTGACCTCGAAGATGATGTGTACACTGTGACTGTCGCGACGCCACAGACGAACGCGACGGGGGAGATTGAGATTGAGGAGGCTGATCCGACAGACGCACAGATCGACAGCGTCGAATTCGACGACGGAAACAGTGAATCCGACACTGCGACGATCCTCGGAAGCTTCCTGAACGCTGCCACTGAGGTCGTCAGTAGCGTTACTGTCGACTTCGGGAACATCGCAGGCAACGTCGGCCTCGGCAACGTCGGGAACGTGGACGTGCAAGTGCAGGTCGATGGCGAGGATCGGACTGTCGGCAATGTCGGTGTCGGTAACACCGGCGAGCTGGATATCGATCTGACCGACAACGTTGATCTCAGTAACATCAGCGATGATGCAGACATCAACATCACAGTCGACAACATTGACACGACCAACGCGACCGTTACTAACGGGAACGTCAGTGTCGAGTTCCAAGATGAAGCCGGCGACACAGTCGTGCAGAACAAGACGAGTAATGTGTCTGAACCAATCCTCGACATCACAGTCGTACCCGGCGAGACCGAGACGTCGAACAACTTCACCTTCACGTTCAGGGCTGACAGGCTCGATAACGAAACCAGCAGCATAGAGCTGCTCGCCGACTTCAACGAGACCAGCAACGTCGATGCGAGCGACATTAGCGCGGATGAAGTCACGGTGACGTTCGACGGTGTGACCAAAAGCATCGATAGCGTCCAGCAGGACAACGAAGGTGAACTCAAGATCATCCTCGGGTCCGATGAGAGGTTCACGCTGTCCGATGTTAACGGCGACATCGTCGTCGACGTTGAGAACGTGGATGATTCGCTGGACCCCGGTGAGTTCGACGGTGCGTTCGCAGTCCGTGATGACTCCTCAGAAGCGATCGCGAGTGGCACGGACGCGTACACGATTGAGGACACATCTTGAACAGTAGGTAGTTCTCCTCACCGCGGTTTTTTATCCCCGTATACCCGACGAGCCACGGGCTCCCTCAGACAGTATGAACTCTGTGTCGTCGTGAATTCCGGTTTCCCGCTCTGAGAACTATTCACACGAGTGGCTTTGCAACACGAACGACGGCAGTTGACGACAGAGGGCATCGATATACTTCGCGTCAACCTGAGACGACTCACCCCGATGGCGGACCATCGCCGAAGGTTCTGTCTGTTGAGTCAGTGGATTGGCGACTGACTCAAGACGAGCGTCTGAACACTCTCATGTCACAGTTAGAAGTTGGGACAGTCTGCGCTATGGGTGGCAGTTTCCTCGCGACCCTCAAGCACCTCGCGACCACAGCCGGAGCATCTGACGTATTCAGCGCCGGTCGCCTCGCCGTACTTGTCGAACTCCACGAACGGCCCCTCCCAGTGTGCCGACTGTTCGATCACCTCGGCATCATCGCCGACGACGCCGCCGTCCGACGTGGTGACGACCGGGCCGGGCGCGTTCACGCCGAGTCCCGCGTCGATGTCCAGGCGGGCGAGTGTCTCACTGTCCACGGAGTCGTGACCGAGTGCGATACGGGCGCGCCGGATGTGTTTACACCCACCCTCGGGATCTCTGTGCTTCTGATCCGGGCACGTACACCGCCCCTCGCGAACGTCGACCGTGTACTCGGACCCGCTGTGACTCGTGACGGTGACGATACTGGTGTCTTTATCGACTGGCTTCAGGTCCGTCGTGAGAACCGTCAGAGGATCCTCAAGAGCGCGTCGCGTTCGCGTTTCGATACTCTCTTTTCCGCTGTTATCGTCTACTGACATGGTTTCTGTCCAAGGAACCCGAGCTCACCTGGCTGCAGCCAGGTGGGCGTTCTCTGAACCCAACGCCCGAGTGGCCCGTCCTCCCTGCCAATTGCTATAATAGCCACACATATAAGATTTCCCTTTTGCTCCTACAGTCACAGATTAAGTGGGTGGGACCGTTAGACAGCGTATGCCCACACAGGACAAGCCGCGGTCTGACAGCGGCGAATGGGAACCGACAGCATCCGAAGAAGAGGTCTTAGATGCGGTGGCAAAGCACTCGCCGGCCGCGACCAGTGAGGTGGCCGACGAGATTGGGCTGACGAGACAGGGCGCTGACGCCCGACTGCGCCGCCTGCACGACACCGGTGCCGTCGAGAAGAAGAAAATCGCCGCGTCGTTGGTCTGGTTTCTGGAGTGATCTTCGACGATGACTGACTATGCCGACGATCCCGGTGTTCCCGACTCGGACCCGGACATGATCAACCCACCAGGTGACCTCGCCGATCTCTTCGAAAGCGGCGATCTTGAACTCGCACCTGACACCGACACTGATGAGCTGCGAGAGTTTATCGAGGCGGCCGAGAATGGCGACCTCGGCCCATTTGACCCCGAGCTGAAGACTCAGGTTCGGATCGCGCGATCACTGCTCAGCGATGGCGACGAGGATGACCGCGACTGACGAAGACGACACCGACGGTGTGCCGGACCCGGCGGGGAACCTCGCCGCGCTGTTCGAAAGCGGCGATCTTGAACTGGCGTACGACACCGACACTGACGAACTGCGAGAGTTCGTCGAGGCGGCTGAGAGTGGGGCACTCGGGCCGGTCGACGCCGAGTTGGAGGCCAAGGTTCGAATCGCGCGATCACTGCTCAGTGATGGCGACGGCGAATCAGCGGAGGAGTGATTCAGACGTCGAGGTCGCCGCGTTTGTCTTTTGTCAAGAACGCCTCAGCGTAATCGCTCGGGGCGATATACTCGTTCTGGCGGAGCGCCTCCAGTTGATCAAGCGAAAGGTCCGCGTAATCGTCAGTCTCCTCGGCTAAATTCTCAAGACGCCCTCGCCGTGTGATGTCGACATCGACTGAGACGGTAGCATTGACGCCGAGCAAGTCGTTCAGCGCGAGTTCCAGCCCGTCCTCGGCGTCCATCGCGAGCCGCCACCCTTCGGTTTGACCACTCTCCAGTTCGATGTCCCGATGAACGAGATACTTCAGCGCGAAGAAATCAGACATCGCCTCCGTCGCGTGTGGCTGTTCCGGCGGGCCGGGTGTCCCCGGCGGCGGACTCTCAAACGCTGTGTCGATCTCGTCGAGCGGGAACTCCCGAACCGCCAGCGACAGATCGAGCATTGAATTATACAGACGCGCCCGTATCCGGCGTATCATATCCTGCTCGACCTTGCCTCTGTATTCCTTCTCCCCCTTGATGTACGCGCGCTGGGCGTTCGTCAAAAGTGCCGCATCTCTTTCAGCCATGTGAGTAATATACTTTCCCAGAAGTATTTAGTAGTTGGCGGTCCTATGTGAGTATAGAGATGGCTAGCACGGCAGTGTTATCAAAACCACGGGAGAGTCTCAATAACTGAGACTATGAGTTGTATAGGAAAACCGACGCGAGGGGCACGAAAGTCTGGAGAACTTCCCTCGCGTCGACACCGAAAACACCCCAACGACGGCAGAGGCAGACCGCCGTCGGAATGGACGACGGACGCCGGCGTCGTGGCGTGTAAGTCCATTTTGTACCTCAATCATATTATCTCTACGGGTTCAGGTACGCCTCTGTCACGTCATATTTGAGTAACAGACTCATCCCATCGACTGACCGCCGTACTGCCGCTGTTGAAACTGCCGCGAGTGACGCCGAAATCGTCCCCGCGCCCGACGCGGAAGCCTGTGGACGGCTCGGCTGTCGATCGCCCCGACCCCTGTTTTTCGCGGACGATGGCGTGGTGTGTGTCGATCATCTGGACATCGGTGTCACGCCGGAGGGAAGCCGATGACGGAGTTCGTCCCACCCGCCAAACAGTGTACGATGTGCGACAGTCGGGCGGTCGACCCGACCGATGCACACCCACTGTGTGACTTTCATGCAGCTCGACTCGGTGGCGACGACGATACCGAGAACGCCGGACCGAAAGTCCGGAGTCAGGCGCTCGAGAGAGTGGAGAAGCCGGGTCTTCGAACGACGACCCCGAGGGTGAACGTCCGGGGATCGCCGGGGGACGGGCGGGACCGTGGGATGACACCGATTTCACGGCGCCTCTCTCCAGTGAATACCCACCCGAGTTACTGAATCGGCGACAATGGATGGGCCACGTCGAAAAGAAGCCGTTCGCGCCGTGGGGTGATGCCAACCCTCCAGACGCCGAGCCGGACGATTCTCCCCGGTGGGAGTGGGGGCGACACGAGAACTACGTCGACGGCGAAACGATCGCGATGGCCGAGGACGACCCCCGATTGGACGGCCGGGTGTTCCTCCAGCAGGAAGACGATCCGTTCGCGTTCGTCGACGGTGACGACGTTCGGGACCCCGACACCGGCGATATACATCCGGCATTTCAGGCGATTCTCACCCACCTCGGGCTGACGTACGCGGATGTGTCGACGTCCGGGAGCGGGTCTCACGCGTACTATCGCGCCGAGGACGGACTCCCGATCGACGGGAAGGGGCAGGCTACCTTCGAGATCGACTCCGAACCGTGGGGGGCGAACGACTCACCGCCGACTGTTGAGATATACGCGAACAAACACGTGTGCGTCGCGACTGGCGATCGCGTTCCGGGGACGCCGACCGAGATTCACGACTGGGATTCAGACACGCTCCGGGCGATTCTCCAGGCGAACGGGTATGCAGATCAAGAGCCGGTCACTCACGACACTGACCGCGACCGGCCGGAACTGGAGAGTCACGATCCTGTCGCGACCGGCTCCAGCGAGACTACCGCGGATATTCGCGATATTTTGAAAGCGGTCGACCGGCTCCAGCCCCGCGATCTCCCGCTCCAGACGCGTCGAACCGGGTCGGATTCGACCGGGTGGAGCACGTGGGATCCGGGGTATCGGGCGAGTGCAGGCGGCAAGAGTGTTCACTCCCCGCCGGACGAGCCGGTGTTTCATGACCACAAAGAAGGCGAGAGTTTCGGTGTTCTCGGGCTATTCGCTGCCGAGGAGGGGATCATTCGAAACCCGTGGGACCGGCTCCAAGGCGAGGACTGGTGGAATGCCGTTAACGCCGCTCGCGACGCCGGCGCTTCGATCCCCGAGTTCGTGGGGGCTGAGGATACCGACCCCGTCGCCGCACTCGGGATCCGGCGGTTAGAAGCACTCAACCCCGCCGACAGACGCCGGGCCGCTCAAAAGCGCGGGTTCGATGTCCCGACAACGCGAGAGGCGAGACAGCGACTCCGCGACTCTGTCTTTCGCGAGATGCGGGCCGAGAACCAGACGGTGTTGGACGCCCCGACGGCACTCGGCAAGTCGCACACCGTCGCGACGGAACCCTGGATGCGACGCGATTCGACCACGGGTGGCGCGCCGGTAATCCAGCTCCATACGACGACTGACGCGAGAGACGAAGCCGCCGCCGAGACTGGTGAGTCGATGGCCGACTGCGCCGTTCTCCGCGGTCGTGACGAGGTGAGTCCCGTCGCACGGGGCGATCACGACCCGAACCCGGATGGCGAAGACCCAGACACGGTGGTCACGATCGACGGGCTTCCCGCGAGTGAGTGGTTCGACTCCATGTGTGACGACAAGGGTCTCGCCTTTTCGACGGCGCTCGCGCTCGGACGCGACCGGAACGACCAGGACCTCGACGAACTCCCGCCGTTCGGGCAGGAAGACCCGGCAGTCGCTCAGTGGGACGGCATCCCGCGGGACAGTGACGGTGAGACGGCGGTCGATGTCGTTCACGCGACCCACCAGTTTGCACACGTCCCGTCGATACGGGCGCACACCAATCTCGTGTTCGACGAGCAGCCCGATTTTCGCCGCGAGTTGGACCAGGACACGATCCGGGAGATGGTGACGGCATACCTCCACTGGCTCGACGCGCCGGTGACGGACTGGGAGGCGTTCACCTTCCTTGCACAGTATGACGGCACCGGAGACGACGCCGCCGCCGAACGGAACGCGCTGAATCAACTGTTCGCCGACGATATCGAAACGCCGGAGCCCGAGTGGTTCGTCGCTGAACCTGACGCCCACGCACTCGCCCCGGCCATCACCGAGGGGCTGTGGTGGGCCTTCCAATCGGATCTCGACCGGAACGACCGCCGATCTGCGAGGACGCGACACGAGCCGCCGCGGTTCGACGCGGACAGTTCCGACGTCGCCACGTCGCAAGTCCGGGTCGTCGTCGATGCGGACAACACCGTTCAGACCGTTCGAGAGACGCCGCACCTGTACCGGGCGCGGTCTGTGATCGGGCTTGACGCGTATCCAGCGATGCCGCTGTGGGAGTTGAATACGACGCCGCGGATGACTCGCGACGCCGTCTTCGACCCGATTGAAAGGCGACTGTGGCGGGTGGTCGAACGCGGCTTGACCGTCGTGCAAGTCGGTGACGCCACCCGTCCGCGGTCGGGAGACAAGGCGCGTGAGTGGATGAACGACGATCGTGTCCGGGCGGTTCTCCAGCGACTTCGCGAACAGTACGGTGACGGCTTCAAGACCGCGCTGTCGACTCTCCAGACCGAGGATGATATCGAAGCGTTGCTTCGCGAGGTGTGTGACGGGTCGGTGATCGACGGCGACAACACGATGCACTTCGGCGAGGAGAAATCTCGCAACGACTTCGCCGGTGAGGAAGCTGGCTACGTCTACGGCTGCATGGATCCCGGCGATCGAATGGTGGTCAACACGCTCGCAGAGCTGGGTCTTGACGCCGCGCCGGTGACCGCCACCGACGACGACGGCGAAGTGATTCGTGACGAACACGGCGATCCCGTTCGGGAGAAGGGCCGAACGTTCGAGGGCGACGACGCCGACACCGCCGCATCCGTGCTCGCGAGTGTGCGTGAGAATCACGTCGCACAAGCCGCCGGCCGATATGCACGGGACGCCGACAGCGACGACGGCGCCACGGTATTCATCCACACTGACGCCGCGCCGGCCGGGTTCGTCGACGTCGAAACGCCTGGGGTTGAGTGGATCGCGACAGACAAACAGAGGCAGGTTATCGACGCACTCGCCGAAGGTCGATCGTCGACGGCCGCTGACATCGCTGATCGCGATTCTGTCGACTGCTCGAAACGCCACGTGCTGAAGACGCTGAAGACACTGGAAAATGAGGATGTCGTCGAGCGACACGCCGGCGGTGGACACAACGGCGCCGACCTGTTCACCGACGACGGCGCCACGCCGGAGATGGTCGACGTCGGCGACTCAACCACGAAGGATGCCC
>GL982569.1:12258-18361 GCA_000220355.1 Candidatus Nanosalinarum sp. J07AB56
TCGAAACGGATACCTCTGGAACGGTCTACGTCACTGGCGAGCGTGGCCTGGCTGCTAACCTGAGTACTGTGCTCGAGAACAACAGCTTCGATCCTGCAGCGGTTGTCAACATGTCCGCTGGAACCATTGAGGTTTCTGAGACAGACGCACAGATCGACAGCGTCGAATTCGACGACGGAAACAGGACAGACGACTCTGCGACGATTCTCGGAAGCTTCCTGAACACTGCCACTGAGGTCGTCAGTAGCGTTACTGTCGACTTCGGGAACATCGCAGGCAACGTCGGCCTCGGCAACGTTGCCGCCGGGAACGTGCAAGTGCAGCTCGATGGCCAGGATCGGACTGTCGGCAATGTCAATCTCGGTAACACCGACGACGACGAGCTGGATATCGATCTGACCGACAACGTTGATCTCAGTAACATCAGCGATGATGCAGACATCAACATCACAGTCGACAACATTGACACGACCGAGGCGACCGTTACTAACGGGAACGTCAGTGTCGAGTTCCAAGATGAAGCCGGCGACACAGTCGTGCAGAACAAGACGAGTAATGTGTCTGAACCCGATACGCGCGCTGTCGACGGATTACTTGATCCCAGACCCGATCCCGGTGAACCCGGGGAGAACGACTTCACCCTCGAAGTGAACGCCAGCACCCTCAACGATGGCTCAGACATCGCGCAAATCCGCGTCGACTTCGGTACTGTCGGGAATACTGATGTCAATGCCGCGAACAACTTCAGTAACTCCACTGATTTCCCTGACAGTGCCTTCAACGGGACTGGCGACGACACAGGTAGCATCGATGCCGACAACCTGCAAGACGGCAGTGCCGGATCGCTGCTGGTCACTGTTTCTAGCAACTTCGTTCTCAATGACGAGAGCGGGAACATCACGCTGAACGTGACCGGCGTGGACGTCGGTCCCGACACCGACTCGGCCAACGCCACCGTCACGTTCCTGGATGGCGATGGCAACGACAGAGGAAACGCGAGTGGGACCTACGAGATCACTGCCGGTAGCAACTCACTGACTGCCGGGTTCGAGGGTAGGCAAGCACAGAGCCAAACTGAAGATCTCGACGTCAGCGAGTACACGCTGAGAGATGATGGCTTGGACGCGACGTTCGAGCAACTCGAACGTGACGTTCAGTTCATCACCTGATAGCGGTGACATCAACAGTCTGAGTATTGATGGCAACAATCCGAATCCGAATCCGAGCAATGTGAAGACGGTGAACAACGACGAAACTCTGATCATCGAGTTCACAAACCCGCAAACGGTCAGCAATACTGGGGATGGGATTGGATTCCTCTGGTCACCGAGAATGGTGTCCTGAGCGGTGATGCTTCCTCAACTGGTAAACACGACGTGATACTCGTGCTTGAGGATAGTAACGGCAATGAGGTCGGCGCGACTTCGGCGACAGATCCGGAGGCGCTAGACTACAACAACTAGCTGATTGGAGTCTCCTCCCTTTCGAACGACTGGGTGATTGACTGAGTTTCCTTTTTGATTGTTCTCGACCGATGAGCTACGGCGTTATCGGGAATGCGAAGATCACGGCACCGATACCGCCAGATTCGGAAGTGGATTACTGGTGATTACCAGAGATCTAGAAGCGCCAGGAGAGAGGAGGAGATTCACTGTTCACGGGGATTTCACTCGATAGATTGACCTCCTCCCGCGGCTGAAGACGTCGTCACGCTGCGCGTGACTGCCCGCCAGACTGCGTCTGGCGACGCGGGAATCCGACCCGACCATCGGATTCGGGCGGTCGTCACCCTTCGGTTCCACCCCGCACTCAGAAGGACCCGGCGACACACCGGGGGAACTCTCGGTTGCGTGTGTCTCCCTCGGAGGGCTGTGGCCCGGCCCGGCCCGGCCCGGCCCGGCCACTGAGGCCCCATCAGAATTGGACTCCGTGTCAGTGCCGTGGGACCCACGCTGGTTCACTGCCCCTTGTGGTTCGGGGCCGGCATCTCACCGAGTCCGTAGCACATGTATTAAGAGGGGCCACAGTCTTCATCCCATCGACAAACAGGCTGGGTGTCGCTTGACCTCCGCCTCCGCCTGAAGACGGAGGTATGCGCTCGCAACTGTCTCACTACCCTACAGCATGACTGACCCGGCCGACTCATCCGCCTCGGAACACGACGAACAAACCTCGATGGATCCGACTCGTGCCGATGACACTGAGTCTGAGTCTGAGACTGAGACTGAGACTGAGTCTGGGTCTGGGTCTGAGACTGACAAGGAGACGTCACTCGATTCTGACAGTGATTTTCCTCCAGAGGCGGTCCGGGCTGTCGCCCCAACGATTGCTGGTGTTCTCCTTTCGTTTGGGACGTTGTTGGTGTTCAGGATCAACACCTATCAGTTGGTTGTCCGCGGGGGTGGTGTCGTGTCGGGGCTCAACGACCCCTATTATTTCCGGGACTGGATGGAGAGGCTCCTGGCTGCCGGTGATGGGCCGACAGACCTCAGTATTCTGTCTGGACCCAGCGGCCAGCAATTCGCGTTCGATGGCGTTCGGCCGGCAACACACGCAATCAACTGGTGGCTCGCCGAGCTCATAGGGCCGGATCTTGTGACCGCATGGCTCCCGGTGGTCAGTTCGCTGGCAGTTGGTGTGCTGTTACTCGGGGTGAGCTATCGGCTGACTCGTGATCTCCGGGTTGGCCTCGCAACTGTCGGGATGTTCGCGTTCGTCCCGCTGCATGCTGTGTACTCCGGCATTGGGTTTCTCGATCATCAACCCCATCAGTACTTCTGGCTGGGGGTGCTCCTCACTGGGCTCGTGTGGCTCGCTGAGCCCTCCCGGGACAGCCACACTGACTCCGCGAGCCCGGTGAGTGTGTCTCTCAGCTCTCCGCGACCGTGGGCGATTGCTGCACTCACGGGGATTGCAGTTGGCGTGTCAGCCCACGTCTGGGGTGGCTCACCGTTACTCATCGCCCCCCTGTTTGCGTATGTCGTGTTCCGGACGCCGATGGATATTCGCGCCGGAGTCTCTCCCGGGCGGGCTCTGCTTCCGGTGCTCGGTGCGACTGCCGTCGGGGCCGGTCTCGCGATCGGACTGCACCTGTTTCTCAACTGGGGGGAACTGTATGTCGTGCTGATGCCGGTGTACGTCAGTGTTGGATCGACGGTGATTGTCGGTATCGGTGAACTCTGGCGACGGGTCAACCTGCCACCTGCTGGACTCATCCCCCTCGAAGCAGTGATTGCTGCGGGTGGGGTATGGGCTGCCAGACGTCTCTCGGCGGATGCGATTGCCCAGTATACCGACCGGGCAGACGCTCTGTTTGGCCGGGACTCAATCGCTGAGACTGTCTCACTGTTCGAGCCGACTGTGTTGACTGGCCCGTTTGTCCGGCTCGGCGTCGTCTTTTTCATTGCTATCCCCGTGTTACTGTGGATTTCCGGTCTCGTGGCTCGATCCTACGAGCCTGGCTGGCTCACTCTCGTCGTGTACACCTGGGCACTCCTCGCAGCTGCACTGATCCAGAACCGCTTTGCCGGGCAGCTGTCACTCGTGATTGCGGTGTTCGCCGGCCTCGGATTTGTGGCGCTGCTTGGCCGACTCGGGTTCATGAGACCGGTGACGGCGCTTCCAGGACCAGGAGTAACCGCCGTCGTCTCTGAATGGCTCACTACGGACACGGACACGAAAACGGACGAGGACTCCGGTGAGACCGGGACTGACGGGAGACAAAGAGGGGAGATCGGAGGCCTCGACCGCCCCCAGGACCGGGACCAGAGCCAGGCGATCACGCGGCTTGAGTCGCCGACAACGCGTCGTGAGTCGCTCGGACTCGGGGCTGCACTTGTCGCTACCGGGGTAGTGAGCGGAGCACTCGTCGACGCTCAAACCACGGCAACGAGTTACAGCGACGGAGAGTATCGGGCAGCACAGGCAATTGCGTCACATCAAGAAGCCGTCTCCCGTGAGTATCCGGCGAATTTCGTGCTCAGTCGCTGGGGGAGTAACAGAATGTACAATTATTTCGCGAATGGTGAAAGCGAGAGTTACAGCTTCGCCCGTCAGACATACCCTGAGTTTCTGAGCGAGCAGTCACCTGATGAGTGGGCAGAAACCAACCGTGACCGTGTTGGATACGTCGTCATCTCGAGTGAGGATGCGGATTTTCCCCCAGGAACAGCCTACCACATGCTCCAGAAGCGACTCGGTGTCGCGATGGAGTATCGGAACCCACTGTCACACTACCGGCTGTTGTCTCTGGCCGGCGATGGCGATTCGCCCGCTGACTGGACTCTGTCTGCGTTTGCTCTCGTCCCTGGAGCGACGATCACCGGCACTGGCACGCCCGGCGAGACCGTGATCACTGGCACAGACGTCACCGTCTCGGGGGTCACCTTCCCGTATAAACAGGCCGCAACTGTTGACGAAGAGGGCCAGTTTGCGGTGACGGTGGCGTATCCCGGCGAGTACACTCTTCGAGACACGCAACTCCAGATCCCAGAGTCAGCTGTCGTCGCTGGGCGGTCGTTCTCGGTCAAGTGAGACATCTCGTCTGGTGGAGGTGGAGTCACATCACCAGTCGTGACCCGAGGACAGGGTGTCTCCGGTGCTGTGCGCGTCTCACCAGCGGATGTCTGACAGAACTATTATGTCAGCGACTCCCGTGTCTCTAGATATCTCGTGAAAGAGTGGGACCGGAGCGACTACTCCGGCCACCGAAGGCCATCAAAGGCCAAAACCAAAGACGCAAACCCAAACGCATGACAACATTACAACTGGCA
Organism: Candidatus Nanosalinarum sp. J07AB56; assembly: GCA_000220355.1. GTDB lineage: Archaea > Nanohalarchaeota > Nanosalinia > Nanosalinales > Nanosalinaceae > Nanosalinarum. The sequence goes on from GL982569.1 coordinate 17,031, forward strand.
GATATTGAGTCTGTCGAGACAACGGAGAATAGCGACATACTGACGCAGCTTGTGACTGAGTTGTCTGACCTTCGTGAGCGAGTCAGTGACTTAGAGACAGAGAATCAACAGCTCCGCAGCGAGCTGGCCGACGAGCGCCAGCAGCGGGGCCAGTCTGACGCGAGTATTCGACAGGAGGTGACCGATCTTCGTGACGAGCTGGCCGACGAGCGTCAGCAGCGGGGCCAGTCCGACGCCAGTATCCGACAGGAGGTCACCGCCCTGACGGAGACGCTGGAGCAGGGGTCTGGCGACGACACCCCCACAGCTGAATCGGAGACAACAGGCTCGGTCCCGCCACAAACACCACTTGAACAGGTTGTCTCTCTCGACGAAGAGATGGCGGAGTCGGAGCTCACAGCGAATCAACAGCGGGCCAGATTCGTCGCCCGTGACTTCAGGCAATATGCGACTTCAGTCCCTGCAGGTCTCTCGATGGAGTCGGGAGACATACGCCGAGTGCTTCGCGCAGGAACTGACACCAAGGGGCGAACAGCCACGGTGAGTCGGGTGATGGACTTCCTCGATGATCTCGGCGGCGACGGGACACGGGTGGTCAAGAGACGCGGGTCACGGCGTATCGTCGCAGATGAGTCACTTGTGGCACGTCTCGAGACTGCCGTGACGGGAGAGAGTCGCACAGATAACACGGTTGTGATGAGTCGTGCAGGCTGAGTTGTGATGAGAGACGTATTCCCGTCAGGTATCTGAGAGGCTACTCCAACATCCCGTCGCCGTACTTCGGTCACGTAGTCTCGACTCAAGAGAAAGACCCCTTCTATACAGTAGTAGTAGTGGGAGGAGAAACGAGAAAGGCGGCTTCTCGTCGGTATCACTCATCACAACGAGTGTTATGAGACCGTCACCGAGCCGCCGTGATCACTGTCAGCGTGGCAGTGACGAGAGTGGACTCGTGTAGCGTCGGGTCACCCCCTGTGAAGGAACATTACTGCCCTCACACCTGTGAATAACTGGTGTCTTTTATATGTGAAGGGGGGATGTGAGAATGTGTCTTCGTTCCAGCAAATCCAGCCGTCACAGGCTACGTACGAGTGTCGACGACAGACCAGACCGTGGATCGACAACTGACTGCGATCTTCGAGTATGCCAGCCGGAATCTCGATGTCGAACAAAGTGAACTCGAAGTGTTCCGTGACAAGTCCACTGGCACCGACGTTGCCCGGGACGGCTATCAGGAATTGATGAGTCGCGTCGATGCCGGGGCTGTGGACATCCTAGTGGTTCACGAAGTGTCCAGAGTGGCCCGGAGTATCAGTGATCTCTCGAGGACA
>GL982569.1:18381-20968 GCA_000220355.1 Candidatus Nanosalinarum sp. J07AB56
GGCGGCTTCGTCAGCCGGTCCTGTGTCGGCTGGGGGTTCGACTTCGGCTGTCTCTCCACCGTCTGTCGTGGCTTCGTCAGCGGTGTCGAGGCCCGTCTGTGTGTCGGCTGTGGGTTGGACGATCTCCACCTCCGTCGCGTCGTTCACAACCACCTCTTTCAGTCCATCCTGATCCGTTCGCAGGGTGGCCTTCGAGATTCGGACTGTCTTGCCCTGGCAGCCATCGAAGACACTGCTGTTCCCGCCTGGGATCACCCAGCCCAGCCGTGTGCCAGCCTGCCCTTCGAACTCTCCCTGCGCCACCCGGCTGTACTCACCTTCGGACACATTCACGATCTCGGCTGTGAACCTGATACCGCGCCCTGTCGACAGCGATGCTATCGCTGTTGGGGTAGGGTTCGAGCCGGCGCTTTGCCCTTCCACGGGTTCGTTGTTGGTGTCAGCGGCCGGTTCTGTGCTCTCGAAGTGGTCAGCGTAGCGTTCGATGAGCCAGTCAGCCATGTGCGCTTTGGCGTTCTCAGTCCACTGCATACGCTTCCAGGTGTGAACTCTGTTGGTGTCATCGTCTGCCGTCGCGAGTGCCCGCGACTGTGCGCTGTCTGCTTCCCAGGAGAGAGTTCCTGGCAGCTGACGTTTGAATCCTAGTTCGCTGGATGACCGTTCTTCGATAGAATCTGTGAAAGCGCGGTAAACGCGATAGGCATCGTCTTTCCGGATCCGTGTTGACGGTCCCGCCTCTTCGAGAAGTTCGCTGCCGAACTTCTGAATCGGGTCTGCGGAGCGGTTGTACTTCTCGAGGCGTTCCTGTGGCGTCTCTGGCTGGGAATACTGCCCTCTGTTGTCGATGAGTTCTTTTGCGTGTTCGACTGCCAGCTGTAGCATCCCCTTCATCGCGGCTGTGTCATCCAGAAGTGCCTGCGAGACGTTCGGCGTTTTTCGCTTCTGCATGGGATTCTCCGGGTCTGGATCTGACACGAACTCATACGGCATATGAATCGGATAAATTCGATCCTGAATCGACCGCTTCTGTTCGCCGATCCGTGGCGGTTCGTTGGCGCTGAAGAACATCGCAGCCTCAGACTTGAAATTGAACGTCTTCTCGTACTTCTCGTTCGCGCGGATCTCAGAGCCACCTGTCGCTTTCTTCAGTAGGCTCAGATCACTGAGTTGACCGCCACCGTCGCCTGCCATGTCGTCTCCCCAGTTGATGAACTTGCCAGGCAGATCACCCGTCGCGAAGTCTCCCTCTGCGAGTTCGTCGATCTCCACAGCTGCCGCGTTGTCACGGCCGACGAATCCACGAAACAGTTCTGCCGCCTGCGTCTTTCCGTTCCCGCCAGGGCCATATGTTACAACGAACGCGCGGTATGGATGTCCCGGCATCAGACCGTGTGCGAGGTGATCGAGTAAGGTGTCGCGGTCAGCCGTTCGCTGTGTGATCTCATCGAGAAATCCTGTTATCTTCTCTGGGCTTGGCGTTCTCTGGGTCATAGGCCACGTCCAGCCCCCTGACGAACCTGTACTGTGGGCTGTGTGGCAGTTGCTCAGCGGTTCTCAGGTTGATGACACCGTTCGACACACACAGCAGTGGGTCATCTTCGCCACGGGCGTTCAGCGCGGTTCTATGGACCTGATTACGGGCCTCCAGGCGGCCGATCACTTCGCTTCGTTCGGACTTGCTGTAATATTCTCTCAAGTTGACTCTCCAACCGGCTGTCTGCGTGGGATTGGCCGAACTTGTCGTACTGCCCTGTGGTGTCATCGTACACCCACAGCCGTTCACTCTCGAGCACGTACATCCAGGATGTCTCTTGCTCAAGCATTTCGGCCGCCTTCGCTCTAGCGTGGCCTTTCGGGAAGCTGCGTTCTTCTTGAGCGTAGCCATACACTGCGCGTACGTTGGCCCAGTCGTCAGGGTCTTCATCTGGCTGGATCGGTTCGCTTCCCAGGTCACCGTCATAGCCGTGTTCTCGGGCTTTGTGAATTAGGGTGCCAATGCCTGCGTTCCCCTGCCTGTCACCGTCTTCTTCTGCGTTCTTCCAGATCCAGTTAATGTCTCGCTGTCCTGCGCCCGTGCCTTGGTAATCTTCGTTGGTTTCTGTCCAGTTTTCAAACAGTTCTTTTCCAGTTTCTGTGTCGTCCCAGCTATAGACAGCATATCCCGTCGTAATCCAGTCGTCCCGGTGCTGATCTCCTGGGATGGATTCGAGAAGTTCTTTCACCTGGTCCTTGGTTAGCTCAACATCGCCCGGGTCCGTGGAGTTGTTGAACTCGTTCAGACCACTGTGATCTGGTTGATCATCCTGTAGCAGCTCTGGGTCAGCCGCAAGCGCTTCCACGAGATCGTCTGGCTCCACCGTAGCGATGTCCGGCGTGTCCTCCAGTTCGTAGTACCCCTGATCCGGATCTTGGCAGCGATCACACCAGTCTTTATCGCAGCCGTCCAGCTGCGAACCTGGGCCAACGACATACTTGTTTTTGGAAACGACTTCTCCCCAGCTCGGGACTGGGTTCTTCCTTCCGAAGACGCGCTTGAATAGTTCAGCTGGCGTCTCATCGCCTGCCAGTTTGTAGATTCGATGGCCGC
>GL982569.1:20988-28327 GCA_000220355.1 Candidatus Nanosalinarum sp. J07AB56
TGTTTATCGGCAGAAAGGACACTGTTCGTTTGGTCGGTATGATTAGTCCGAGTTACTAACCCATCTTTCAGACCCCGCACCCCTACGCCGTCTGGTTTTTTTCGCATCTAGCCGTTCTTCACCCCCCCTGTCCAACTCTCAAGCCCCCCCTGTCCAGATCGTTTGGGGGCCCCTGTCCAACCCCCCTGTCCACACTCTGCGAGTCGCTGACTTCTCACAATCCTGATGTCTTCGAGATCGAGCGCGCCTGCCGACTGCCGGGGCTGGATGAGAACCGTTAGCCGCCACCAGTCAGAAGCTGACGCGATGAGTGAAACCACCGGCGCGCCGCTGGGCTGTCAGGACTGCCCGTGGACTGGTGTACAGAAAGAGTACGCCTTGGTCGATCAGGGCAAGGTCAATTCGACGGCTGTGTGTCCGGTGTGTGGCGGTGGACTCAGGCTAACGTTCAATTCAGCCGAAAGTCGCCGCTGAGCACACTTAGCCGGCGGAAAACCCCGATCTGCACCATCATCCTGACCGTCTTCACCCAATGGTGTGATGTGGGGAGACCGCGAAGACCGGCTTCCTGTTTCAGATTCTGGGACTGGAAAGACGGGCAGACTACGACAGTCGCCGGTAGCCGTCTTCAGTCTCCTCGAGGAGTCCCTCTCGGGTCACCAAGTCTGCTAACACAGTCTCCACTGCTGTCGGGTCCGCGTCCAGAGCGCCAGCGATACCGGCCACAGAACACTCTGCCCGTGGCCCATACTCTGTTCGGAGTTCGTCTTTCACCTTCTTTTTGAGCTGTGCGCCAGCCCCCTGCGCGCCGTCTGTGGCGGCTTCGGCTTCCTCTCCACCGTCTGTGGTGGCTTCCTCAGCGGTGTCTAGACCGGCCTGTGTATCGGCTGTGGGTTCGACAATCTCCACCTCCGTCGCGTCGTTCACAACTACCTCTTTCAATCCATCCTGATCCGTTCGCAGCGTGGCCTTCGAGATCCGGACTGTCTGCCCCTGCCGCGCGGAGAAAACGTGACTGTTGCCACCAGGGATTACCCACCCCAGCCGGGAACCAGCCTGTCCTTCGAACTCTCCCTGCGCACGCCGGCTGTATTCACCATCGGAGACATTCACGATCTCAGCTGTGAAGCTGATATCACGTCCTGGTGCCAGCGTTGCTATCGCGGTATGGCCGTGGTTCGAGTTCCGCTGAGCCTGGTCCTCCTTACTGGATTCGTCAGTGTCATCATCAATCGGAGTAGCGCCGAACGCTTCCGGTTCGAACTGAAGCTCTTCGGCAGCTCTGCTCACATCGATCCGGACGCATCGGTTAAGTCCAGTCGTGTACTGCGATGCTTCGTTGATGTATGAGCCAGCCTTGTCTCCGGTCTCCTTGATTCTCGAACGGTAGTCCTTGGCAGCGTTCAGCATATCTTCGCCGTCAAGCGCGAAGTCTTGAGCGTATTTTGACACCGAATCGAAGGTCCGTGACAGCTTTATCGCCACTTCCTCTTCGGGCGTTCCGAAGTTGACAACAGCGTAATGCTGGCCTTCTTCGATGTAGTCTTCGGCGGCTGCCCGTGACGCCAGTTCCAGAAACCTGTCAAGATGCGACTTTCTGGAGCCTTTATCACCGAACTGGCTGGCAACATAGAGCAGAGCGTTGTCGATCTCCTCAGCAGTCGGCAGTGACTCAGCGCCAACTTCGGTGGCGAAGCGCCCGAAGGCTGCCAGTCCGAAGTGTATGGTCTGAAGCCCCTGCCGCGGCAGATCGTCGACGCCCGTGATCCCGTGTGTGGTCAGGAGATCTCGAACGTACTCTCGGGATTCTTTCCACTGTTTCTTGAGTGTGGCTTCATCTTGACGCGCCACGAACTGGTGATAGGCGAACGCGTGTTCGTGCAAGTCGTAACCAGATGGTTCGTGCGTCTCTCCATCCTTCTCGTAAGCCGTCCCTGTGAGTCTTGAGAAGGCTTCTCTGGTCACCGAACCCGACTGTTTGACGTTCTCTAAGAAACGCGTCTGAATGCTCCTCCGTTCCTCTGCTGCACCCTGCACAGCCTGCTCACCAGAGATCATCAGCGGTGACGCCAAGCGGTACTCTTCTGTTGACTTGTCAGCGTTGCCACGCGTTTCGATCCCTCCGCGTGTGCTCTTGCGCATCAGGGTCTGGAACCGGTCAAGTTCCCAGTCCTTCATGTCGCCTGGTTTGTACTCATCGAACCACATCGGGATACTGTTCGTCGACGCCATCGCCGTGGTCAGAGCAAACTTCGTGTCATCACAAGCCATCGGATCACCGTTCATGCCGATGAGCTGCCACGCAAGGCTGAGGGTCGAAGACTTCCCAGCGCCCGTCTCTCCGGTCACATGCAGCGTGTTGAACTGGCCTTCCCAGTCTTGAACGTATGGCCGGAACGGCGCCGTGTACAGCCATCCCAGAACTGGCAGGAATCGATCACTGTTACGCGTCTTCGGTAGTAGCTCGAGGATGCTGGCGACTTCATCGCGGTCCACACTGGTGTGAGTCTCCGGTGAGAGTTCGAACGCGCGCTCTGCCGCGATCTCACGCTCTATGTAAGCCATTTCCGGATCATCAGTCCAGCCGTCTGCTGTTATCACTCCTTCAGGAGTGACGATCTCCCCCTCCCCTGGGTGAAGACCCATGTGGTGAGTCCCCTTCCGAACAGGCGCAGGCTGAGCGCCCACCAGCTTTCTCAGTTCATTGAGATCCGAGGGTGTGCCTTCGAAGGTTGTCGTCAGCCCTGTCACGATGTTATCTCTGAACCTCCGCGCGTCGTTGAACACCTTTGCCGGAACTGTGATGTCATAGGTCTCTTCGCCGCTTGACGGAATCACTGTCAGATCAATCAGCCGCGTTCCGTCTTTGAACAGGAACGACTCAGCATCCAGTTTGAAGTTGGTTACGCGCTCGAACCAAGTTTCACCGTCTTCGTTTGTGTTCAGATATCCATAGCCGCCATCGTAGTGATCAAGCGTGGAGACCGCGGTTATCCCTGCGCTGTCTTGCTCTGTGGATTCTTCTGTGTCACTCTCTGGTGGCTCTGAATCTTCATCCACGCGCTCAACAGTCGGCTTGTCTGGAACAGTGTCTCTGTCAGGAAGCTGTTCACGAGCGGCAGCTGTCGCGTCCCACCCAGAATCCTGCGCGTAGTGGATGATCGTCCCAGCATCGTAGTCGTAGTTACGAGCATCAGAGACGATCCGGTCTGCCTGGTCTTCCGCTTCTTCATCCCATCCGCTGCCTCGAGACCAACTTTCGAACATCCTGCCGCCTCTAGATGTCCCGAAGCGATTGGAGAGCGCCATACCAATATCTCTCCACTTCTTGTAGCCACAGTCGGAGTCGATCTCCTTGAGCGCTTCTTCAGCCACTTCTTCGACGAACCACTCTTCGTCTGGTGTCGATGAACTGTCACCCGTCGCATCGTTTGCCACCTGCTTGGTTCGATCCGCAAGCGGATCTGAACCGGTGACAGTTTTGTAGGCTTCGCGGAGCCATTCCTTTATCCAGTCGCCCCATTCGACCACTTCATCACCGGCGCGCGGCAGTTTATCCCCGGTGTACGTGGCGTACTTGTTTGTCAGATACTCCACGCCTTCGTGCTCCTCTTCGCTGAAGTGTTCATCTGACCACCAATCAGGCTCCTCCGCGCCTGCGATGGGGATATGCATCCCTTCGCCTGACGGTGAATACTCTATATAGGCGTCGTGATCAACGAAGGGCGCGATTGACGGAACCCAGTCTTTCGGATGTCCATCTTCACCGATGATGCCGTCGAGATCGATTACTCCATAGATTCCTCGCGGGTGGTTCGAGTTGTTGGCTGCATTCACGAACCCGATTCCAGCTTCAGCCACAGTCTTGGAGCCTTCGCTGACTTCTTCGAATGTCTGCCACTCATCAGGATTAGACCAAGATGCGCCGTAGTCGGCAGCTGGTGACGCCAGCGGCTTGCGCGGCTTGTCGTTTGACGCATTCCAGTACAGCCACTGATCGTGTTGTTTCAACTCATCGGGGATATTGTCGAAGTCGCTCATCTCTGGGCCACCCCGCTCTGTGGTTTGGTGTCAAATTGACACCCGGTTTGACACCAAACGTCAAATCCGAATCGCAGTACAGCGCCGGGGATTTGACGCGTTTGACGCATTTGACACCTATTGAAAGGGGTGTGTCTGAACAGGCGCGCGGCGGGCGCGCGGGCGGGCGTGAACGTGCGCCACGTACACCCTCTTCTATTTGGTGTCAAATCCGTCAAATGCGTCAAATTGGCGTCGCCGTCTTGCGTTTTTTCAGTTGACACCCAGAGGTTCCAGGTGTCAAATGCGTCAAACGGGTTGTCAATGTCTCTTTTCTCTCTCAGGATCTCGTGTTCGTCTGAAGTCTCGGATATTGGGTCTTTCATGTGTGCTCGAATTGCACACGCCACTGGCTGACCGTTACAGTCATTATGGACCGCAGACAAGAGGAGAGTGTTCAGGGGTCTCCCCTTGTGATACTGCCCGGCTAGCGGCGCGTCGGTCTGTGTTCTGTTCTGTCGTTCATCCAGTTTTGACGCTGAGTAATAATTGTTCACCCGGGTTCACCCGTGTTCCCTGCCAGCTGGCGACAGCATCATATGAGGGCCACCGTCAGCGTTCGCTGTTCTGACTTCCTGAGACAGCGCCCGTTCACAATCTCATCAGCGGGGATGTCGAAGAGTTCGGTGAGAACGTCACTGCCGACTTTCCCGCCACACTGCGCGCACCGAACCCGAACCCGAACCCGAACGGTCTTCGATCCGGCCCCGACTGCATCGGGTGAAGACCGATCCCACACTTCTCCCGTCACACGCAGATCAGTCGCACTCGAGCAGTGGCACCCGCTCATCGCCCTGTGCCGGAGTTGTCGACATGAACAGTCACGATTCGCGGGGGACGACACGACGCCGTGCCGCGAAACACTACTCGAACGTCACCGGAGCGCAGAGCGCGCCCCTCGTGGACATCTGGGTGCCCGTCTGCCGGGCTGCCGACTCTGCCCCGGGCTCTCAGAACGTGGAGTCAACTACCCCGCCCTACTCACTCACCGCTTGCGCGGGTCGTTCCTTGAGGACGGGGCTTGTCAGTGAACAGAGTGAGACGCTCTGAATGGCAGACACATCCACGTCCAGAACCTGCGAGCCGCTGACCTCTCGCAGTGTTGAGCAAACAGGAGCCGCTGGAGTGGGGGAGTTCACAGCTGCTCGCTGGCGTGTCTGGCGAGGGCATCGCGGGCACTGTCGAGGACTTCTGGTGCGGCCTCTTGAAGCCCAAGACGGACAGCAAGCCGCAGCAGCTCACTCCGGTCAATCCCATCAACAGCGGTTTCACCCCCAAGTTCACCCTGCAGAGCCGCCCCGGTGTCAGCAAGCTCGCCTGTCTCCTCGAGCGCTCGCACGAGCGCTGTGAGGCGAGCATCACGAACTGAGAGAGTCTTTGATACCCCACCGTCTTCGACATCGGCGAGCAGCTCGACCATCGTCTCCTCAAAATCAGGAGACTCCTCTTCAGACGCCTCCGACTGAGCGCGTGTCCCGACATCGGTTTTCTCTCGCAGTTCCTCCAGTTCATCGTCGGTGTCTGTCATCGGCCACCCCGGAGACGCTCCACGAGCACCTGTGCATCAGTCTCGTATGCTTCGATTGCGCGGGCTGCTGTCTGTGAGGGGCGCCCGAGGCCGAAAAGCGTCCCACCGTCCATCTGTGCGTTCTGGACATCTTGCGAGCTGGAGATCTGGACTGGAGCGAGCGAGTCAGGATACTCGGTTTGGAACTCTTCGAGATAGGCTTTTCCGGCCTTTGTTCGTTCATCGACCTCATTCAGCAACACCATCACAAGCTCAATAGCAACGTCCTGTTCGTTGCGAATCGTCTTCAGGTCCCGGCGCAGTTGCGTGGCCTGGCCTGCCTCAAACGGACCTGGGCGGACGGGAGCAACGACGTGTTTGGCCGCCCAGAGCCCGTTGTACGCGATATTCGACGTCGAACCAGGGAGATCTAAGAGGATGATGTCGTAATCATCCTCAATGTAGCCAGAGAGAAACTTCTCAAGACGATTATACCGCTCCTCGGGGTCATCAATATTTCCCAGCGTGGCGTCGAGACCATCCAGACTCTCGTGTGCCGGGATGAGATCTGGTCCCTCGCCGGTCGGGATGACGAGATCCTCAACGGCCGCTGGGAGTTTCTTGACGATTGTCTCCCATTCGTCCTGAAACACGGTAGTGATGTTCGGCCAGCGGTCGTCATCGGTCTGAACGTCCGCCCAGAGGCCGAAGTGTTTGGCAAGGTCTCCTTGCTTCCCCGCGAGGTCAACCAGCAGGACGTCGTGCCCATGACGGTCGAGGGCGACACCGAGGTGCGCTGTCGCCGTGGTTTTTCCGACGCCACCTTTGTCAAGGAAGACAGCTGCTCTGAGTGCTGAACTAGGCATATATGCTCACGTATACGTATGCGTGTGCGGATACGTAAACATATGTCAGACGCACAGCAAAGTTACGAAGAACCAAGGAGAAAGCCCCGCCCGTCGGCGGGGAGGATGTCAACGACAGTTCCTGGAGTGTCACCTCGGACACACCAGATGTCGAGTGTATCTCCCCCCCCCCTCCGTTAACTGGCACAAAGGCTGACGATCAGGTATGTTCTCTCGCACACGAGATGGTTCGCAGAATTCGAATTCTCACAGTCTCGGCGAGGCCGTGACAGCAGCGTGGGGTAGTTCACCCTGCGGACAGTCATTCCAGTATGAAACAGATAGGTCGTCGAGAGACACTCACACGGGTGGGTGTCGGCGTGGCCAGCATAGTCGCGCTTGCTGGCTGTGTCACCACCGGGGGTGGTGCCGGCGATGAGGGCGAAGAGTCCGCGTCCACGGACACGACCGCTTCGGGATCGTCTGAGTCATCCCCGGCAGCTGACTCACACAGGGATTCAGACACAGAGATGACTGAGACACGGTCAGAGACAGAGAGACAAACACAGCTGTCGGTCGTAGACACGACACTTGACGACCAGCCCGTCTGTCAAGAGCCGGTGGTCACTCTCGACACGAACAGTCTCACCGTTGTCGGATGCGTCAGAGGATCTAATGGGTGTCACGAGCCGGTGATCAAGCGGACCACTGTCGAGGACTCCACGGTCGAACTCGTGGTGGAGAGTGTTGACACCAGTTCTGAGAAGACTGCCTGCACAAGCGTGATCACCGAAAACGGCTATCGTGTGACGATCCGAACGGCTGGACCGCCTGCGAAGGCAATAACTGTCGTCCACGACGACATGACTGGCCAGCGAACAGTAGCGACAGCCGAGCGGTAAATCGC
>GL982569.1:28377-32917 GCA_000220355.1 Candidatus Nanosalinarum sp. J07AB56
AAACCGAGACGGAAACTGAGACGGAGACCGAGACCCCGACTGAGACCGAGACTGAGACGCCGACCCCAGAACCCACCGAGGACGGCATCCCCGGCTTTGGGATCATCCTCACGCTGATGGCACTGGTTCTGGCGGTTGGGTACTCCGCCCGCCGCGAGTAGCGGTCACAGAGCGAGCAGGGCGGATGCCCACGGCTCGAGCCGTGGGAGCTGACGAGCGAAGGTGCGCGATTGGAGGGTGGCGGGAAGCAGTCGGCGGAAAGTGACACGAGATTGGCGATTGACGATTTGACGATTTGACGATTTGTGACACAAATCGTCACCGGTGTCCAACTGTGACTCCCGTACGTGCCGTTGTGGGGCGGCTCAGCCGTCCACGATATATCATATCGGCGATATCATGTAGCGGTTCGTCATGAGAAACCGTATGCGCAAGCAACGCGAGAAAGGCGACGGCTTCAAACTCTGGGTGACTGACGCAGAGATCGCCGACCTGCGGCGGGCAGCGGGATCACGCCGTGACGATCTCATCATCCAGCTGGGGGCGTTCGTCGGACTGCGAGCGTTCGAGATTCCGCAGGTCACACCGGGACACGTCCGACGCGTCGACGACGGTGATCACTACCGGCTGCGAGTGCCTGCTGGAAAAGACACCAAGACTGGCAAAGGAGAACCACGGAACGCGTACCTGCCCGCGCGCGTGGAACTCTGTACCAGTTCACCAGAGACGAGGGGTTGGGTCAGCAACCCACCCGTAAACGGGTGGGCTGGGCTTGCCGGTGGACTCCCACGTTTCGTGCTCCACAAGCGGAAAGCCCCACGCCCATTTGTTTCTCAAAATGGGCTTTCTCAGGCGGCTTCCAGCAGGGGAGTCAGAGGGACTCGTTCAGTATCCCCGACTTCGGGGCAGGCTGACAGACTGCCCGTCTCACCGACCGCTTCTGGGCCTGCGAGACGTGTGTTGCCCTTTTCAGTGAAGTCGAATACCGATTACGCGCTTCCTCCCACGGCTCAAGCCGTGGGCTTCCGCGCTGTGACAGCTGTGATGTGATGACCGTCGGTGGCTGGAGTTCCTTCAGCGCCATCGAACCGTCCCTGAACGAGCCGACAGAAGACGTCGTGAATCGCGCGTTCGACGATATCACCGTCGTGTGAGTGACACAGAGCAGAGGTCCACCCGGTCAGGCGTGTGAACGGCGGCAGACTGCTCCCGTTCTTGGCTGAAATCGCTCCAGTGGCTCTGCAACGGGAGTCGTGCAGCGATCAGTCTGCCCACCGCGAGTCTGTGCCGCAACTGAAGCCGTGAGAGAAGGTTACGAGTTGACGCGAAAGCCTCGGGGCGTGACCCCGGGGCAGTTCACAGATCTTTCGTGGCCTGCTGTTTGACCGCCTCGCGGACGGCATCAAATTGGTCGGGCGCCGCCTGTTCGAACCCGAGTCGCAACGCGAGACGAAGAACCTCGCTGCGGTCCACGTCGCCGGTGTCGATATCAAGTCGTTGCTGGAGCCCTTCTCCGACCGCGTCCATCTGCTCGGGGGAGTTCTCGAGGGCACGAATGAACGCAGCGAGAGGCCCGTCCCAGACGCTCAGCGTCTGTTGCTTCTCACCAGCGTCGATGGCCTCGAGCTCTGTGACAATCCCGTCGACGAGTTCTTGTGTCGCCTCGTCTGCTTCCGCCTGATCGAGACGGTCTCCGTGAGAGGTTTGCTCTCGCAGTGCCGCGAGATCATCCTCCTCGTCAGGCATCGACGGGCTCCTTGACACGGGTCATGAGTGTCTCGGCGGCCGTGAGATACGCCTCACAGGCGTCTTGTGCCGTGGCTGACGGTGAGTCTAACTCGAAGGCCGTCATCCCACGCTGGGCAGCGTTGCGAATGTCCTGCGAGTATGGAATATAGTCTGGAGCGATGGCATCACCGTACGTGTCGGCGAAAGAGGCGAGATACTCCTCAGCGAGAGTGGTTCGTGTGTCGACTTTGTTCGGCAGAATCAACGAGAGATCGATCTGAACCGAGAAGTTCCCCGCGATTTTGTCGAGATCACGGCGGAGTGCAGCAGCCTGTTCGGCTTCGAACGGGCCCATCTCGACGGGAGTGATCGCGTTGCCGGCCGCCCACAGGCCATTGTACGTGATGTTGTTCGTGAGTCCGGGCAAATCGAGCAAGACCACATCGTACTCCAGCGGGTCGACGAAGTCGGTGAGAAACTGCTCGAATCGGGTGTATCGGTCCCGGGCGTCGTCGATATTCCCGAGTGCCGAATCGAGTGTGTCGAGGCCAGGATGTGCCGGAATCAGGCTTGGAGCCTCCTCAGTCTCGATGACGAGATCATCGACGACGGTCTCGCCCAGTTTGCTTGCAATCGTCCCCCACGAATCGTCGAAGACGGTGCTGATATTCGGCCAAGCCTCGTCGTCGGTGACCTGATCGCGGTACTCGTGCCACACACCGAAGTGCTTCGCGAGGTCGCCCTGTTTGCCTGCGAGGTCAATCGCTAACACACGATGGCCGAGTTCTTCCAGTGCCACTGCAAGATGTGCAACGGTTGTCGTTTTCCCGGTCCCACCCTTGTCTAGAAAGGCAGCTGCACGATATGTGTCGTTCATGAGTTACCTATAGCCGATTCTATATTCCTACCTATAGGATAAGAACCCCCGTCAGACGGATGTCGTCTCCCGGGACAGTCTCTCACTACTAGAGGAGATCAGCTCACCCCCCGTGTGCGATATGTAGACTGCTGTATATCTGCTCTGTGAATCCTGAGCTACCGGTCTGGTGTTTAGTTTTCCCCGAAGAAATCATCCAGTTGGGCGTCGACGGCAGAGTTGATTTGCTCGGCGTAATCGTCGATATGCTCAAGTCGGATATCGGTCTGGAGCGTCTCAGCCACCACTGTCGGATCGTCGACGAAGGTGTATTCTTTGTGGACCCCACTGCCGTAGCCCCGGCCACGCTTTTCAGAGGTGACAAAATTGTAGGTTTCAGCTTCGTTCATATACCGCAAAAACGAGTCGCGAGACTTCTTGTCGAAATCAAGCTTCTCTGTGAGAGACTGATACACGCGGTAAGCGACTGTGCTGGGGACTGCGTCAAGCTCTCGGTCTGTGTGCCCGAGGACAGCAGCAGTCGCGTACAATGAGAGCTTCTTCTGTGCCGAGAGGCCCTGCATCTGTGTGAGCGTGCGATCCCGCTCAGCCTCTTGTTGTGCATCTCGAACATGATGTTCGCGGACGACGTCAGCGTCTTGTCGGTCGGCAATCTCACCAGCTTTGCGGAACAGATCGATCGCTTTCCGCGCATCACCGTGATCCTGTGCAGCAAAGGCAGCACTGATGGGGATAATGCCGTCTTCGAGCACATCATCGTGGTAGGCGTCACGACGGCGGCTGAGAATTGCTTGGAGTTGGTTCGCGTTATAATCGGGAAACACGATATCCTGCGGGTTGAACGAGCTCTCGGTTCGACCGTCGAGTTCGTCCATGAACCGCGGATCGTTGGTGAGTGCCGCAATCGAGAGGCGCACATCAGTGCGGCCGAGTTTCGGCGCACGGGACAGTTGATACAGCAGTTTCGAGTACGCTGGTTCAGCATGTGGTCCCCGTTGCCGGCCCACGAGCAGGTCGATCTCGTCGAGCAGAATAATCGCAAACTCAAACTGAGAGCCGATGATCTCGTACAACCGGTCGATCTTCTGGTCGGTTGAAACGCCACTTTCGGGGACACCAACATCGACATCCGCTTCGGCAGCAGCCGTTTCGACGAGCCGGTAGACGGCTCGGTCGTGTGACTTGATCGTCTGGCAGTTGATCTCGATCATCCCGAACTGATCGCCCTGTGCTGATGCAAGATCAAGCACCTGCTGACACACGGCGTTCGTGATCAGAGACTTGCCGGTTCCAGATGGGCCATACAGTAGCGTATTCGGTGGCTGGTTGCCGCCGAGTGCCGGACGGAGATACGTAATAATGTTGTCCAGTTGGTCATCACGACCGACAATGCGGTCCTCATCGATGACCGCTTCAGCATCGAGTAACCCCTTATTCTGGAACACAGAGTTCTGGATGCCATTTTGGAGGCGCCCACGAATAGACCCTTGTTCCTCGGGAGAACCCATAATCCCCGAGTGAACACTACTCCATATAGGTTTTCTGATACCGTGTGCAATGCCAAATCGGCCCTTCACACAGGGTAGAGGCTATGAGACGCCATCTGACGAAATCAGGGACTGACCGGCGGCTATCTGATACCACCGCTATACGCAAGGAGACACCGGCTGTAGTCCCCTGATCAGTGAAGACATGCAGAGAAAAAGAGCAGAGACGGAACAAAGACAAATCACGGTCACAGAAGAACACGAAGACCACTTCCCTTCGATCGGCGGATCATAAACTCGTGACTCTCCCGTCACATGGCGCCCCGAGAAGACAGCCTCCAGGATAATCCCCTCGGAAATCTGTCACTGATTTCGACGAAAAAACGCCGATTCAACACACCCCCCGTGTGCGAAGTGAAATCGGGTGTGAGAAGGGGGCCCCCTCCCC
>GL982569.1:32967-40615 GCA_000220355.1 Candidatus Nanosalinarum sp. J07AB56
ACTATTACTAAAAAAAGAGTTATATATATATATAAGACCAGGAGAGATTCGGCAAGTTCGAGTTGAAACCAGCCGAGAGAACGGCTCACGTGGACGGCTACAGGGTTATTCAATATCTCCGTGGGACTGAGACCGTGGCCAGGATGGCGAGGGACTTTCCGCCTCGATCTCTCTTCACCCGGCAGTTTCTTTTATATACCCTTTTTTATACCCGTTTATCAGCCATTTATGAACGGGAATGTGAGGAGGCTTTGAGCGTGATATTCTCATCGAGACAGTTGAGAGCAGTTTGCCTCGTTTCTTTATATACTTCTCCGCTCACCCTCCGTTTCATGTGGGGGGTGGGTCCGGACATTCACCGTTTCACCGGAAACGTGGTGTGTGTGTGTCGCCAGCGAGAAAGGTGAAGTTATTTCACCGGAAACGTGGTGTCATTCGGCATGGTGGACTCTGATGAACTGTTCGTGCGAGAGGATCCAATTTTCGCTCACAAGGAGCTGTTAGAGATCACTCATCTTCCCGAGAGAAACCGGATTGTCGGTCGAGACACCGAGATCACGAATATCGCAACCGCAGTCAATCCGGCCGTGTTCAATCAGAGTCCGAGCAACGTGTTGATCTACGGGAAGACTGGGACGGGAAAATCACTGTGTGCAAAACACGTTTCCCAACGGCTCGTCGAGACTGCCAAACAGGAGGACGTGACGGCGGCGTTCGCCTATGTCGATTGTGCACAGGACTCGACGGAAACACAGGCAGTCCAGACAACAGCGTCGCTGCTGAACGATCCTTCTACAACTGGGATCACAATCCCAGCCAAGGGAATTGCAACATCAAGTTACTACGATCGGTTGTGGCGACTCCTTGATCAACAGTTTGACGTCGTGTTGATCATTCTCGACGAGATTGATAAACTAGCCACCGACGACATTCTGATGCAGTTGTCTCGCGCCAGCGAGGCAGGCAAGATCAGTGACTCCAAGATCGGCGTTATCGGCATCAGCAACAAGATCAAATACAAAGAAGAACAGCTCAACGAGCGGGTCAAATCGAGTCTGTGTGAACGAGAATTTGTGTTCCCACCATACAACGCGACCCAGCTCAACGATATCATGGCTGCGAGAACAGACGCGTTTCATGACGGTGTCTTGCACGACGGCGTTATTCCCAAGGTAGCGGCTCTCGCGGCTCGAGAACACGGCGACGCGCGGCAAGCGATTGATATGCTTCGGTACGCCGGAGAAATTGCACACTCATCCGGTGCGACAACCGTCAGTGAGAAGTTCGTTCTCGACGCCCGCCAACAGGCCGAAACCGACCGGTTTCGCGAGCTGCTTCAAGGCTCGACGCCACACTCGCGATATGCGCTTCAGGCGCTGACGACCATCTCACTCTCCAACGACACGGAGGATGGGTTCCGGACAACTCGGGTCTACAGTGTGTATCAGCAAGTGTGCCGACAAAACGGCTCTGACCCGCTGTCTCTCCGGCGGGTTCGAGATCTCCTGAAAGAACACGCGTTTTTGGACATCACAAAACAAACTCGACATAGCGGGGGGAGTGCAGAAGGCTCGTATATTAATCATCAGTTGGTTGAGGACCCAGACATGGTCAAGACCGTCCTGACTGAGACAATCGGCTGAACCGAACCGAACCGAACCGAACCGAACCGAACCGAACCGAACCGAACCGAACCGAACCGAACCGAACCGAACCGAAACGAAACGAACAGACTCGCGTCCGCGTGAAGGACTCACACTCACCAGAGAATCCCCGGTCAACTGCCTCGGGGTATCCGCCTTGAAATTTCGATGAAGATATCAGGAGGTGCAGTCCTCACCGACCGGTGAGAATCCGTGAACAGGGGGCCTCCCCGTGTTTGACCTCCTCCCACCGCTTCAGGGGTGGGATTCGTCCGTCAGTTATCCAGCAGTGGCGACAACTGCGGCTGTGAACTTGCGGGTTCGCTGATGCAGTTTCGGCCCTCGAAACGAGGGTGTGGTGTGTTTGCGTATCCGCTCGTTGTTGCCCGCTCTCAGCGAGAACGAGAGCGTGGCACTCACGGGCGTCCAGCCGCGTGACCAGCAGGCTGGGCCATCAGCCCAACTCTCCGTTGCACCCACTCGCGGAGAGTTCTGAGGGGCGACAGTGTTTGCTGCTGGGTGGGCTGCGGTGGTGTGTGAGTAGTTGAGACCCACTCGTGGCCGTCTCGAGCGTGAGCGGGTTCCCCGCAGCAGCACATCGCATGTCTATTTCGAATATGGAACTGGTTTTAACTGAAACTGACGGATAACACGAAGGAGACACCTACTGACTGGCTCCGAGTTGTCGGCTTCATCCCACGAGTCAACTCGTGGGCTTTCGCCTCGCAATTCTGTAATCGCCTGAATCACACAGAATGGTGAAATCATCACGTGTCGGATCTCCGTTTCCTATCAGGTAATTATAATAACCCCCCAATAGAAACAACACAATCATGCGAGCATCCGCTGAAAACGGGACAAATGGTGTGACAAATATTGTCACACTGGGGGTATCTTCTTTCTTATGAGTTCTTCCGACAGCGCTGTTTTGCGACAATTTTCAACACAATGAATACACCCACCCAATTCAGAGCTATCTTTTTGGCGGCGATCATGGTCGTGTCGATGGTGGCGACAGGCGCCATGGCCGGAGCTGTGGGCGCTCAGCCCCAGCCCCAGCCGACCACGGAAAACCCCGCTCTCTCGAATTCAGCTCTCACTGAGAGTGGCCCAGATCAGAGCGTCTCGACACAACAGACGACGGCTGTCTCCGATTCACAGCCAGCCCAAGTTGCCGACCAACTCACGGATGCTTCCGGCGAAACGACTGTTATTCTTCTTGTCGATCGTGATATTCAGCAGAGTCTCATCACATCTGGTGAGGCAACTTCTACAGAGTTACAGCAGGACTCACGACAGACACTTCAGCCGGTAAAAGACCAGATTGGTCAACTGTCAACTGCTGAGGTTCAACATGAGTACTGGGTAGGGAATGCGCTGAGCGTCGAGATTGATCTTGACCAGTCTGATATCAGTACTCTCGCGGAAATTCCTGGTGTGAGCTCAGTTATTCCGAACGTTCAGTTTGACACACCTCCTCAACCGGCTCTCACGACTGATGCTGATTCTGATGAGATTCGCACTGACGGAATCACCCCGAGTCTTGAAGCAGGCGATTTCACATACGGTCTCCAGAAAATCGGGATTCCGTCGTTCGAAGAACAGTTTGACACCGACGGTCAGGGTGCGACCGTCGCAATAATCGACGACGGTATTAGCAACCCTACTGAAGGACACCCCGATCTTGAGTTTGCACAGACAGCCGTTGCTACTGACGGTGTCATCACCGAGGGAACTCTCGGAAGTCCAGGCGCACACGGAGAACACGTTTCTGGAACAGCGACTGGGGCTGCTGACCCGGCAGGTGATGTCCCCCGATACGGTGTCGCACCGAACGCGTCACTGATTGAGGTCAATGCGTTCGAGGAGGGAGCATTTCTTGAGGATATTCTTGCTGGCGTAGAGTACGCAGTCGAAGAAGACGCTGATGTCGCCGGGATGAGCCTTGGGTTCCCCCCGACCAACGATAAGAACCCGATGATAAACGCCGTTAACCGGCAGATGGAGGAAGCAAACGCTGCTGGGACACTGGTGAGTGTGTCGGCAGGAAACTCAGGGAATGCAGATGATGGTGGTCCTGTTACAAGCCCAGCAACTGAGTTTGGCGCTTTCTCTGTTGGTGCCAGTGTAGATAATCCAGTGAATATTCCGGAACTTCCGCCTATTCTGGTTCCGCTCAACACCGGCTTTAACGGCGACATTGTCTTTTTCTCGAGCGGTGGCGTAATCAGCGATCGCACTGCCGTTGACTCATTTGATTATCCGGACACCTATCCACGTCAATATGTCCAGCCAGATGTCTCGGCGCCCGGTGCGTTCGTCATCAGTGCTGGACCGCTCGGAACCACTGAGCAGTCACTTGAAGACCCCAATGCGACTTACTCACACGCCGCAGGAACCTCGATGGCACAACCGCACGTGGCGGGTGCAGTCGCACTGATACAGTCTGCAACGGCAGAAGATCTGAGTCCAAAACAGATTGAGGCAGCACTCGTTGAAACAGCCGAAAAACCAGCTATACCAAGCAACTTCACCGAACTCAACAGTCGTGACATCCGCTACGGGGCGGGTATTATCAACGTCACGGCGGCAACGCTCGCAGCCCAGAGTGAGAATCTCGAGATTGAAGGGACTGTCACCGACAACAACCAGTACCCCGCTTGTCGGTGCAACAGTTGAATCTGAGGATGGAGCACTCACTGCTACCAACGAAACGGGCCAGTACACGCTTCAGACGACCAGCAATGACACAACCATTACGGCCGACGCGTTCGGCCACGCGAACGCTACCAAAGAAGTCAATTCATCCGGAACAGTTGATTTTGCTCTCGAAGAGCAGCTTGAGCTTGATCTCGTGCAAGGCCAGCCCGCTGCAACCGAGATTGGCGGGCAGTTCGACATAGAGGCCGATGTTGGCTCGCTCGACAACCTCACAGTAAGCCTGAACGACAGTACCACGTTCAGAGTGACCGACAACGAGGTGACAGTGACTCTCACCACAGAAAGTGGTGACACGATCCCGATTCCGCTCGGCGAGACAGTTGACGTGGGTGGCTACACTGGTCCAGCAACTATCACAGTCAGTGTGTACCAGGGGGCAGATATTGCTGCTGGTGACCAGCTCGTGCTGGATCACGAGTTCGGCGGTGCCGGCGATACACAACCGGTCACCACTGGCCCAACCACATTTGTCAATAGTGGCGGTGTGGCTGAGTCTGTTTCAATTGACGCAGACTTCGTTGGTGTAGTGAATGACCAGTCGACGACGACTGTTACCGCAGAGGGACTTGTCAACGATGGTGTGGCCTCTGACGGTGACAAGGTGACATTCACGATTGGCGGCGAACCGGTTGCGACGGCAACGACCGCCGATGGGACCGCGACCGCTGAGGTCACCACTGAGCAGCTTGAGGCGGCCGCACCAGCCCAAGATGTCGAGGTTGATATTGTTGAGTTCACCGCACTCGAGACAGACACCGTCGATCTTGTCGATGAGGTGGCTGATCTTGAGCAAGGATTCAATCTCATCTCTGTGCCTCAGCCGGCCACTGTCTCAACACAGGATGTCTCGAGTCTGAACGTCTGGGACAGCGAAACTGGGACATACGAAGCTGTCACTTCACCCGAATTCGACACCGCCTCTGATCTGCACGACGGAATCTACGTTGCTGCAGACAGTGACACCGCGCGGATCGGGTTCAGCTTCAACACTGACGTGCCAGTTGGCGGCACACAGGATGTGAACTCTGAGTGGAACCTGCTTGGGTCTAACTTCCCACTCGACAGTGTGGATATCGGCACTGCTGCAACCATTGAAAACGACCTGACAGGCGTCAATGCGACGAATCTTGAGCTGTTCCGTGGCGACTTTGAACAGTTCCTTACTCCACAGGACGAGGTTGGACCGTTCGAAGCTTACTGGGCATTCAACCCGGCTGGCGCTGACCAGCGTGGCATCGCCTCACCTGCATACGACGAGACTGATCGTCGTTCCGTGCTCGGACAGGGTGACTCGGACTTCCAGCCAGAGATTATCAACTCCGAACTGACGAGCATCGAGGATGCCGAAAGCCAGACTCTGCTTGAGGATACGAGCGTTATTGGAGCAAGCGAGCAGGTTCTCCTGGTCGACGTTGAAGTCGAAAACAACGGAACCGGTGAGGATGTCCAGTTTGTTGACCTCTCGGTTACATCACCAGTGACACTTGGCGGCGTAAGTCTCGAGCAGGTTGACCAGACTGGTGTTGAACTGGCTCCCGGTGAGAGCGAGGTCGTTACTCTCTCATTCGTCGCCTCCGCTGATGAGACTCAAGGCGACGGGTTCGTCCTCGCGGAAGACATCTTCTTCGAGGTTACCACCGAAGATGGTGCCGATGATTTCGGATCCGAGACACCCAGTGCTGGCGGTGTGGATGTCGAGGACCAAGCACTCACCTCGGACGGTGAGTTCGTCGTTGACAATGTCGATATTGCGGATCACGGGACGGTCCAACTGGTCGACGCAACCGATACCGTGCTTGACTCAGTCGAGTTCAGCCAGGGTATCAATCGACAGGTTGTGTTCGATGACTTCAGCCGGGCCAATGTGACTGAGACTGTCACGGTGAAGGTCCTCGAGGATGACCAGAGTGACGCGACTGATCAGCTGCTGGTTGAAGAGACGGTCACCGTCCAGGACACCCTCATTGATGTGACCAACAACGCACCGGCGTTCGCACTCGTGGGTGATGTCACTGAGATTCCAGTTCTGGTCGAAAATAACGCCCGACTCAGTGAGGATGACGAGATCACGTTCAGTGCTGGTGGCAGTCAGCTCGACAGCAGGAACGTCAGTCTCGCGGGCGGCGAAACCACGGCGGTAACGTTCGGCGTTGAACCACAGGCACTCGGACTTGGTGTCGGTGACACCGTCGACCACACGGCTGCATCATCAGACGACAGTGACACCCAGACGCTGACAATCGCGAACGCGAGTCTCAGCTTCAACGATCAGACGCTGAACACGACCGCCGCGACAAACGAGACTGTCGGCACGGTTGTGGTCGAAGACGTGACCGCCAGTGCCGATCAGAAGGTGGTCGTCACTGACACCGACTTCGATATCAAGGGCGAAGTCGCCGTTGACACGGCGATCAACGGCGAGGACGTCACCGTTGCGGTGAACACGACTGCAGGCGCACACGTGGCACACGTGGTCTCAGAGACGACAGATGTCTCGTCTGCTGGGCCTGGCCTGGTGAGCCAACAGGCAACGGTCGCGACCGTCGCGATTGATGAGATCAGCAACAAGACCATCGACGAGGAGTCCCTGCCGAACACCGTCACTGATGAAGTGACTGTCAACATTAACGCAGGTGCACAAAGCGAGACCTTCACCGTCGAGATTGCGAACGAAGCCGGTGACGTGATCGGCAACGCAACGACCGACACAACCGGCGCCGTCACTGTCTCCCTCGATGAGCCGGTGATCAAGAACGACACGGCACCTGAGACGGTCGTGCTCGACGCGACCCTCGTCGGTGCGGATGGCGCCGAATTCGACCGGCCAGACGCGAACGATGGCTTCCAGCCGTTCTCCGATCAGGAGAGCTTCGAGGTCACCGTCGCTGAGGCCAGCGCTAACGTTGCACTGCCCGATCAAGCGCTGGGAACCGCCAATGTGACCCGGGAGACTGGTGGTGACGGTGTGAGTGCAGATAACGTTGTCATCACAATCGACCTGTCTGGGTCGATGTGCGGGACAAAATTTCGAATGCGAAAGATGGTGCTCAAGAACTTGTTGGGACTCTTGCGAATGGAACCAACATTGGTGTGGTTGGGTTCAAAGACGACACGACGGGTGACGGCGAGCTAGACACAGTCGTTGCTCAAAACCTGACCACCGATCAGGATGCAGTCAACAGCTCAATTGAGGGGTTAACTACCTCGCTTGAGGACCCAATCGGTGACGGGATCAATGTCTCACAGAGCCTACTTGAGGAGCAAGGCTCTGATGGGGCTGATGT
>GL982569.1:40635-41686 GCA_000220355.1 Candidatus Nanosalinarum sp. J07AB56
TTCAGTTTCGACGGTGGCCAAACTCACTGGACTTTCGAGAGCGTCAGGACCGGTGGGATCACCCACTCTGAATTCAACCTGATCGCCTGCTCCCGTGTTGACAGTCAGTCTGTCATCGAATGTGTCTTCGCCGCCGTACTGCCCAGCAGAAGAGATAACGAGGCTATCCTCGACAGATCCGTTGATGAGTGCAAATACTTCAATTTCCTCCGGGGCCGGGGTTCCATCCTCTTCTTCAATTGTCCCAAAAAATGACTGTGGCTCACCAGGTTGAGACTGGCTTGAGACTAATCCAGCACCCAGACTCACTCCACACACAACTAACAGAACGACGAATACTGCTTGTTTCGCATTCCACAGGGTGGAGACAGAATCCAGGATTTGCTGAAACATCTGACGAATTATGTCCTTCCTTCTGCTCACCTTATTCATAAGTACTTTGTTATGGAAAGTGTGTGAAAATTTGAGAGAACACGCGCCACCTCGCCACCTCATCACGCGTGGGCGAGTTCCCTGCTCACAGGACATCTGAACCGATACTGAGGAGAGAGCGACCGCATTCCGGATCGGAGAGTCATCATCAACAACCATGCGGACCGAGGATACGTGTCTGCAGGCCTCGGTCGACCTGTCGCTCGCTGTGAGGGATTTTCAGGAGCTGGTTACGGAGACTCAAGGAGAAAGCCCTGCCGACGGGCGGGGAGGATGTCAAGGACATATTCGCGGAGTTGGAGCTGAGAGAACAGAAACACCAGCAGAAGACACAAAAACACGTCCATCCAGCCCAACAGTCGGGTAGATGGGCATCGGACATCAGACACCAACCCCTGTCCCCCGAACGCCGAGCTGACGTCGGGTGTGGGTCGACCACCTACACTCCAGCACAGAACTGTGGTCGAGACGGGACCACGGACAGGTTCACCACACCAGGCGAGTGGGCGCAAGCCCCGAGCAAAAACAAGACGAGATCGGCAGCATATCTCCCCTGAGACGGTCACCCGACACACACACACCACGTTTCCGGTGAAACCGCTTTCAGGTGGTCCCCCCC
>GL982569.1:41736-43000 GCA_000220355.1 Candidatus Nanosalinarum sp. J07AB56
ACCCATAGGTCCAGCCACTGGCCGCTCGTCCAAGTCGACTAGGAGGTACGTCACACCGGTGTAGCGCGGATTCCCAGGGCGCTTGTAATCCTTGCCGATCAGGGCGCCACTGTCTGGGTGTTCGTTGACCACGAAATAGTTCTCTGAACCACCAGCGTGGCCCAGTGGGTTCTTCCCACGATAGTCAGCTGTCAGCGACGGGTTCACATCGGCCACGTCCAGATCGAATAGCCGACTGGCCGAACTGCCATCGTAGTCTTCGGCCACGGTCCTGGAGGCGCTTCCAGGACCGGATGAGTCACCAGGGTTCGACTCTGTGTTTTGTGTCGCGGTGGCCGCTTCATACTGTGGGTGATCTTCAGGCGTCTTCGCACAGGCCCGGCCAGCGTACAGAGTATCAGACCAGTTCTGAAGATAGTCGTCGAGATCCACTTTGTCGGCAGCTGGGCGTGGCAGTTCGACCAGCCGCGCGTCGATCCCCTGATCCACCAGGTAGTTTGCAGTCCGTAGGCCACCGCCAGGCCCTGGCGCCACGGTCGGGATGTTCAGCGCTTCATAGATGTGGTCTGGCTCATCTGGCACGTCGGCGCTGTCGATCTCTGCGAATCCCGCCAGTTCGGCGTCTGGCACCACGTAGACGCGCTCTATGTCGTGGCTCCTCACCGCATCCACCAGCACGTCGAAGTGTTCCTGCTTGAACTCCTTCGTGACTGGTGACAGCGCCGCGTAGCCTGCCTCTGTAGCCGTGATGGCGTCAGCGATCCCTTCGGCCACCACGACAGTATCTGAATCCTCGAGCGTGTGCAGGCCCAGTATTGGCTCTGACAGTGGCACATCTTCGCGCGTGTGCGCTACCTCGGCGTACTTGCCAGCCAGGAAGTCAGCGCCGTGGCCATCGTAGCCAGCTGCACCGCCACCGTCGTCACCGGTACACCGGGCGATGGCGTAGTCTGCTCTGCCGTCTGCGGACAGATATGGCATGACGTAGCGGCCATGCCAGAGTTCCTTCTCGGGGAGAGTTCTCACAAAACAGGCCCGTCGACGCGATGGTGTCGGCGTCGAACCCCTGGCCAGAAAGGTGATCGTACAGGCCACCGTCTGGTGGCGCCCATCCCAGCCGCCATTCTTCGAGCGTTTGTTCGTCGAACCCACGGGAGTTCTCGAAGTATTCTCGAGCGGTGTCCGGTCGATCATCGCCGGTGCCGGTGTCGACGTCGATCTGGTCGTGCCACCAACTCACCGCCGCATCGAACGCGTCGACGAC
>GL982569.1:43050-44606 GCA_000220355.1 Candidatus Nanosalinarum sp. J07AB56
ACTACGCGGTTACCGAGCGGAATGCCGATATCGCCGGTATGAGCCTCGGGGCAGCCGGAGCATCCTCGACGGTATTCTCTGCCGTTGACCGACAGATGCGCGAGGCAAAAGCCGCCGGAACGCTCGTGACTGTCTCTTCCGGGAATGGAGGAGCCTTCTTCAGTGGCGGCGATGAGGGTGCTCCGGTGAGCACGCCCGCATCTGAGTTTGATGCCTTTGCAGTCGGCGCTTCGGCTGATCAGCCCGCTGTGATCAATACGAGCGAAGCGTTCCCACCGACGATCCCAAGCAGTATTGCAGCCTTCACTGGATCGAACAACGACATCACGCAGTTCTCGAGCGGTGCGGTCATCAGCGATCGTCAATCGCTGGATCTTGTCGCAGGTACAACTGCCGTTGGCGACTTCTACCCAGATGATTACCCACGGCAATACGTGCAGCCCGATGTGGCTGCGCCTGGCTTATTCGTTCTGAGTTCTGGCCCGCTTGGTAGCGGTGCTGGCGCTCCCGGCGTGAACGCAACCTCTGACGGATACTCGTGGACACAGGGAACTTCAATGGCACAGCCCCACGTCGCTGGCGCGGCTGCGCTCTTGGAGTCAAGCACTGATCGCGATCTGAGCCCACAGGAGATCAGTGCTGCACTGACCGAAACTGCAGAAAAGCCCGCCAATGCGTCTGAGAAGTTCCCATCGATTGGGAATCGCGATATTCGGTACGGGGCTGGTATTATCAACGTCAGCGCTGCAGCACTCGCCGTCCAGAGTACGACCACGGTCACTGGCACGGTCACCGACAACGACAGTGACACAATCACCGGCGCAAGCCTCGAAACTGAGTCTGGCTCGCTCGTGAGAACGAATGATGCCGGCGAGTTCACTCTTGTCTCGACCGAGTCGACTCCGACCGTGACTGTTGACGCACACGGGTTTGACCCAGTCACACAACAAGTGAGCTCCGGGAGCGAGACGTTCAGTCTCGACAGTAACCTGACCGTCACCGAGATTGTCGAAGGACAGCCAGCCGTCGCCGAGAGCGGTGGTGAATTCACGATCGTCGCCGATGTCGCCTCGGTGGAGACGTTCACACTCGAACTGAACGACACCAGTAGTTCTCTGATTGGAATTGATGAGCGTGACCTGACAGCCAGTATCGATGGTGTCGGTGAGATCTCTATCGGCGAGCCAGTTGACCTGGATGGGTTCACTGGTCTCGCAGAGATCACCGTCAGCATCAGCGAGACGGCCGACGTCGCGGCTGGTGATGAACTCCTCTTCGATCATACTTTTGAGGGGGGGAACGACTCAGTGTCGGTCACAACCGGACCGACAACACTAGTCGACGCCGCTGGCACAGTTTCATCGGTTTCGATTGAGGCCGATTTCATCGGCACAGTCAACGATCAGCCAACGACGAACGTCACCGCAGAGGGAATTGTCAAAGACGGAGCGCTGTCAGATGGCGACAAAGTGACGTTCACGATTGGCGGACAGCCAGTCGCGACGAACGTGACGAGCGATGGTGTCGCAACCGCTGAAGTGAACGCCGAAACGCTC
>GL982569.1:47536-49524 GCA_000220355.1 Candidatus Nanosalinarum sp. J07AB56
GCAGACAACGAACGCTCAGGTTCAAGATCTCGACATCGCTGGAGACGGAAACAACGCTGAACTCAATCTCGGTGAGGACAGTCAGGACGTCTCAGTGACGATCAACAACACCGGTGAGATCGAGGCGAACCAGACGATCGAGCTCACAGTGAGCAACAGTAGTGGTGACCAGATCACCGAGAGTAACCAATCGGTGACTGTCGCCGCAGGCGGTGACAAGACATCACGTTCAGCAGTGTTGTTGTCGGCAATCTCAGTGCCGATAACTACGATGTTACCGTGAGTTCGGCTGACGACAGTGCTACCGGCACTCTAACTGTGCTTGCCGTGGAAGTGAACAGCATCGATATCGCTGGGCAAGGAGCTGACGCGACAATCGATGAGGGGACTGGTCCAATCAGTGTGAATGGCACGCTCGAGAACTTCAACACCGTCGATGAGGACAGAGACGTTACCGTCACGATTGCCAATGACACTGGCACAGTTCTGACCGACACCATATCCGGCTTCGGTCTGCAAGTTGGGGAGGTCCGACCCGCCGAGTTCAGCGGCCTCGCGGTTGGTGACCTCGCAGCTGATGTGTACACTGTGACTGTCGCGACGCCACAGACGAACGCGACGGGGCAGATTGAGATTGCTCCGACAAACGCGCAGATCAACAGCGTTGAGTTCGATGATGGAGACAGTGCATCCGACACTGCGACGATCCTCGGGAGCTTCCTGAACACTGCCACTGATGTCGTCAGTAGCATTGGTGTCGACTTCGGGAACGTCGCGGGCAACGTTGGCCTCGGCAACGTCGGCGCCGGGAACGTGCAGGTGGAGATCGGCAACACCGACCGCACTGTCAGTAGCGTCGACAACTCCAGCGGGGAGCTGGATATCGAACTCGCTAGTGACGTTGATCTCAGCACCGTCGATGATGGTGCAAACATCAACATCACAGTCGACAACATTGACACGACCGAGGCGACTCCGACCGGGAACGTCAGTGTCGAGTTCAAAGACGGAAACGACAACACAGTCACGCAGAACGAGACGAGTGTAACACGTCTGTCTGCGGTCCCACTCGGATCGTAGAAGAGTAGCGAGCCTCAGCGCTGACTGAGCAGGAAATCCCATCGTTCACGCCGGGGAGGATCTCACTGCACTGGTCGCCGCTCTGAATGCGACGGAAGTTGATTGATTCTTTTGCTGTGTGGTCCAGTTTGGATCGCTCTCGCAGGATTGTGAGAACAGAACCTATCCACAGGACACCGACAGGCTGACTCCCAAGCATGTCTGAGCAAGGAGCTACACATGTGAGAGAGAGAAGTGCGCCGGACTGTCCCAGTCACGCTCGACGTGGACAGTCAAGATGCTGCACTTCTCGCAGACACTATTGACGAGTTCCTCTGGGCTGCACAGTCCGTCACTGACCACGCTTTCCACGGTGAATACGTCACGTCACGTCACGTCACGTCACGTCACGTCACTCCGAGCAAGACCACGCTCAACGAGGATTCGGCCAGAGCCAGAACGGGAGTCCACG
Organism: Candidatus Nanosalinarum sp. J07AB56; assembly: GCA_000220355.1. Classification (GTDB taxonomy): domain Archaea; phylum Nanohalarchaeota; class Nanosalinia; order Nanosalinales; family Nanosalinaceae; genus Nanosalinarum. Next base: position 49,068 of record GL982569.1, read on the forward strand.
CTGAAAGCCCACCCCTTGAGGGGGAGGTGAGCTGAGCTTACATCACACTCAGGAGTTGGGACAGTCTGCGCTATGGGTGGCAGTTTCCTCGCGACCCTCAAGCACCTCGCGACCACAGCCGGAGCATCTGACGTATTCAGCGCCGGTTGCCTCGCCGTACTTGTCGAACTCCACGAACGGACCCTCCCAGTGTGCCGACTGTTCGATCACTTCGGCATCATCGCCGACGACGCCGCCGTCCGACGTGGTGACGACCGGGCCGGGCGCGTTCACGCCGAGTCCCGCGTCGATGTCCAGGCGGGCGAGTGTCTCACTGTCCACAGAGTCGTGACCGAGTGCGAGACGGGCGCGCCGGATGTGTTTACACCCACCCTCGGGATCTCTGTGTCTCTGATCCGGGCACGTACAGCGCCCTCGCGACGTCGACGTGTACTCGGACCCGCTGTGACTCGTGACG
>GL982569.1:49574-50889 GCA_000220355.1 Candidatus Nanosalinarum sp. J07AB56
TCTACGTTCAAAACAGAATGCCTCATCGACTCGCGTCGGACAAAACGCGCTATACCATTGAAGATGAACGCTTGAAGTTGAGCGGTCACTTCCCTGTTAGAGGCGTAGAGTCCAAACTAGACCACACATACCACCAAGACACTGACAGCATAGCCCTCAGAATCAATTCGACCCCTGCCCGCCGAGAGACGAACTTCTCCGGTACCTGCCTCTCGTCTGCTGTCTATGAGACCACAACACCACGGATCGGTGCCGGCAGATATCTGCTTCAGGCCAGCCATAACGGCGCCCCGCGAGAAGAGCCCTACATACGCATAGACCGATAGACGGGTTTTAACCACAGCCGGAACCATTTTGGAATCATGAGGGCGCAGGCGGCGATAGAGTATCTGTCCGTAATATCGATAGCCCTGGCGCTCTCAGCCCCCTTCGTAATCCAGGCCCAGGACTCGATAGGAGTGATACGGTCGGACTCGAACGCGATACAGTTGGAGCAGTCGCTTGACAAGTTGGAGGTGGCGGCTGAGACCGTGAACGCGGCGGGCGAGCCTGCGACCCGGAGCCTTAGGTTCACGGTTCCTGGCACTGTTAATTCCTCGAGGATAGTCGAGGAGCGCCAAGTACGCTACGTCCTCAACACGCCCTCTGGCACGAGGCAGGTGGACAGAACCTTTGATTTCAACGTTTCGGGTCCCGTTCCTGGAAACCCTGGTAGGTATCTTTTGGAGGCGCGGGCCGACAACGGCACAGTGGAGGTGAGCACGGTATCATAAAGGCGCAGTCCTCGCTGGAGTTCCTCGCTTTCGTATCTCTCTCCCTCACGATGCTGGCGGCTCTCTCAGGTGTAGTGGTGGCAGAGCAGTCCGAGTTCCTCTCAGGCCAGCAGTCCGATACCGCAAGGCAGGTAGCAGACCAAGTGTCCTTCGAACTGGAGATGGCCCTTGTCCAAGGAGAGTACTACAACCGTGTCTTCGCCCTACCCGATACCATTGGTGGAGTGCCATATTCGGTGAACGCCACCTCCGGTGCACTACAGGTCTCATGGAGCAATAGAACTGTCGTAGGTTCAACACGCTTCGAGTCCGATGCCTATCTGTCGACACAGGACTCGAACGTCTTCCGTGTGATTCACAACTCTTCAGGGGTGTTTGTGGATGAGACGTAGAGGCCAGAGCTTTATGGCTGACTTCCTCGCCAGCATCCTAGTGTTCTCCGTGGTTCTGTCACTGTTCCTATTCTCGTGGAACTCCGTAACCGCGCCAGAGACAGGGAGCACCCAGATCCAGAGGGATGCCTACTACACCTCGACGTTCCT
>GL982569.1:57661-63368 GCA_000220355.1 Candidatus Nanosalinarum sp. J07AB56
TTTCATGGCGTTTATCATCTGCCACATAGCGCGGCGGTACATCGTGGACGGGTTGCGGACTATGGAGTCCTCCAGCGCCTCCACCTGTGGCTTCCCACCATTGATATCTCTGACTATCGTGTCGAACTCCTCGGAAGCCCTTCCGTATCCTGTCGAGACGGATACCATTGCCTCGTACAGCGATATTCCTGACCGAACCTCGATAAGCATATGCCTTAGGGCGTACGGTAGGTCCTTCTCAAGCTCGCGCGAGATGCGCTTCATTCTGACCTTTGGATAGTTCAGGAAAGTGAAGGCTCCAAAACCAAGAGTCAGGGGTGTGGCGAGGGCTCCACCTAACAGCAGAGTCTGGTTGTCGACTATGATGCCCGCGGCCAAAAGCGAGACTCCCACGGAGATACCTATCTGCAGCGCCCTCGCGATCGCGGAGGCCACGAACCTGTCGGGATCAACCTCCATCCTTGCTCTTGATAGATCCCTCTCTACGTTAGGTACTAAAGACCTCACTTTGTTTGCTAAGGGCAGAAGCAGTCTTGCCCACCTGTCCGATACCTCAATCCACACCTTACATGTGTCTAGGCGGGTGCGTATAAACTCTCCGAGATTTTATATTTGAGACCGGACCTCAACTTTTGTGAGTTCGTTCAACATATTCTTAGCTGCATCCGGTCTGATGCTAGCAGCAGCGGGACTCGCTGTTCTGCGGCTGGTGCTGAGGACCGCTGAGAGCCCTCGAATGATGCCGGTCCTGTACTTCATAGGTCTATCGTTTTCGTCCGTGTTCGTAGCCTCCAGCTCGCGCCTGCTGGAAGCACTGTCATTTGGAGGGGTAATAGCCTCTCCTCTCCTGAGGGATCTCATGGCTGCTTACACCTCGCTTTTCCTCTTCGGAGCCCTGTGGCAGACCTATGAGCTTTCCAGTGTTGAGAAGCCGGAATGGATTGATTAATAGTTGATGTCCTCTGGGTTCGCGCCGCTGCGCACGGCCTCCACTATGTCCGCCGGTCTCTGGTAGTACTCGGCCACGGTCTTACCCACGCCGTCAACCGAGTCAACGCCGTTTTCCACCATCCACTCGAGTATGTCCTGCTTCTCTTGGATGTTCTGGTCTATCTCCTCTGCGTCCATGCCAGTGAAGGTTCTCAACTTCTCGTAGACCCGTCCGGCCTTTGAGATCTTGTTCGTCTCGTCTGTATCGCTGTCCCATTTGTACACCACGTTCTCCTCGGCCTCCCCTGATTGGTTTTCCACCACCTCGGCCACCTCCATAACCCGCCGGTAGTTCCTGCGCCGATCCCTGAACATCACCACATTGAGGTCTACGGATGTCACCATCGTCTTCGGCACATCTATCGGAGGATTCACCAGTCTCCTGACCGTTTGTTCTGCGTCGTCGGCGTGCAGCGTCGAGTACACTGAGTGTCCGGTGTGCATCGCCTCGAACAGCACTTCGGCCTGTTTCTCCTCCCTTATCTCCCCCACTAGTATCCTGTCGGGGCGCATCCGGAGGGCGTTCACCAAGAGATCGAGCATTGACACCCCTCCCTTCCCCTCGGGGTTGGGTTCGCGCGTGGTTGTCGGCACCCAGTGGAGGAAGCTTGGCAGGCTTATCTCGCGGGTGTCTTCTATGGAGAGAACGCGCTGGTTCGGGGGTATAAACGGCATTAGGACGTTCAGCAACGATGTCTTCCCGGCACCGGTTCCACCTGACACGATGACGTTGAGTTCGTACTGCATGCAGAGCCAGATGAACGCAGCGGCCTCCGGATCCATTGTTCCGTTCTGTATGAAGTCCGTGATGGTCCAGGGGTCGCGGGCGAACTTTCGTATTGTTATGGTGTTTCCCTGCGTGGATATCGGGTATAGTGTGGAGTTTACTCGGTCTCCGCTGGGCAAGTGGGCGTCGAGCAGCGGGTGGAGCGAGTTGATTTCCTTTCCGACTTGGCGGCCGATCTCAGAGGAGTAGTTGTAGATCTCGTCCTCGTCCTCGAAGAAGACGTTGGTCTTGAGCCATCCAAGCTCCTTGTGGTAGACCCAGGCGCACTCGTCGCTGCCATTGACCACTATCTCCTCCAGGTTGCTGTCGCTGAGCAGGAGTTCGATGTCGCCGAGCCCGAGCATGTCGTGTATCAAGTTTCCGATGAGTATGTCGCGCGTCTGTTCTTCCGTCTCCGCGAGCCGTTCCTCAAGCATCTCGCTGGCGGTTCGGCGGAACTTCTCCTTCACCTCGTCCAGGGCCTTCGAGTCCACGAACTCCTCCGTGGTCAGTGAAACTTCCTGGATGAGCTCCTTTCTTATGTCGTTCAGCAGCGCCTCTGTTGCCTCGTCTATTTTTGGTCTCTCTAGGAGGTACAGGAGGACGTATTCGTCGTCAGGTTCACCTATCGTGACTCTTGCGGGTACTCCGTCCGACTTCACGGTGTACTGCCTTTCGATGTCTTCTTCGCTGAAGCTGTCGGTCTCAGCCATTGGTTCTGTTCTCCAGCCAGCTTTTCATCGTCTTTCTGTCCTTGTGATTTTTCTCGGCTTTGAGCAGAGCCCCGTAATCGGGTGAGTCCGCTCTCTCGATATAGTTCTTCGCCTCGCTGATGGGTCTATCAAGTATGTTCTCGGCGGCGGTCTCGGTACTGTCCTCGTCCTTGAATAGGCGTGCGATGCTCTGTATTACATCCCTGACCATTGAATCTGATTCCCTGTCGGCTTTTTCTATCTCTCTGAGGCTCTCCTGCACCTGATCCATGTTTTCGACGTGGTTCTCAAGCTTTCTGAGGCTCTCGAGCTTGGTCTCGAGTTCTTGTTCTCGTTGCTCAAACTCGTCCATCTTGTCTCTGCGTGCGATATATCGCTTATGGCTGTCTCAGTGCGGGAGAGCAGGTCAGCAGTGTCCTGCCTCAGCTCATGTATTTTGGTCTCCTTGTGCTTGACCCTCTCTTCGATGTCCTGCTCGATTTCCTTGAGCTCCTCAATCTCCTCTCTTGTCTCCCTCTCCTTCCTGCGGTCTTCCTCCACAGAATCTTCCATCTCCTCGAGGCGTTTCCTCGCCTCCTTCACCACCTCCTTACGGTCGGAGAGCTCGTCCTCTACTCTCTCGGCTTCTCTTCTTACCTCTTCTCTCGATTGCTTGAGCCGTTCCCTGACCTCGTCGTGGTTGTCGTCCGTGTACTGGAGTACCGTTCCTCTGCGGGCGGAATATGATTTCTCGAGGAAGCCGCTGGAGTCGAGTGCCTCCGCCCAGTCCTCTACCTGTGCTTCAGACACCCCGAGCTCCTCGGCCGCCTCTGGAACTGCTACATCGCCCATCTCAGCTACCTCTTTGAGGAGCAGGTCGGCACCTGTCCGTATCACTGCCTCCCGCCAGTCTTCTGCCACTACGACCCGAATTTAACTTGTTGCGAATATAAATCGGGCTGTGTACCTAGTTCTGTCGCACGCCGCGGCTTTTGGAGCACTTTTTGTGGCGTCGCTGTTTGATCTGGACTACGGCGAGGTTCCGGACTCGGTGCTGGTGTCCGGCGTTTTTGCAAGCGTTGTCTTCGCTGCGGCGCAGTCGCTCTCTGCTACAGATGGAATGAGCGTTCTCTCTCTACTGGCGTCCCCGGGCTCTGTGTCCATGTCCGCTGTAATAGGTGATCCGCTTGTAATATCGGTAGTTGCTGGTCTTCTCTGCTTTGTCTATGGCTGGTCTGCGTATCTAGCTGGGGTGTGGGGAGGTGCAGATGCCCTAGCTCTCGCCGTCATAGGGTTTGGCGCGACTGTGCCTTTGGGCGGCTCTATGGTGGTCCATGTCGTGGGGCTTTGTGCATCCCTCTTGCTGGCTGTCGTCGTTTACACCTCTTTGTTTGCTCTGTGGAAGGCTGTTGGAACTCCGGGTGTATATCGCGATGTTCTCAGGTCTCTGCGAGAGCGCCGGTGGTGGTGCGTGGCCGGCGCGGGCTTAGGAGCAGGGGCGCTGCCGCTTGTTAGTGGTTGGAGGGGTGTCGTGCTCGGCATCCTGATGGCTACATGGGTGCCCCTCTACTCCCTGTTGCAGTCGGTTCAAGAGAAGGCTCTGTCGAGGGAGGTACCTGTCGGGGATCTTGAGGGGGGCGAGGTAGTCGAGGCACCTGGCACCGATTCACGCATCCGCGGTATTAGCAAGCAGGAGATAGGCGAACTGGAGTCGGACACTGTGCATGTGAAGTCCGGTGTCAGGCTGTTGCCGGCGTTCCCTGTCGCAGTCGCCATCACGGACCTGACTTCTATCGGCATATATGCTGCGGGTCTTGTTTTCTATCTACGATAGTGACATTCGGTGTAGACTGCGGCGCTGGCGGCGGGCTGTGGGACCCGAGGCTCTCAATTTTTCTACGTAGCTCTTCTACCTCGATATCGGTGTCGTACTGGTCATTCGGCTCCACGAGCCGATGCACTCCGGAATCTGCAGACCCGTCCAGTTCCTCTCTTGAGGCCGATATCTTTCGTTGTACCTCCTCTAGACGCATTAACGACTCTTGTCGTTCTTCTGCGTGTGTGGACTGAAGATCTGATATCTGCTGTTCCATGCTTGCAATCTTGTCGTCAACGTGCTGCCTAACCTCTTCGCTGTGCCTGTGAGTCTCTTCCTCTATCTCCTCGACATTCTCCTTCATCTCTTCTTTCATCTGCGCAACATTCTGCCGTACCTCGGTTCTTACCGAATCTATCTCGTTTTCCATTCTGTCCGTGGCATCATCCACAGCGTCCTCGATGTCCTCATCGTCCGGCTTGCGGCGATCCAGCTCCTTCATCTCTTCTTTCATCTGCGCAACATTCTGCCGTACCTCGGTTCTTACCGACTCGATGTTGTTTTGGAGGTTGGAGTTGACCGAGTCTATCTCGTTTTCCATTCTGTCCGTGACATCATCCACAGCGTCCTCGATGTCCTCATCGTCCGGCTTGCGGCGATCCAGCTCGTTTACGGCGTTCTCCAGCTTCTGCTTGAACTGCGTGTAGTCCCTAAATTCCCCCATCATGTTCTCCATCTCTCGAATCTTCTTTCTGACACGCTGCGCCTCCTTTGGGCCGACGGTCTCCGAGGACAATTGCTCTATGCTATCGGTTAGATCCTGTTCAATCCTATCGACATGCTCCGCGTTGGCCTTTCGTTCCGATAGGTTCTCTGCCTCCTGTCTAAGGTCCTCTAGATCTGACTTCAGTGCAGATACCTCTTTGGCCTCAGCTTTGCTTTCCTGTTCCTGCGACAATATCTGTAAGTTTTTGGCCACTTCATCCAATTCCGTCTCTATGGCGTCCACATCGTCTAAACCAGCCTTCGTATCCTTGAGAACATCTATACTATGCGTTACCCCTTGGACATCTTCGTCTAGTTCCTGAACCTGTCCTTTAGTCTCCTCAAGTTCGGAGATATCAGCCTTCTGTGTCTGTTGTTCGCTTACCTGACTCAACTCTGTCTCGAGGCTCGTCAGGTTCTCCTGTATAACTTCTATGTTGTTGTTCGCTTCCTGGATTTGGCTCCCGTCGGCTTTGTTTTCTGATAGTTTTTGGAGGTTGTTTTCGACTGATTTGATGTTGTTTTTGAGTTCTTGTTCTTTCTGCTGTAGTGTTTCTTCGTCGGCTTTGTTTTCTGATAGTTGTTGGAGGTTGTTTTCGACTGATTTGATGTTGTTTTTGAGTTCTTGTTCTTTCTGCTGTAGTGTTTCTTCGTCGGCTTTGTTTTCTGATAGTTTTT
>GL982569.1:63388-65336 GCA_000220355.1 Candidatus Nanosalinarum sp. J07AB56
GCAGTCCACGAGGACGTAGTCTGAGGTCTCTGCTGCTTGGTTGAATACCTCTCCTATGTTGGATGTGTCCGGATCTGTGTCGGATACTCCGTGGAGGCAACGAGGGCGTTGACGCCCGTAGGGTGCCGAAACATGGCTTCTTGGAGGCTGGCCTCTCCAGAGAGCACCTCGTGTATCTTGACTGGGTGATCGTACCGACCCATGTATACCCCGAGGTTGGAGGCCGAGAGGTCGGTGTCTATCAGGGTCACCTCGTTCCCGAGTCGTGAGAGCGCAATCCCGAGGTTCACGCATGCGCTAGTCTTCCCGACACCTCCCTTGCCGGACACCAGACCGATTACTCTGCCCTCGTTCACCGTTGAAAACAGCTCCTCGCTGGCTTTTTATTCTACGCCCGCGTCCATACCTTATAAGCACAGACGTTTGCCACTGTTGTATGGCAAAAGTGCCTGTGGCAGTAGTCGCGCTGCTGCTGTCAGTCAGTGCGGGTTCTGTCGTCCTAGCTGACGCTAGTAGCAGTGAGGTGAAGATTTCCAAGCTCACTACGGAGTGCCGCATAGATTCTCCGGCAGAGACCGCTCGCTACACGCTGGAAAATGGAAAACTGAGATTTAGCGGACACTTCCCCACAAAAGGCCCCGACCCAGAACTCGACTACCGCTATAGCCAGAGCGCAGACACAATCAACATAGAAGTAGACTCGGATTCAGAGGGTCCTCACACAACGTTTACGGGCGAGTGCCTGCCCTCCGCAGTCTACGAAGCCACTACCAGAAATCGGCAGCGGCGAATACCTCCTTCGGATGCGTCATAATGATTCCGTTGTCGAGGAAGCGTACATATCGGTGGGCTAGAACATCTTAACGACAGCCAAAGCCACCTCACATATATGGGTGTCCAAAGCTTCTGAGGTGTGGTCCTGATTTACTTTCCGGAGATACATTTGGCAGACTCCTGTTGAGCTATATACCGACAACATTAAGTCAAAGCTGGGTATTCAGCGAGGTTAGAATATGTTGAGGGCTGATGTTGGGTCCTTATACGGTTTCTCGGATTTCTCCTGACATAGAGTTTTCGACTCCGGTCTCGGAGTAGTTGACGGATATCTCGAACACCCCGCAGCTACCTGGGTCGTAGCTCGCCAGACCGCCCGCCGCCTCGAGCGTTGTTGAGTTGTTGGGCTGTAAGATTTCATAGTCGGACTCGTTCGGCAACATCTCGATTGAAGCCTCTTGGTTTGCTGGGGTAATAACAAGACCTGTCAGGTTGATGTCCCCCTCGCCATCGTTTGTGAACCTCAAATCAATATCGTTGCCAGAGTAACCGAAGTCGGCCACTCCGAAGGCGCCAGACTGCGCATCCAAATTGCTTATCTGCGAGTTGCAGGTGTCGGACTGCTGTAGGACGGTGGCGGTGATAGCACCTCCCACTATGGCAAGCACGAGAACCATCCATCCATAGGTCATCAAGTAGTCTGTTTTCGACCGTCCCTTAGAAGACACCACGCAAAGAATCCGATACGTGAGGTAAAAAACATAGCTACTGCTCTTCGATAGAGCCAGCAACCAGATTGCCACCACCCTTCTCAGCCGCCGTAGAGGTAGAACCGGCGCCCGCCCAGTATTGATATGAGCTTGAGTCGGCCCGCGCATCTCCGATATCTCCAGTACTCAACCATAACGTGCCCGTCACCTCCCTTACCATCATGATTCTGCACGCGCTCCGTCCATCCACAGTGTACCACCTCTCGATGTAGTTCTCCACCTCAATGATGAGTCCGTCAAGCGTGTTCTCGATATACGTCTATGTGCTGTGTTTGTGTCTGAAGATTCACCCAATGCTTTGGACCGTGTGGTCAACCACTGATTCGGAACTTCTGTCGGCTTACCCTACACGTCTAGGCTCTTCGACACGGTACATGCCTCAACCGGCTTTTGAGCTCCTGAGC
>GL982569.1:65356-67184 GCA_000220355.1 Candidatus Nanosalinarum sp. J07AB56
CGTCTTGGCTTTCGCGCAGCTCTTCGATCGTCTGCTCAAGGATCGACATCTTGTCTTCCAGCTCTTCGAGCTCGTTCTTGTCTGCCTTGTGTTCTTGAGCACCGGACAGTTTGTCCAGGTCCTCCCGCAGCTTACCGGTGGTCTCGCCCAGTTCTTCCAGTTCCGCTCCCGCTAGCTTGCTCTGCCTGTCGGAGAGCTGGGATACATCTTTTTCTAGCTTCTCAAGCTCTGTTTCAATCGAGTTTATAGCCTCGTTTGAGACCGTAGATTCTTGGAGGCTTCCTACGTCCTGCGCAAGACCCTCTACCCTATCGTGACTAGGTAGGTCTTGGAGTTTCTGTTCGAGGTCGCCCCGAGTCACTATTCTGGTTTCCAGCTCTTCAAGCTCTTCTCGGCTCACACTTCTGTTTTGGATAGAGCCGAGACGTTGCGATAGCTCGTCTATTTGGCTCTGCGAAACAGCCTGGCTGTGATCTTGAGCTACATCTTCTAGGCGCTGTTCGATCTTCTCTATCCGGCTCTGTAGCTGTTCGGGGGCACTGGATGACTCCAGTCGGTCTAGTCTCGCCTCTACGTCTCTTATGTTGTCTTCTTCGAGGGATTTAGATTGTTCTAGGCTATTGACTTTATCTCCAATGTCTCTGATTCGATCCTTCAGCCTGTCTATTTGTTCGCTGTCTGCATTCCCCTTCTGCCTGGAGAGTTCTCTCACTCTGGTTTTTAGGTCTTGAACGGTCCCGGTCAGAGAGTGTACGGCCTCCATTTTGTTCTGTAAGTCGCTGATTCTCCTCTTGAGGCTCTCTATATCCCTGTTGTGCGCCGTGCTGTGCTCTCTTTTGGATATTTGCTCTATTTTCCTGTCTATGTCTTTGAGGCCCTCATGCTCTTCACGCATGTATCGGGAGCCGGTCTCGGTGTCTTCCGCGTCCATCCTTTCTCCGTCGGCATCCGATTTTCCACCGCTTTCAGTCTGCGCTGCATTGTCTTGGTTCAGACGCTCAACAATCTTCTGCTCGAGCCGTGACAAGGTTATTTCGCCGTCTTCCTTGTCCACGATCCTTTTTACCATCGATTCGAGGTCCTCGTCCTGTCTGCTCTCGTTGCCGTCGCCGTTGAAGGTTTTCATGACGTTTCTACCACACTTTCACCGTTTACTTCCTTCACACTCAGTTGGTCGCTGTCGCTGACAAGACTCATCAGGGTGCGCTTACCGTCGCTGTTTGGTGGTTGTTTCTGTTCGCTCGAATCTTCTTCCTCGAGATTTTGAACTCTCTCCTCCAATTCGTCCATTCTCTCAGCCATGCCGCCTGTCTGTTCCATTTCACCCTCTTTCATCTCTTTCACCTCGCTGTACAGATACTCGAGCTTCTCGTGCACCCTTCCTTCTTGATACTCATCCTGTATGCGATTTAACATCTCTAGCCGTTCCTGTAGCTCTTCGCTGTCCATTACGTCGAGCAGCCGCTGGACCTCTTGTAGCTGTTCCTTTACCGATAGTTCCTCCAGCTCTGCCATTAAATCTCTATCCTCTATCTCTCTGATTCTGTCTTGGAGGTCTTCCACTGCCTTCTCAACATCTTGGAGCTCCTGCTCGAGTGCTTCCCTGTCTATGCGGTCCTGCTGCGACATACTGGTGTCTTGACTGACCTTATTTTTCTCTTCGGAGTTGAGATTTTTCTTGGCCTTTTCGAGCTTGTCGCCTATGTGCACACTGTGGCTTATTGCCCTCGGAATAATAGTTTTGGGGAGGAGAATAGCTCCCTCCTAACCACTGTGACCGGCGGAATAAGTTCGACTACGGCGAGCCACCTTTCGTGTACCACGCTGT
>GL982569.1:67204-76470 GCA_000220355.1 Candidatus Nanosalinarum sp. J07AB56
TCGTCCTGGAGGTTTGAGTTTACTGCGTCCATCTCCTCCTCCATGCGGCTGGTGATGTGCTCGAGCCGGTCCTCCATTTCGCTGTGATCGGGCTTGCGGCTGTCCATGTCGTTCACGGCGTCTTCGAGCTTCTGCTTGAACTGTGTGTAGTCGCGTGAGTCGCCGAGCCTTTTCTCTAGGCTCCGTACTTTCTTCCTTATGTCTTGGATGTCCTCTGGCCGCACCTGCTCCTCGAGCCCTGTGAGCCGTGATTTTATGGAGGCAACATCGAAGCTGTGTTCGGCATCGGCTTCGACACTCCCTGTCTCCAGGTTCTCCAGCCTTGTCTCCAGCTGTCGAACCTGCGACTGGAGTTCACCGGTGGTTGCGCTCTCCAGCTCTCTCTCCCTCTCCGACAGTTCCTCCAGTCTGCCTTTGAGCTGACCTACCTCGTCCTCCACACCCTCGATTCCATCCACTTGGTCTTCCAGCGACCCGATCCTGTTCCGTAGCTCCTCTCTGTCTCTGTCTTGGACGGCTTGGGCTGCCTCTGGGTTCGCGGTCTCTCTGGTCGGGTCTCTTCTACTTGCACTGCCTTGATCCCGTAGCCTGCGCTTTATCTCCGCTCTGAGTTCCTCGAGAGTCATCGGCCCCTCCTCGGCAACCATTTGTCTCACGTCGTCTTCCGATACAGCTTCTCCGCCACTATCCGCTGCGGCCTCGGCATCCCGATCGTCAAAGGTTTTCAAGCCAGTTCCACCACCTTTTCGCCGTTCTCGTTCGTCCTCACCCTGAGGTCGCTGCTCCCACGAACTATCTGATTGAGCCCAGACGACCGGCTTGCTTCCGGACGCTGACCCATGTTTCCCTGTGTCTTGTTCTGCTCCTGTTTTATGTCCTCAAGCTTCTGCCCTAGGTCGTCGACCCTGTCCTCGAGTTCGTCCATCCGGCTCTCATCCGCTTCTATTCCCTCCTCTTTCATATCCTTGACCTCGCTGTAGAGGTATTCCAGTTTCTCGTGTACCCTCCCTTCCTGGTATTCGTCCTGTATGCGATCCAGCATCTTCAGCCGTTCCTGTAGGTCTTCGCTGTCCATCACGTCCAGCAGTTTCTGAACTTCCTGTAGCTGTTCCTTCACGGACAGTTCCTCGAGTTCCGCCATGAGGTCTCTGTCCTCCATCTCCCTGACCCTGTCTTGAAGCTCCTGTATCGATTTCTCTACGTTTTGGAGTTCCTGTTCGAGCGCCTCCCTGTCTATGCTGTCCTGCTGGGATGCACGGTCATCATCTTGACTGGTCTCTTCCTTCTCTCCGGACTTGAGGTCCTTCTTTGCCTTTTGAAGTTTGTCGCTTATGGCCACGTCACGAGTTGTTGTGGATGTAATAAAGAATGTGGGAAAGAACCGATAGAGCAGTTTTCCAGTGACAGTGGACGGCGGAGCAGGTTCGGCTACGGCGAGCCCCCCTTTGTGTACCACGTTACCCATAGAAGGAGCACCGACAGCGTCATTCCCCATCTCCATGTGACGGTGTGTAGCGTGTCGAAGCCGAGGCCCGCGTCCGCCAGGATCACGGTGGATACCACTCGCACCGTGTTCAGGACTGCGACCGCCGCTAGCCCCCCTGCGATGCCGGCCACCCTCCACCGTGGTGTTCTGTTGAAGGAGGATGCGACGAGCCCTGAGAGAGCGAACCATGACTTCCAGCCGAGGCAGTCCTGCGATATGATGTAGTCGATTCCGTTGTAGCTTACCTGTATTCCGGCATGGGCGGCGTCTCCGATCGGCTGCAGCAGCCGTGAGATGAGCTCCGCGTAGAGTGCCTGGAACCCGGGTGTCGCCGGCAGCAGTATGGTGACAACCTGGAATGCAATACCGAAGACTACGAGCCTGGAGAGGAACTGGGTCATCTCCAGAAGTCTCTCTTGTCTCTCGTTGTCCGGCTCTATCAACCCAGCATCTCCTCGACCTTCAGCTCGGGGAACTCGTCGCAGACCACGAAACCGGCGAGCCTCTCTCCATCCACGTCGTCTATGTGTCGGGCGTTGATACCGTTTTCTCTCAGTTCCTGCGCCCTCTCCCTGGACTCCGTGACGCACCTGTCTGTTGGTTGACCGCCGTCGAACACAGGTACTACTTCGGAGTCCTGCGATTGCGTCAGGGCGTGCCTGAGCTGTTCGATCTCTTCTGCCTGTCGTCGAGACGCTGTTTCAGTCTCTGGTTCTCTCCGGCAGCCCGCACCGCCTTGCGCTCCATGCGGCGTATCTCCTCTTGGCGCACCTCGGAATCGAGACGGCCCTGCTTTAGATCGTCGATTTTCTCCCGTAGATCCTGGTTTTCGGCCTCGAGTTCGCCGATGCGCGACCTCAGGTTGTTCTCTGTGGTAGAACCTGAGCTCTCCGTGGCTGTGTTGTGTTGTGTCGGCGCCGGTCTCGAGTCCCAGGAACTCCCGCGCCACCAGGTCCTCGGGCTGCTTATCGGAGTCCCTGGCCTTCCTCTTCAGTTTGCGGAACCTGGATCTGTTTCTGCGGAAGGCGTGGCGTGCCGCTGCCTCCGCGTCTCTCTCATGGCTGTTGTCGCCGTCTCCGAGATCCTGCTTCCTTGAGCGCGAGAGATCATCCTGTGGCTCGAAGAGTTCGGTTCCGAGGCTGGAGGAGAGGCTCTCGACGGCGGACGGCGTCTTTTCCTTGTCGGAGGCCACCAGGACAGGCAGCCCTGTGTTTACCAGCTGGTCGATTGTGCGTGGCTCGCTGAGCTGCTTTGAGCTCTCCTGTAGGACGAGCTCGCCGCGTATGTCGATGGCGGCGACGGCGGAGGTGGTACCAGGGTCGTATCCGACTATCAGCGGCTTCACTTGGTGTATTTTCTCGAAACCACGGTTCTAATCTTTTCGGCTTTTCCTTCGCCGATTCCTTCGATCTCCTTGAGCTCTGTTTTGTCGGCGGAGAACAGGTGTTCGAGCGTCCCAAACTGTTCCATGAGACGCTCCGCTAGCTTCGTGTTGACGCCTGGGAGGCCGGCGGCGACGAACAGGAGCTGTTCCTGAGCGTTCCTCGAGCCGTCGACGCTCCGCACCTCCACGTCGCGGTCCTCCTCTTTCTGCTCCCTCTCTGCTGTCCGTCTAAGAGTTCTGGCTGTATCCTCGACGCCGCTGCTTCTCAGAACTGACACACCGTAGTCCACGACTGCGGAGACGAGGGCTCCGCGGATGGCTTCGGAGGAGATACCTCTGTGGCCGTAGAGGTTCTCGCCCTCCAAGATCACGACTGCGCGCTGGTATTCGGATAGCTCCGAGAGCTGGTCGAACAGGCGTCCGTCTATCACGGAGTCCGCGAAGTCCGCGGCCTCCTTCCTCTCCACGGCCACTCGGTCGGACACCACGAAGTCCGCGGTCTCGAGCCGTTGCCTGTCCACCTCGATGTCAAGGCGGGCGAGCTCTCGGTTGACATCGTTCTCTCGGTCGTCCGCAACCACTACGGCACCCTCCGCCGACGCCGAGCCTTCCTTCTGCTGCTCTGAGGCCTCGAGGTCGTCGGTTGTGGAGGGCACGTCCGCGAGCGAGGTCTGGTCGTCGTCCCCGAAGCTGTCGAGGGTCTTCTCGGGTGCGTCACCGTGCTCCCTCTTCAGGTCCTTTATGGTCTCCTTCATCTTCTCCTTCTTTCGCTTGGCGGACCAGTAGTTGCCCTCGTCGCGGGTTCCCTCCGCCATCAGTACCACGACGTTGCCGGACTCCTGCCTGCCTGTTCTCCCGGCGCGCTGGATGTCGCGTATTTCGGAGGCTACCGGCTCGTAGAACACCACGTGGTCCACTGCTGGTATGTCGAGTCCTTCCTCCCCGATGCTGGTGGAGACTAGGACGTCGTAGTGGTCCTCTTCGAAGGCGTCCAGGACCTCCTTCTGCTTCTTCTGGGTCATACCGTCGTCTCCGCTCTGGCCTATGAACTTGACGGGTGACAGCCCCTCGTCCTGCAGCGCGCTGGTTATCGTGTCCACGGAGTCTCTGTATTCCGTGAAGACGATCGCCTTCTCGTTCTTCTCCATGTCCCCGAGGATTCCGCGGAGTTCCTCAAGCTTGGGGTGTTCCTCGCCCTCCTTCTTCAGGTATTCGACCAGCGACTTCGCCTCCTGAAAGTCCTCGTTCTGCTGTGCTCTGGCCGCCGCCTTTGAGTCGTCCTGTTTCAGTTTCCGGGTGTAGCGGTAGCATTGTGTTACACCCTGTGTCTCGAGGCGTTCCTGTGCCTGGGAGACCTTGATTGCGGTGGCGACCAGCGATATGGCTTCGTAGAGCTCTGGGTCGTCGCTGCTTGAGAGCTCGGAGGATATGCGACTGCGTATCTTGAGGAGATCTGTCTTGTAGACGTTTGACACCGAGTTCAGCTGTCCGAGTTCTTTGAGCTGCTTGAGGAAGTCCCTTCTCGCGGCACCGAGCTTTTTCTTTGCTTCCTGGAACCTCCCGTCGAGCTCCACTCTCCGCCACTCGAGCTCGCGGTCCTGTACATACGGCTCTACGTCCGGGTCGTCCTCCGTCCTGAGCTCGAAGTTGTCGATCTCCAGGTTGTCGGCTACCTCCTCAATTTTCTCCCTCGAGCCGCCGGGGGACGCCGTCAAGGCCAGCTTCTGCACCTGCGGTGTCTGTTCGGAGATGAAGTTGTAGCTGTAGCTGCCGGTGGCGCGGTGGGCCTCGTCGAATATCACGAGAGACAGCTCTTCTACGGGTACCTTGCCGTCGATGATGTCGTTCTCCACCACCTGTGGTGTCGCGAAGAAAAAGCGTTTCTGTGTCCACAGGTCTGTTCGTTCGTCGGGTCTGACGTCCCCGGTCAGGAGAGTCAGGTCGACCTCTGGTACGGTGAGGAGGTTGTTGAAGGTGCGGCGGTGCTGCTGCGCAAGCGGTTTGGTAGGAGCGAGAAACAGCACCTTCCCGTCCTCGCCCTTCATAGCCGCCACCATTGCTCCGATCACCGTCTTCCCGAGTCCGGTAGGCAGAACAACGAGTGTATTGAGGTTGGATGCGGACGCCGCAATGACCTCTTGGTAGGTCCGGCTCTCGAGTTCCTCATCCGCCAGTAGCTTCACACATACTAATGTTGTCCGAAGCTCAAAAGCCTGTTAGACTCCGAACTCTGGTTGCTGTGGTGTCTCGAAACTCTGGAGGAGCTTGAAACCAACTATAGCGGCAAGTGTAAACACGGCCGAGGCGGTCGCCGTGGTGCCATTGACAGGTATGTCGGTCTTCGTGAGGACGGTCACCAGGTACGCTCCAGTGTATACTACCCCGGCTGAGGAGGCTCGGAAGGCGAGGAAAGGGCTCCACCTGTGGTAGAAGTTCATGTAACCGATGACCAGACCTGTCCCCATCAGAGCCAGAACTGCGTAGAGCTCATTCCGGGACAGATCTGTCGTCGACAATATCGTGACGCCGGTTGAGAACCACAGTATGGCGTTGCCGACTGAGGTGTTCCAACCCAGGTCTTCGTCCTCGTGCTTGCCAAAATAGAGCTCTATCACAAACGCACCGATAATCAGCGGAAGCACTACTGGGACGATGTCGGGTTCGTTGACCGGAGCGAGAGCCAGGTCGACAACTCTGCCGAGCACGTCCTCGTTTTCGGATAGTATGGACATCTCAGTCTTCGAAGGCGTCTGGTGTTCCGCCGGCGTGCCAGGATTTGCGAGGTCTCATCTGGAGGGGGTAGATGCGCTCGCTGTTGTCGTCCAGCACCAGCCCGGTTCCGGGTCTGTCGGGCAGGGAGTCGATGTAGTGCTTGAGGTCGTGGCGCATGTAGGTCTGCATGATCTCTCCGAGGGCCTCTATGTCCTGTTGCGCGGTCAGGCGGTGGGACAGAAGGATGTCCATCTGTGACAGGGCGTCGGGGTGGAGCTTGGCGGGCTGCTGCGTTGCCATCGCTAGCGACACCCCTGGCTCCCTCCCGATTTTGACCCAGCGCATCAGAGGGTCGGAAGCCGGAGTCTCGCCGTCGTCGGGGAGGAACTCGTGGGCCTCGTCTATGAACATGTACACCAGAGGCATCTCGTTCTCGTCCATGCGCTTCATCTCGTTTATCTCCTCGAGTTTGCGGGCGCGCATTCTCTGCCTGAGGATGCGCTTCGCCAGCAGACCAACCACGAGCGCGGAGACGGAGTAGCCGCCGCTCATGCCCCCGAAGGCGGAGACATCCACCACCGAAAGTTCACCGCGCTCCGTGAACTCCTCCAGAGACGACTCCTCCCCGAACACACCCCAGCTCTGCGCATCGAGCAGCCGGTTGACCACGCCCTCGGTGGTCTCGTCTCTGAAATCCATCGACCGGGCCTTTCCAGCCAGGTCCTCAAGCCCGTAGTTCTTCCCTCTCTCGTCGGTCAGCTCCGTTATAGCTCTCTCGAGCAGGACGCCGCGTTCGGAGTTCAGCTCTATGTCGAACGCCAGCGCCCATTCCTGCGCCGACAGCCTCCCAGGGTTCAAGGTGAAGGTGCGGTCGAAAGGTATTCCGTCCTCGTCGTACTGCCCGGTTTTCCCCTCAGGTATGTAGATGTGCGGGTTCAGTCCCTCTGGCTGCATACCCCATCTCTCCAGCAGAGCTGCCTCGCGGTCGTTCGGACGGTCCATCGACCAGTAGATGCCCACAGGGTCTATCAGTATAGTCGACAGGTTGTCGGACAGATCGTTTCCCTGTATCTCCTCGATGACGGTACCCATGGAATAGCTGTTGTGGCAGACAATGCCTCCCTTGCCGGCCACGAACGAATGGTTGTCCTCGACAGTCAGGTCGTAGACGTAGCCCTCGTACTCTTGGTGCTTGATGTTCTCGACCTCATCCCACAGTAGATCGGAGCTCGCTAGTTCTCTCAGTCTGTCTATCAGCTCCTGCGCTCTCTCGAGGTCATGCTTGCTGTTGAAGATGGAGAGAGCGGGCCGAGCTAGTTCCTGCGGACTCTCCCTGAATTTTCTAAGCCTCGTCGACTCTCTCCCGGACTTCGAGGTCTCTGCCCTGTCGTTTAGTTCCTTCCATTTGACGCCCGAGGTAT
Organism: Candidatus Nanosalinarum sp. J07AB56; assembly: GCA_000220355.1. Classification (GTDB taxonomy): domain Archaea; phylum Nanohalarchaeota; class Nanosalinia; order Nanosalinales; family Nanosalinaceae; genus Nanosalinarum. The sequence goes on from GL982569.1 coordinate 74,208, forward strand.
CGACCAGTTTCTCGACCTGCTCTGTCGAAGGATGTTTCTCCAGCTCGTCTCTTGTCTTCTGTACAGCGTCTAGCTGGTCTTGTAGTTTCCGCGCTATCTCTCCGACCCTGTCCCTGCTAGGTATGTTTTTTCCGTCTTCGTAGGCCTTGAGGCTCTGCTTGTGTTTCCATACCTGTGTCCTGTCTGCGCCCATTGCCTGCCTTGCTTCTTCCACTATGTCTCCGCATGGAACGGTGTCGACGTTTGTGTTGGTGTCCGGCAGGTTGGACAACTGGGTCTGTTTCCTGTCGAGTGAGAACCCTATCTTGTCGTGGAACCTCCTGGCGTCACCGCCCGATATCCGTACCTCTTGGTATGTTCTGACCCTCTGTTCTGGTGTGTTTGCGGCGTACTTCTCCTTCTCCGATATGCGGGCTACTATGCTGAACCGCGCTAGCATGTGGCAGAGGGAACTAGCCAGGTCTTCGCTTGCGGTGCTCAGCTCCACTTGGTTTCCGTTTGTGTTTCCTTCACAGTCGAAGTAGGTCTGCAGGAACTGTTTTGCTGCGTCGTGCGGCGCTGAGAGTATGAAGCCTGGTATGTCCTTGCCAAACGAGTTCCTGCCGGTCTCGTATCCGTTGTGTTTGAGGAACTCCTCGAGGACGCGGGAGTCCGCGTAGACGGAGCTCTCGTCCATCCTGTTGCACTCCAGGCCAAACAAATCTCTGGCGAGCTCGGTGAACCTTTCCAGAGTATCCGTGTTCTTGTTGGTGAATATTATTCTGAACCGGGTTTCGTCCGTCTTCTGCTCGTGTCCCTCTGCTATCAGCATAGCCATGAACTCCGCTAGGTCGGTTGACACCTCGGTTGGCAGCTGCACGGCCTTGGCGCGGCCGAAGGAGTAGCTTGCTAGCATCTGGTCGCCGCCTCCGGCCACGGGTTCGAGTCCGTCCGGCACTTCCAGCTCCCTGTTCTTGAGGCACCCGCCGATGTCTCTGGGAACGGCCAACCTGTTCCCTTCCTCTAGGCTCTCTGCTTGCTCCCATCCTCCTGGCGTCAGCAGTGGGTGCTCCCTCGTCACCCTCATCTCTCTTCCTGACGAGGTCTTTAGCTCGATGATCTCTTCGTCCACCTTCTTTCGGTAGGCTGCTGTCACCCGTCTGTTTTCCAGCTCTGTGCCGTCCGTTGAGGGCACACTAGGTCCGTCGAACCGCACCAACTCCTCGTCCTCGGAGCCGTCCGCACAGACACCCTCCCTCCTTGCCTGTCTGAACACCTCGTCCATCCGTCTGAGGCCGTCCTCGGTCAGCACTCTTTCATCCGGCAGAAGGCACTTGCCCGTGCCCCGCTTCCCGAAGACCCCCATCACATGTGGTGACGCCAAGTCCAGGTACACTGGATTGGCTTTGTGAGCCTCCTCGTTCTCCCCGACGAGGTGCTTCCCTATCTCGCCGGTTCCGTCGGTTCCGTACTCCTCTGTGGTGTCCTCATCCCGGCCGACAATTATCCTTGGCACACACCTGATTCATGCCACTCGAATTTGAAACCAGGCGCTCGGTAGTCCGCACACTATCATCCGCTGGTGACAGGTCTGCGTCCCCGGAGAGGTGTGAGCACGGAAGTTTTCGATGTATTTAATTTCAAGTCCTAACCAAGTTACGTGGCCGCTGAGGACGAATTTGATTACCATATGTCTACGCTTCGTTTTGAAGCCGCTTTTTCGACCATCATGGCGAAGCACCCTGACACACTCGATCAAAATGAGGTTAAAGCCGCGCTATACTCACCTCTACAGCTCCGCTATGACATGGAGTATCACGGTAGCGATTTGGAGGTTGTCGACGGCGATCTATACCACGGGGATGAGAAGGTTCGCGAGGGATGTTCCTACGACGGCGCCAACCTCGAAAGCCTAACTAGGCTGGCGAGGTACGAGAGACAAAAACTGGAGTGCAGTGAGCTTGAGGAGGACGGGGAGGTTCAGACAGCGTTCGAGGTCATAGACAATGCGTTTGATGAGTGTGGAACTGAGAACGTGCAATACGAGAAACCAAAGCAGAGCCATTGAAATCCGGACATGGAGAATCTTGTAGAAATGTTTTCTGAAGGGATGGAGTAACCAGTTACAGCAGAAGCGGACTCCATTACCGAAGAATACGGGTTAGACTACGGAGACTTCGAGGCAGAGACAGAGGCATTGTAGCCAAGCTTGATTCTCCTAATGTGTGCCCGTAGATAGTCATCTACGTGGTTGCTAGAGCGGTGAGAGCGAGCCCAGCAAGCA
>GL982569.1:77159-81116 GCA_000220355.1 Candidatus Nanosalinarum sp. J07AB56
GCGCACCCAGTAGCGCCAGCGCAGACGCTCCGGCGTAGAAGGCGACGTTCCCCAGCGAGAAGTCCGCTGTAAAGGCCGTGAAGGCTGCCGCCACCACACCCGGAACCAACGGCGAACGCGACCAGTTCTTCGGGTTCGGGGCGGATTGCCGACTTCGAGCCCATGGGAAACAAGCGACCTGTCTACCGGTTTAAATCCTCGAGAACCCTGCGTGGTACACCGTACTCTCCGCCGCTGCGTTCTGCCTCGATTCCGTTCTGTCCGAGCCATTCCTTGTCGAACCCTGCCTCGGCGTCGGCGTCGTCACGCCTCCACTTCCTGAATTCCCTAATTATTCTGTCCCAGTCCACGAAGAACAGTCTCTTCGGGTTGCCGGGTCCCTGCCTTACTTCCACCGCAAGGAACGTGTCTCTGCCGCTGCGCTTCCGGAACTCGTCTATCCTGTCTATCTGGTGGCCTGACTCCAGTATGTTGCCCTCGGTGTCCTCGGAGAAGTGCTGCGAGAAGTAGAGCTTCCGCGAGCTCGAGGTCTTGAACGACTTGTGCTCAACACCTATGTCCCTGAGCCGGTCGGAGGCCGTGTCCACCAGTATATCGAGGAACTGACTGGAGAAGCGGTGCTGCTTCCTCCTGTAGGCAATCCCAGGCTCCGCGTTTTCCACGAAAAACTGGTTGAACGCGTTCACCACCTCCGACTCGGTCACTAATGCTCTCCCCTGGATATCTCTCTCAGGGTTTCACCTACTTCCTCGTCTCCATTCCAAGCCAGTACCTCAGTCGTTCCGTTCTCCAACTCTGCGGTAGACACTTGTCCCCCCGCCTCCTCCACAATTACTTTGCCAGCTGCGTAATCCCAACGATGAACATGTGCTACCATTCCGTTGATAGACCCTCGAGCTAACATACAAAGGTTGAGTGCTGCTGCTCCAGGTCTCATGATCGCTCCACCTCTTTCAATCACTAGATTGGCGTGACTCGAATCAAAGCTCCTGACTGGAGACTCTCTTTCGAAAAGTCGAGGGCTATTCTTCCCCCGGAGATCCCCGAGTCCGAGACCGATATCCTTGATCCCTGCTCAGGGCTTTCCGACAGCTGACACCTGAAAGCGCCGTTGCCTTGATGGGCGAAATAGTACTCTCCCAGTGCGCTTTGAGGCGACGCGACAGCCCCCCCTATCACCTGGCCTGACTCCTCCACACCAATGGAGGAGCAGAAGTACGGAAAACCCGTTGAGAAATTGAGAGTTCCGTCTATGGGATCAATTATCCATATCGGATTGCCACTAGAATTGACCTCATCCTCTTCTGCCAAAAACCCTGATTCCGGAAATCTATCGCTTAACATGGAGATGATCGACTCCTGACACGACCTATCGACCTCCGTCACTATGTCGGAGTCCGAACTCTTCGACTCGGCATCAGAGAACTCTCCTCCGGACGAGCTATCCATCAGATCCGACGCGATTTTCCCGGCCTCCACTGCGGCTTCTATTTCAGGTCTCACACACTTACTAACCAGTTCAGACTCAAGTTATTTACCTAGAAACCTGAGAGCGACTGCTGCTCCGGGGTCTTCAGGACTCGGCCACTTCCCAAGGCAACGCAGAGACCTCCGCCGCACACAATCTGGCCTTTCACGGCCTCCAGAGGGCTCGGCAGCAGCCCGCTGCGCTCCAGCCCTCCTTGGCAGCCGAACTCTTGAGATATCTTGACTTCGGTGCAGACCTCCAGAATACCGGGCTTCTTCATCGACATACCGGCGCACACCTTTCCGACCACGTCCTCGAACTCTTCCTTCCTCCCTGCTTCCACTTTGTAGTTCTTGTTGACGGTCTGCGACACATCGAACCGTTCCGAGACCTCGTCCTCGAGCTCGAGGGCTTCCTCGCTCGATATCCCGCGCCTGAGCTCGACGGCTCGGTCCGCGCCCTGCTCCACCCATCGACGCTCCACCTTCTCGCTCCTTGTCACACCAACCTTCACCTTGGCGCCGGCCTGAGCCATGTAGACCGAGAAAACGGTGTCGACATACTCCTGGTTGACGGATCCTGTCCCCCGGACGTAGTCGGAGTAGACATCACGGTTCCGGCACTCCCCACACTGGCTGCCAGAACTGATTTCGCGGAACTCTGGACAGGGCTCTCGCTGACCGATGCCCGAGGAGTAACCAGTGCATCTTCTTTCCTCTCCGAGCTCCAAGTTCATATCTCGTCCCCGGCGCAGCTCCAGGGTTTCGAAGCCGCCGTCTATCGCCATCAGGAGGTTCGGCACCCACTCACCGCTCTCCCTGGACCACTGCACCTTCACCACGGATTTCACAGGTAACGAGGCCGCCGCGAGCCTAAAATACTGCAAGTATCCCTACAATCAGTTCCTGCGCCCTCGAGCCCAGGACCGGGAACACGGGATCCACGGAACAGAAGTAGTCGGTCAGAGCCATACCAAGCCAGTGCACCACGACCGACGGAACAATCGAGTCCGCTCTGTAGTCGAACGCCCCGAACACCACATCCGCCGGTGCAGAACCCAGGAACTCCGGTCCAGGCTTGCCAACGTGTCTAGCCGCGTAGACCACAGGAGACACCAGTACCGCCCTGCGGCCTATGCCGGAGATCCAGACACATAGAACACCTCGATAGAACACCTCGGTTCCGAACGCGAGGAAGAACTGCTGGAACTGGTGCCCCGCGAATCCCAGAGCCGTCGAATGTACCCCTCCGACAGGGTAGAAGGACCGCATCACCGGGATCGAACCCGCAAAGACGTAGAACGGCAGCACGAGCAGGCACAACAAGACGGTGTAGAGAGCCACCCTGCGGTTCACTTCGAGACCGAAATCCCGGTCGTGCAGCTTTACGAATGCCAGAGGCACGAGGACGAAAACAATGAGCTTCTCCAAAGCTCTTAGAGCAAGGCTATCGGGCCTAACGAAGAACTCTATCGCGAAGACAGGAGCCGCGAAGGCGAGCACCTGCTTGATCCAAGACAGCGATCCGTACCTCGAGACTGCGTCCTGCACGTATCCTACCACACAGGTCGCTGGAGAAAGCAAGCTCAGAAAAGCATGGGAAAACCAGCGGTTCCCAGAGGTTGAGGAGGGTTTCCGGCCGACCACCGACCCAGGTCTCAGGTCCGCTACCCTCCGAACATGACGGAGACTGCTTAGGGCTGCTCCCGCCAGGGCCTGACCCGGTTCACAGCCCCCGGCATCCCGGAGGACAGACCATCGACAACCCGGGTGAGCGGCGCCGCGTCCGAGAACCCTCCCCGTCCAGCTGGTTGACGGCTCCGGCATCACGAGGATTTCCAGAAAGAGGCGACCCCAAACCGCCCAGCCTACCAAAAAGTAGTCCGAAACCCAACGATTAATTGTTGTTGTCCTGTAAACGAATCCTCAGGCTCCTGAGCCATGCAGAGGAAGCGGTCAATGTAGAGTTTGGTTCAAGTCTTCTATCCTCCTGTTAGTTCTTTGAGGTATGAGGACGTGTTGTGTATGATGACCTCTTCCGCCTTGATTCCGTACGGACGAGCCAGTAGCAGCGCTACAGGTACCACGCTCAAGCCTGCTATGAATTCTACTACCTCTGTTGTGAGCAGTCCAAGCGCTTGAATCTCTAAACTGGACACAAGGCTGAAGGTGATAGCCGATGCAACAGGCAACAGGCTGACCATGACCGTTACCATCTTGTCGAGATGCTTTTTGTCCTCGATAACAATCTCTCCGTCTTCGCCCCCAGAGAACTTGGAAAGCAGATAGAACAGAATAGGCAGGATGGCAAAGACCACTGGCACCAGTATGTTGAAGCCTTCGGATTGATTGTACAATGCATAGAGCGGTGCCGTAAGGAGGGGCAGAATCACAAGATACCCCAGGCTCCTGGACGACTCGAACTCCGTGCATTCGAGGGTCCTCTGCTCCACCAAAAAAAGATTGATGCGGAGGGGCGTGCGTCCCTGC
>GL982569.1:81136-82513 GCA_000220355.1 Candidatus Nanosalinarum sp. J07AB56
AGAGATGCGGCTGTAGTTCGTCTTCTCTTATTATATGTTGCCATTCTAACAGTTCTGGATTAGATGTCGCTCTCCGTTCCACTTTTGCGCTACTTTGAATTGTAGTCCGTTATATTATGTCGGTTCATCACATTACGTCCTTCGAGCTTCTGCATAGCCAGGCTCATCATAAACTCGGCAGTGGCTTGGTCCGTTTCCCTGTCAACGTGTTTATTATTTTGAAGTGGCAGTAGTTAGATGTAGTCGAAGGTCGCCAGAATGCCCCATAATATCAAACCGTCAACAGAAGAACTGGAAGAAGCAAAAGAGATAGTGGATACAGCCCTGACCGAAGCAGAGGAACAACTGTCGATGGAACAAGAGCTAATCGTAGAACTGGGCTGGACAGAAAGCGACTTCACAATCGAAGAAATGCACGGGGCAAGAGGTCTTTCGAAATATCCTAATACTGTATCTTTGGACTTCAATACTTCAGCACAAAATTGGAGTGACTCATTAAGAGCTACTGCCTTCCACGAATACGCTCACACTTGGGACTACGAACAGAGAGGACAACTGTGGGATAAACGCTGGCAATACATTCTCGGAGAGGCATTGACACAGCACTTTGCCAACCAAAACGCAGAATACGAATCGCCTCAGAGAACTAAACACAGCCGTGATGAAGTATCAGAATACTGGGCACACATAAGAGATGAGAAACTCGACCAAGAACACTCACAGAGTCAATTCGACCCTATATTCATCAACAAAGGAGAAGGCAAGTATCCAAACTGGCTGGGCTACAGTCTCGCTTGGCAGATAGGAGAACAGTTGCTTCAACAATACAGCCTTGAGGAATTCCCTGCACTCGAAAAGGAAGATATCGTGGAAGCAGGGAATGAGATTTACACTGAAACTTGATTTCAAATCCAGCAGCAGTCTGATTGTTAGGTCAGGTCCTTATTCATCTCGTAGGCTGTCATCTCAATTCCGTCAATCTCGTGAGTGATTTCTTCTTGGATCTCGTAGCCGTGTTCTTGATAGAACTCTTTGGCAGTGATGGTTGATTTGCCCTGTAGATAGTCTAAACCGTTGTTCTTGGCGTCTTCCTCTGCTTTCTGAAGCAGTTTTTCTCCCAGCCCTTTCCCGGTATGCTCTGGCTTGACGTAGAGTCCTGAGAGTTCGTTGGTCTGCTCGTTGTAGGTGCTGAAGCCCACTACTTCACCTTCATCTGTTTCTGCCACGAACCTTGCTTTCTCGCTACTTAGTGGTGAGTCTTTGGCTTCTTCGGTAGCCCATACATCGAGTACTTCATCTCTGTAATCTTCAGACGCATCTCCCTGATGCTCTGTCTGTGACCTCTGCCATAGCTTCCGCATCATCATTGTGTACTCC
>GL982569.1:82533-87362 GCA_000220355.1 Candidatus Nanosalinarum sp. J07AB56
TCCTGTTGATTCTCGGCTCGATGTGGCTATGGCTCAGATCTGTTCCGCAGTTGTTTGCCTACGCTTCTGGCGTTATTGGGGCCGTGCTGGCATCGTGTGGATTCTATTGGATTCACATTGAGGGCAGAGATGCGGTTATGGTCAATAGAAAACGATTGAGAGTGGCGCTCGGGGTTGTAATTGGTTTTCCGGGGGCACTGGCTGTTTTCTTCGGTCTACGCGGACTTGTTGTATCGGAAGCAAAGGTATCTATGGCAGCCCTCACTCTCACGGGTTTAGTGGTTATCTCAGTGGCTTACTTTGTTGGCGGGAAAGAAGCCGGCGATCTCCTTATCTACTACCTTGGCTAGCTCTGTGTATGTCGGATTGCGACACACATTAGACCGTCCAGCTCATGACCTCCGAACTACTTCATGGTTAAAAATATGGTTCCCAGAGGTTGAGGAGGGTTTCCGGCCGACCACCGCCCCAGGTCTCAGGTCCGCTACCCTCCGAACATGACGGAGACTGCTTAGGGCTGCTCCCGCCAGGGCCTGACCCGGTTCACAGCCCCCGGCATCCCGGAGGACAGACCATCGACAACCCGGGTGAGCGGCGCCGTGTCCGAGAACCCTCCCCGTCCAGCTGGTTGACGGCTCCGGCATCACGAGGATTTCCAGAAAGAGGCGACCCCAAACCGCCCGGCCTACCAAAATGTAGTCTGAAACCCAACGATTAATTGTTGTTGCCCTACAGACGAACCTTCAGGCTCCTAAGCCGGGGCGTCGTCCAGTTTTAGGAATCAAACCCTAGGAATGTGCTTGCTGATTTGGCTCGGCGTTCCGGCGCACCGCACATCTACGCACCCTTTATGAGACGATCTGATAACAGTGGACTATGACGACGGGGAGCGTAGGAAGGTACCTACTGGTCACAACGTTAGTGGCGTGCATAGCGGGTGCAGGACTCTTCCTGTATGATTCCATAGGAGATAGCTCGAACGCCCTCGAGTATGGACAAGACTCCGAAATGGCATTTACGCCACCTAAGACGTTCAGATACGACTTCTATGGGAACACCATTCGCATTTACGCAACTGAAGAGAACAAGACGCACGTCAAGGGGTTGTTCAAACTAGAAGGTGCGGCATCGAGGCAAGGAATATTCGGTGTCAATCCTAATCTGAACAGGTACAACAAACTTATTATCAACAAGAAAACACTGAACCTGAAGACGACTGGAGGGAAGACAATAGTAGCCAACGCTAGCTTGAGATCGGGCTTCACACGAAAAAGAAGCTTACAGGATCTTGAACGGGCCTATCTCAACAACGACACAGACAGTTACAGCCAAGCCAGGGGCCGACAAATACTTTCGCTCTTCTATGTAGCAGCTGGTCAGAACGAAAGCCAAAGAAGAAATATCGTCAACATGGACACGCCTCATCCACTAGAAAGCCGTCGAGCAAACAAAACCGAGTTAGACGGTAGAGATGCTTACGGAATTTACGGAACTGACGTGTCGTCACAGCAGCTCTATATTAGTAGAACCAGCCCCTTCCTCCTGCTCAAGCTAGATAACGGAAACCGAACCGCTGAACTCGAGGAGGTAAGGATAGATTTGCCCGACCACCTAACCTGACTACCTCCTGTAGCTCGCAAGACTCAGGAACAGAGAACGGTATCTGGACCTAGCAAACTCTAAGAAGAGCTACGCAGGACAACCGTACAACGCGGCCTGTCCCTTCTACACAGCTACGCCAAGAAGTTGAAATAGAGTAGCATACTACTGCTTATTAGTACCACAAACAGTATAGCGCCTGGCAAACCTGCTCGCTCCAACAGCTTGCCCGTATCCACGTAATACCCCACCTGCGCTAACTAATGATTCTACGGGTCCTGGTATCCGCCGCTCTGTTCTCTATCATAGTCCTGTTAGTCAGTTTTGGTTTAGTGGGGTCTCAGGTTACTACGATTCTACGCGTCACTCCCCGCTATGCTAGCGCAAGGCGTGTCCCGACCCCCGGATTTGAACCGGGGACAAGTCGCTCTACAGGCGACCGCTCTAGCCAGCCTGAGCTAGGTCGGGTATGTTTTACTGGTTGAGTCGAGGCTTTTATCTGGCTGACCCGGTTCTGTTGACGTGAACTCGCTTGACGTGGCTATGTGCGTAGTGCGGAGCCCGGACGGACGTTTCCTGGCGCTCAGGAAGGCGGAGGACTATGTGTCTCAGGATCGGTACGCGGAGAACAGGTGGGAGACGCCCGGCGGCAAGATCGAGGCTGCCGAGACTGCGGTGGAGGCGGCGGTTCGCGAGCTACAGGAGGAGACCAGCCTCGAGGCCGAACCCGTGGAATCCGGTGCCGAGGTCGTAGACGAGAGACCGTCCCGAAGTGTCCGCATCACGTTCAAGCCGGTGCTCCTTCGTGCAAGGTCGATGAAGGTGGAGCTCTCCGCGGAACACTCCGGGTTCGAGTGGCTCCGGGCCGAAGAGTTCAGGGATCGGCTGCCGGAGCACAACGTAGAGGCCGTTCGGTCGGTAGGAGGTGTGTCCGTGTGAGCTTCCGCAACAGGCACCGCGAACTCCTGGATTCCATCGAGTTTGACGACGAGAGGTTTGTGCCGTCGGTCGGCCCGGTAGAAGCGGACGTGGTCTTGATAGGTGAGGCTCCGGGCGAGAACGAGGTTGAGGAGCGCGAGCCGTTCGTTGGCAGGGCGGGGAAGGTGCTTGACTCGACCCTGAGCGATATCGGGGTGGAGAGGTCGGAGGTGTACATCACCAACTTGGTGAAGGTGAGGCCTCCTGACAACAGGGATCCGAGGCGTGAAGAAATCGAGACCTGGTCGCCACTGCTGGAGCGGGAGCTGAACTTGGTGTCGCCCGACAGGCTGGTGCCGCTCGGCAACTTCGCCTCGAGAGAGCTACTCGACACCTCGAAGGGGATCTCCTCGATCCACGGCAGGGAGTTCGAGAGGGAGGGTCAGAGCATCGTCCCGGCCTTCCACCCCGCTGCCACACTCTACGACCCGTCCAAGCGAACGGAGTTCGAGGACGATCTCAGGAAGGCGTTCGGCAGGCGTGATTCCGGCCAGACGAGGCTGGATCAGCTGTAAAAGCTAAGAGCCCGGCACTTCAAAGGTGGGGTATACGACTTCCTGACGCCCAAGGATATCCCGGAACCGGGTTCAGAACCGAAGACAGCGGTGCGCAGGAACGACCTTAAAGCGAGCGACGATTTCGACGGGCGGCTCCGGAACCGGTTTGATGATGTGGAGCAGAGCGACTGGAACCCTCGCGTGTTCCGTCTGCCGGAGGCAGAGAAGCCCGGTAACACATACATGCACTGGCGCGGGGAGTACTACGTGCAGGAGGAGTCCGCCGCCGTCCCAGTCGATATCCTGAATCCGCAGCCTGGGGAATCCGTTCTGGATCTCTGCGCGGCTCCGGGTGGCAAGACCTCGCAGATCGCTGCCAGAACCGGGAACAGAGGTGAGCTAGTGGCTAACGACAGCTCCCGCAACCGGCTTTCCTCCCTCCAAGTGAACTCCTACAGAACCGGTGCCGCTGCGGCAACCACATGTAGGGACGGCAGAGACTTCGCGGGGCGAGACAGATTCGACAAGGTGCTGGTGGACGCTCCGTGCACCGGCGAGGGTGACCGGCTCCGCAGGGGTGAAGGAGCGGCAGACCCGGAGAACTCGGAGGGCCTGGCGCGGTTGCAGTACAGACTTTTGGAGGCCGCAGCCAGGCTCGTTAATCCCTCGGGCGCCGTCGTCTACTCCACGTGCACCCTGTCGCCGCATGAAAACGAGGCAGTAGTGGACAGAGCCATCGAGGAGACGGAGCTGGAGCTGGCCGCGCCGGAGACACGCGTGCCACACGACACTGGCCTGGAAGGGTTCGAGGGACAGGGCTTCGACTTGGAGGCTGGAAAGTTGGTGCGGGTCACGCCGCGGCACCTGGATTCAGGGGTGATATTCTGTGCCCGACTCGAGTGACGCCTGGGATTACCTCGCGGACAGGTTCGGCGTCCGCAGAGGCGAGGTCGCGGGCGAACTGATTATGCAGAGTGGAGATGCCTGGCTGTCGTCCTCCGATGTCGACTGCGAGACACCGGGAGTGAGGTTCGTCCGGTTCACCGGGATCGGCCCGAAGCCTACTACGTACGCGCTGCAGCTCTTGGGAGCGGCCGTCGAGAGGAACCGGGTTGAGTTGTCGGAGCGAGAACTGGAGCGACTCCTGAACGGCGAGATGCTGGACAAAGGCGCGGAGTCGGAGGGCTACGTGGCGCTGGTGTTCCGCGGCAGAACAGTTGGGTGTGGCCTGTACAGGGACGGCGTGGTGTCCTCACGGATATCCAAGTCTAGGGCGGCGCAACTCAGACCCCTGATCTAGAGTTAGCTCCCTCTGTCCACCAGCCAGCCGATTCCGGATCCCGCTATGAACACCATCGCTATCAGGCTTACCTGCATCGCCCCCACCACAGGGTTCGTCACGGAAGGCTCTAGAGGTGACCCGGTCAGGGAGGTTCCGAACCCGGCGTAGGAGGACGCCCTCTGATAGCCCCAGAACACAACCACGAGTGCGAACACGTTGGTCAGCGGCAGCCACTCAGCCATCTTTCCCACCCACTCGAGTGCGCCAGAACTGTCCTCGCGTCCAACACGAGAATGTCCGTCGTCGCCCCTGTCTTTGAGGAACTCCGCCGCGTAGATCACCGCCAGCACCCCTGAGAGCTGGATGACTCTCGCCTCTGGCGACCCAAGTGGCTCCAGAAGTACGTCGAAGGAGCGCAGCCGCGCGTTCCTGAACACCACGTAGCCATTCAGCATCATTGCCACGAGTATCGA
>GL982569.1:89606-90981 GCA_000220355.1 Candidatus Nanosalinarum sp. J07AB56
CAGACCTATCCAGAAACCTCCTTAGAAATCCACCACTGCCCCTATTAGTCACACCCCAACGGTAGTTTCGAGTACCATAAAAGAGTTCGAGTCCTGTACACCATTACTGGCGGCCATAGCGAGGGGGTAACACCCGTACCCATCCCGAACACGGAAGTAAAGTCCCTCAGCGATTGTGTCGGTACTGCCTTTCGGCGGGAGAACGCAGACGCTGCCAGGCTATTTTTCTACATCCTTGTCCTCTTTCTCCCGTATGCTCCTCTCCAAGAAGTGCTCACCGTGTATCCTCCCATACTCCGATATCACACCCAATATCAGTGGGTAGGCAACGGTGGCTCCTGAAACAAACGTCGCAAACACAAATGATTCGAACCTCGTTGGACCTACTACGGAGGCAAGTATCGCAGACATGGACAGCCCTGATATGATCCACGCGTATCTGGTGAGCTTGCGCAGTTCGTTCACAACTGTTGCAAACACCCCGGTCCACAGGACTGCCGATCCCAGTAGCTGTGATACCTCACTGACTAGCGACGTGTTCGGTGGAAACGTGGCGTATATCCAGAGTGAGACAACGCCGACCGATATCAGCGCCGAACCAATCACATTGTTGATGAAGAAGTCCTTACGCAGAGACCAATGTTCTATGTCCTGCTTGAAATCTCTGAAGCCCGAGACAATTAGAGCGTTAATGACGTAGTAGAGCACAAACGTGGCTACGAACGAGGGTATGAAATGGTAGAACCTGACCTCTTTGACTCCTGTCTCTAGAGGAGCTAGAACGTCTATTCTGCCTGTCACGGGTAGTGTCGGACCGGTAACTGATGGGTCAACACTCAACATTAGATCCGATTCTGCCACATACTGAGTTATCTCCCTATCCGGGTAGGTGACCGAATCTATCTGCTCGGTCTTCGACCTGAACTTCTGCAGAGTCCAGTTTTCGGGATTGCTCTCAATTTTCCTCGAGATCTCTGCGTACCTCCTGTTCCTGTAAGTTGTCTCCGCTAACGCTCCGACTAGGTCTTCCGATACCACGTACCCCTTGGAGCGCGGAAATATAGTGTAGTCGGTAAGAGGAATTCCGTTGAAATCGCCGAAATAGCTGAATATTGACGGCTGACCGGGAAGCAGGGGGAAAGCATCCGCAGAATACGTTGCACCTACGAGAAAAGGAGCCTTCGTAACAGGGTCGGCAGAAAAGACAATCGACTCATATTTATCAGCACTTCGCGCGAATCCCTCGCTGATGCGCGCCGTTCTCTCGCTTCTGGGCACATCTATGCTCTCATTGAATACTCGTATTCAATGTTAGCCCGCGAAAATCAGTGAAGCTATCTGTGAAATTGCTGACATGCTGGTCGAGCCCTGTGCA
>GL982569.1:91001-92444 GCA_000220355.1 Candidatus Nanosalinarum sp. J07AB56
TCGGGCGTCAGCAGTTTGTTGTTGTCGTTGTGTTCATCTGTCCAAGCGGAGTTATCGTCGTACGCAAAACTCGCAGTACACCGCGACCATGAGTCATTGATTGCCTTGGCCCCCACATCTTGGATAACTGACCCGCCAACTGCGGTCGCATTGAACTCACACGTATCGACATTGTTTGATCCCTGCTTGATAGTTGCATTGGCTGTGAAACTATGTCCCTGAGAAGAGTTCGAGAACCCCAGCACCTCTATCTGTGGGGGCGCACTCCGAAAATCCAGTGCCCTGTAGTAAAACAACTCCTCACCGTAGTTACTCTCGAAATCGCTGTCAAAACTGAAATCCATTGTGAATCCAGTTCCGCTCGTCTGGATAACTTGGCCTTGGAAATTCCCGCAGTCTTGTCCGCCCTGGCCGGAGTAGAGATTGTTAATTGAGTATTGATCGCTGGCGCCGTAGCGATGTGCGTTCTGCGAGTCTGAGCTCCTACCAGTACTGAGCGACCACTGCTTCGAATCGGTAGTATCGTAGTAACCGTAGCTCCACCCACCGGCGTTGTCACAGCCGCTGTTGGTATCCGTCACAACCTCCTGATCTATGTTACCGATCTGCTGTTCAGAGTAAAGGTCGATGGCCTGTGGCTCAAACCCAGTATCAAACGATTTTGAAACCTGTGAATCGACTACTTCGTAGCCTATTTCGTACTCATAGAACGAAAAACCCCAGGCTCTGTACAGAAAGATGTCATCTGTCCCTGACCATTTTCGATCCACGTTGAGCGAGAACCCAGACGGGTCAGAGCCCGTGATCTCCGCCCTGAGACGCCCAAAGAGGTTTCCGTCTTGACCCACATATGCGGTATTCAGGATGTAGTCATCTGAGGCGATGCTGCGGTGGGCATTGGTCGAATCTGAGGACGAGGCAGTCCCGATGGACTGCTGTTTGACGACGTTCCCGCTGCTATCCAATGTAGCGTATCCCTTCGACCGCCCTAGAGTGTTGTCACTCTCAGGATTGTTATCATCAAACTGCCTGTCGATGTTCTTCGAGTCGATTTGCTGTGCCGCTCTTACGTGGATGTTCGCTGGCCGGAACCCTGTGTTTACATTGAGACCGCCCTGACCTGTCACCTTCTTCATACCTGCGTCAAACTCCATATTGTCTGGGAACTGGTAGGCTTTGTACCGCACCACCTCGTTGAACTTGTATCGGGACTCGATTTCGTACTCAAAGCCGTCCGATTTTACACCTGAAACTGACAATCGGAGTTCGCCGCATTTTCCGCCGTTTCTCCCCGCGTAAGGCATCTTAATAGCCTTTGATGTGGAGGATGCCACGCGGTGATCGTTAGTGGAGTCAGAGTTGCGGGCCGCACTTATACTGAATTGCGTTTCCACTCCGCTGGAGTCAAATATAACAGCTCCCTCCGACCAGCCGTTGACGTCC
>GL982569.1:92464-99234 GCA_000220355.1 Candidatus Nanosalinarum sp. J07AB56
TTTGAGAACGATGCGAACTCCATTGGGTCGAAGCTGAATAGGTTGTCTCCGGCGACCACCATCAGGTCCTCGTCTATCTCCTGTCTGTCGAGCAGCTGGATGAGCGCGCCGATTGTTCCGGGCTTCTCCTCCTCGCTGCCCTGGCTCTCCACCGATACGGTTACATCGCGGTCGAACTCCTCCGCGTACCCCCGGAAATCCTCGGCGAACTTCTCGTTGGTCGATATGATTATCTCGTTTGCATCTATGTTGTCAACCAGGTGATCGATTATGGGTCTGTCGCCGACCGGTAGCAGTGGTTTTGCCCTGTTCTTGGTTACGGGCCAGAGCCTCGTGGCGTGGCCTCCAGCTAGCAAAACGGCCTTCATATTACACCGTAACACACACGTGTTTTTATTCCGAACCCGTCCGTGGGTGTCAGGGTCTTTTACTGTTTGCGAACGAACAAACTGTTGCCGGCGTGGCGGAGTCTGGCCGAACGCGGCAGATTCGAGCGGATGCGCTGAGGAGCAATCCGATGACGAAAGTCCCGAGGCATCTGCTGGGCTTCTGACGAGCCCTCCCCGGTTCGAATCCGGGCGCCGGCGAACTTATAATAAAAATTTGTTAGTTATGAACTGTCGAGGTACGGTGACAATTGAACTGAGATGAAGAGATCAGGCAGGTGCTAGAAGGAAATATCAATACTGCCTATCCGCAGAAAGACCTAACAGAAACCTTGAGGCTGGACAGCCCGACAGTCTATCACCCGCTCTCCGGAGATGACAGCTTTCAAGCAAGATTTGATTACAAGATGGACGCTGATGACGCAGATGCCGTCGGAACCAAATTTGAGCACCACACAGTAGATAAGTACTCAGGCGACGGCATTGACCGCAGAGAAAGGGATGTGGAGCTTGGCATCGAGTCTGAGATAGCCGGTTGGCCAGTACAGGTGAAGTCCTGTAGGTTTACTCAGAGCGACGGATCCAACGGAAAATTCGTGATGCGAGAGAACGAAGACCTGCTTCCAGACAAGTCTATATCGGTTTTCTACGTTTACAGGCTAGCAGGATACGAGAAAGGCGGTGAAATGGAACGTTTCATAGACTACGACCGAGCCTCAAAGGATATACTGAATGTTGATTACAAGGGTTCGAGATTCGATGTCGAGAAGCTCGGGGAAACGGCAGTTCTTAATGCAGTTCTGAAGCAGGAGGTCGGAATCCCTTGGTGGAATAACGGCAGATACGGGATGTCGTGGCCTGATGTCTTCGGGAGGGAGGAAGGTGCTTCTGCGCTCGATCAGGGGCTTAGACAGAGGTTCTCGAGTAGAGACTATTGCGATATCACGGAATACTAATCCAGCTTGAACTCGATTCGATCTACCTCACTCCCCTTGTTTTCCGTTCCAACTATATCCAAGCCTTTCAGCTCGCCTGTCGCGTCGACGTGTGTTCCTCCGCAGGGGCACAGGTCGAACCCCTCTATCCTGACCATGCGGAGAGGGTCGACGCTGTCCGGTATCAAATTGAACAGCCCACGACCTTCCGGTGTTTCGTCTTCGGCTGTGCCGCGCTCCATCTGCGACTTCTCGACTTTTAGATCCTTGTCTATTATCTCGTTAGTTCTCTGCTCCAGCTCCCTTACTTTCTGGTCGGTGAGCTTCATGCCGAAGTCTATGCGGCTTCTGTCGGCGTGGATCTGGTTGCCCTCTGTTTCCGCGCCGTAAAGGTCTAGCGCTACCTTGGAGATGACGTGCTGGGCTGTGTGCATGCGCATGTGGCTGTACCGGCGCTCCCAGTCGATCTCTCCCCTTACATTCGTACCCTCTGAAGGAGCTCTCTCGACGTAGTGGCGTATCTGTCCGTGTTCTTTCTGGACATCCGTTACCTTGGGCCGCCCGTTCTCCCACTTTAGAGTTCCCTTGTCGGCTGGTTGCCCACCGCCCTCCTTGTAGAACAGGGTTCTGTCGAGCACGACGTATCGGCCTTCCGACTGCCGTACCTCAGCATCAAAGGTTTTCTCGTATTCGTTGTCCGGGAGATAGAGTGTCTCGGTCACAGTCAAGATACCTGCTGGCAAACTATTTTGTTACACCAATAGATTGCCTCAGCCGAGAACCTGTACCTCTCCCAGACCTGTCGCAAGCCCGTGTCTGCGACATGCCTCTGCTTTGCTCTCCGTCTGTTCAGCGCACCGTGCTGGCTGTCAAGGTGCTTCCGAGCGGGTATTCACACCGCTACGTAACTGCTCAGTCTGTGAATGGCGAACACAGCCACTGGTCTATCTGTCCTGCCGTCTTCGCTGAGTCGGCACGGCCTGCATTGCCGCCGCACAAAGACGGCCTCGTTTATTTCCCGGCCAGATGGGGTGGTGACGGGTTTATGAAGGTTGGATGGGTCTGGAGTTTGTGGGAAGAGTAAGACCTACGCACGTGAAGAGGCTTGCACGAGATCTCGTCGACGCCGACGAGGACAGGTTCACTGATGATTTCGACTCCAACAAGACAGAGCTCAAGCAGATGGAGAGCTTCAAGTCCAAGAAGCTCCGGAATCGGGTTGCCGGATACATCACACGTATCAACTCAGCCTCAGGAGAACCAGAAGAGAGCTAGAGCACCGGAAAACACCAGTAGAATGTAGACCCAAGTAAGGCCAGGAACCTCCCTATCGTCCACGGCTGTCAGATCTCTGGACTCCACAGGTATGCTTTGGCTAGTTGTCAGGAGGGTATCTCGGTTTGTCGCGTTGATTCTGAGCCTCTTTGTTTCCTCCGATTGCGGTTGTACTATGACGGTGAAGTCTCTCCGCGAGTCGCCGCCTAGGTCAAGATCGTCCTTGAATGACGCACCGTCTTCGAAGGAAGCGTTTACACCATCTAGAGAAAGATTCAGTTCCTTGTCCTGCGTATCAGTGTTCTCGACCGTGAACGAAATAGCTTTCTTTGCGTCGGGAGGTACCTGTACGGAGTTGTATCTGGCGGGCACATCGATTGATGGTCGACTGACCTGGCCGGTTGCAGAGAAATGGAAGAGTGCGGTGACGCAGACCAATCCGAGAAACACTTCTCGTGAGGGAGACACGTACTCAGTGCCACCCAGTCCGATATATTGTTGTTCCATCTCAATACCACTCTTGATAACTTAGGGTGTACTGTGTTGCGCTGTGGAGTACAGACGTCTGCTGGTGGATCCGGAGGTGGTGGTGAGGGACGGAGAGGGCGTGATAGGAGTCCCTGACCTGATGCAGGAGTTCCGCGAGAACGGAAGGGTTCACATCATCACGGACGACACCAGGTTCGCCTCCGACGACCTCTCGAAGCGTCTGGAATCCTCCGGTATTGCTGTGGACGGCGAACCACTTACCGGTATCGACCTGTTGAGATCGGGATACGAGGGAGAGGAGGCCTACATGTTCGGGAAGTCTGCGCTGCTGCGCCGGGCTGGTGCACGGAGCTCGAAGAACGGAGACGACGTGTTGGTCGGCTACGACCCAGGCTTCTCGTACGACAAGCTTCAGGTAGCGGAGGAAATACTGAGGTCCGGTGGCTCGCTGTATGTCGCGAGCAGGAGGCGCTTCACCCGGATCACCGGTCGCAAGCCGCACCAGTCACCTATCAACGAGGCGCTGTCCGAGTTCGCCGACCCAGAGCTCCTGGGGTTCCCTTCCGAAAACGCGATGGATGCTGTGCGTGACAGGTTCAGCTTTGTTCCGGAGGCCACGCTCCTGATATCTGACAGGTTGGATTTGGCGGAGGCGGGGAACAGGATGGGTGTCGACACCGCGATCTTGGCGGACGAGAGCATACAGGAGAGGCTGCGGATGGCGGAGGCCATCAGGCGCCCCGACTACGTCCTCTCCAGTCTACACAGCCTGGGAAGGAAACTACTGTAGCCTGGAGGAGGATCCTGTGCTTGTGAACTCGCTGATGTCCTGCACTATCGCGTTCCCGACGTTGTCCAGGGATTGCAGCCCGTCCTCGTCCATCTTCTCCACCGGTGAGTCCTGCTTCAGGACGGTGACCGCCGCCCTGCTGTACACCCTGGCGCGGTGCTCCTCTCCTTGGTTGCGGTATCTGTCGGATACCTCCTGAAGCATCTCCGCTACCTCCGTGTTCGACACCACGGCAGGGTGCGCGGAGCGAGAGTCAAAAAAGAGTTCCACATCATTCGGTGATGTGAAAGAAAACGAACCCGTGACTGTGACCTCGGCGTTGCCGTACGTGCATGGAGTCCCGCACCTGGGGAACTTCGCGGGCAGCGTCTTCCCCGCCGAGATATACCACCGCTACCTCGACCTGCGAGGAACGGAGAACATCTTCGTCTGCGGCGGCGATGTACACGGAACGCCACTGGAGCTGGAGGCGCTGGAGCGTGATGAGAGCCCGGAGGACATCAAAAACGAGCAGGTGGAGAAGGTTAGGGAGGCGTACGAGTCGCTGGACGTGGACTTCACGTTATTCTCGGACACGCACTCGGATTTCAACCGGCGGCAGACATGTGACATGTTCGAGGAGCTGTACTGCAGCGGCCTGATAGATGAGAGGACGCAGGAGATGGCATACTGTCAGGACGACGAGCGCTTCCTCCCGGATCGATATGTCGAGGGAGAGTGCCCCCACTGCGGCGGCCTGGCGCGAGGCGACCAGTGCGATGACTGCGGCAAGCTCGTGGAGCCGGAAGAGCTGGAGAACCTGGAGTGCCAGGTTTGCGGCAGCAACAACGTGGAGTTTCGCGAAACCGACCACCTCTTCCTCGACCTCACCGAGTACAAGGACGAGATCAGAAACTGGATCGAGACCCAAAGCCCTCTCGGGGACAGCATCGAGAACCAGGTACTCCACGACCTGGAGGAGGCCGAATCCCGTTCGATAACGCGCGACCAAGACTGGGGCTTCGACGTGCCTGTGGAACGGGTGAACGAGAGGATACGCAGAAAAGACCTCGACATACCGGAGCTGGACGCCGACAAGTACGACGACAAGGTTCTCTACGTCTGGTTCGATGCCCCGATAGGCTACATCGGCTTCACCCGCGAACTGTTCGACGACTCGGAAGAGTGGAGAGGCTACTGGGACGAGGACTCCACCACCGTGTACAGCATCGGGAAGGACAACGCCATCTTCCACGCCGTTATCTGGCCCACGATGCTGCTCGGCGCCTCAAACCGAGGAGATGGAGTACGGCCTGCCGGACTACGAGTTCGTCCAGCAGTTCATGAACTGGGAGGGCGGCCACTTCTCCAAGAGCCGGGATCGCGGCGTGTTCGTGGACGAGGCTGTCGACATGTATCCCGCGGACTACTGGAGGTTCTACATCGCCCGCAAGCTACCGACCGAGCAGGACACCGACTTCTCATGGAGCGAGTTCGAGTCCGAGACGAACTCCGTTCTGAACGACACGGTCGGGAACTTCGTCAACCGAACCCTCAAGCTCATCGACAGATACAGCGACGGAAAAATACCGGAGGACAGGCTGCGCGCCGTCGACGACAGAAAACTGGAGGAGGCCGAAGAACTTGTCAGAAACTACAGAGACGCCTTCGAAGACAAGAACCTCAAGGAGGCGCTGGAGGCGTCGCTAGAGCTGGCGCGGCTCGGAGACGCCTATCTGTCGGAGCAGGAGCCGTGGAACAACGAGGAGGCGCGCGGCCCCACGCTCCAGGTCTGCAGCCGAATCGTCCGCGGGGTAGCCGTCACGATGTACCCGTTCATCCCAGGCTCCGCCGAGGAAATGGCAGAACAACTCGGATTCGAGCTCCACGACGAAGAGGGATACGACGAGGTGATGGAGCCGCTCGCAGGTGGCATAATGTCAGGCAGCGAGATCGGCGACCCGGAACCGATATTCGAGAAGGTCGACGTCTCCGACAGAGACGAGGACAATAGACAGCCTGACGAAACCGAGGAAGAGGACAACGCACACGAGAATACCGTGTCAATCGACGACTTCGATGCCATGGATCTGCGCGTCGGAGAGGTGGAAGAGGTTGAAGAACATCCGAACGCCGACAGGCTGTACGTGATTCAGGTGGACGTCGGCGACCGAACCCTCCAGACCTGCGCCGGCCTCCGCAACCACTACGAGCCCGAGGAACTGGAAGGCAGAAAAGTGACGGTGCTCGCCAACTTAGAGAGCTCCGAGCTACGCGGAGAGACCTCGGAGTGCATGATGCTCGCCGCAGACGATGAAGAGGGTAACGTTTCGCTCCTTCAACCTAATCAAAATATATCTGAGGGTTCTGAAGTCGCTTGACTCTCTGAACAGAGCCGACGCACCCGCGCCTTGGAATCACCATCTCCAGGGTCGTAGAGAATGTGCCTCGTCTCTGCGACCTCACTTGTGGTGGAGGCCGCGCCGTGCTCTTGGACAACACCTTGCTCGACAGCCGTCTCGTAAAGTTCCTCACAGGTTACCTCACAGCTTGAGATATCATATTCCGACCTTGATGACTCTCTGACAAGGTATCCAGAAACAGCCCAGTTCATATACCTCGACGCGTACTCCAGAAAGACTTCACAGGGCTCTCCGCTCAAGTCCGAGTGCATGCAGTCCTCGCGTTCACATATCTCGCAGTCTTTGCGCCCGCATATTTCAGGCGGCACATCGGTGATACAGCTGAGTTCGCCGCTGTCCGTGTACCCGACGGCATTGCCATATCCAATCAGTATATCATTAGCGATTTCATCGTCTTTGTACAGACTAGGCTTTTCTATCCCAAAGGAGTTGCTATCGGAACAGGGCAAGTCCACTTCAGGCGCCTGCAGTGGCTCTTCCTCCACCGCCTGCT
>GL982569.1:99254-100407 GCA_000220355.1 Candidatus Nanosalinarum sp. J07AB56
CGCGGAGAGACCTCGGAGTGCATGATGCTCGCTGCTAATGATGAGAACCAAAATGTTTCTCTTCTGGAGTTGGACAGGGATTTAGACGCGGGTTCGGACGTCACCTAGTCACACTTCTCTAGATATGCCTTGCCTCTGTTCTCTGGCACTCTTACACGATACAGAGGGTCGGTGTTCAGACTGTCGCAAGCCATGTCGTAAAGCTCGTCGCCGGTAACTCTAAGAGGTGATTCTTGGGAGGTTCTCGAAAGATAGCCATGGACTGAGTCTTCCAAGCCCAGGCTCTCGCCAGCATACTGAGCCCAGGCCTCACTAGGTTCTTCGCTAAGATCTGAATCACCAAAATCTCTCTCACCACATAGCTCTGCTGGAACGTTGGTGACATACCATAACCTGCCATCTGAATCATATCCTGCAAAATCGCCGATACCTACACGAACATCTTCCTCATCGAAATGTGTAGAAGAGAGAGGCGGCCGTGGCGCTCGACCCACGCTGAGGTCGGCCTGCTCAGAATTAGGTAACTTCATGGTCAAATCGCCCCGCACATCTAACTACTCAAGCACCTGCGGCGGTTCTTTCTCCACCGCCTGCTTCTGTCGAGCGATCTCCACCTTCTTGACTTACCGGCTGATCGGCGGCCTCTCGGGCTGCACTCTTTAGTATGCGCTTTTGTTGCTCAGCTGTCTCCTCGTCAAGCTCACCCTGCTCCACAGCCTCATCGACTTGGGTTTCGATGTTACTCTCTATGTCCTCGAGTTCGACCTCATCTTGTCCCAGCATTTCCTCGTATCTCTGCACCACATCACGATACCCGGCTTGGCTGTCCTGATTGGGCTCTCGGCTGCGACTGTATGGTTCTGCGCCCCACTCGGTCTGTCCGTAGAAACCATATTCTATATCTTCCTCGTTGTACCCTGTCTCCACGTACTGTCCGGGACCAACATTTACCACATCCGTACCGTGCATCATCTGCACCTCGCCACCACTTCCGTGGAAATGACCACTGAACACAGTATCAACATCGTACTCCTCTAGGAGCTCGGCGGTAGCCTGAGACCCCTGTGCGGTTTGACTCATGCTGGGCACATCCAGGTCGTAGTCCTCTACACCCATGCCGTTAGGGGGAGCGTGATCCACTATCACCGTTCTC
>GL982569.1:100427-101484 GCA_000220355.1 Candidatus Nanosalinarum sp. J07AB56
AGAGATGGGAACGTATCCTTGATTCAACCGGAGGCATCGACAGGCTCAGAAATTGGTTAAAGCCTGACAAATGGTCGGGACTCACTGATTCCTGCATCGAACCCTATCCTGATTCCCGTTTCAACGTCGTCACCTCGGGTCAGCGAACTCGCACCTTCTAGTACATCTATGACTTCTGCCGCTCTCTTGCCGTCCAGTGACAGATACTGAGCGGCCTTCTCAGGATTCCTGAACTTCGACAGGTATGAGCGGATGTGTCCAGCGTATGCCCCATCCAGCTTGTCGCTCAAGACATAGTTCTGAGGACTTTGGTCAACGGTAATGTTTGAGTCCATAGTTGCATCTACACCGCTCTCAACCACATTCGCCACGCACTCGTGTCCATACATCCCGCCTACCCTCCAAATATCCGCATCCGTCTCTTCTGTCCTCAACTGTCTCAGATAGTCTGCTGTCGACTGAGACAGATGACCGTTATGCTCATCCCTCACCACGATGTCGTAGATATCCTCGCTACCGTATAGCGCCCCTGATCCCGGCTTTCTCAGGGCCACTGCTAAATCTGCTTTCTCTGCAGCCTCGACAATTTCAGGCTCACCGCAACCCCTGCCTAGTCCCTGCTGTCCATGCACGTTGATGAGAGCGGATTGTTGCGAATCTCCTCTGTAGCTACGGTTCGATTGAACGTGTCCTTCGATGCTCATAGACGTGGCGCTAGCCGACCCGCGGACCTCAAGCCCCTGCCGCGGTCGTTCCACGGCCAGCGCCCTGCTGGCCTGCTCCTGGTGTTTGTGTTGTCTGTGGCTCTTGTGTTGTCTGTGGCTCTGGTGTTTCGGGGTCATTGAGGTCGGGCGTCTGTTTCGGTCCGTCGAAGCTATACTTCTCCAAACCCTCTTGTATCCTGCCGCCCGGTGCCTCTAGGTACGCTCCCTCCCCTGGGTTGTAGACCTCTACGCCAGCGATTTCTCCCTCGTATTCACTGTGGAAGTGACCCGTGAACATCGCGGAAATGTCGTCCCCGTATTCTTCGAGTATCTCTCTGTTGAACAGCGAGCCG
>GL982569.1:101504-102836 GCA_000220355.1 Candidatus Nanosalinarum sp. J07AB56
CTTCTGGTTAAAGTACTCTTCGGCCGGTCCCTCGAAACCCTTCTCATCCAGGTATTCGTTGAACGTCTCTTCATCCTCTTCGATATTGTGCAGGTCGGTTTCGATCCAGTGGTTACCTTTGACAGCATATACATCGACGTCCAGCGCGTCGCCCAGCAGGTCAAAGCCCTCTATTGAGTTAGTGTAGCTCTCATCGTATTCTTCTGGATCGAAATCTCCTCCCTGCAGCAGCGCCCCATTCGTAGCGAGGTCGCCCGTCCCGACTACAACATCGACATCACTTGGATCGTACTGCTCGGCCAGCCCTTCGTAGTCCTCAGCACCCATTTCATGAGGGTCTCCGACAACCAAGGCGTTTACGCCGTTGCCCTGGTAGTCTTCTTCTAGAGCTGCATTGTATGCAGTGTCTGCTTCGGACATATCACATGTTGTTATATCAAAGTTAATAAAACATATCCTCAAGTACGAATTAAGAGTAGGGTGACTACAGAAACATTATGGAAATGGCCGATTACTCCCCAAACAAAGTCGAACAAAAGTGGCAGCAGAAGTGGGTCAGCGACAAGACTTACTCGTATGACGACAGTACCGATGTCTACGCAATCGACACGCCGCCGCCGACGGTGTCAGGCAGCCTCCACATGGGACATCTCTATCAGCACACGCTGCAGGACTTCGCCGCCAGGTTCCGGAGGATGTCGGAGGAGTCCGTCCTGTTTCCCTTCGGATACGACGACAACGGCATAGCTTCGGAGCGGTTGACGGAGAAGGAGCTGGATGTGGAGCACCAGGACTTCTCGCGCAGAGAGTTCCAGGACAAGTGCCGCGAGGTGTGCCGAGACTACGAAGACAGGTTCACGGAGAAGATGCAGGGACTCGGCTTCTCGATGGACTGGAACAACACATACAAGACGATCTCGCCCGAGGTTCAGAGAACCTCGCAGCTGTCGTTCATCGACCTCTACGAGAAGGGTAGAGAGTACCGGGAGGAGGCGCCAACGATCTGGTGTCCGGAGTGCGGCACCGCCATCTCCCAGGTTGAGATGGAGGACGATGAGGAGGAAACGGGTTTCTACGACATCGAGTTTGACCTGGTCTCCAGTGGAGGTTTCGTTATCTCGACGACGAGGCCGGAGCTGCTTCCGGCGTGCGTCGCGGTCTTCGTACACCCGGACTCGGATGAGTCACACCTGGCTGGTGAGAAGGCGGAGGTTCCGCTGTTCGGTCACGAGGTTCCGGTAATGGAGGACGAGCGCGTTGACATGGATACCGGTTCCGCATCGTTATGTGCTGCACCTTCGGGGACCAGACCGATATCGAGTGGTACCGTGC
>GL982569.1:102856-119572 GCA_000220355.1 Candidatus Nanosalinarum sp. J07AB56
AGTCAAACACGTCGCCTAAGACCGGAGTCTTCGACACCAGACTACCTAACAAACCGTAGTCCGGTGATTGGTGTTGTTCAATCTTTTCGGCCACCTCTTCCAAACTGTAGTCATATTCCTCGGGGTCTGGCCCTCCCAGGAGTTCTTGAGGTATCTCAGGCCTGAAATGGTCTGTCCCGCCTATTATGGTCGTATCTCCGACTTTCATTGAGTCCTCCTTCAGATAATGTACACCGTCGTATTCCGATACCTTATCTTCGAAGAAATCCTCTCCCAGTTCTTCCCGGAGCTTCTGTCCAGGGCTTGTTCCTTGGGCGTCGTGATTGCCTGGCGTGACTGTAACCGGCGCATCAAGGTCACTGAGAGCCTCTAGATTGTCTTCCAAGGCCGACTTATACTCGTCTACCCCTTCCTTAGCCTCTCCCATATCTCCTGTCACTACGTAGACATCCGGGGTTTCTTTCTCTTCCTGTGCGCGCCTGTAGGCATCTAGGTCAGTGTCATGCGGGTCTCCTATGGCCTCGATTGTTGTTTCGTAACTACCCTCTAACTCATTCTCAATGTCAGAGAAGTCGTAGGTCTCGTCCATCTCTCCCGTACCGAGAGATGGCTCTTGTGGAGAACCTGATGGCTGGCTCGTGCTTTGCGCAGCTGCTGACATGTTGTTACTTTATAGGCCAAACATATAATGCTTGTGGTGGCAGGAACCAACTTAATAACGTCCACGGCGCCTTAGGGAAACAGCACAGATGGAAGAACTACGAACGAGTGAAGTTGAACGGAAGTGGCAGCAGAAATGGGTTGAGCAGGAAACATATGCGTACGATGGGAACAGCAAGGTCTACGCAATTGACACGCCGCCGCCGACGGTGTCAGGCAGCCTCCACATGGGACATCTCTATCAGCACACGTTGCAGGACTTCGCCGCCAGGTTCCGGAGGATGTCGGAGGAATCCGTTCTGTTTCCCTTCGGATACGACGACAACGGCATAGCTTCGGAGCGACTGACGGAGAAGGAGCTGGATGTGGAGCACCAGGATTTCTCGCGCAGAGAGTTCCAAGACAAGTGCCGTGAGGTGTGCCGAGACTACGAGGACAGGTTCACGGAGAAGATGCAGGGACTTGGCTTCTCGATGGACTGGAACAACACATACAAGACGATCTCGCCCCGGGTTCAGAGAACCTCGCAGCTGTCGTTCATCGACCTCTATGAGAAGGGTAGAGAGTACAGGGAGGAGGCGCCAACGATCTGGTGTCCGGAGTGCGGCACCGCTATCTCCCAGGTTGAGATGGAGGACGATGAGGAGGAAACGGGTTTCTACGACATCGAGTTTGACCTGGTCTCCAGTGGAGGTTTCGTTATCTCGACGACGAGACCGGAGCTGCTTCCGGCGTGCGTCGCGGTGTTCGTACACCCGGACTCGGACGAGTCACACCTGGCTGGTGAGAGGGCGGAGGTCCCCTTGTTCGGCCACGAGGTCCCGATAATGGAGGACGAGCGCGTTGACATGGATACCGGCTCCGGCCTCGTGATGTGCTGCACCTTCGGAGACCAGACCGATATCGAGTGGTACCGTGCACACGACCTCGATCTCCGGGTTGCCATAGACGAGAACGGCAGGATGACCGAGCTGGCGGAGGATCTCGAGGGAATGTCGACGGATGAGGCAAACAGCGAGATTGTCGACCGCCTCGAGGACGAGAACCACTTGGTGGGGCGAAGAGCAGATATCCCATACGATAAGAACCCATGAGCGCTGCGACCACCCGGTCGAGTTCAGGGTGTCGGAGCAGTGGTATATCGAGATACTTGACAGGAAGGAGGACTACCTCGAGGCCGGACGCGAGATGGACTGGTATCCCGAGAAGATGTTCACCAGGTACCGTCACTGGATCGAGGGGTTGGAGTGGGACTGGATTATCTCGCGGCAGCGCGACTCCGGCATACCTTTCCCGGTCTGGTACTGCGGTCACTGCGATGAACCGGTTGTGGCCGACAAGCAGAACCTTCCTGTCGACCCGATCGAGGACGACGCACCGGTCGACTCCTGTCCGGAGTGCGGCCACGACAGCTTCGATCCCGAGAGAGACGTGCTCGACACCTGGGCAACAAGCTCGCTGACACCCCTGATAAACGCGGGCTGGGACTGGGACCCGGAAGAAGAGGAATATTCTATGGAGCGGCCCCAGCTCTATCCCGCGAACCTCCGGCCCCAGGGCCACGACATCATAAGCTTCTGGCTGTTCAACACCGTAGTCAAATGCCTGGAACACACAGGAGAGACACCTTTCGACTCCGTGCTGATCAACGGCCATGTCTTGAACGAGGACAGCGAGAAGATGTCGAAGTCGAAAGGCAACTACACGCCTCCGAGCGAGCTGATGGAGAACTACTCCACCGACGGAATAAGGTACTGGTGTACCTCGACGTCGGTAGGTAACGACTTCCCACTGAAGCGCAAGGACATAGAGACAGGTGAGAAGATGGTGAGGAAGATATGGAACGCGTCCAAGCTCGTGCACCAGCTCACACAAGGAACCCTCGACGTGGACGAAGACTCACTGCAACCAGTCGACAGGTGGATGAAGGCGGAGCTGGATCGGTCGCTGGAGGAGATAACTGAGCACATGCGCGAGCACAGGTACGATGCCGCGCGAAGGGAGCTACGTCAGGTCTTCTGGCACACGTTCTGCGACGACTACCTCGAGGTCGCGAAGCAGAGGCTACAGAACGGCGAGGATCGTGCCGCCGAGCACACACTCAGGCATGTCCACGAGAAGCTGCTGAGGGCCTGGGCTCCCATACTGCCGCATATCACGGAGGAGGTCTACAGCGAGATGTACAGCGACGCCTCGGTTCACCTCCAGGACTGGCCGCAGACCACCGAAACCGACGCAGATATCGAAACCGGGCAACGGGCGATGAAGGCGATCTCGGCGCTCCGTCAGTACAAGAACCAGAACGACATGTCCCTCAGCGCGGAACTAGGGCGGGTCGAGGTGCTCGCCGACACCTCCGGCTTCGAGGCGGCGATTGCGGACACGGTTCACGCGGAATCTGTTGTCTCCGTGCCCGACAGCGACAGACTCGAGAAGACCATCTCCCACATCGGACTCGACTACGAGACACTTGGACCCAAGCTGGGCGATGATCTGGGCGAGGTGGACGACGCCTTGGACGACAACGACTGGAGCATCGACTCTGGTCACCTCCGCGTCGCTGGACACATGATAGCCCCCGAGAACTTCACCGTTGAGGAGACCCGCGAGTACACCGGCGAGGGAGACCACATCGAGGCGGACGGTGTAGGAGTGGTCATCAAGTAGCCTCTCCCAACCGTCTTAACAGATGGCGTGACAACTACAGACATGCCGGAGAATCTGTCAAGCCAGGTCTGCACCGCGTGCAGAGGCGACGCCGACAAGCTCGGAAAAGTCGAAATCAGGCAGCACATGGACGAGATCCACGGCGACTGGGAGCTGGTTGACGACCACCACGTCCAGCGCCAACTCGACTTCGACAACTTCGAAGAAACGCTCAAGTTCGTGAACGAGGTCGCCGAGATAGCTGAGGAACAGGGACACCACCCCGAGATAGAGTTCACATACGGCGAGGCCACCGTCCGGTTCTACACCCACAAGATAGACGGGCTGCACGAGAACGACTTCATCTGCGCCGCAAAGGTAGACGAACTGGTGTAGCATGGACCACCCGGGATTCGAACCCGGGACCGCCGCCTGTCACAAGGCAACACGCAGGCCTCTCGGCAGGTTTTCCGCGTGAGGTCCGTATAAGGACGGTGCTCTAACCCCTGAGCTAGTGGTCCACAGACAATCTGTCTCGGCGAAAACTAAAAACAGCTCGGAGGACTGACGCCTACTGAACCTTTTCAGGGCCTGAGATTTGGGCTGTAGCTACTGACACGGTTGGCTGCCTTCTCTTGTGCTTCCTCCAGGCAGATTTTATCCAGATCCCTCTCTATCTTGTGCTCCATCCAGTCATAAAATTCAGGCAGAGGCTTGTCGTCCTTCTTGGCGTTCGCAGCCCAGAAACGCGGTCTAAGGTGCGAGAGCGCGTCGGCAGACGCCACGATCCGTGCCTCGATCCCTTCCGGGTTTCCTGAGTATCCGTGCTGGCTTATTGCTCCATCCAGAAGAGCCAATCTGTCTTTCGAGAGCTCGATACCCAGATTGTCGAGCACCTCCTGTGCCTTCTCGAAGCCCACCTGCTCGTGGTTTCTGTAGTCCTTGAGGTAACCGATATCATGGAGCAGAGCTGCCAGCTTCACCACTTTCTCATCAGCTCCGTGCTCGTTGAGGAGCCCGCTCGCTTCCTCCTCCACTAACCTGATGTGGTTCTCGTACATCCACGCGAAACCGGAGTGCTGTCGATCCTGTTCATCGAAGAGTTTCTCGACCCTTTCTCTCACCATGCTAACGTCTTCGGTCACACGTATTTCTCCGGATTCGAATTAAAAGACTCGACGTTCACTTTCGATGTGTAGAGCTCAACAAATGATGCAGATGACTAACCAGCAGCAACAGCAATATGACCGAGGTAAAACCATCTTCTCGCCGGACGGAAGGCTCTTCCAAGTGGAGTATGCCAAGGAGGCGGTTAAGAAGGGCGCGACGGCTGTAGGCCTGACGTGCGAGGATGGTGTGGTGCTGGCTGCCACGCGGAAGGTGGACGACCTGCGTGTTAGGAACCCGGAGAAGGTGTTCAAGATCGAGGATCATGCCGGTCTGGTGACGTCGGGTCTCGTTGCCGACGGCAGAACTCTGGTGGACGACTCTCGGGACGAAGCGCAGAAGTACCTGATGACCTACGACGAGCCGATTCCGATGAACGTGCTGTCGAAGTTCGTGGCGGACAAGTGCCAGCAGTTCACCCAGTACGGAGGCGTCAGGCCGTTTGGCGTGTCGACCATCGTGGGCGGAGTCAGAGACGACAAGCCCCATGTCTACCAGACGGATCCCTCCGGAACCCTGAACCAGTACAAGGCCGTGGCCATCGGCAGGAACGGCGAGGAAGCGACCGAGGTCCTGCGCGAGAACCACGAGCCCGAAATGTCGGAGGAGGACGCCATAGAGCTCGCCGTAGAGGCGCTTCAGAAGGGCGACGAGGACGAGGAGCTCGAGGCAGAGAACTTCGAGCTGTCGGTGGTGTCGGAGGACGATAATTACCACCGCATGTCTCCGGAGGATCTCGAGGACGCCGCAGACATCTGATGGACACCAGCGACGCCGTCAGGGTCGCCTTCGATGACGGCAAGCGCTTCGAAATACTGGTTGAGCCGGAGCTCGCGAAGGAATCGAAGCTGGAGGGCCAGGAACACGACATCTCCCGTCTACTGTTTGTCCAGGAGGTCTTCACCGATGCCGGAAAGGGTGACAGGGCCTCGCCGGAGGAGCTCGAGAACGAGTTCGGTACTCGGAACGTGATGGAGGCCGCCGAACAGGTCTTCGCCTCCGGTGATATGCAGTTGACGACGGAGCAGAAGGCGGAGATGCGGGACGAGAAGTACAGGAAGCTGGTCGACATGATATCTAGGAGAGCGCAGAACCCGCGGACAGGCAATCCTCATCCCCCACAGAGGATAGAGAACGCGCTGGACGAAACCGGGATCAACGTCGGTTGGGATGCGGATCTGAACGAGAGGTTCGAGGAGGCGGTTGACCTCCTGAAGCCCATCATACCGATATCGCTTGATGAGAAGACCGTGGCCTTGCGCATCCCCGCGGACGAAACCGGTAAGGCCTACGACAGAATTCAGCAGGTGGCGGACATAGAGGACGAACAGTGGAAAGACAGCTACTTCACCGCTCGCATCACCCTTCCTGCTGGTGTGCTCGAGGAACTACGGCAAGAGCTACAGGAGATGACCGGAGGCCAGACGGAGATGAAAGAGGTCAAATAACCCTGCGCGCTACTTAAAAGAATTGCAAAGTTACTAATGACAAGCGAAAGAGACAGAGAAATCTGACTTGGCCGCTACACGGTGTACAATCAACAAATGACACAGAAGTTTGACAACAGACAGAAAGTAGCCCCGGGCGACACGGTATTCGAAGGAGACACGGCCGAGGCCGGAAACGGGGTATACGAAGACGGCGAAAAACTGAGGTCAAGATACGCTGGCATAGTCCGCTACCAAGAGGGAACGGTGTCGGTTAGGCCGAGCAACGGAAGATACATTCCTCAAGAGGGAGACATAGTCATCGGCGAGGTGAAGGCCGTGCGCTATTCCTCCTGGATGGTCGACCTCAACTCGCCGTACGAAGGCATGATGAAGGTGGACGGAGCGGTGGACGAGTATATCGACCTCGACGAAGATGAGCTCACCGAGTACTACGATGTCGGCGACGCAATCGTAGTCAAGGTTTCCAGTGTTTCCGAAGGTTTCGATGTCAACCTGACAATGGACGACAGAAGATGCAGGACTCTGGAGTCTGGTAGGATAGAAGAGATTTCGCCCAGCAAGGTCTCCGCGCTGATAGGTAAGGGCGGCAACATAATCAGGGAACTGAAGGAAGAGACCGACACCAGCATGATTGCAGGTCAAAACGGTCGTGTCTGGATACAGGGAGGAGAACACGTGAAGGCTGCAGAGGCCCTCAAGAACGTGGGAGAGGTAGCGGACAGACCGCATCTTATGAAATCCGCAGAGGATCTGATGGAGGCTGATTTGAATGGCTGAACAAGAAATGGAGTTTATAGACGAGGATGGAAACAGGCTCGACGGACGCAAAAGAGACGAACTGAGGGAGACCTCAATGGAGGTGGATGTCCTG
This sequence comes from Candidatus Nanosalinarum sp. J07AB56, assembly GCA_000220355.1. Taxonomy (GTDB): domain Archaea; phylum Nanohalarchaeota; class Nanosalinia; order Nanosalinales; family Nanosalinaceae; genus Nanosalinarum. Next base: position 109,652 of record GL982569.1, read on the forward strand.
GAGAACGCCGAAGGGTCTGCGCGAGTGGAGACAGGAAACACCCGTGTAGTGGCATCGGTCTTCGGCCCGCAGGAACTCCACCCCAAGCACCTGCAGGAGCCAGACCGCGCGGTCATCAAGATGCGCTACAACATGGCGCCGTTCTCCGTAGACGACAGGATGCGCCCCGGACCGAACAGGAGGGCGAAGGAGATAGGTCTTGTCTCGAAGAAGGCGCTCGCTCCTGCAGTGGACCTACACGAGTTTCCGAACGCAGGTATCGACATCTCAATGGAGATAATAGAGAGCGACGGAGGAACACGCGTGACAGGTATCAACGCCGCCTCACTGGCTCTCGCGGACGCCGGAATACCTATGGAGGGCCTCGTCTCCGCCTGCGCAGCAGGCGTGGTCGACGACACGGTTGTCCTGGACGTCGATGGTCCAGAGGACAAGCACGGAAACGCCGACATACCGATAGCGACAGTCAACGGTGGCGAGGAGGTCACGCTGCTGCAGATGGACGGCGACATACCGCCCGGAACGGTAGAGGAAGCCGTGCAGCTGGCGGAGACGGGATGCGAGAACCTGCACCGTATGCAGCGCGAAGCACTGACGGAGGACACAGAATAGAATGGAACTGAACAACAAGACGATAAGGAGTCTGGCGGACGAAGGCGAGAGACTGGACGGACGCCAGCCGCACGAGTACAGAGAAATCGAACTGGAAACAGGCTACATCAACGAGACCGCTGAGGGATCGGCCTACGTGTCTATCGGCGACACCCAGCTGGTTGTCGGCCTCAAGGTGGACGTTGAGGAACCGTACGACGACAGGCCGGACGCCGGCACCCTCGTCACGAACGCGGAGCTCGCACCCATGGCCGCCAGGGAGTACGAATCAGGCCCTCCACAGGAACCAGGAGTCGAGCTCGCGAGGGTAGTGGACAGAGGAATCCGCGAAGCACCTGCGGTGGACTTCGAAGAGCTGTGTATCGAGGAAGGAGAGAAAGTCTACACCTTGTTCATAGATGTACACGTCCTCAACGACGACGGCAATCTGTTGGACGCGGCCGCGCTCGGAGCCATGGCATCGCTGAAGGACGGATTCCTACCAGACTACAACGAAGAAGAAGGCCTGTTAAGGGAGCAGCCTGAAGAGGGAAGCGACATACCCATGGAATCCGTTCCAATCACGGCCACAGGGCGCAGAATCGGCGACAACCTGCTTTTTGACACGACATCTAGGGAGGAGGAGGCGCTCGGTGCCCGACTCACAATAGCATTCACGGAGGACGGCAACATCGTAGCGATGCAGAAGGGTGGCGACGATTCAATGGAACTCTCCGACGTCACCGAAGCGGTCGAGATAGCTGAGCAGAAATCCGAGATGCTGAGGGAGGTTCTGGAGCAGTGAGCGAAGCCAGGACGTCCGGCAAGTTCGGACCTAGGTACGGTTCAAAGGTACGCAGAAACTACGACCAGACAACCGAGTACGACGACCAGTGCCCCGAATGCGGTGCAGATAGAATAGAGAAGGAATCTTCCGCGATCTGGGTCTGCGGCAAGTGCGGCGAGAAGTTTGCGGGCGGGGCGTATGAACCGGACAGCGGCGCCGCCGAGATGCTTGACAGAGCACTACAGGTCGAAACCGAAGAACTCGAGGCAGCGAAGGAGGAACTAGACGACTAATGCCAGGTTACGTATGCGCAAAGTGCAAAGAGGAAATCGAGGTCAATCCCGTAGAAGACAAGGTCATATGTCCAAAGTGCAGTCACAGAGTGCTGTTCAAACAGCGCAGCGACGACCCCGACCACGTACCGGCGGAATGAACTCGAGAAACCGGCTCGAGGTCGACAGACCTGAGACGGCACGGAGAAGCATCGAACCCTCACTCAGGGATGGCGGAAAGGCATCGTACCAAGTCGAGGAACACGAGAAGGGTCTGATAGTGGACATTGACGCCCAATCACTGGGGATTTTGAGAGCGTGCAACGACACTACGTTCAGGCTCTCGATGCTACACGACAAGGTGATGAATAGATAGAATGGAGAATTCCAAGCAAGCACTGATGGAGCTACAGCAGAAACAACAGAAACTTCAAGAAGTCGCACAGCAGAGAGAAGAGGCGGAGACGGAACTGCAGGAGTCGCGGCAGGCTCTCGATGCCTTGGAAGATAAGGACGACTCAACTGTGTTCAGGCAGGTCGGCAGCGTAATGATAGAGCGCGACAAGGACGACCTCGAAGAAGAGCTGGACGACAGAACCGAGCTACTGGAAGCCAGGAAGGACAAGTTCGAGAGGCGAGAGCAGAACCTTCAGGAAGAGCTGCAGCAGACGCAGAGCCAGCTGCAGGAGGGCTAATCCTTGGCATGGCATCAGCGCAGTCTGTTAAGACGAGGATAGAACGCCTCACGGACGACCCCGAGATACCCGATGACGTGTCACACAAGATGCGAGAGGCGGTCGACGAGTTGGGCGGCGAGGGAGAGCTGTCTGTGAGGGCGAACTCGGCCGCTTCCATACTCCAAGAGATTGGCAACGACCCGAACATCTCCCAGCACATGCGCACTGAGGTATGGAACCTGGCCTCGAAGGTTGAGAACCTCGAGGGATAGAGAACTATTAAATGTCGTTCCAGTCATGTACTGTTAGAGGATAGACACAGCCATGGCACTGGACTTCTTGAAGTCGGAGGAGAACGATGAACCCACGCCAGACAACAGTGAGTTTGTGGAGCTCGACGCTGAGCCGTCGGACGCCGAGAACAGGGATGTAACTATCAGAGCTGAGACCCTCAATGAGCTCGACGACGTCGACAGAGCCCAGAAACACCTGCGCAACGGAGATATTGTATGGGTCAACATCAAACAGCTCCGCGGCAGGGATATGAGCAACCTCAAGCGTGCGGTCAAGCGCCTGAGGAAGACGGTACAGTCCGTGGACGGCGACATGGCTGGTGTGGACGAGGACTGGATTATTGCCTCGCCGAGCTACGCCAGCATTGCGCGCAGCGAGGGCTAATGGACAGGCTAGTCGTTTAGTCCTTTCTCGAAACCAAGATCCTGTTTCAGGTTCTTCACCGTGTCCTCGAGTTGATCTATTCTAGCCTTTACGTCTCCCGTGCCGAACTCCACGAACTCTTTGACGCACTCGCGGCAGTATGTCTGTCCATTGAACTTCATGGCGTCCTCGGGTAGCGGGTCACGGTTGTCGAACTCGTTTTCCCCTGGTTTGCTTCCACCGAACTCCATGATCTTGCCGCACTCGCTGCACTTGACCTCGTATACCACTAGTTCGTTGTGCGTGTTTGTGTCATAAAACGTGTTGCGCCTGAATCCTAGTTCAGGCGATTGACCTCGAGGTTGTCGGGCGCCGAGGTCGATACGTTCAGTGACTTGTAGATTGAGGAGGCGAGCTGGAAGCACTTCTTGGTCTCTCCGTGGTTGCAGAACACGTGATCGGCTCTGCCGTCTAGGCTGCGCACGAAGTCCTTTATCTGTTCGCGGTCGCTGTGGGCTGAGAAACCGGAGACGTTCTCCACGTTCATGTCTACTTCCACCCTTTCGCCGTCTATCTCTACTTGGTTGGCTCCGTTCAGTATTCTGCGGCCGAGCGTTCCGTCCGCTTGGTAGCCGACGAATATGAGGGTGTTGTCGCTCCGCGACGCTTCCTTCTTCAGGTAGGACATAATGGGTCCTCCTGTTACCATCCCTGAGGTCGTGAGCACCACGCACGAGGGATCTTCGAACGCCTGTTTTCGCTCCTCGTGGCTCGAGATGCTGCGTATCTGGTCGTCTGTGAAAGGCGAGTTCCCGGCGAATATCTTCTTCTGTATCTTCTTCGACAGGTACTCAGGGTAAGCCGTGTGTAGCGCGTTGGCGTCGCGTATCATGCCGTCGAGGTAGACGGTGGCGTCGAAGTGTTCGTGACTGAGCTCGTCCGCCATTACGCCGAGTATTTCCTGGCTTCTGCCGACGGCGAAGGCCGGTACGATCACCTTACCTCCTTTGGCCAGCGTCTGCTTCATCTTCGACAGAAACTGTTTCTGGGCTTGGTTCCGTGGCTGCTGTTCGTCGTCGCGCCCTCCGTACGTGGACTCTGTTATGACTGTCTCCACGCGGTGGAAGTCGGTTGAGGCGGGCCTGAGCATGTGGCTGTCGTCGTAGTTGTAGTCGCCGGTGTAGAGCAGGTTGTGTAGGCCGTCCCCGATGTGCATGTGGACGATTGAAGACCCGATGATGTGGCCGGAGTTTCGAAGGGTAAGCTTGATATCGGGCGCGACGTCGGTTACCTTGCCGTACTCGGGTGTGATGGTTCGTTTGACCGCCTGTTTGATGTGCTTGGACTCGTACGGTGCCGAGGCCTGCTCGCTGTGGCTTATGTCTATGTAGTCGAGGGTCTGCATTATCATGAGGTCGCGGGTCGGTGCCGTGCAGTACAGCGGTCCGTCGTACCCCATGCGGTAGAGATAGGGTATCATACCCATGTGATCCATATGGGCGTGGGAGAGCACGACGGCGTCGAGCGCTGGGATATCCAGCTCCGGGGCGTCCAGATGCGGGAAGTTGTTGCGTGAACCCTCCTCTGCGGAGGGGTCGATTCCGCAGTCAAGCAGGACGTTCGATGTCTCGCTCTGCACAAGCACGCAGCTCCGTCCCACCTGTCTGAAGCCCCCTAGGGACGACACCCGGACCCACTCTTCGTCGTCCGACTCGCGGCGTATCTTCTCCCCGACCTCGTTGAGGAACTCCTTCCGAAATTCTGGATCCTCCACGGTCAGCTCTCTGGCCCTGTTGACATACTTCGAGTCTATGGCAGGTGTTCTCTCGACTTGGGGCTTCCAGAGCGTCTCCTCGCGTATTTCGCGTGTCTTGCTGGGGTTGTCGATTCTCTCCGGTGAGCCGGTGCGTATTATGACCTTCCCGAGCTCGGGCTGGAATATCATCTCCTCGACGTGGTCTCCGCACAGTTCTTTGACTCTCGCTCTGGCGGTCTCTGGCTGTTTGAACAGGTCTTTCGACGGCCTGATGTGGACGCGCTTCTTCACGTCCGAGACTATCTGGCTGACCCTGTCGTGGTGGTCGACGAAGAAGTCCTCGGTGTCGACGTACAGGACGATGTCGCTGCCCTCGTACTTGGCATCAGCCACCGATGTGCCTCTGGGTAGCTTGCTCTTTACTCGTTCAATGTCTTCCATAGATGTTCGATATGCTCTCTCGTCCTCTACGCGAGCTGGGACTCTACCTCCTTCTCCTCCAGTACCTCGAATCCGTCTTCCGTTATCTCGGTTACCATGATGCCGTCTCCGGAGGCCGTGTCTCGCTCCATCGCTGCCTGTACCGTGCGGGTCGCGAGCTTGATCGCCTCTTGATGGTCGAGCTCTTCCTCGTAGCCGTCTTCCAGTACTCCGTAGGCAACCTGGCTTCCGGAACCGGTTGCGGTGTACTGGTTGTGCTCCATGAGGCTTCCGGCTGGTCCCAGTGAGTACAGGACTCCGCCGTCGTCTCCGACGCCGCCGAGGATGAACTGATTCATGAAAGGTGTGTACTTGTTTGCGTGGAGGATGTTGGAGAGTAGCGTTCCCGCTGCGTTCACCGACAGCTCCTTGGTCTCCAGTTTCTGGAGCTTGAGCTGACTTCTCATAGTTCGTACTATCTTCTGTGCGTCACCTACCGAGCCGGCTATCGTCAGGCCGAGGTTGTCATCGAGCTCGAAGATCTTCTTTGCTGTCTTCGAGGAGGCGAGTCGTCCCAGCGACGCCCTCCTGTCGGCCGCAAGCACGACCCCCTCGTCCGTGACAACGCCTATCGTTGTGGTGCCGGTTTTTAGTTTCTCCGCCTCCGAATCCATAGACTCTTGCTGTTTCAAAAAAATCTCCTCTATACTACTAATTAATTGGAATCAATATCTTAAATAAACCCGTCATCACAACCTTGGCGGACAGACACATGTGGCGTCAGTAGTTCTTTGCGTACCAAGCCCACTTTCGAGCCTCTCCGCCGCACACCGCACACTCGCCCTCCACTGTTCCTCCACTTTGGACGGCTTCGGGGCTCGAGTCCTCCTCGAACGGTAGCACAACTATCTCTGCCGCCACCTCGTCCTTGATTTCCGCCTCGCAGGACTCGCTGCCGCACCACTTGGCGCGTACGTATCCACGGCTTCTGCCTATCGTGCCGAGCATCTCCTCCTTGGACTCCGCCGTGCGGATGTTGTCCTCCTGGTACGTTTCGAGCTCTCGGTACATCTGTTCCTGGATTCCAGCCATCAGTTCGTCAACGCGGTCACCAAGCCTGTCGATCTCGACCTCCTCTCTGTCGCCGGTGTCCCTCCTCACTAGTGTTGCGGTTCCGGATTCCGCCTCGTCTGGCCCTATCTCGATTCTCAGCGGCACGCCTTTGAGCTCCCATTCGTTGAACTTGTAGCCCGGTGTCCGGTGATCTCTCCGGTCTACCTCGGTTCGAATTCCCTTGAGCTCGTTCTCCGCCTCCCTGCTGAACTCCAGTACTTCCTCCTTGTTGTCGTCCTGGTAGATCGGCACTACAACTACCTGTATCGGTGCGATGGTTGGCGGCAGCCTAAGTCCGTTGTCGTCCCCGTGCGCCAGTATCAGGGATCCGATCAGTCTCGTTGAGATTCCCCACGACGTGGTGTACGCGGTCTTCTCCTCCGAGCTCTCGTCCTCGTAGGTGACGTCGAAGGCCTCTGTGAAGTGTTGGCCTAGGTTGTGGCTCGTTCCGGACTGTATGCTGCGTCCGTCCGGCATCAGGGTTTCGATGGTGTATGTGTAGTCCGCTCCCGGGAACTTGTCGTGCTCGGGCTTGTAACCGAGTACCGATGGGATCGCCAGGTGTTCTTCCACGATCTCCTCGTACTGCTTGAGGCGCTTTCTCGCCTCTGCCTCTGCCTCCTCGTGGGTTTCGTGCACCGTATGTCCCTCCTGCCACAGGAACTCCCGGGTTCTCAGGAAAGGTCTTGTGTCCGATACCTCCCACCGCACCACGTTCGCCCACTGGTTAAGGCGGTATGGTAGCTGGCGGTGGCTCCGTATCTCGTCCGAGAAGAAGTCCGTGACGATGGACTCCGAGGTCGGCCTGATCGCCACCCTCTCCTCCATGTCCTTCTCGGAGCCGTCCTCCACGTAGGCTACTTCGGCGCCGAACCCGTCGACTATGTCCTCCTCCTTGTCCAGCAGGCGCTCCGGTATGAAGAGCGGGAAGTAGGCGTTGTCGACCTCGTTGTCGATCTTGTCCTGGAACTCCGACCGTATCGAGCTCCACAGCTTCATGCCGTACGGCTTCACGATCATCGTGCCCTGCACCGGGCCGTAGTCAGCCAGGTCCGCCTTCATAACGACCTGTCTGTACCACTCGTGGATGTCGTTCTCCTTGTCTACAGTCACGCCGAGCTCTTGGCTCACATGGTACGGACGGAGGCCAGATATTAAACTCGCACCGTTGTCTGTACCGCATCCTACAGGGATCGGAATAGGAAAGCCGATGCAGCAAGTGCCATCAGTGCCAGAATCTCTATGCCCGTGATACCTGGAATGTTTCTCTCCTCCCTGTACTGTGTCACGTTGGCTGGAGAGGCGTTTGTCTCAACGACTGATACGTCGAGCTCGTCGCTCCCTCTCTCGTTTGACGTAAGGCCTGTTGTCTCGGCTGCTACCTCCACCTGCGAGTCTATGTCCTCCCTCTGCCCGCGTATGCTCACGCCGAAATCCCTCGACTCCTTTGGAGACACCTCAACTGTGAAGTCGCTACCGGTCTCTGACTCGAACCTCGAGAATCGTTCCGCTGTAGTGTCCTGGCCAAGCTCCACACTATACTCGGTTGGTAGGTCGCCGAGGTTCACAACGGCAAACCCGGCTGTGACGGTGCCTCCGAGCGGGACTGTGATGTTTTCCCTGTCGAAGATTATTGGTCCCTCCTCGTACCACTCTCCCCCCACGCACGTGATGGTCTGCTTTTGCCTGTAGTCCAGGGTGATGCTGTCGCCGGGACCGTAGAGCTGTCTCTTGTGCTTGTCGCCGTCTACCGGCGGGGGTACATCGCTGTAGATGTCCCTACCATCGTATACGCAGGAACCTTGCTCCTTCGCAACACCGAAGTGAGTCCTGTCCGTCTCACATACATCGGCACGGCAGATCTGCGAGGCCAAGTACTCCGAGCCGTCGTCGCCTCCACAGAATCCGAGGGTCACAACCCTGTTGTAATTGGTTCCGGACTCCACGGGACTACCGACAGAGCTGTCGTCCTCGAAATCTTCAGCTGACACATTGTGCTGCCTTGTTGGCACCCCCTTTCCTTCCAGGTACGGGTTCAGGTCGTCGTCTATGCCGCCGGTCACTGCGTACGGGTACTGCGTCACGTACGTTGAGTCAAAGTATCTGATCCCTGGGCTGCCGTATAGGCCGTTGGTGTTGCAGGTTCTGAAGCTGTAGTCCTGATCGTAGAATGCACCGAAAGGGTCTCCGGGCTGCCTGAAGCACATCTCTCTGTCGTCTTTGAACCTCTCCTCAGGCTCCCCCTGTTCATTTGCCTGTCTGTACTCTCCCTGCTGCAGGAACTCTCTCTCGGATCCGTCCGCGAAGAAGCAGGTGTTCTTGTTCGTGGTACAACCATACTCTCCATCCTTCAAACCGGAGTTATCGGTCTCACCCAGCTCCTCAACAAGGAACTCGCTTTGGTCATCGCCACATACAGGCTGTTCCAGTCCGTCCGCAATAGAACCGCTCTGTCCGGCCGCGAGCGGAGCTACCAGCAGCGCTGCGGCAAACAGTGCCTTTCTACTCATGGTTCTCTCTGCCAGTGTATGTCACTTATGATTGTTTTTCTGTCCTCGCGGTATATGATTGGACCGGGCGAATCCCTGTCGTACCCGAGCCCGCTGTCAGGCCCTGTCACATCCATATTGAACGACAGGAACTTTTGACGCCAGCTTCCGGGCCCGGTGTACTCGTACTCCCCGTTCCTGGTCTTCTCGACCTCATCGGGGTCTATCCACACACCTGTCCCTTCCCGTGCCACGAGCTCTTTGTCTCCATCCCCATCGATGTCGCGCCTGATGTCCTCGGCAGCCACGACCCCAAGGCTGTTACCGAACACCTTGTCGCGCTTCGGTATCGACGGATCGCTGATTTCGGTTCTTCTCCCTGGGTCGGACGGGTATCGATAGAAAGTGGCTCGGTAGTCCCCGGAGTCCGAAGGAGGCGGGTACGGCTTGCCCCTGTTCGAAATCGTCCACGCTGGGCTAGGGGTGAGGGCGTACTGATCGGCGTTCTTCTCACTTCCGTTGCTGTTGTTCCACTTTGGGCCGTACTCCAACTGGTCGCTGTCGTCCTCTATCTTGTTGACGTATGCCCTAGAGCTGGGTCTATCAGACCTCTTCTGCCCGGTCTGGTTGAAATCCTCGTCCCGGATGACCTCTCTGAACCCTGGTATGGCTCGCGTCTCTGCGTTAGACAGCCCGCGGTTCGGACTACCTATACTGAAGCTGTAGGTGGCAGTCCTGTGACACGCGTCTTGATCCACATCACACACCTTCGCGTACCAGTTGAGGCGGCTGCCAGACCGTAGATTTAGAGATCCGCTGGAGGCTGTCTCTCCGGTTCCTCGAGTCCGGTCCTCGCCTAGAAGTGCCTGGCTGTCTGCATCGTAAAACCTAATCCTTAGGTCTCTGTCACATCTGGTCTCAAGTGACAGACCGTTGCCGAGCGATACCCCGAGAACCCGGCCGCCAGTCGGTCTGGGTGATCTCACAGGGTCTCTGCACTCGGTCCACTGGAGTCTGTAGTCGAGCACACCTTCCTTTTCAGTGTTTATCTGGAGCTGGTTCTCGCCGACCGTGAGCTGCGGTGCGAAGGTTTCGGTGGTGTTCCAGACTATGTCCTCGTCGGTCTCCACCACCAGATCCTTTACTCCGAGTTCTACGT
>GL982569.1:119592-127812 GCA_000220355.1 Candidatus Nanosalinarum sp. J07AB56
TGTGATGTGTCGCCTTTTTTGTCGACCCGTATGATGTGCTCGGCCTTTTCCCGTCCGGCTCCGTGGTGGGTTATGAGGATTATCTGGTTGAAGCTGTCGACGGCTTGGTGTATCATCTCCAGGAGTCTGTTGCGGTTGTCGCTGTCGGTGGCGTCGGTGGGCTCGTCTATCATCAGGAGGGAGGTGCGTCCTGTTGATTCCGCGATAGCGAGCTGGTAGGCGAGCGCGGTGAGCGTGCGCTGGCCTCCGCCCTGGTAGTCCGAGATGGAGTACTCTTGGTCTGCGCCGTCCGGTACTCCACGGAGCTGGTAGTCCTCGGGGTCGATGCGCAGCTGCTTGAACTCGTGACTTGCCGCCAGTTGCTTGTACCACTCGAAGACCTTGGCCTCGAGCTTCCGCGCCAGGTTCTCGCGAACTGCGTTCCCTGCCTGCCCGTATATCTCCAGCGCCTCCTCTACCTCGTTCACGCGCTGCTCCAGCTCTTCCAGTCCCTCTATTTCGGTCTCCACATCCTCCAGATCCTCTTCATGCTGTTGGGCTTCGTCCCTCTTCTCGGAGGCCCTGTCCCGTAGACCTTTTAGCTTCTCCTCGTCCTTGCCGATGGAGGTCTTCAGGCTCTGCCGTGTGCTCCGCAGCCCTGAGAGCTCTTCTGATACCTGTTCGAAGGCGTCTTCAGGCTCCTCGGGAACATCCTCGATTCCCTGTTCTATTTCGCTTTTCTTCTGTTTGAGGTCCGAGACCTCTCTGGCTTGTTGTTTCAGGTTCTGCGCCTTTTCGTTCTTCCGGGCGAGATTCCTTTCCTTCTCGGATTTCACTTTGCGCAGAGCATTCAAATCCACCCCCTCGGTGTCTTCAAGCGTCTCTTGGGCTTCTTTCTTCTGGTCTGTGCATCCTCTAGCTCCTCCTCTCCTCTGCTCCTCTTCTCTGATTCCCTTTTCGCTAGGTCCTGTTGAAGATCCTCGAGCTCGGCTTTGCGCTCGTTCAGTTCTCTTCTGTTCTCCTGCGCATCCTTGAGTGACTGTTTCGTCTCTTCCACCTTCTGCTCGTATGACTCATGGTCTTCGATGGGTCTTCCGCACCTGTCGCACTCTCCGCTCTCAAGCACCTCTTCCAGTCCTTCTAGCTCCTTGGACAGTGCAGTGCATTTCTCCTGCTTCTTCCGGAGGTTCTCCTCGACCTCTTCCTGGGCTTGTTCCAAGGGCTGATCAGGTAGTCTGTCTTCGAGGTCACCTACACCGTCAAGCTCCTTCTCCGCCTCGAACAGCTCCCTGGCTGCTTGGTGGATGTCGTCCTCTGCATGTTCGAGCTGTCTCTCGGCCTCCCGGCGCGCATCTGCGTCCTGTTCGGCGTCCTGTATCGTGTCCTTGAGCCCTTGTACCTCCTCCTTGACTTCCTCTGCCTCTTCTGTCAGTTCCTCTGCCTTTTCGTGGGGGTTGTCGACATCGGTCGTGGCGGAGTCCAGTTTCCGCGCCGCCTCAACCAGCTCCTCCAGTTCTTCCTTCCTGCCCTCGAGCTCCTCTATTCTTCCTTCTGTTTGCTCAAGCTCATCCTTGTCGTTGCTGACTTCTTCCTCGAGTTCCTGTGCATCTTTTTCTAGTTCTTCCTGCTTGCTCCGTGCCTCCTGCGCCTGCTCGCTCAAGAGATCGCTCTTCTGCTGTTTTTGGGGCAGTTTGGCGTTCACTTCCTGCTCCCTGTCGTCCGTTATGTCCTTGACTGCTTCCTCTACCTGCCCGATTGTGTCGAAGCCGAACAGCTTGTCGAGGCGTTCTGCGGTGCGCCTGTTGCCCTCGATTTTGCGGACGAACTCCTGCTGTTTGGCGTAGTTTACGGTGTCGAGCGCTCTCTTTGATATCCCTGTGAGCTCCTGGACGAGCGTGTTTATGTCGGAGATCTTGGCGCCCTGCGAGGTGTCCTCGAGCCGGGTCTTCTTGTTCTCTTGGAGGCGGATGACGCGGTTGTTCTCGTTGTTGTTGCTGTGGCTGTATTCTCGGTGGATGCGGTATCTGTCGTCACCCGTGGTGAACGTGAGGTCGACCTTGAGTCGGTTCTCTTGGAACGATATGTATTCTGAGGCGGAGCTCATGCCGAGGGGTTTTCCAGTGAGAGCGTAGTAGACTGCGTGGAGTATGGAGGATTTCCCTGCGTTGTTCTGTCCCTGGATGAGGTTGAGACCCGGCGAGAACTTGGCGGTGGCGTCTTGGAAGCGGCGGAAGCTCCGCATCCGAACTGTCTCAATCCTCATATAGAACCTCCTCGGCTTCTCGCCTGAGCTCTTCTCGTCCTGACTTGTCGAGATTTCCGGAGTCGGTGAGGTTCGCCGGAGTATCCATGAGACCGGTTGCCTTCTGCTGTAGGGCGCGGAACTCGTCCTTCTCGCCATCCGGGAGGTGTTCGTCCAGCACCTCCAGAAGATCGAACCCTCCGCGGTCTATCTCTGCCTTGACATCCGCTGTCGTGGATGTCAGTACCTCCGCCATCTCCACGGGTTCCAGTTCCTCGAGGCGTTCCTCGATTGTTTGGGAGGGTATCTCCGTGGGGTCTGCCTCGCCCGTGATCTTGACCTTCACGGCGGCGCTGTCCGTGCGCAGCTTGTCCTTGACCTCGTTTCTTATGGTGTCGGGGTCGGCATCGGCCGTGTCGACCTGCGTCTTCTCGAGTGCGAGGGTTTGTGGTATGTCGTTCTGCTCCAGCTCTCTGACTTCCCCATCTTCCACATGAGCGATGTTGTATCCCTTGCGGGCGTCGGCGAGGTTGAAGGTGTAGTCGATGGTTCCGCCGGTGGCTGCGAAGACCGTCCCGTTCTGCCGCCTGTATGGCGCCTGCGGGTCGTGGTCGTGGCCTACCGCCACGTAGTCGAGGTCGAGGGAGGACAGGATATCAGTGGAGGTGTGTTTTCCCTCGTAGCTCCGTGTCAGTCCCTCGACGAAGTCGTGGAGCAGCAGGACGTTGAAGGTTTCTGCGTCGGGCTGGAAGCCGTCCAGTATGCGTGGTGTCTGGTCGCTGTGGTATCCGACGGCGTAGACCCTGACGCCATCGACCGGCTCCCGGAACTCGGGAAATTCCGGTTTCTTGGGATCGACCACGTGGAACAGCTCGGACTCGTATATGTCCATGGTTATTCCCTTGAGTGTTCTTCCACGTCCGTAGCTTCTGTCGTGGTTGCCTCGCGTGGCGATTAGGGGTATACCTGCCTCCTCCAGTCTGTCGAGCTTCTGCTGGGTGCTGTCTATTACAGAGGGCCAGGGGTTAGGGGAGTCGAAGAAGTCGCCGGCGTGAACCACGAAGTCGACATCGCGCTCCATCGCCTGTTCAATCACGTACTCGAACGCCTCCACCGAGGACTCGGCGCGCTTCTTCGATATCCGGGAGGGAGAGTTCCGCCCCAGGTGGGTGTCTCCGAAGTGGAGGAAGCTAAACTCCGAGCTCATCACGTTCACCGAGGTCGTCGCTTAGATCCCTCTCCTCGTCCACAGCCTCCCCGGCGTCGCGGAGGTTTCCGTGGATGTCTATGTCGTCTCCGCCGTGGCGGGTGTGGCGCTCCCTTATCTTTACGGTCAGGGGTACGTCTACTGCAGGGCCTGTGACTATTGCTTCCCCTACGTTGAGTCCGGGCAGCTCCTCCGCGAGATCCTCCGCCATCGACTCCGAGGCCTTCATGACGGCTTCTTGGTCGCGGCCGTTGATTATCCTCTGCGCTATCATCGAGTTGCACTGCGAAAGCACGTCTTGGTCGATGCGGCTGGGTCTCTGGGTTATCAGCGAGAGGAACATTCCGAACTTTCGTCCCTCGCGCGCTATCTCCCCCAGCTTGTCGCCGGCGGAGGTGGTGTCGTCGCCCGGACAGAACCTGTGTGCCTCCTCGACAACGGTGAAAACAGGGTACTCGTAGGTCTCCCCGCTCTCACCTAGAGACTCCGATATCCTCGCTTGGTATAGCCTGTCGAGCACGAGCCGGGTGATTATGTCCTGTGCGTCGAACGGTATGCCGGAGAGGTCGATAACCGTGAGCTGGCGAGGTGAGACCAGGCGGTCAAGTCGATGCCTGGAGGCCCCGAAGACATCGTAGTTCGCCAGGCGCTCCAGCTTGTAACCTACCTTGACAGCGTTCTCCTGGTCCTCGGAGTTGATGTCTTCTCGGTCCTCGAACTCATCCATCTTGTCAACGATATCTTCCACGGTGTAGGCGTCGCCGTTCTCCTCCTCTATCTCCTCGACCGCGTTCTTGACGAGGCGGCGCTGGTTGGAGGAGCTGTCGTTTATACCGGCGAGCGACGCGAGCTTGTCCTCCCGTATCCCGGCGGTCTTGACCGTGAACTGGGTCTCGTCGTCGCCCGGTGACCGAGCCTTCAGCACCTCCACCCTGTCCTTAGGTTCGAATCCCTCGCCTTCCGCCTCCTCTCGCATCTGGACGTAGTCGCCGTGAGGGTCTATGGCGACGACCGTGGCGTTGCTCCGGAGCATCTCCTCTATCATGACGCCGGCGGTGTGGCTCTTTCCGGCGCCCGTGGCCGCGAGTATAGCGAGGTGTCTGTTCAGCCCTCCGATATCCATCTCTGCGGGCACCGAGGTACGGGTTAACACGTTTCCGATCTCCAGTCCGGCGTCGCTGACGGTGACGAAGTCCTCGAGGAACTGGTCAGGTGCCTTCTCCACGGGGTCGCCGGGACGGGGTGCGTGCCTTGGACGCGTTGTGCCTGTCTCGGAGGCGTACCCTATCACCCTTGCGCGAGCCACGGTTTGGGTGTTGGATACACCTCTGTCGGACATGGCCTCCACGGCCTCGATCGGTGTCTCTCCCTCCATGCCCGGGTCTCTGCGGCTGACGGACTGGACCTGCGCCAACACCTCGCGTCTCTCCCCTTCTTCGTCCAGGTTGATGCGGACGTACTCGAATACTGCGGGGTCAGCGCCCTCCGTGACGGCGAACTGGAAGTTGTTGCTCGATGTCTCTCCGACCACTCTGCCAACGGTCTCAGGCACGTCTGTCTCTCCTCTTCATGTACTGTTGAAGGTCTGTTTCCAAGACTTTTGACACAAGCGGCAGAAACACGTTCTCCATCTCCGAGTTCTTGAGGTTTGCTGAGCTGTCGGCGCTGGATATCCAGACGTTGTGCATGGACTCGCCGGCGTACCCTGACTGTAGCACCCTCAGAATATGTTTGGGGAACCGGTCGACAAACTCCACTCCCTCGTAGTCTACCAGGCTCTCCGAATGATCCGGGATGTGACCCTGATGGGCTGCGCGCCCGTCTCCGGTCTCCAGTGCACCGTCCGGATGGACGGGAACTCAAGCAGGCTGCTGAGTGCGTCGGTCACGAACTCGCTGCCGGTTTCCTCCACAGCCCCCTGCAGGTTTCGGTTCGCGTACCTCTCCGGTCCTGCCTCCTTGAGTCTCTCCGTTCTCTTGCGGAACTCACGGTTGATCATCCCTACGCGTAGCGGTCTGGTGAGGCCCGGCTGCTTAGTGAGCCTGCCGAGGATTGCGTTGTCGGTGAAGGCGGATGAGTAGAGCCTAAGCATGTCCTCGTGCTCCGAGAGACTGTTTTCGCGGACGAACTCTCCTACGTCCCTTTCCTGGTATCTCAATCTGTTTGAACTCCGCGTCGGTTCTCTCCTCTATGTAGTTCTCGATCAGCTTTCTGCCAAACACCTGTGTCTCCGAGTCCTTTGATACGCCGATCAGATCTAGGTTTCTCTCCTCCACGAGGTCGAGGAGATCCTGGAAGCGGTTGATGAGCCTCATGTTCCTGGACTTGCCGTCGGATACATCGAGCTCGCTGGGCATGACACGCAGCCGCGTCAGGAGTGAGCCGTCTATCATCACCACGCCGTCCTCCATCTCTGCTGGCTGCGTTGAGCGCGGCCTCTACCTCCTGTAGCTGCCAGGTGGCTGATCGGAAGTCTCTGTACGAGCCGCGTGAGGCCCTCAGGAAGTCGAGTGATAGCGATCTGCCGTCCTCACCTACCGTGCTGTGTGCCTGTGCACGGGAGACAAGCATTCTCAGCCCGTTCCTGAACTCCACTTGGTTCCTGCCGGCATCCACCGCGACGACACCGTTCTGTTCTGTTTCCTCGAACCCCTCAGCATGGAAGCTATCCTCTACTAAGCTCTCAAGCTCCTCCAGCTCGAGGTCTGACTCCTCGAGCTTTCCCATTATCTCTGAACCAGAGGACTCTAGTGAGGAGACGAAGAGATCGGTGAACTCACCCACGAGTACACCTGTGCCTCGGGCTACTTTTAGTCTGTCTGTAGCAGTAGAGAGATGAGTCTTCCTGCCCCGGTTGCGTTGAGGTTCTGGTTGTCTCCCTCCATGTATCCGGAGTCCCTGAGCGAGTTCACGTAGCTGTACACCATGGGCTGGGAGACATCGAGCGTGGAGTGTAGCTCCTGCGTTGTTGATTCGCCGTCCAACACCCCGCGGAGTGCCTGTAGCTCGTTTTCGTTCATATCGATGGACAGGGATGGTACCTGTGTGCGTCCTCCCTCCTCTCTCTGGTAGAAGAGCTCGTCCACCTTGGATGGTCTTGAGTAGGCGGCGAACATCTGAGCGAAGCTCTGGGTCTTCCTCCCGGGTGTGAGGTTCACGGAGATGTCCGCGTCCTCGAACTTGTCTATTACGTCCGCCACCCTCGAGGCAATCTGCTCCATGTCGTACGGCGACTCCCTTATGACCGAAATCTCTATGCCCGCGAACTTGTCGCGAACCTTCTCGATGGACTGGTCGACCTCGGTCGACGCACCCTTCCTGTCACCTATCAGAATTAGAGTGTCGACGGCAGATCTGGATACAGCTCTTACGACGTTTTCACTCGTGTATATAGCCGATATCAAGACTTGTTGGGTCACCCGTCAACTTGACCACGCTCCAATAAGTATGCCAGGCTCGGCCAGCGTCGATATGAGCTGCCTGGCCTCGACAATGGGAGAACTCTAGACCAGTCTGGGGAGTCTCATCAAGAGGTCGTTCTTGGAGCTTCTGAAGGATTCGACCTGTTCTCCTCCTCCCATGGTAGCCATGAGGCCGACGTAGGAGACCTCTTCTTCCTCTTCTTCCTCATACTCCTCCCAGTACGGCTGGAGCTTGGACTTGACGGAGGAGGTGTCTTCCCTCTTGTTCCCGACACCGCAGGTGTTACCGACACCGATGACCGCTACCGGCCCGTCGAACTCGTCGAGGTTTCTCTGCACGCGGTCGACCGCGCTCTCCCACGAGTTGTATATCTCCTTCTTCATGGGCTTGGATGCTTCGCTGGGGCTCTGCTTGACTATTATGCCCTCCAGCGGGACGTCGTGCCTCTCTGCTGCGTCCTCGATCTTGGACTTCTCTACCCCGGGTCCGCCCATCATGACGCCGGCTCCCTCCGATATGGCTCCGGTGTCCTCCCCTTCGAGTTTAGCGGCCGCGTCCACAGTGATGACGGCCTCGAGGTCGTTCTCGTCGGCGACCTTGTCGATTGCGTCTCCGTACTTTCCTAGTCGGGCGCCAGGCCCGTTCGACTTGATGACGTGAACCTCTGTGTCCATGATCTCTTCCTCGCTGTGCACTATGTTCTCCGCAACCTCTTCTGGGTCGTCTTCGATTAGCTGTGCCGCGACGAGCGGCCCGATGGCGTCCCCTATCGGCGCACCGTCTGCGAAGGCACGGGTGGCGTCTTTCTGCGCCTCGGCTATTTCGGTGTATATCGGTACCATGAACTGTACTATGCTGACGAGCTGGAAGTTCTGGGTCTTGTTGATGAGCTGGCGGTAGTGCCGCAGCATCTTGAAGACTTGGTGAGTGCCCAGTACGCCGCGGAACGCCATCTGCATGTCTGCAATCTCGTCTTCGTCCTCTGTAGAGGCGTTCCGCTTCACGAAGCGCTCGAACTTGGAGTCCGACGCATCTAGCACGTTTTCGAACTTGCCCACCAGTCCAGCAGGGTCGATGCCTGTGGGTGGCGAGAGCTTGAAATCTTTCAGTGCGCCGTACTTCTCCTCAAACCTCTGTGTCCGGTCGGGCTGGAGCTTCTCGAGGAATTCGTCCTCCGCCGTGGATCGGTATTCGTCTAGGTTCACCATCACGCTCTGGAGCCTTCGATCCGCTCTCCAAACCAGGAGTCGCGGCCCGAACACCACCATGAGCGGGAATATCAGGAATCCCACTATAGAGGCGACCATGTATAGTTGTGTTAGAATTCCACCGTCCTGCATACCTTGGAGCGGAAGCCCTAGAACCATAT
>GL982569.1:127832-129099 GCA_000220355.1 Candidatus Nanosalinarum sp. J07AB56
TAAGTCGTACCAGCTACCACCAAAGTCTTTCGAGTCCTGTCTGTTGCGGAAGTTGTCCCACTCCACTCTGTCAGACACTGTCTGTGGTGCTGTGCTCTCCTTAGTGTCGAGGCATACCTCCAGGTCGGGGCTTGCCTGGTTCCTCTCTATTTCCTGCCCGGAATCCGCCACATCTAGTGTAGTCCCCTCTGCGTAGGCTGCCCCGTTCATCACGCACGCGGACTCGGTTACCTGTTCCTTGTTTCCGGCGGCGTCGGTGTCTGCTGTGTCTGGCCCGAAGTTGACGCACGCCTGTGACTGGTATAGCCTCTTGGATAGAGAGCCGAAGTCCACTTGGTTTCCTTCGCCTGCTATCAGGTGTTCGTTCGGTACGTCTCCGCAGGACTCCGGCAGAGGACTCATGTCGCCGCTCCCCTCATCCCTAGACGCCTCGTAGTCGCAGTCCAGTAACTCTCTGTCACTGCCAGAAACCTGGTTAGTGTGTACGAGGTTGACGAACTTGCACACCGAGTAGCTCCTGTCGGGCGACATGGTTGAGGTTGCCGTAGCTCTCACGGCTTTTTCGACATTGGAGGGGCTTTGCCACACGGTTTCTTGGCTCGAGGTGTAGTAGTCCAAATACTTGACGCAGTAGTTCAGCTCCCTCGGGCAGCTGGCCTCCCAGTTCTGGGATGCCGCATCTAGGTAGTTTGCGTCATCTCGCGTCAGCGATTCACTGAATTGCCTGGTGTGCACCATTTGGCCGACCGTGTCCCTAGCGGAGTCCCCGACTCCCTCTACCGATCGGGGACCTCTTGTGCCCACCACCTCTCCGACACTGTCGGTGTCGTTTATTACCACGAAGCCGTCCCCTCTTCCCTGAGGTCCGTCTGCGTCCACGGTCGACACCCCGTCCGTGTCGTACCCACACCAGACGGTTTCGACGCTCCCGGACTCTGCGTACGCCTTGAAGTCCGTGTAAGTCCCTGCCTTGTCGTTCGCCGGTCTGGAGATATCAGATCTGGTCTGCTTTCTCGCTCCGCCATTAACCCTATTTCGGTTATTGCAGTCGACCTCATCATCTATCTCGAACTGTCTTGCCTCTCCCGTGTTCTCTCGCACAGGTCCATTCTCCTCACACTTGTACCTGGTCAGCTGGTCTCCAGATCTTTCCCAGTAGTCGTTGTCCTCATCTGACTCGTAGCTCTCCTCCACGAAGTAGTCTGTATCGGACTCGCCGTCCGGCCCAGTTGTGGTCTCCGACCCCACTTCGTCGTCTCTGCATTCC
>GL982569.1:129119-130540 GCA_000220355.1 Candidatus Nanosalinarum sp. J07AB56
CTGGAGGCATCAGGTAGCATGGAGGGGTGGAGTGCTGGCACCACCCGGTTCAGCGGCGACAGGAAAGTGGAGGGAGAAATTGACTCGGAGAGGTTCTCCGCTGTCACTGGCTCGCCGAACCGCCTTGCCCTCTCCAGCGTATCTGGTGTGCTAGGCATCGATGACACCCAGACACGCCTCAGCAACAGCAGAGACGTCGTCATCAGTGACTTCAACGGACGAATCAATATCAGCTCACAGGACGACACCTTAGGTCTGAACGGTTCGGCATCTGCCATACGGGCGGGCTCGCTGAGCTACAACTGACTGTCTTCCTCGTCATGTTCACTGTCCTGGTTGGCGCCCGAGGTGAGAGCACCTACCAGCTTC
Organism: Candidatus Nanosalinarum sp. J07AB56; assembly: GCA_000220355.1. Classification (GTDB taxonomy): domain Archaea; phylum Nanohalarchaeota; class Nanosalinia; order Nanosalinales; family Nanosalinaceae; genus Nanosalinarum. The sequence continues at coordinate 129,489 of GL982569.1, forward strand.
CCGACGGGGTAGGTAAGGGCCGAGACAACACGCATCGGCAAGCTGACGGCGGTTGAGGCAGCGCCATACACCCCTGAGACGGTCTTGAATCCGAAGTAGAGAGAGCTTCCTAGTACCGCGAACTGCAGGACGCGGTTGATTGTGAGAGTGTAGTCTAGCAGAATCGCCGAGACGACGTAGAAACCGGCGCAGAACACTGAGATGATAACAGTGCTGACCACCGTCTGAACCACCTTCATGCCTACGATGAGAACCGCTGCTAGAGCGACCAGCAGACCTATCGTAGCTGGATCAACCGGGAGAGAGCTGGCTATGCTCACTGACCTCCGAACACTCCGTACAGAGGGTCACCCGGCTCAAGTTCGATACTCGTGGCTGTCACAAATCCAACTGCAAGCAGGATTAGGAGTACCAGCGCGGCTATCAGCAGACCGCCTGAACCACCTTCGTTGTTACCAGATTGGCTGCCCGTATCTGTCTCGGTTGGTTGTTCGGTTGCTTCGAAGCTATTGATGGTGTCTTCCGCATCCGTGAATAGCTCCCTGGCTCGCTCATAGTCGCCTTCCCGGTAGGCCGACTCCGCGTTCTTCAACTCGGTCTGTGCCTGTCCCAGTTCTGGGTTTGTGGTAGGTGAGGCCGTCTCCTTCTCCTGTGCTATGTCTATTAGGTCAGGTACCTCCTCTGTGTAGTCAGGTATGAGCTCGCTGGACACCGATATCTCGTACTCGGTGCTAACGTCTTCGTTCTCAATGGTGAGGGTTACGGCTCCGGAGCTGGTCTCTAACTGGGAGAAAGATAGTGTGACATTCCCGGTCTCATCGACATCGATGCCGTCCATGGAGGACTCGACATCGAAATCCTCAGATAAGGCGGTCGCTGATTCTATCGGTACCTGTCCAGTGTTCTCTATCTCGACACCTCTTTCTACATCCCTACCTGTAGGGAGTAGGCCTAGGTCTATCGACCCGGGTATGTCAGCGGTGGGTGAAGGGTTGTCGACGTCCGCGCTCAGCTCCAGCTTGGACTGTGCTAGGAATCTATCGCTTGTATTA
>GL982569.1:130560-132518 GCA_000220355.1 Candidatus Nanosalinarum sp. J07AB56
TAGATCGTTGCTCTCGCCCGCTAACAGCGTAGCATGACATTGTTGACCTCTCCATTCTCGACGGAAAGCAAGGGCTCGAGGCGCGACCCGGGTTGACATAAAGATGGGAAGGTATCGGAGCTGCATCTCTCCGCGTTCAAGGACTCCAGCTGCCCGCTTAGCTCGGGTGGTGTACTCACGATGGCTGACGACTCACCGAACTTCTCTGTGGAAGGGTCCTCGGCGAATACCTCGAGATAGTAGGAGGTGTTGAACCTGTCAAAAACCTCAACGGTCTTGACTACGAAAAGCTCTTCATCTGAAACGTAGTTCATCTCGAACGGTCCTCTCTCCCTGCCGGTTTTGAAGTCGGTTAGGTTCAGTTTGACCTGTGCCTCGTCGCCGGTCTGGTTGTTGTCAGTGGAATTCAATACGAATGACTTGAAGGTGGTTTGTTGGCCTGGTTTGACAGGTTTTGAAGTATTGGTTGTAATAACCGGCGTGAGGCCTCCTATGCTGTATTCAGTGGTAGTGTTTGCCTCCTGTTCGGAGTCTACGATTGTAGATTCGCCCACTGCCTCGTACTCAGTAAATGAGCCAGTGCTGAGCTTTGGTGCTTCTCTCGAGAACCAGTAGCTAGAATAAAGGTTGCGTAGGTCGCTCCTATCATCAGTTGCGTTGTACTTGTATCGTATGAACTCGTTGGTGAGGTTGACAGGTCTTAGTGCTTGGCCGTTGAGTCCAGGTGATGACTCGTCCTTTACGGATAGATTAACCACGAAGACCGTCTCCGATCCATTGCCGAGCTCTTGTCCTGTGAGGTCGTCTATCCGCCAGTTCGAGTCCGCCGCGCCAAAAGGCAAAACCAGTAGAACAACAACTGCAACACGAAGCATGCGTTTCACAAGGTATCTGTCGCGCAGCTCGATTAAAACCTGTCCTGCACACGGACGACTTTCAGGCGCTCGAACCACAAGTCCGTAGCGCACAGCGTCTCAAAGCCTTCAGTCGCCAGCCCGTTTCTGGAGCTAACGACGAGCACTACCACACCGTCGTCCTCGAGGTGGTCGGTGCACTCGCCCAAGAACCTTTGCGAGACCCTTGCGCCATCGCGTCCCGATACTGTGGCTGTACTCCCGCCTCGCGACTCCGGCAGGTAGGGAGGATTGAAGGCCATTACGTCGAAGTCGTTCTGAACGTCTGTGAAGAGGTCGGACTGGATTACGTCTGCGTTGGAAGGCAGTCTGTCCCGCGCTCTGTCTACGGCCTCCGGATCGATGTCGACGGCGGTGACATCGGCACCTTGTTCGAGGGCGGCTTCCGCTATGTAGCCCGTTCCCGTCCCCATATCGAGGAACTTCTTGTCCTCCAAGTCGAGACTGGTGACCGCCTGTTTGAGTAGACGCGAGTCTTCTCGCGGTCTATATACCATCTGCCGCCGCCTCCACGAAAGCGGAGAACAGAGGGCTGGGTGATTCTAGCGAGGACTTGAACTCCGGGTGTGCTTGTGTGCCGATGAAGAACCTGTGACCCGGTCTCTCTACGAATTCTGCCAGCTGGTTTTCAGGGTTGATGCCGGACACGGTGAGACCTGCCTCGTCCAGTCGATCCTGGTATGAGGGATCGAGCTCGTATCTGTGGCGGTGCCTCTCCGAGACCGTGCCGCAGCCGTAGATGTCGTTCACCTGGCCGGAGAGTTCTGCGGTCTGTCCTCCAAGCCGCATCGTGCCTCCCATCCTGTCTGTGTCCTTCTGGTCTTCCATCTCGCAGACCACCTCGTGCTCGTAGCTTCCCCACTCTGCTGACCCTGCGTCTAGGTCAAGCTGGTTTCTCGCGGCCTCCACCGCCATTAGTTGCATTCCGTAGCACAGACCGAGCACTGGCGTACCCGTCTGTCGGCAACGCCTGATCGCTTCTAGCTTTCCCTCGACTCCGCGCTTCCCAAAGCCACCCGGCACCACCACCCCGTCGAAACTGGT
>GL982569.1:132538-133807 GCA_000220355.1 Candidatus Nanosalinarum sp. J07AB56
GGCTTGAACCGCTTCGATGTGTTGGTTGTTATGACAGGGGTCAGATTACCGATGCTGTACTGAGTTGTAGTGTTGGCCTCCTCTACGGAGTTTTCCACGTTGTTGGTCGCGGTTCCCGCGGCCTCATACCGCGTGTAGTTCCCTGTTTTTCTGGATACTTCCTCTGTCGAAAACCAGTAGCTGGAGTACAGGTTCTGTAGGGGAAGGGCCTCGCTGGCGTCCACTGAGGCGTTGTAGTAATACTGGATGCGTACATCGTTACCTAGGACTTCGGGTGTTAGTGGGTCGTTGCCGTTGGCTTCTGTGGTGGACAGGTTGACGACGAACGCTGTTTCGGAGTTGTTGCCGAGCTGTTCCCCGGTCAAGTCCTGTATCTCCCAGTTCGACTCGGCTACAGCGACCGGACACAGCAGTATCGTGATAGCCGCAGCCAGACTGGTTTTCCTCACATTCGATTGTTGTTCCAAGCTGGGATTAAAAACCGTCTTCTACGTCAACTACTTTGAGTTGTTCAAACCACAGACTGCTGCTACCCAAGACCTGGGCGCCATCCAGGTCGAGACTGTTTCTCGAGCTCGTGACGAGGATTGACCGGCCTCCGGATTTCAGGTAGTCTGGATACTGCTCTAGGAATCTGCGCGACACCTGAGCGCCGTTCGCACCCGACACCGTTGCAACGCTGCCGCCAGGAGCCTCTGGAAGGTACGGTGGATTGAAAGCAATTACATCGAAGGTTCCTTCAACATCCGTGAACAGGTTAGACTGGCACACGTTGGCTCTACTGCCTATGCGCTGTCTCGCCTGTTCGACGGCCTCCGAGTCGATGTCGACGGCTGTGACATCTGCACCTTGTTCGAGGGCGGCTTCCGCTATGTAGCCCGTTCCCGTTCCCATATCGAGGAACTTCTTGTCCTCCAAGTCGAGACTGGTGACCGCCTGTTTGAGTAGACGTGAGTCTTCTCGCGGTCTATATACCATCTGCCGCCGCCTCCACGAAAGCGGAGAACAGAGGGCTGGGTGATTCTAGCGAGGACTTGAACTCCGGGTGTGCTTGTGTGCCGATGAAGAACTTGTGACCTGGTCTCTCTACGAACTCCGCCAGCTGGTTTTCGGGGTTGATGCCGGACACGGTGAGACCTGCCTCGTCCAGTCGGTCCTGGTATGAGGGATCGAGCTCGTATCTGTGGCGGTGCCTCTCCGAGACCGTGCTGCAGCCGTAGATGTCGCTTACTTGGCCGGAGAGTTCTGCGGTCTTCCTCCGAGCCGCAT
>GL982569.1:133827-135943 GCA_000220355.1 Candidatus Nanosalinarum sp. J07AB56
AGCTTCCTGAGGATGGAGGCGCACCTGCGCACGTACCAATCCTCTTGATCCGGGACGCGTTGCCTGTCGGACCCCGATTTTGAGTAGTTCGCCCAGTCGGGGCGGTCAACCTCTCCGTCCAGCTCGCCGGTCAAGGACTCGACCAGAGGCTGTGGTCTTACGTCGTATGCTGTTGTCACACGTGGTATATTAGCTTAAGATTTAAATCCGGTTGCGCGGTCACCAGCTTCGCCACCTTTGTGCGAGAGAGCCGACGTCCCTGTTCCTACTATCGTTCTATTTGAGTATCTGTGTCTGCGCAGACTTGTCGTCGACCTCTGATCTGAGCTGCGTCCGGAAGCTCTCCAGGCTCATGACCTGCTCGCTCTCGTCTCTGTCCCGGACGGAGACCGTTCCTTCTTCCTCCTCGTCGCCGCCGACAATAAGCATGTACGGAACGTTGTCGCTGTGGGCGGTCTGAATCTTCTTGCTGACCGTGTGGCTGCGCTCTTCCACCTCGACCCTGAACTCCGACAGCTCGTCGGCGACCTCGTGTGCGTAGTCCAGGTTGTCGTCGGATACTGGTAGCACCCTGACCTGCTCCGGCGCGAGCCATGTGGGGAAGTTGCCTTCGTACTGCTCGATCAGAACCATGAAGAGGCGCTCGTAGCTGCCGTAGAGAGCTCTGTGAATCATGATTGGTCGCTTCTCCTCGTTGTTCTCGTCGACGTATGTAAGGTCGAATCGTTTTGGCATATTGAAGTCTACTTGAACCGTGGGGCCGTCCCATTCTCGTCCGAGCGCGTCCTCGAAGGTGACATCTATCTTTGGGCCGTAGAACGCGCCGTCCCCGTCCTCCACCCCGTATTCAAGAGACTGCTCTTCCAGCACCTCCTGCAGTGCGGCCTCCGACTTGTCCCAGATCTTGTCGCTTCCGATGGATTTCTCGGGTCGGGTCGCGAGCATGTAGCGGGTCTCGAGCCCGAGTGTCGACACCACCTCCTCTATCATTCCCATAACTTCAATTATCTCTTCCTTGAGTTGATCCGGTCTGACGAACAGGTGCGCGTCGTCTATTGTGAAGCCCCAGACACGGGACAGGCCCGAGAGCTCTCCTCGCTGCTCCTTTCTGTAGGCCTTTCCGTTCTCGTAGTATCGAACCGGGAGGTCGCGGTAGCTCCACGTTCCGGAGTTCTTGTATATTTGTGCGTGTCCCGGGCAGTTCATCGCCTTGAGGCCGAACTCCTCGTCGTTGATGTCAAACAGAAACATATCATCTTTGTAGGCTTCGTAGTGGCCGCTCTCCTTCCAAAGCTCTGCCCGGAACATGTGTGGCGTTTCCACCCTTTCGTAGCCCTGCTCAAGAACAACTCCGTCGACGTAATCCCTTAGCTCTTGGAGAACCGTCTTACCGCCAGGGTGGTAGAGCGGTAGACCTGGCCCGGAGACCTCAGGTATAGAGAACAGGTTCATCTCTTGACCGATCTTTCTGTGGTCGCGTTCCTCGGCCTTGCGGCGTCTCTCCATGAACTCCTCCAGCTCCTGTTCGGAAGGGAAGGCGGTTCCGTAGACTCGTGTCAGCTGTTCGTTATCTTCGTTGCCGCGCCAGTAGGCCCCGGCGACCTCCAGTAGCTTGAACGCGCCGATGTCCCCGGTCGAGTCCACATGCGGGCCCTTACAGAGGTCGATGAACTCTCCTTGGCGGTAGAAAGACACCGGGTCTTCGCCAGCGGCCTCGTCCTCAAGTATCTCGGTCTTGTACTCGTTGTCCCTGTAGAAGTCCTTCGCCTCGTCCCTGTCGAGGTGTTCTCGCTCTATGTCGAGGTCTTCGTCTATGATATCCTGCATCTCCTCCTCTACGCGCTCCAAGTCCTCTTTGTCTAGCCCTGTCGCCGCTACGTCGTAGTAGAAACCGTCCTCGGTCCAGGGCCCGATCGTCAGCTTTGCCTCCGGATGTATCCTTTTCAGGGCCTGTGCGAAGACGTGTGCGGCTGAGTGCCTGAGAACCGATGCGTATTCATCTGATGACTCCGTTACTATCTCGAGTTCTTGACCGTCCTCCAGTCTGTCGTCAAGCGGCACGAGCTCCCCATCGGTCTTTCCAGCTACCGCGTCCTCCGCCAGTCCTGGCCCGATT
>GL982569.1:135963-156479 GCA_000220355.1 Candidatus Nanosalinarum sp. J07AB56
TTCTGTTCCTCGAACACAAGCGGGAGTCTGTGGATTTCATCGAGGTCGGGGTTTGACACCACGCTCCGCTTCGGGACATCGCAGAAAAGCGATATCTTTTCCATCGCCGACTCGTCGAGCCTGCGATCCGATCTGCCGACGATCATGTCGGGTCTGAGACCTGTCTCCCGCAGCTTCTTGACGGAGTGCTGCGTGGGCTTGGTCTTGAGCTCGCCTGTGGTCTCCAGGAATGGAACCAGCGTCACGTGCACAAGCATGGTGTCGTCTCTGGGAGCTCGTTGCGCATCTGCCTGACTGCCTCGAGGTACAGCATGTTCTCCATGTCTCCGACCGTGCCGCCCACCTCCACGGCTACCACGTCCGCTCCTGAGCTCTCTGCCTCGTCTCTCCACCTTTCTTTTATTTCATCCGTAACGTGCGGAACCATCTGCACGGTATCACCCAGGAAATCTCCCTCTCTCTCGGCGTCGATAACTGATTTGAAGACTTTGCCCGAGGTGAGGTTGGAGGCTCCTGAGGGCTGGCAGTCCAGGAAACGCTCGTAGTGCCCGAAGTCCATGTCGACCTCGGTTCCGTCCTCAAGAACAAACACTTCGCCGTGTTCGTGAGGATTCATGGTTCCCGGATCGACGTTCAGGTAGCCGTCGCACTTCACCGGTGAGACGGAGTGGCCGCGTGCCTCAAGCAGCTTGCCGATGGAGGCCGATACCAGTCCTTTGCCTAGTCCCGAGAGGACGCCGCCGGTGACGAATATCCACTTGGTCACGGGCGCAGAACGGAGCTCAGCTTTTTAGGTTGATCGCCATTCCGTTATGTCCCCGATCTCGGACACCGTGAGGTCTCTCACCCTGGAGTCGCTGTGCGGGAGCTCGTCCCGAACCTCCTTGGCCTTGTCCTTGGACAGATTCAGCATGTGCCGGGCATCAACGAACGCGTTCCTGACCTTCTTCCGGTCGTGGGTGAAGAGCGCCTTGGACAGCCTAGGAGGGCGTCACGATCCTGTATATCGAAGCGCTCCCTGTTCGGGTAAAGTTTGATTACTGCGGCGTCAACGCCTGGTTCGGGTTCAAAAGCCGAGCTTGGGACCGTACGGAGTTTCACAGGTACGAAGTCGAGTAGTGTCCTGATAGTGAGGTGTCCGTAGCGGTTCTGTCCGGGGTCCGCCACCAGTCTGTCCGCCATCTCCTCCTGGAGAACGAGCGCGGACATTACCTGCCTCTCACCGAGAAATTCGAGCACCTCGCGTGTCAGGGCGAAGGGCGGATTTGATACACATCTGTCGAACTCTGGGAGGTCTACATCTGGAAACGCAGAGCATGTGACCTCGAGATTCCGATCCGAGAAACGTCTTTGGAGTCCGGAAGCGAGGTCTGTGTCCGCCTCTACGGCAACCACGGAGTCCGCGTTTTCTACAAGTACTTCGGTGATGTTTCCCGTGCCAGCCCCTATCTCCAGAGCCTTCTGATTTTCGACCTCACCTGCTTCGACCAGTGCCTCCACGACTGGGGTTGACTGGAGGAAGTGCTGCTGCATTTCAGGTGAACAGGCGCTTTTTTGCGTCGCCCCGTAGCTCGTTCAGCACCCTGTCAGTTATGAGTTTCTGGACGTCGCGCATTGAGGACAGTCTGTCGTTGATGTCTTCGTAGCTCTCGAACTCCTCGCTCTCGCGTTCGTCGATCAGTCGGTCGCGCATCTTTGTTCCGACGCCGGGCAGGAATTCGAAGGCGTGCCGCCTCGGTGTAACGGGCGTGGCGTTGTTGAAGAACTCCACGAACCTCTCCTCCTCCTCGTCGACGATGGCTTTGAGGACGTACTCCAGTTCGCTCTGAGCGGAGGCCGTGAGGTCGTCGAAGCTGATTCTCTGCTTTATGTAGTCGACCTTGTCGCGGTCGCCCTCTCCTATGTATAGTTCGGTGCCGCCGCGCGGTCTCTCACCGTCCTTGACGACCACTTCGAGGAGGTTGAAGTTCTGCGTCCCGATTCCCTGTACCGTAGGCTCGTCCTGTCCGCCTCCTGTACCTCTCTCCAGAAGTCAAGTGCGCGGATGTACTCGTCCTTGTTGTCTGCCATATTTGTGTATAGTTCCAGCGAGTTTAAAGCTCAGCTACCTATCTCGATGCTCTGGCAGATGTCTAGGATTTGTTCGATGTGTTCGTCTTCCACCCGGGCGCGCTCCTTCGAGAACACCGCTCTCACCGTTGACTCGTGCTGCGGCACCAGTTCCAAGAGCTTGTGTACATGCTTCTGCTCCAGCGGTTCTATTTCGCCTAGCTCCTCGCTGAGCTCTTGCAGAGTCTCCATGTCTCGGATTTCGGCGTGACGTGAAAGGTTCTCCAGCGCGATTCTCTGTTCGTGGCTGAGTTCTTCCTCGTCCCTGTTCTGCAGGGTTTCGAGTACTTCTGCTGGGAAGGCGTACTCCTGATTCTTTACCTCCATCTATTCTGCCTCCTTGAGGTGTACGGCGTTGACGTACAGTTTTTTGGTCGAGTTGCCGTCCTCGAAGCTTACCTCGTAGGCGTCACCCTGTCTTCCCGGTGACTTCGCCTCGGCTTCCGTGGAAGCGGGCGTGGAATCTTCCCTCCGGCTCCGATGGATGTATCCTGAGCACCACTTTCTGTCCCTCATCGAAGCTTTCTATCCTGTCGTTCACCGACAGGTTCTGGTTCCGGTCCCGAGAGATCTTCTGTCGGGCTCCGTGTTGTGGTCCGCTGCTCTTCTGCGCCATATCAAGTCTACCTGTCGAAGAGTTAAAAGCCGCTCTATTCTTCCTGTTCTGCCTGAGCCTTCGAACGGAGATGTCTGTCGTGGTTCATTATCCACAGCTCTCGGACAATCAACAGGAGTGCCGTCATCGTTACCCAAGGCTCTATGGTCGCGCCCAGCGTCGTCCAGTTGACGTTGGTCGAAGTGTCGAATATCGTGAACAGAAGCACCAGGATGGCTCCGAACGAGGTGAACGCGATGGCGAACTCGCTGACGAAGTTCTCAACCTCGTACACATAGTGGTGGAATTTCTTGTCGGACCTCATTACATATTGGCCATAGGGTTGCTGTTGAGCTTCTTTTTGAGTGGTCGTACTTTGAAGAACCACATGTACTATGACTCCGAATAGGAGACCTGCTGCACCTGCCCAAGGAGGACTGGTCTGTATGTTGTTGAGGACTACTTGTATCGTCGACGCCATACCTATACCAAATTGAATCCGACGAGTGATTATAAACCCAACGCCTACTTCTCTATCCAGGTCACGTCCAGTAGGTCTACCTCTGCTTCCGTGCTGAGGAGTCCGGCGACGCTGGGTTGTGTTCTGCCTTCGTCGCTGGACACCAGTTCCTTGATGTATGTCCCGGCCTCGGCTGTTATCTCGAGCACTAGCTGGCCGTCATCTACACCCCAGTCTACGTCTAGGACTTCGCGTCGCCGGGTCTTGTCTGCGCGGCGATGTTCGACGCGTTCCGGTGTCCGCTGCTCCACCTCTCCTTTCAGCTCCTGAGTTTCTCGAGCTCCAGGTCTTCGGGAGGTTCGCCGGTTTCGACGTATGCGCGGTAGGTCTTGTCTGCGTGTTTCTCTTTGATCTCCTCGATCTCGTCCTTGTCTGCGGGTCGCAGACCGAACACCTCGACCTTGTCGGATTGGTTGACCTCTTCTTGGAGTTCCTCGAGGTCGAGGTCGCGGTGCAGGGGTTCCACGAGCTCGAGGACGAATTCTCGCTTTCCGAGGCATCTGGCGTCGACGTCCTCGCGGCCCCCGCCGTGGAACTTGGCTTCTATGGCTTCTGTCTCGCGCATGAAAGGCGGCTGGATCTCTTCTTGGACGGAGGTAGGGTAGTTCTTCCCTGTCCAGTCGCACTGTTCGCAGCCGTCTCCCCGGCATTTGCGGCAGTGCCACACGGTTTGCGGTATCTCGCGGCTGTGCTTGTTGTACTGTCCGTATATCAGGAGTGAGTTCACCTGTAGCTCGACGCGGTCGTGGTTCATGTCCAGAACGGGGTTGAGGTCGGGGCGCTTGAACTCCACGGTTAGGTTGGTCCTGTTCTCGATGCGTTTGCCTATTAGTCGGGAGAGCTCTGTCTTCATGGTCTCTGCGTCCATTGCGCCGTAACTCTCCCAGAGCTGTTCCTCTGCCTCCACGGCCTCGCTGGGAGGTCTGATTCCGAGCAGGAACGTGTTGGCGCCGTAACGCTCCATCGAGCTGACCACCAGTTCTGTCCAGTGGTCGAGCTCTTCGAACACGCCTTGGCACACGTCGCATGTTCCTCCGGGTTCTGCGGATTCTGGCACCCTTCCGGGGTCGAAATCACCTTGCGACAGTTCGTTGTTTTGCCTGGCGATGGCGCCGCGTTCGTAGTTCTCTAGCCCGTGTCCAAGCTGGGCGAACTGGCGTCCGAGGCAGTGGTCGCAGAGCTCTCTTTCTTCCGTCAGGGCGTCGCGTTTTGCGGTTAGGTTCACACTAACTGATGTGACCTGACTCTTATTGGAGTTCGAAACTCTGTGTGCGCGACTCTAGACTCTTGCCGTGTAGCATTAGGTGGGTTACCTCTGCGGTGCCAGTCTCTATCTCTATCTCTGCCATGCTTGGTGTTCCTTTCTCCGCTGTTCCGCCGCCGACACCGGTGCATGATCCAGGGTTCACCAGCAGCACGTCGTTGTGTACACGCGCCATCCTGTCGTGCGTGTGTCCATGGATCAATATGTCGACCCCGAGCTTCTCCGCAATCGACTCTGAGAGAGTGTCTGGATCGCCACGCGGCTGGATTCCTGTACCGTGGTACACCCCGACATCGGTTCCTCCGAGCGTAAACGTCTCGGAGTTCGGGAGCTCGAGCGAGTCGCAGTTACCTTTCACAGCGACTATACCCGTGTCGCGGCTCTGTAGGTCTTTGAGGACGCGCTTGGAGGTCAGGTCTCCGGCGTGCACCAACGTCTCTGCTTCGCCTGCTCTGTCCAGGATCCGCTGTGGGATTCTGTCGGCTCTGCCTGGCACGTGTGAGTCGGATAGTACTGATATCACGCTGAAAAATGGCTAGATGATATTATAAACCGATATCCGGATATTAACGCTGTGAACAACACCGGCGGTCGATGGATGAATCGCCTAAGGTCGGTGGGTCTACTGTGCTTGGTTTTCGTGACGGGTGGTCTGAGTCGTCTGGATCTGGGTGTGCCGTCGAAGTGGTCCAATCTGCTTGACGGGCTTGCAGCATCCTCCGGACTGGCTCATCTCAAGCTGTCAGCCCTTGACAAGGATGTTCTGAGCGACTACCTCGAGGTCGAGCGGCAGTTGGAGCGGAGGTTTGGTGTTGAGAGCTTCTACTCGGAGCAGGAGATTGAAGCGGTCAATGAGAGGAAGTCTTCGGTGGAGGTCGGGGCTTAGAGACCGAGTTTCTGCATCATCTGCTGCATGTTGCCGCGTCCCCCGGATCCCATCTTGTCCATCATGTTGCGGGTCTGGCGGAAGTGCTTCAGTAGCTCTCTAACTTCTTCCTCCGGCACGCCGGCGCCATGCGCTATCCTCTCGCGGCGGTCTCTGCCTATGACGTCTGGGTCTCGCATCTCTTCCTCAGTCATTGACTCCATTATGGTCTCGTAGCTCCCGACTTTTTGCTCGGTGATGTCTGCGAGGTTGTCAGGCATCTGTCCTCCTATCGGCAGCTGCTGCATCATGTCCTCCATTATGCCGGTGTCGGTCACCTGGGATATCTGTTCTCGGAAGTCTTCAAGCGTGAACTCGCCCTCCAGTAGCTCCCCAGGGTCGGCGTCGAGCTCTTCGACCTTTTCAAGCAGTGACTCTAGGTCTGGCTGCCCGAGCATGTCTTCCACGAAGCTCACCGGGTCGAAGACCTCGAGGTCGTGCATCTCCTCTCCGGTCCCAACGAACTCCACCTGCGAACCTGCCTTCTGGCACGCTATGAGGGCGCCTCCCGCTTTCGCGGAGGAGTCCATCTTGGTTACTACCACGCCTGTGATGTCGACGGCGTCGGCGAACTCTTCGGCCTGGCTGCCCGCGGACTGACCGAGGTCTGCTGGCGTGACCAGGTATCTCTCATCCGGCTCCGCCACCTCCGAAATCTCCGACAGTTCCTCGCGCAGGGGTGCATCGAGGGAATTTCGGCCGGCTGAGTCCACCACCACCACGTCGGCATCAAGCTCCTGTCTTCCCCGGCGCACCACTTCCACGGGGTCGTCTGCGTCCTTCTCGCCGTAGAACTCGGCGCCGACCTGTCCCGCTATCTGCTCCAGCTGGTCGACCGCGGCGGGCCTGTCGGTGTCGGCCGCTATCAGCCCGGGCTTGAGCTCTCGCTTCCTGTAGAAATCAGCTATCTTTCCGGCGGTCGTAGTCTTCCCGGCGCCAAACAGCCCACACAGGAGAACGGTGTGCGGCTCTTGCTGGGGCTCCGCCTCCTCTCCCAGCAGCGCCTCCAGTTTACCGTAGACGACCTCGAGGACGTGTTCCTTCCGGGTAAGGCCTTCAGGTGCTTCCTCCTTGAGTGCCTCGCTGCGTATCGAGTCGGAGAGTTCTTGAACCAGCTCTATGTCGACGTCTGCCTGTATAAGGTCTCGCTGGATGTCGTTGACTAGTTCTTCCACGGCCTCCTCGTCTGCTACCGCGTTCCGGGAGAACTTCTGGACGGACTCCTTTATTCTGTCGAACACATGCTGTACAGGTGTTCGAACTGGTTAAATGGTTACGGCCAGTAGCTGTGAATCCAGGTTCCGGCGGCTAGCGAGAGCAGTGCGACCCCGGTTCCGAAGGAGAGGTGTTCTTCAAGAGGTAGTCCGGTTACGCCGGCGTAGGTTAGCCCGATGAAGAACGTCACTACAACGAGGCGCTCGCCCGTGAACACGATCTTTGGCAAGGTCATCAGTGCCTTGAGGCTGCGGAACAGCCCGTTCAGTACGAAAGCGGCGGTGAAGAGGGCGATGAAGCCAGACAGGGCTCCTGATGCGTCGAGCGCGAGGAAGCCGACTCCGCCGGAGAGAGCACCTACGATGGCGCTCACACCCACGCTTCTGGGATTCACGGCTAGAGGTTGCGTCCCACGTTTTTAGCGTTGGCTCGTATCTTGTTGTATGGCTTCTGCTGGACTGGTGTTCTCCGAGGGAGATGAGGGCGCGGTGCTCGCGGTTCTATCCGGGAGCTCGACGGAGCTGATCGACGGCGCCTCGAACGAGGAGATAGGTGAGGCCTGCTCCGCACACAACGTTGACGTGCTCGCTGCGGATGCAGCCCTGAGGGGTTCTCGCCAGATGAGTGACGCGGAGAGGGAGGCGCAGGAGGAGGGCCACAGTTTTGTGCCCGGCTTCATGGACAGGGAGAAGACTGGTAGGATGAAGCAGCTTGTCAGGCGCCTGAAACCAGGTGTCAGGGTCGTGAGGTTTGAGGCCCGCGCATCGATGGAGTCGCTCGCTGTCACCGATGACCCGGACTTGGAGAGCCTTGGAGCGGACACAGACAGCATAAGCTCCGCTGAGGGCTTCGAGGCAGTGGTAGGTGCGGTTACCGCAAGGCTGGTATCCCAGGGCAGCTTTCGGGACGAAGGCATCGTTGTACCGGAGCTGCCGGGCAGCTAGTGGTTGCTTAAAACATTTCGTGTCCAATAGGTAACACAGAGAAATGGGTATGGAAAAACTGTACAGAACGATCCGCTACAAACTGGGTATAGACAAGGAACAGATGAAGCAGGAGGTCGCAGAGGAGGTTTCCGACGAGCTAGCGGAACAGTTCGCCGAGGAGGTCTCCTATATCGAGGCACAGATGAAGGAGTACGAACAGTTCGTCGCTGAAGTTAACCACATGATGTCGCAGATGAGGAAAGACCGCATCCAGCAGACTTCCAGCGGCGGCGGACAGGCGCAGATGGAGCAGTTCGAAGACGACCTGCAACCTCTAAAGTCCAAGCTCAAGGAGCTCGAGGAGTCAATGCAGAAGCGTCTGGACGAACAGAAAGCATACACTGGCTGAAGACGAAGTCCCTAATACCTGCCGCGCGTCCAAGCAGTTCCGTGCGGCGTCCTCAAGCTTGCCAATAACCTCCAAATTGAAGCATTAATGCGGTGTGAAGGGATTACTCGAACAGCCTGTCCGTGAACTCCGTCGTGTCAAAATCCTCGAGGTCGGTGTATTCCTGCCCTGTACCGATGTATGCCACTGGTTTGCCTGACTTCTGCGCAGCAGTTATGAGTGCGCCACCGTGCTCGTCCACGTCCATCTTGGTGACCACAAGCCCGTCAAACATTCCCTGGTAGGCCTCGACCTGGTTCTCGACGTCGTTCCCCGCAAGTGCGTCTACTACAAGGAGAACCATGTCGGGTTCGCCGACCTCTATCATTTTCTCGAGCTCGTTCATCAGGTTCTGATCGGCGTGGCTCCTCCCTGCAGTATCCACTACCGCGACCTTGCCCTCTTTCTCGGCGTGGGCGACGGCGTCGTAGGCGACGGCCGCCGGGTCGGACTCGTACTCGTGCGACACGACCTTGGTGCCGAGTCGCTTTCCGTGTTCCTCTAGTTGCTCTATCGAGGCGGCGCGGAAGGTGTCTCCGGCGCCAAGAACCACGTTGTGCTCCTTCTGCTGCAGGGTGTTGGTTAGCTTGGCTGCAGTCGTGGTCTTTCCGCTGCCGTTGAAACCCACCAAATACAGTGTATATGGTTCGCCGCTCTCGGCGACTTTCTCAGCTGGGTCGAGGTCGTCGCTGACCTGTTCCTCTAGAACCGTCCTGAATGCGTCCTGAATCCTGTCTGAGACTTGGTCGCGCCTGACCTTTTCGCCCAGCATCCTAGTCTTGACCTCGTCTTGGATGCGTTCAACGGTGTCGATCGAGATGTTCTGCTTTATGAGGCGGAGTCGGAGGCTCTCGAGAGATGAGTTGAGCGCCTCTTCCGTGATTTCTTTCTCGGCGACCTTTGATTTGACGTCCTCGGTAGCTTGTTTTACGGCATCTTTGAGGCCATCAAGCATCGTCGCGTTCCTGCATCAGTTGCTGTTGGAGTCCCTGCATCTGCTGCTGGAGCTGTCTCTTGGTCTGGTCTACCTCTTCGCGTGTCTCGCGCATCCTCTCGATCCTCTCGTCTATGACTCCCTCGGCGTCCTCGGTCTCGTGCTTCTCGTAAACGTCGGCGCCGAGGCTGGTGACGACCCTCGAGGCATCGGTGAGTTCTGCCTCCACGAACACACCGCTCCCTAGGGGCGCGAGCATACGACTGCCCTCGTCACCTGGCTTGAGGTCGCCGAGCGCTTCCTTTGCCTCGTTCAGCTTCTCTATATCGCCGTCTATCTTCTCTTGGTATTCCTCCAGCTGCTCGAGCTGTTTCTGGAGCATCTGTGCCTTTTGGGCGCTCTCCTCTGGCATTATTCGTTCTCTTCCTCTACGTGTATGCGAGTTCTCGGCACACCATGTTCGCTCCCCAGTTCCCCGAGAAGCTTGTCGCGTGCGTGTTCAGTAGAGTGTCCTTCGACAGTGCGGTGGAACGGCTGGGTCTCCATACCCATCTCAATTGTTCCAGAGAAATCGTGTTCTTCCATACGGTACGGTTTACGGTGAACTGTTTTTTACCCCAGTGTTCTGTCCAGCCTACCTATCTCGGGTCCAGAGGTGTTCTCACCTGTCACGACCTCTCCTCCCTGCACCACTGCACCTCCGCCCACGAAGGGGGAGCCTGTGTTTATGGTGCCGATGTCGACCTGCTCGAGTTCCAGTACCTCTTTCACGTCCTCTGCCTCCGACTCGGACGCCCCGCGGTGCAGTACTGCACCCCTTTCGTTCGTGACTCCGCACGCACCAGGGCTCGGCACTCCTCCGACCGTTCCGAACTCAACCGGCACGCCGAGTGCCTGCTCTATCTCCCCCTGTCTGTCTGAGAGTGCGGGCGAGGCGTAGGCACCGGAGGAGTTCGATAGCACGAGATTGCCCAAGGCTGTGTCCCTCGATTCCATGACGGAGAAATCTACCCCGGCGTCGCGCAGCGACTCCAGTTCTCGCTCTCTGACCACGTCCGGCAGCAGGAAGCCACCGGGGCCTGACGCGACAAACATCCCGATGAATCCGGTACCGGCTATCCGACACCCAACAGATTCCAGCCCCAGATCGGGTTCAAACTTCTGCGGTGACAGTATTACGTCGTCGTTTGTGGCGGCGAACATACCTGTGTTTGGGTCGCCGCGGAAGTCGTATCTCTCGAAATCCAATCCGGTTACTCGTCGGTGTCGTCGCGTCTCCAGTGCCTGTCCTGCCGGGGCTTGATGGACTTCTCACCGGCGGATTCCAGTCCAAACGCCTTGAGGCTTGCCCACCTGGGGGCTGACTTTGCCGAGTTGTTCTCCTTCGCGAGCCGTTTCTTCTTCGCTTTGGACTTGTTTCTGCTCATCTTCTGTATTTGATGTCCCCTGAATCCTTTTGACTCTGTTTTTCGGTCTCCCTCAGTATCTCCTTGAGCTGGCCTTCGTCCACCTTGCCGTTGATTCGCGGTCCGAGCTGCGCGATGCGGGAAGCGATCGAAATGGCCTTCTGCTTGTTCGCTGCCTTGATATTGCCCAGTCTGCTACTGGCCTCGTTCGTCATGTGCTGCTTGGCCTTGCTCCAGATCTGCTGGTTTCTGCTTTCTTCGGCGTCTTCGCGCGATGCTTCCTCGTTTTCTGAGTTCTGCGCCTCCTGCCTCTTGCGTCTGCGGAGTTCTTCTAGGTCTTCCTCGCTCATGCTACCTGTGCTGCGTGGGAGTCGACTAGGCTCTTGCCGTCGTCCGTCAGGCTCCGTCCCTCACCTTCCTCGGTCTCTACGTACCCGTGGCTCTCAAGCTTCTGCAGCGCCGTGCGGATGACCTTTCCGGATGCCTTTCCGGAGTGCTCTGGCGCGTGCCCATTGTCCTTTCTTCCGCCGTAGTAGGTTCTTAGCCTGGACACGCCTGAGGGGCCGTCTATGTACAGCTTCCTGAGGATGGAGGCGCACCTGCGCACGTACCAGTCTTCTTGATCCGGGACACGTTGCCTGTCGGACCCCGATTTTGAGTAGTTCGCCCAGTCGGGGCGGTCAACCTCTCCCTCCAGCTCGCCGGTCAAGGACTCAACCAGAGGCTGTGGTCTTACGTCGTATGCTGTTGTCACACGTAGTATACCAGCTTAAGATTTAAATCCGGTTGCGCGGTCACCAGCTTCGCTACCTCGTACGAGAGAGCCGATATCCCTGTTCCTACTATCGTTCTATTTGAGTATCTGTGTCTGCACCGACTTGTCGTTGACCTCTGACTTGAGCTGCGTCCGGAAGCTTTCCAGGCTCATGACCTGCTCGTTCTCGTCTCTGTCCCGGACGGAGACCGTCCCGTCTTCCTCCTCGTCGCCGCCGACGATAAGCATGTACGGAACGTTGTCGCTGTGGGCGGTCTGAATCTTCTTGCTGACCGTGTGGCTGCGCTCTTCCACCTCGACCCTGAACTCCGACAGCTCGTCGGCGACCTCGCGTGCGTAGTCCAGGTTGTCATCGGATACCGGCAGTACCCTGACCTGCTCCGGTGCGAGCCAGGTGGGGAAGTTACCTTTGAAGTGCTCGATCATGGGGCCCATGAAACGCTCGAAGGATCCCAAGAGAGCTCTGTGCACCATAACAGGTCGCTTTTCTTCGTTCTCTCTACCTACGTAGGAGAGCCCTAGGTTTCTGGGAAGCACGAAGTCCAGCTGAACTGTGCCTATGGTCCATTCGCGGCCCCTGAAGTCCTCGACGTCTATCGCGATCTTGGGTCCGTAGAAGGAGCCCTCTCCATCGTTTACCGTGAAATCTTCGCCCAGCTCATTGAGAGACTCTTCTATCCTGCGCTCGGCTTTCTCCCACAGCCTGTCAGGTCCCTGCGCATTCTCTGGCTTCGTCTCCAGCTTGAGGTTGACATCGTAACCGAAGTCAGAGCTGTACATGCCAAATACAGAGTATATCTGCTTGATTTTCTCAACCGTGGACTGTATCTCGCCCTCTATCTGGTCCTCGCGTATGAATGCGTGGCCATCGTCCTGGGTGAAACCCCTCACCCGCATCAGACCGGATAGTTCGCCGCTCTGTTCATTCCTGTATACTGTTCCAAACTCCGATAGGCGTATCGGCAAGTCTCTGTAGGAGCGCGTCTGGTCCTGGTATATGTAGGCGTGATTAGCACAGTTCATGGGCTTCAGACCCAGTTCTTCTCCGTCCTCCATTTCCCAAAGATAGAACTCTCCTTCGTCACCGAAGAAGTCTAGGTGACCGGATTCCTCCCAGAGCTCTCTCCGATTTAGTTCGGGTGTCCGAACCTCCTCGTATCCCAGCTCCTCGTTCTTCTGCCTTATGAAGTCCTCCAACTCCCTCCTCATGCTCATGCCAGCAGGGTGGAAGTGTACACATCCTGGTGAGTGCTCCGGTATAGAGAACAGGATCCATCTCTTGACCGATCTTTCTGTGGTCGCGTTCCTCGGCCTTGCGGCGTCTCTCCATGAACTCCTCCAGCTCTTTTTGGGAAGGGAAGGCGGTTCCGTAGACCCGCGTGAGCTGTTCGTTTTCTTCGTTGCCGCGCCAGTATGCCCCGGCGACCTCCAGTAGCTTGAATGCGCCGATGTCTCCGGTCGAGTCCACGTGCGGCCCTTTGCAGAGGTCGAGGAACTCTCCTTGGCGGTAGAAAGACACCGGGTCCTCGCCGGCGGCCTCGTCCTCGAGTATCTCGGTCTTGTACTCGTTGTCGCTGTAGAACTCCTTTGCCTCGTCTCTGTTGAGGTGTTCTCGTTCTATGTTGAGGTCTTCGCCTATGATTTTCTGCATCTCGTCCTCTACGTGCTCCAAGTCCTCCTTGTCTAGCCCTGTCGCCGCTACGTCGTAGTAGAATCCGTCCTCAGTCCAGGGCCCGATGGTCAGCTTTGCCTCTGGATGTATCCTTTTCAGGGCCTGTGCGAAGACGTGTGCGGCTGAGTGCCTGAGAACTGATGTGTATTCATCTGATGATTCCGTTACTATCTCGAGTTCTTGACCGTCCTCCAGTCTGTCGTCAAGCGGCACGAGTTCCCCATCGGTCTTTCCGGCTACCGCGTCCTCCGCCAGTCCTGGCCCGATTTCCTCTGCGGCGTCCATCACCGATGCGTCGTCTCCGACCTCGAGCTCCGTGCCGTCCGGTAGCCGTACGTGTTTCACGTCTCTACTGGCTGAGCGAATCCTTTTAGTGCTTTGCTCGGTTTGCTGGTCGTGAAGGTTCTGAGGCTGGGTCACAGGGCTGGGAGGGACGATCGTATCTCGACACACGTTGGGTTGGTCGCGAGGCAGTACGGCGCGGAAGAGGTTGTTTTCTGCGGTCAGAACGACTCAGGTATGATGGAGTCGCTGAGGGACGTAGACGACAGGTGGGGTGAGGGCACCGACTTCAGACACTCCGATAGCTGGAGGCCCGAGATTCGTGAGTTCAACGGTTTCACGGCTCACTTGACGATGTACGGCCTGTCTCTGGACGATGAGGTGGACAGGCTCCGGTCCAAGAATCTGGATGAGTTGCAGCTGGTTGTGGGATCGGAGAAGGTGCCCCGCGAGGTCTACAGACACGCAGACCTCAACTTGGCGGTAGGCCACCAGCCCCACAGCGAGATAGCTGCGTTGGCGGTCACGCTCGACAGGATCACGGGGATTAAGCGCGGTTTCGACGACGCGGAGATAGAGGTAGAGCCGACAGACGGGGAGAAGCGGACCCGAAAACCTTAGTCCTCGGGACGGTGCGGACTGACCTTGAACCTCTGGCCGTCGTCCGCTACTTGAGCGTTGTCGAAGACCTCTTGGGCCTCCTCTTCCAGTTCCTCCGGATCGTTCCTGTACCGCCGGGATATGTGCGTCAGCACAAGTCTTTCGGCGCCTGCTTCTGAGGCCACCTCCGCTGCCTGTCGAGCGGAGCTGTGGCCGTAGCGGTCACCGACCTCCTCCTCTGTTACCGTTGCCTCGTGCAGCAGGAGGTCGGCGTCTTCCGCAGCCCTCACTACAGACCTGCACTTTGCGGTGTCGCCGGTGTAGACGAACTTGCGGCCCGGCACCTCCTCGACCACCTGATCCGGATCGATTCTGTCTCCGTCCCAGTCAATGGTCTCTCCGTCCATCAGCCTCCCTATCTTCGGCGAGGACTCCAGTCCGAGCTCCTGCATCTTGTCCTTGTTGGCCTTCCTCTGCGGCCTCTCTCTGAGCGCGTATCCGAACGCGGTCACGGAATGGTCTACTCCGATGGCCTCCACGGTGTATTCTTCTTGTTCGAGAACCTCTCCGGCTGTCATGTGCTCGACGTAGATGTCGTAGCTCCGGGAGAAATATCCTGTGTCGAGAATGCGTTCTGTGAACTCCTCCGTGCGTGGCGGCCCGTGGATGTAGAGGGGTCGCTCCCTGCCCTCCATCTCCAGAGTCTGTATCAGCCCAAGGAGCCCTGAGAAGTGGTCGGCGTGCCAGTGGGATATGAACACTCGGTCCAGCTTCATGATGCCGAGTTTCTCCTCCATTAGCTCCAGCTGGGTTCCCTCCCCGCAGTCAAACAAGATGTGGTCGCCGTCGAACTTCACCAGGTTCGCCGGTAGCCCGCGCTCCGCCGTTGGCACAGCGCTGGACGTACCGACCGTGTGTATCTCCACTCATTGGATTGTTACGTGATTGCTCATAAACTTGAGGAAGATTATCTATTCTGTAGTGACAGACGACGAGTCTTGGGACAGCCGCGTGAACGACTATCAGCCAGAGGATTCCAAAAAGAACCCCCACGATGCAGAACGCGTGCCCCCATCTTCAGATACTGCGGATCCTCGGAACTATGACGCCGAGAAGTATTTGGACTGTGGAGAGGTGTACATAGCTCTGGTGGATGATTCGGGACAGGATATACGTGTTGAAGCAGTCGCCAAGTATGAACTGACTCCGCGTGCCGATATACATGGTGTAGAATTCTATGCGGAGAACCCGCGGATCTTGAATGACGCAGTAGATCATTTTGACTATCCTCCGTTGTACGATAGCGACGCTCGCAGGCTTGAAGATGCTGACGCCATGGTGTTGGAAAACGAGTTCAAAGAGTCAAGGAGAATACTCGGCGAGTGAGGTTACTGTGTACGTATACCTCGAACTCTGGCCTTAGACCGCGGACGGAGCTCTGGTTTGAGACGAAGACCGTGCGGTCCGCGTGTTCCGCGACCTCGAGGAGCTGGTCAATAGGGTCGCCGTCCACCTTCGAGGACTTGCCGTACGGGAGGTCGCTGACCACGACGTCGTAGTCGATCTCCTCACATACTTTGTTCGCCGCGCCCTCCTTCACTTTGTAGTTGAGCACACCGAACTGCTCGAGGTTGCTCCGGCAGCCCTCTACCATCGCCGAGTCAATGTCTGCTCCCGCTGGCCTGACGCCACACATCCCTGCTTCGATGAGTATTCCGCCCGTCCCGCAGAACGGGTCGAAGAGGGTTTCGCCGACGGATGCTCCGGAGAGGTTGACCAGCGTTCGGGCGAGTACTGGGCTCATAGATACTGGCGATGAGAACTTCCTGTTCTGGTTGACTCGCCTCTCGAACAGCCCACGGTCGATGTCGGCCGCCTGCCTACCGAGAATCAGGTCTTGTTCGGTGCCGTACGCCCTATATACGTGCTCGGGGCTCTCGAGGTCAACTGTGTTGCCTGCGTCCGAGAGCTCTTCGCCCACAGCTTTCTCGAGTCCGTCCGGCGACCTGACAGCGAAGGACGACTCAGGCGAAAAATCGAGACCTCTGAGCACACCTCTGTAGACGACCTCGGAGACCTCGTGCGTGCGAGCTAGTCTCCTTGGTCTCTCCAGCCCGGGTGCGAGCGCCACACGACCCTTTCTCTCCTCGACATCACTCTTCCCTTCTGCTGCGAGGCAACCCGAAAGGTCGGCCTCCGCCAGCTCGAGGTCTTCTCCAGCAAGCCGGTATGCGTATGTCATACGTCCACCCTGTTGAAGAATGCGTACTGGAACGGGACGCGGAACCAGTAGACGATCATCCTGTAGAGTACGGCGGCCGTCACGGCGGTGGCGACAGAGATTCCTGGGACAAAGAGAGTCAGGCTCGCGGTCATGGCGCCCTCGTACGCACCCGCCCCTCCTGGGACCGGCAGGTTGTTCCCGAGATCGGCGAGCGGGAGCACGAAGTACAGCGGCGTCAGGTCGGTCTCGACCCCGAGCGAGGCCAGTACCAAGGCCAGTGCCATGACCTCGAACACGAAGGTGGCGTGGACGATGACCGCGGTCTTGACGAGATACACAGGGTCGTCTCCCACGCGCGAGAGCGCCTCCGTCATACCGTCTATCTTCTCCTCAGCCTTCTCGCCGTACTTCTCCAGCCTCGCTGATCTGTCGGTTACGCCGCGGATCGCCTTCGACAGGAAACTGCCCAGCGCATCCGAATTGTACCACAGGAGGTAGAGAAGCCCTGAACCCAGGACCAGGGCCAGCCCGACGAGGTACGCCACCTGTACCAAGAGGCTGTTCACCGACCCGAAGAACGCCACGTATACCAGTCCTCCTGCGACGAACGTCATCGGAGGGAAGATGTTGATGAGGTCGGCTGAGAGGATGGCGGAGAACGCCTTCTCGTACTCCACGTCCTGCGCCCTGCTCACCACGTAGGCCATGAACGGCTCTCCCCCTGCGTTGCCCAAAGGGGTGACCGAGTTCAGAAATCCTCCAGCCATCCAGAGCGAGAAGGTCTCTCTGTAGTCCACATCGATGCCGACCTTCCGTAACACTCGGAACCAGGTGAATGTGAACACGAGCACCGGAAGCGACCCCATCGCAACGGCTATAGAGAAGAGAACGGGATCGGCTTGGAGAGCGGCGTCTATTATCTTCTCCACGCCCGCGAAGTAGACCAGCCCTGCCAGGACGAGGGTTGAGGCTGCGAACATAAGGATGCGCTTCGGTTTCTCGGAGTCTATCATCTGGCTGGGCGAGCCGCCGTACATGTGTTTGTTGCGGCAGGTTTCACCTACAAACACAGAACCCGCCAATGAATTAAAGGGTCGCGGCGACTACGATAACGTGGAGACAGAGAAAGTATACGACCAGCTCGAGGAGGTTATCGACCCGGAGCTGGAGGTGAACATTGTGGATCTTGGTCTGGTTCGCGATGTCGAGGTCGATACTGGGGATGTGGAGGTTCTCATGACGCTAACCACACCGGGCTGCCCGCTGGCAGGCGTGTTCGACCAGATTGTTGCGAAGGAGCTCAGGAAGTTGGATGAGGTGGAGAGCGTCGAGGTGGAGCTGACCTTCGACCCGCGGTGGACCCCCGAAGAGATGTCGGACGACGCCAGGGATCAGCTCGGTCATGTTCCCGGCCTCTAGGAGGCTATGAAAGGCATTTCGTGCACGTAATCGCTGTTCTCAGCCAACTCAAGTATGCAGTGAGCTATATCACCCCTGGCGGCGGAGTGTCTCAGTCCCAGCCGGAGGTCCGTCCCAAAGAATAATCTCTATCGCCATCGCTGTCTTTGAGCCTTGGTGCCCTCACTACGGTCCAGTCGAGCTCGGAGTCCTGTAGGCCTCGCACCATCCTTCTTCCGTCCTCGAGCGCTCCGGGCATCACAAACCTCAGCAGGACGTCCACCAGCCTGTTGCCGAGTGTCTCGCTCTCGGACTCCAGCGTTGCGCCGGCGCCGGTAAGCACCACCAAACGGTCGACCCCGTTCTCCCTCATCGCCTTACTGATGTTCTTCACTCCGGTTGACACGACGTCTTCCCCCGACCGCTTCGTGACTCCGAGGGCGGAGACTACGGCGTCACTCCTGCCAACTGCTTCCTCCACCTTCGCCTCATCGTGTACATCACCCAATATCTTTTCGGCGCTGGACGGAAAGTCTTCGTCGAAGCCGATGTCGAAACCAACTACCTCGTGACCTCTTTTAAGGGCCTGATCGACCAGTCTTCTCCCCGTCTTGCCGTTTGCGCCGAACACAGCTATCCTCACGAGGATGGTGTGTGGCTCGTGGTTTATAGCGATTGCCGAACCACACTGTAGACGATGAAGCCGGACGAGCTCGAGGAGGGTGACAGGGTGCTGTTCGGTGACCGGAAGGTTCCCCTCGAAGTGGATGAAGCCGGTGAGGACAGAGTCCTCGTCAACGGACCGCAGGGCGGCGAGTACGTTCTGTATACCGAGGACGACACAGTTCTGGTGTCGTCGAAGGGTGACAGACGTTACAGTTCCCTGGCTGATGACCTCCGAACCACTGGTCGCTGGAGCAGGGAAGGAGACAAGTGGACTCATACCAAGACCGGAGAGAAAGTGTGCTTGGAGAGAACAGAGGCTGGCTTCTGGAGGATAGAAACCGGTTTCAGTATCGACCAGCCCATGTACGGTTACAGGTCGAAGGAGGATGCAGAGACCGAGGCCAAGAACCTGCTCGAGAGCCACCCAGAAGGGGTGTGAAATTTCAACACAACCCCGTACACAAACAGTATGGAGAGGCAGAAACCGTTCGAGAGGGACTGGGATCACCTCGTTGTGCTTGACGCAGCCAGGTTCGACGTCTTCGAACGCACCTACACCAAATTCCTCGATGGAGATCTTGCCCCTGTCAGAAGCAACGCCTCTGCTACACCAGAATGGGTGCATAGGAACCTCAAGGGCAGTATAGAAGTAGAGTACTTCTCCGCGAACCCGTTCATCAACTCGCTGAACCACCCGATAGACCGACCAGGGAACGTCGACTACACCACGACGCCATCGAACCACGTTGAGACCATACACGACCTCTGGCACACCGAATGGGACGACGATACCGGAACCGTGTTACCGGAGGACGTGGTGCGCTACTACAGACAGACTGATACACACGGCAGAACAGTCGTCCACTTCATGCAGCCGCACAAGCCGTTCCTCGGTCACGGAAGTGGCGGCGTCCTCAGAGAGGGATTCCGCCAGCTCAAGAGCACCGGCGGCCTCAGCACTTTTCAGTCCCTAACCGGAAAATACGGGCCGCGCATCGCCGATACAGTGTTTCGATCCAGTACGATCACGAAGTTCGGGCTGCTCTCAGGGCTCGGGCCTCGTTCCATGGCAAGGGCCTCTGGTCGGAGACACGACAGAGACCATGATGAGGTATCACCGGGAGAACATGGAGAAGGCTCTTCGCCACGTAGAGCGGCTTATCGAGGAGATGGATGGCAAGGTCGTTGTTACGTCCGACCACGGCGAGGCCTTCGGTGAACGGGGCGTGTGGGGTCACGACGTCGAGACGCATATACAACCGCTCGTCAAGGTTCCTTGGCTTGAGATCAATGCGTGACCGTCGTTTAGAAAAAGAACACGGTAACAAAACACGGATGCGGTGTTGGTCCAGCTGGCTAAGACTCCGGCCTTCCAAGCCGGCGACCCGGGTTCAAATCCCGGACGCCGCACATGCAGACCCGCGACGCCATCCTGCTCGCGGCAGTGTTTCTGGGTTCGGTCACGGCTGGTCTTGTAGCCACGCAGTCGCTCGGACAGCCAGGTGGCCAGTCCGGTACAGAGGAGACTGTTTTCACAGTTGGTGGGCTTGTGGATGGGGAGAACGATATAGCAACGGCGAGCTTTGACAACAGATCTGTAGACTTGCTGTTCGAGGACGACGCAGAGGCTCGCATGTATCTTGACCTCGATCAAGACGGGGGCGCGGATATTGAGCTGGACGGTTTGAACAGATCTGGTGCCGTACAGCAGACGACCGAGACCGTAACACTTGGAGACCGGAGCTATAGGCTGACGTTTGAGTACCGCGACAACTCAACCACTACTGGTGAGGCATACATGAACCTAAGGACCGCTATACCGTTGGATTGACGCCGAATCGGCGCAGACGATTGATCAGTAACTGTACTGCAAACATTAGAAGAACGCCGTCTGCACAGTGTCATTTGAGTACTTGACTCGAAGTCTGCACTGAACGCGTAGAGCCCCTTTCTGAGTCCTGAAGCGATACTTCAAGAGCACATAATTTGAGTCGTATGGTGACCTGAAGGATATAGTGGAGGTCATCTGAAGTATTTATAACTTTTTGGTAATGGAGACGGCCTATGAGCGAAGTTTCTACTATTCCCTTTGATGAAATACTAAGGGTTTCGCCAGAAGAGCTTGTGAATGATAGAGAGTTACAGAGAGATATTCATTACACTGTAAGGAACTCAACGAGAGAAGAAGAGTTGGCTAATGGTGAAGATAGACTACATAATCCTAACCCGATCCTTGAGATAGAGGGCGAAGGAAGGGTATCTTGGGAACACAATACATTCACTGTAGATGACGGAGATAATACATATTTCTTTATGGAAGGTCAACCAGCAGAAGATTTGCCTGAGTTCCTACAAGAAGAGGAAGTTATTCCTTCAGGATTCCAAACTATTGGTTCCGGTAATGCAGATGAGGTTGTTGAAGAATTGGATTTAGAAGGAGAAGATGAGTTGAGACGGAGAGCTTATAATATGGATGATGAGGTTTTAACCAGGCTTAACCATCCTGATATAATGTTCAATAAACCGATTCATAGAGTTAGTACTCTTGGAGGAAGAG
>GL982569.1:156499-158777 GCA_000220355.1 Candidatus Nanosalinarum sp. J07AB56
CAGTATCGACCAGCCCATGTACGGCTACAGATCGAAGGAGGATGCAGAGACCGAGGCCGAGGACCTGCTCGGGAGCCACCCAGAAGGGGTGTGAACTTTCAACACAACTCAAAGCAACTTACTGCTACTCAATCTTGGGCCTGGGTCTGAAGCTTCTTCTACCCCTCAGGACCCCTTACTACAGGGCTAGGTCATTTGTTTCTTTACTTTTCTCCACGTAATGTTAGATTCAGGACCGAAAGGTACTCCGGTGAAGGTTCCTAGAGCGTCGGATGTCGCTGCGTAGCTCATTACATCAACGGTTGACGCTGCGTGGGGTAGTCCGAGCTGATGTCCTATTTCGTGAACGGTGGTATTGACGAATTTATTTCTGTTATCGGGTTTATATGTGAAAGAGTAGTCAAGTAATGAGTAGCCATCGTCTTTGCTTGAGCCTCCTCTTGCCTGTCCACTGACCGGATTGTCTAGGCCTACCTGAAAATCTGCTACTAGAACTTTTAGTTGTCCATTGCCTATTATAGGGTCACTCCAGTATTGTCCTAGGTACTCGTAGAGATTAACATCTGTGTATCCTTGGTTTCCTTCGAGAATCTTTTGAGGTTTTATTATTATTTCTCCTTCCCTCAGTTCATCAAGTCCGCTTTGCTTTACCAACTTCCGTACATCCCGAGATATCTCTTGCTGATTTTCTTCTTTTCCTACACTAAAGTCCTGTCTTGGGTTTACATTGTGCCATTTAATTTTCGGCGAATTCTCGCGGTCAACTCCCTCAAGGCTCTGTAATCCTTTCTTTATTCTCCCCATGAGCTTATTTTCCTCCCCACGGTAAACAGGTTCGCTGTCTCCAAACCAAATATTGATTATATGTATCTTCGGTTTTTCCCCGTCCAGTATGGATTTTACAGTCGGCTCGTGAGGTTCTAGAGGTTCCATGAACTCTAGCTGGTCCGCTTTGGCCTGCTTCAAAACATTGAGTGTTGCATCCAATCCTTGACTTCCTAGAAATATTGCAGCCGCCTTTGTAAAATCTCTGCGGCTCAAACCCTTCTCTATTGGTTCTTGGAAGAAAAAATAACGCATCTTGAAACGCTTTTCCAGTGTTTTTACCAATGATCGCATTGATTCTACACCTTTTTCCAGACTTTCGGACTTCTTTACGTGTCCATTTTCGGCGAGTCCTTCGATTTCTTCAAGAGCCTGTTCTATGTCATTTCTTTCATCTTCGAATTTGGAGAAAGTTTTCTTGACGGTCCTTCCGTCTTTCCTTTTCCTCCATTTCCTCAAATCATTTTTCCGTTCCTCCTGCTGTTGTTTGAGCCAGCTCAACCTTTCGATAAGATACTCAAGCCTTTCTTTATCGCTGATAGTCTCAGTTAACGCTCGATCAATCTTTCGGCTTTCCTTGAGTAAATCCTGATTCTTCAACTTTTCTTCTATGACTTCCGCCTTTTCCTCATCCTGCTGGAGAGCTTCCAATGCCGTATCTAATTCTTCGAGAGCCAACCTGCACTGTTCAAGGTCATTGTTTTTGATGTACTCGACCAATTCGGACTTTTCCTGCTCATAGCTTTCAGGAGGCTTTGTCCAATAATCCTCATCTTCCCGGAGAATTTTTGCTATCTTCTCCGCATTTTCGATACTTTTCTGCCAGGCACCGAAACCCACTAGGTCGATCCTGACATCATTAGTCTCTATCTCTCTCAGGCACGTGTATAGGTTGTTTCTCAAACGCTGTACTGTGGAGAACCTTTCTGCTATGTAGAAAATCGAGTCCTTGTACTTCTCCAAGATATTGTCAATGAAATTTGTTACATCTGCGATTTCTCCTTTGTCGAGGGAAAGGCCAGATAGAAGCTCTTCGTCCATTTCACCTACAATATTTAAAAATTCTTCCTCACTCTCCAAAGCATTATCTAGATTTTTACGCGCCTGATTAGGGTTTTGGTTTAAATTAGAAAGAGCGGAGCCCACCCTATTCGAGATCTTGCCTTGTATACTATCTAGTTTTTGACCCAGTTCATCGTAGTCCATAGCATCATCCGCATTTATAGCCGAAAAAAAGTTTCCCAAAATTGTCGAAGCTAGATTGGTCTCGACAGGTAGCCCACGTAGAAACAGCCCATGGATAACTTGGATATCTCGATATGATCCAGTAAGGAGTAGACTGGCCCTCCACCACGTAGAGCGGCTTATAGAGGAGATGGATGGCAAGGTCGTTGTTACGTCCGACCACGGCGGGGCTTCGGTGAACGGGGCGTGTGGGGTCACGACGTCGAGA
>GL982569.1:158797-169188 GCA_000220355.1 Candidatus Nanosalinarum sp. J07AB56
ATAATGTCAAAGAACACACTAAACTTATGGAGCACTTAGTTAATTTCCCTGCTAATTTAGATAGCATAAAAGAGCTCGCGGAAGTTATAGACGAGGCGAAAGCTATACACCAGACAGATGGAAGGGAGTTCTCAGATAAAACTCCGTTTCGCTGGAAGCATGGCTGGGAAAATTTGATTGACTATAATTCTTCTTTGCGGAGGCATAGCAAAACGCTTGACAATGAGTTCGATCTGGGTATTGGAGATTACTCCAGTCAACGCCTTGAAGAGCTAATCGAGCCAAATCGGTTCAAGGAAGCCGAGGCTGACAGAGAGGAAGTAGTGGAGAAGGTAAATAACAATATAAAGAGGATGTATGAAGCAACAGAGGGTAAAGAGGACCTAAACGTCGAAAAAACTAGAGATGAAAGTTTCGAGCTAGTCCAAGAGTTCTATAATGAATTGGACCTAGTAAAGATAGATCAGCATACTCTGTTAACAATACTGAACATACACAACGTCGAAAAAGACGAGCAAGAAGAATTCTATAGAAAGTTGGAAAGACACCTGTTAGAGGAGAAGGATGAAATTTCATGTTAAAGTAGTAGGTAGTATCAGAGGACGGATCCCTCTAACAATGCCCATTAACCATATTCTCCGTTCTCCACCGTTACTATGTCAATGGCCATACGCACTACAGGCGCCCTACAGGTTTGTTGAATGGGATGGCACAGAAGGGCAAGCTAATTGATTGGACTGAGCAGACGAAAGACCAGAACAAGAAGCTTGGTGGGCATTTGACTGACAGAGCCATGTAAAAAGAGGCTGAAAGCGAAGGGTAGGCCAAGTGAAACGATTGATACCGACTAAATAAGAAGAATCGAACTCTCTACCAGCCACCGATATGTGTACATATAGGTATGTTTTCCGTGGGTGTCGGTTTAAGCCCCGTCCGAGATTTGAACCCGGGACCTCGTCCTTACCAAGGACGCGCTCTACCGCTGAGCCAACGGGGCATTTGAGCTGTCTGGGCCGAGCTTTTTGAGTGGGTTCCGTTGCTTAGTTACCCATCTCCTCGAGCTCTTCCTCAAGTCCGAGCTTCTCGGCGAGCTCCTTGTACCGGTTGCGGATGGTGACTTCTGTGACGCCAACAACGTCGGCTACTTCGCGCTGTGTCCTCTTCTCTCCTTCTAGGACTGCGGCGATGTAGAGCGCGGCGGCGGCGAGGCCGGTGGGGCCCTTGCCGGAGAGCAGATCCTTCTCGCGCGCCTCCTCGAGAATGTTGCGGGCGCGTGCCTGGACCTCTCCAGAGAGCTGTAGCTTGCCAGCAAACCTCGGTACGTAGTCCTGCGGCTTTGCGGGCAGAATCCTGAGACCGAGCTCCCTGGCAACGTATCTGTAGGCGCGTCCGATCTCGCGCTTCTCGATTCCGGAGGCGTCGCTGATCTCGTCGAGTGTCCTGGGGGTTCCTTGCTTCCTTGCGACGATGTAGAGGAGCGCGGATATGATGGACTCCATGCTTCTTCCGCGGACGAGTCCTTGGTCGACCGCTTTCTCGTAGAGTCTGGCGACCTCTTCGTGTACTGATTCTGGGAGGTTGAGGTTGGATATCATCGAGTTCAGTTCTGACAGTGCGAACCCGAGGTTGCGGTCCTTGGACTTGGTCAGGCGTTTGTGCCATTTCCTGAGCCGGTAGTACTGCGCCCTCTTCTCTCCGGAGACCTTGTAGAGCTCTCCGCTGCCCTTGCCGATCTCTGTTGAGACACCCATGTCGTGTTTGGTGTAGGTCAGTGGCTGTCCCGCGCGCGCCTTCTTCTCTCGCTCAGCCTCGTTAAATGCTCTGTACTCGGCGGAGTCGTCGATCCTGTCCTCGTCGATGATTGTACCGCACTCGACGCACACAAGCTCTCCCTGGGCCGAGTCCTCCTCGAACCTCTGGGACTCGCACTCCGGACAGGTCAACACCATGTCTCCCTCTTCAGGTTCCTCTTGGCGCAGCTCGTAGTCTTCAGCTGCTACAGTTGACGTTTCTTCTTGGTTTTCGGTTTCTTCGCTCTCTCCGTCTTCTTCCCAGTCTTCGGGAACCTGATAGGAATCGAACTCCCTGCGTGGGACGCTGTCGTGTTCTTCTGGCATTGTATACAGTTTAGATGTTACACACAATTGATTGCAAGAGTTAAATACGTAATGCTGAGTGCGATATCTGTCCAGTAACAAAAGCATAGTACAGAGATCAGTCGGGTGTCGGGCCATGAATTGCGGCAACCTTGGATAGTGTTCCTGGTGAGAACTGGCACCAAGGACACCAGATCACTCTTTGCTAGGTCGCGAGATGGTGTATCCCTGTGCATCTATGTCTAACCGGTCGCACATCGATAGCAGTGGCTTGTCGTCGGACACAAGCTGGGCTGACCTGTCAAGGGCGAGCGCCGCAGAGGCCACGTCAGCTTCCGAAAACCTGTAGTTGAGGTCTGAGGCTTGTTGCCTCGCCTGCTCGAGGAACCTCTGTTGAGGGGACACCACATCGGGGTCAGCCAGGCGGAAAGCCCTCCGAGCTCCTCGCGACTCCACTTCCTCCACCACTTCACGGACGACGGCGGCGTTTTCAAACGAACGATCCGGCCCGTGTACAAACACGGAGGTATCAAGCACCTTCACACCTCCCGGATAGATGCTGACTTATTAAACATCGGCCTGCAGACAGTGTCTGTATGAGTAGAATACCGTTGGCGCCCATCGACAGGATAATGAGAAAGGCCGGTGCAGACAGGATCTCGGAAGACGCAAAACAGAGGCTCAGAACCGCGGTCGAGGAGCTCGGTGACGAGATTGCGGAGGACAGCGACAGAGCTGCGGAACACGCCGACAGGAAAACCATTAGAAAGGAAGACATCGACTTGGCGGTGGAAGTCTAGTGCCAACACAGATGGAGGCTTCCGACCTCTCAGACGGTTCCTATGTGATGATAGACGACGAGCCGTGCGAGGTGCGCTCCGTCTCGATGTCCAGCCCCGGGAAGCACGGTTCGGCCAAGGCCAAGATCAAGGCCCGAGGGGTGTTCGACGAGAAGGACAGGCACATAACGAAGCCCGGCGACTCGATGATGATGTCGCCCGACATAGAGAAGAAGGAGGGCCAGATAGTCTCCATAGACGGAGACATCGCGCAGGTCATGGACATGGACACCTACGAGACCGGTGAGATGCAGATGCCGGACGACCTCGATGTATCGGAGAACGACACAATCGAGTACTGGGTAATCAGCGACCGCAAACTAGTGAAGGGTCTCAAGAGCTGACTCACCAGCCGATATACATATAGCAACACAGGTCTGCGACCCCGAGGCAGAGTACCTTTATGGACAGGAACCACCATAAATGACCACGTTGATTCTGTCCTATGGGAAGTTGGCAGGAACTCAGGAAGAATCTTCTGAAGGAATACTACCCGTCCGAAAAGGAGATTGACAGGGTATCTCAGGTCTACTCAAGGGTGTCAGGCCGTATCGAGGAGCTGTCGGATCTGGATACAGAGCTTGTGGGTTCCTCATCAAGGAATACGTTCGTCAGTGGACTGGGTGACATCGATATCTTCCTGATGTTTCCGCACGAGGTCGAATCGAGCAAACTGGAGGAGGAGGGTGTCCGTGTCGGCAAGGAGGTGTTCGAGTCGTTCGGCGCGGAACACCATGTGGAGTATTCGGAGCATCCGTACGTCCAGGGAAGGCTCGACGGGGTTGATGTCGAGGTTGTTCCGTGCCACGACGTGGAGAAAGGCAGGGTGAAGAGTAGCGTTGACAGGAGTCCTCACCACGCCCGCTGGATGCGGGACAACCTCACGGAACAACAGAGGGAGGATGTAGTTCTCCTGAAGCAGATGCTGGATTCCGCTGGTCTCTACGGCTCCTCACTGAAGACCAGGGGTTTCTCGGGCTATCTTTGCGAGCTCCTAGTGCACCACTACGGCGGCCTGCGCAGCCTGCTGCAGAACTCCCGGGACTGGAGCAGGAACATGCGAGTCGACCCCGCGGAGGTCGATACTGGCCACGAGTTTGAGTCAGGGTTCGTGGTGATCGACCCTGTCGACCCCGAGCGTAATGTCGCCGCAGTGCTGTCTGAGGACAATCTCGCGCGGTTCATGCTGTTGGCATCGGACTTTGAAACCGACCCGTCAATAAGGTTTTTCGAAGAACCAGACAGGCAACCAGACAGACTGGCTGTGAAGAAGGAAATCGAAAGGAGGAGAGAGGTACTGGCTCTGGAGCTCGATGTGCCCGACAAACCTGAGGACGTGCTTTATCCGCAGATGCGCCGGCTGCAGTCCAAGCTGGTGTCGACCCTGGAGGACGAGGACTTTCGAGTATTCGAGTCCGGTTTCCACCTCAACGAGAAGGCACGCCTCGTGGTCGAGGTCGACCCCGGTCGCACTGGTGTGGAAAACCAGCGCGGCCCCTCGGTGTTTCACGATTCTGACCACGTGGAAGCCTTCCGTAACACGCATGATGACCTGTACGTGGAGGACGCAAGGCTGATGGCACGCAGAGGAAGGGAACTAACGGACGTCCGCCAGGTAATCAAGGAGTTCACGGAGTCGGACTCCAACGGGGTTCCTGATGGATTGGACTCGCGGCTTCGGCGCATGTGCTTCGTCGACCCGAAGTCGGGGGGCGAGGATTGGTTTAAGTTCCTTGAGGAGCTTTTCCACTTAGAGAACAGATGGGAGAAGTAACTGTCGTAGTGGGGATATCCGGCGTCGGGAAATCCACAGTTATGGAAGAAGCGCTGCTGCTGTCGGAGGCCGATCCTATGGTGGTCAACTACGGTACTCGCATGGTCGAGCTGTCGCAGGAGAGAGATCTGGTCGATCACCGAGACGAACTTCAGAGCCTTGGCGCCGACACCTATATCGATGTTCAGATGGAGGCGGCGCGCAGCATCGTCGAGGACGCCGAGACAGAGGACTCCGTGCTCGTCGACACCCACGCAGCCATCAAAAACCCAGAGGGCTACCTGCCTGGTCTCCCGAAGTGGACGCTCGAGAACCTTGAGCCCGATACCATAGTTATCGTGGACGCAACCGCAAAGGAGATACACAACCGCATCGAATCCGATGAGAGGGACAGGGAGGTGGCGTCTGTGGAGGAGATAGAGGAGTACCGTGACGTTATGCGGGAGATGGCCTCTGCCTGTGCCGTCATGACCGGTGCACACCTGAATATAATCGAGAACCATGACGGCTGCGCCGAACAGGCAGCGGAAGAACTGGTCGGCGTCATAGACCGCTAGTCGACCTCCTCAAGGTAGATCTTGGGCGACACCACGAACACATACGTACTGACCGCTGAGGAAGCCAGTCTGCCCAGAACGAAACCGGCGAAACCCAGCGACTCCAGCGCTCCCTCCGCGGCAAACGCCAAGCCGAACAGGGCGAAAGAGAAGAACACAAGAACCCAGACCTCTCTTCTACGGGACGAAAACCCGGAGTACGACGACCTGACGCCCTGCCTCAAGGAGTTTTCTTCCAGAAGCGTGAGCGGCAGGAAATAGCTGACGGCTGAAAACACCGCCGCCAGCAGAACCGACACGGCCACTCCGATGCCCGCCATGAGTACATTTCCCTCTATCAGGTACAGAGCAACGCCTGCTGAGGCAGGAACCGATAGGAGCAGGCTAACCAGCAGTATGAGTACCACAGCCTTGATTGCGTTTCTCCAGCTGCCGGCGGCCTCTCTCGCTGCGGTGGACAGCGAGTCCGTACCGGAGCGGGCCATCGACGCCACCATCAGCGTTGAGAACATCCCAACTAGACCGAGCGGCACGAGAAGCAACGCGCCAATCTGCGGAGCTAGCTCACCAGAGGCTACCCCGACTAGGAACACAGAACCCAGAACCGAGGAAGCTGCCTTAGGACCAAACACCTTTGGACGCCGGGACACGAAAAGCGCGCTCTCCCTCAAGACCTGTCTCATAGAACAACAAACGACCGCACCAACATAAGAGTGAGATGTAGTTACCTGTGACTAACATCTAATTTTTGTTCAATCGGGCTCGTGAACGCTTCTAACCGTTCGAAAGGTTCAAAAGACTCATCAAAAGCCTTGAATACAAGATGGCAAGCCTTTGGGATATCGGAAAAAGTACAGAGGAGAAACTTGCCGACGAGTGGCGTGAAAACGAACAGTTCGAGCGCCAGGTCGACAGGCACCGCCACAAATTCCAGGACAGGTTTGAGGACAACATGCAGCAGGAGGTTCCTACACACCCGTACAAAATCTTCCGCGAGATCGTGGAAGCCAACGAGCTAAGCGACGAGGAAAGGGTGGCCTTGGAGGAGATAAAGGAGGAATTCTCCGGGCGCTGGCAGGAACTCAAGCAGAGTCACTCAAACTAAACGCGGTTCTCCTCGGGGGAGGGGAACAAGCTTTATTTCTCAACCAGCGATACAAGCAGGAACGGCTATAGCTGACCCGGACGCCAGCTAGTCAAGAGACTTGACCATGTACGTGCCTTCCAGCTCGTAGCCGAGCTTCCGGTAGTACTCTCTCACGCCTACACCCGAGATGACTGCGATCCTTTCTCTCCCTGCGTCTCTGGCCTTTAGCTCCGCGCGCCTCATCAGCTTCTTCCCCAGACCTCGGTGCTGTACATCGCCGTCATCACCGATTGAGGTCGCGCTTCCCAGCACTTTGACCTGTCGGACGATACCTGTGTCCGCGTCTATCTCGCCGCGGAAGCTCTCGTTCTGGAGCCGAAGCCTCAGGAAACCAAGGACGATGTCTCTGTCGGTGTCCTCGAACGACAGGAAGTGTTCCTCGCCACCGGAGGCGCTGTAGCTTCGCTCGACCGGCTCGACGCCCTCTGGCTCAAGCCCGTGATACTTCCGTTTCTGGCCGACCTCGCGGGCACGGATGTCATTGCTGCTCTTGTCCTCGTTCCAGAGCTCCTGTAGTGCCTGCTGCCTGAGGTTCGTCATCTGTGGGCCGGCATCGACCTCGGTGGAGGGTATGTCTCGCATCACACGCTTCACCCTTACGTGTCTCGGGATTATCTCCGATAGAATCTTCTTCAGCCGGAGCTTGGCCTCTTCATCGGATATCGGGTCGAACTCGTCCTCCTCGTAGCGCCGGTACAGTTCGGTTCCCTGTATGACCTCGCATGGGTATATCTTCACCTCGTCTGGCTGGAACTTCGGGTCAGAAAAGGCTGTGCGGAACTTCTCGAAGTCGTCCTCCCTGTCCTCGCCTGGAAGACCCAGCATAAGGTGGTAACAGGTCTTGAAACCAGCGTTCTTGACGCGCCGGGTTGCCTCCACTATCCTGTCGGTGCCGTGGCCGCGGTTCGTCCTCTCGTGTGTGTCATCGAACACTGTCTGGACCCCCATTTCAACTCGTGTCCCGCCCATGCGCAGGATGCGGTCCAGGTGGTCGGTCTCGGCGATGTCGGGACGCGTCTCGAACGTCACCCCCACGTTCCTGACGGACGCCGTCTCGTTAATCTGTTTGGCCTCCTCCAAGGTCTCTCCCTGCGGATCGCCGCCGTAGCTGTTCATAGCGTTGAAGGCATCGCGGAGAAACTCCGTCTGGTAGTCTGGATCTTGGAAAGGGAACGTCCCTCCCATGATTATGAGCTTGGACTTGTCGATGCTGTGGCCGTTCTTCTCGTACTGACCAAGTCTGTCTTCCACCTGCTCAGCTGGGTCGTACTGGTTGCGTATTGCTCTTCTCGTGGCCGGTTCCTTGCCAGTGTAGCTCTGCGGAGCGTCCTTTCCCTTCGGACAGTAGATGCAGCCGCCCCCGCACGGCGCCGGGCGCGCCATTATCGCGACGTTCGCTACGCCGGATATGCTGCGAGTGGGCTTGGTCATCAGGAGGCTGCGGGCGTCCGAGTTTTCCGGGGCAAACTCTAGGACGTCCGAGTTCTTTGGAACGGCGGAGAGACCGTGCTCCGAGCAGAGCTCCTTCTTCCGTTTCTCGACTTCTTCGCGGCTCTCTACCTCCCCGTTGCCGATTTCATGTATGAGCGTCTCCGCAAGTGCCTCCAGACCCACACGATGTGTATATTTGTTATTGTTAAAACCAGCCGCGCACATTCAAACACTGTGAAGAAAGCATACGTGTTTGCGGGCGTCCTGCTCGTGATGTCGTTCCAGTCCGCCGGGTTCCTGGAAACCAGCAACGGTGAGGCAGCCTCAGTGGACTTATCTGGGTCAATCACTCCAAACTCCGCGCCCGGCTTGGTCTCGTCCGGAGGTATCACGCCCGAAAAGGTCATGTCACTGAACGAGAGGGCTCTATCCCAAGGGGCAGATGCCATAGTATACCAAATTAATTCTCCCGGAGGAGCGGTGGTTGCGTCGAAAGAAATCAAGCGCGAGATAGACAGGTCGAAGTTCCCACAGTGTGTCGGCTTAGGGACACCGCGGCGTCCGGGGGCTACCTTATCGCACTAGGTTGCGACAGGATTGTAGCGGACTCAGCGACCCTGACAGGTAGCATCGGTGTCACGGCTTCCTACCTCGAGGTTTCAGGTCTGCTCGACCGACTTGGGGTCGAGTACGTCAATGTGTCGGCTGGCGAGTTCAAGGAGGCTGGTTCTCCTTTGAGGAATGCCACGCCGGAGGAAAAAGCCCTTCTGCGCGAGAAGATTGACAGCGTACAGAACGAGTTCATATCGCTGGTGAGGCAGGAGAGGAATATCACGGGATCTAATCTATCGAACGCTACGACGGGCGAGCTGATAATCGGCGAGAGGGCTCAAGAGCTTGGTATGGTCGATTCACTAGGTGGTCGAAGAGAGGCACTCAACCGCGCGGAGAGTCTGACCGAGCTCAATCTTACTTACACTGAGGTCGAGACCCAAGACGGTCTGGGACTTTTCTCGTTGTTGTCAGCTAAGGTTCTGGGTGCCTCGACCCCTTCTCTTCAGGCCCGTCTCTAGACCTGCGGGCTGCTGTTCCAGAGGGTGTCGAAGTATGGCTCCATTGTGTTGCGAGCTACATGGTCGCTCTCCGTCCAAAAGGCAGCCTCTTGAGTAGAATGGACATCGTCCGGAGTGAGTGATAGCGTTGAGGTCTCGCCGTCTATGACGGCGAACTCTCCCTTGGGTGTTTCGATGCCGTCGGCGTCCGCCAGGTTGCGGATTTCGGCGGCTTCGGACAGCTCCTCGTGGGCTTCACTGTTGTTGTCCGTCACGGGCGCGAGCACCTTGACGTCCACGCCGTTGTCCTGTGCCTCCTGCAGGAACTCCGAGTGGTTTTCGTGTAGGTCAGCGAGCCCTTGTTCGGAGGTAGCTATCTTGACATCGGAGGATGCTTCTTGGAACATCGTTCCCAAGTGCTGGTTTACTTGGTGCGATCCTTTGAGTGAGCCCGACATCTCCTCCGGCTCAACTAGCTCAAGTCCTTGGTCGTAGAGACTTTCGAGTTCCTCTACTGCATCCGAGTCTTTGAATCCGTCGAGTTTCTCTAGTTGTTCTTCTAGGTCCTGTCTGTGCTGTTTCTTTATGTTCTCTATTGCCTGTTTTGGAGGTATAACAACGTACTCCATGGGTTTGGACGACTTGATGACCGCGAATCCCTTGTCTGCTAGCGATTCCAGTACATCGTAGGCTCTGGATCTTGGTACGTTTGTCATCTCACTGAGCTCACCGGCTGTGGATACACCCCTTCCAAGTAGCGCCGAGTAGATTTTCCTCTCGTACATATTCAGTCCCACATCTTCGAGCTTGTCAAGTGTCTCTTGGCTAGCGACCATTTTTTGAAACCTCTTAGCAGTTCACTGAGCTTCGGTGGTTATAAACCTAATCCGAGGTGTTTCAACAGTTTTTGTCATCATCAGGTAATCAAAATTACGTGGCTCAGTGTTATAAAATATGGCGGAGTCTGCGCTTGGCCGAGTCGACCCATCTGCGGACGAGGAGACCGGTCGTGTCGGCGGTGTCGTACAAGCCTTCCCACTCTATGCCGTCGAACTGGGAGGCAATCTGGTTGTCGTAGAAGTCGTAGAACACTACATCGTTCATCGCGAACTTGGGGTCGTGTTCGACAGGGCTGTCGGTGTAGGCAAAGCCGACCACGGCCGCAACCTCCCTGCCCTCCGGAACCTTCAACGCCTTTCCGACGCGGCCCCTGTCGAACCCTCCGACCCACAGACTGGATATACCGTGCCTCTCCGCCACCACCCTCATGTTCTGGACGGCAACGGCCGCCTCTCCCTCGGCGAACCTTCCGGCGCCGGAGCCCAGGTTCCTCTCAAGGCGTTCCCTGTCTACCACGACCGCGACCAGCGTTGGAGCCTTCTCTAGGCGGCTGTCGCCAGTGAGTTCGGAGATCGTCTTAGTCTTGTCTGACTCGACGACTATGAACTCCGCGGACTGTACCCTGCCCGGGCTAGGAGCCCTCCTGCCTGCCTCG
>GL982569.1:169238-171252 GCA_000220355.1 Candidatus Nanosalinarum sp. J07AB56
GCGCAGCAAGAAGTCTCTGGTCGGAGCTTCATATCCGTGGATCCATGTATTATGCCGTACAGATTAGTATCACGTCTTTAACCAGCTGGAACGATTCAAGGACACCTGTCGACACCACCTAAGCACACTCTAATGTGTGTCTCCCGTTACCCTTGGGCTCAATCGTGATGACCAGGTTGTTCCACCATCTTCGGAGGCAACTGGCACGGCACCGGCTGTCGCACCTATACTTTACCAATTCGGTTCAGAACACTGTCGACCAAATCTATTCTTCCGCGCCTCTCCAAGGCGGCGACCGCCGCCACGAGAACTAGGACGAGCAGCGCTGCTATGCCGCCGGGCGAGGACGTGAAGGATCCGGTGGGTCCCTGTGTACTGTCGGTCTGGTCATCCGCCCCTTCCTCCTCCGTCTGCTCCTGTTGGGTTCCGCCGGTTTCTGTGTCCTCGCTTGCTCCTTGGTCATCGCCAGTCTGCTCCTGTGAGTTCTCTTGTCCCTCCGCCTCCTCCTGTGTTTCATCCGCTGAATCAGTGCTTTCTGTCTCGTCCTCCTGGTTGTCGGGGATATCTATTGGTCCGCTGTCTTCGCTACCATCGCCCGAATCCGAGCTAGGGCTGTCGTCCTGCTCCTGTTCTCCAAAAGCCGAGTACAGTGAGAAGTGATCGACCTGGGCGGACACAACGTTGTCGACAGTATCGACCTCGGAGTCCTCTTCGACCTCCCAGACACCGGAGGTCTCGTTGTAGAACTGCACTGAGATCGAGCTCTCATCTATGTCGTTGTCGTCAACGAACTGCTGGCTGTACTCTATCGACACCTCTCCCTCGGCCCCTGCCTCCTCCTCAGGCTCCACTTCCACGCCGCCGACGAACTCGCTGTTATCTGAAGGTGGCTCAACAGACAGGGTGTCATAGCCCGTCACGTTCACGGAAGTCTCTTCTTCGGGGGTCACAGAGACACTAGCCTCACTGGCTGAAGAATCCACGCTCACTGACTCCGACTCACCGGGCGCCACGCTCTCGATATTGTCCGTATCTGACGGCTCACCGGCTATTGACACAACCGAGAGCTCGAAACTGTACTGCCCCGGTTCTATGCGCGGACTTGTCGTAACGTTCAATTCTAGATTGCCGCTTTCACCATCACCTAGCTCTGCTCCATCTGCAGTCAGCGTGTAGATACCTGTCGAGCTATCCAGTCTCCTATAGCTGTTCTCCAAAGAGCTCTCGCTGTCACCCGGCTCGAAGATGCCTGTGGGGGTAAGCTCTGCGCCCTTCTTCGACATATTCACATCGGACTCCACGACCACCCTCGCACCTACTGGAACCGTCCTGTCCAACTCATTTTCCACCTCAGCCGAAAACTCGAACTCCTCCCCCCCGACAAGTGACCTATCAAAGCCATCGTCCGGCGACACGTCCGTAACCTGAACGGGCTGTGCCGTCGACACAGATACACCCAAAACAACTCCGAGTACCAAAGCTAAGGCCTTTCTCATCCCGTGCCACCTATTCGTTCACTATCTACGATGCTTCCGTCAATACTTAGCGATACCTCATCGACGTTCGACAGGCCAAGATTTTTGAGCTCCTTGTCTGTGACGCCCTTTTCAATTGTTATGTCCTCGGCTATAGTGTCCGAAGACCCGTCTGTGGTGTTTAGTAGGTTCATATCGTCGGACGTTGAGATGGCGGAGCCAGACTCCTTTTTGAGAGTGACTTTTCGGTTCTCCACTGAGTCTACCAGTACAGCGGGCTCTATCTCAACGGTTCCAGAAACAGACTCATACTCATCGACAAGAGTAGCTGATGCTCCCACAGTGAGCGCCACAACTGCTCCTAGTGCAATCGTCTCTGTTCTCATGATATTGGGAAAGCAACCCTGGGGATCGAACCCAGGCTGGTAGGCCACCAGGCCTGTTGCTATATCTAGACAACTGGCTCCGCTCTCGTCTCAACCGAATAGTCCACTGGCTTGAGATTGATTGCAAAGTCGTTGATTACAGCGAACTTGTCT
>GL982569.1:171302-177342 GCA_000220355.1 Candidatus Nanosalinarum sp. J07AB56
CAGGGAGACAGGCCTGTCCTCCAAGACCATGGTGGATGTCATATCCCGTGCCACGGGCCGCAGCGAAGAAGACATAACGGAGGTATGGAGGGAGGAGGGTGACCTCGGACTTGCGGCGGAGGAGATGGTGGACGGCAAGACCCAGCAGCGCCTCGTGCAGAAAACCCTGACTGTTGAGGAGGTTATGCAGACCCTGGACGAGATTGCCTCGATGGAGGAGGAAGCCTTGGAGAGTGTTGACGTCTCCAAGAAGGTGGGGAAGGCAGCTGACCTGGTGTCGGCGTCCTCGCCGCGGGAGGCCCGCTACGCTGTCAGAAACCTGCTGCAGAACATGCGTCTGGGCGTGGCTGAAGGCCTCATTAGGGATGCGCTGGCGGAGGCCTTTTTCGACGGCGAGCACGTGGAGGATATCCAGCATGCGTACGACCTTACAAACGACTTCCGTCAGGTCGCCAAGGCCTGCCAGGACGGGATCGAAAATGTTCAGGAACTAGAGATGGAGCTGTTCAGGCCGGTGAACTCCATGCTGGCGAAGAAGGTTGAGTCGATTGAGGAGGGTTTCGAAGAGGTCGGCAGACCGGCTGGCATCGACTTCAAGTATGATGGGGTACGCGCCCAGATACACGTCAGTGGTGGCGAGGTAAAGGTCTTCACCCGTCGGCTGGAGGACATCACGGAGCAGTTCCCGGACGTAGTGGAGGCCGTGGAACAGAACATCGATGCTGAAAACGCGATAATTGACACAGAGATCATCGGATACGACCCCGAGAACGACTCCACCGTGCCGTTTCAGCGCCTTTCCAAGCGCGTCAAACGGAAGTACGACATCGAGAGGCTGAGGCAGGAGATACCTGTCGAAGTCCGGCCGTTCGACCTTATATACCTCGACGGCTCCCTCCTGCAGCAAACGTATGCGGAGAGGCTCGAGAGCCTTCGGGGTATCGTGAGGGAGAAAAGGCGCGTGCTCCGACTCGTCGACCACGTGGAGACCAGCTCAAAGGAGAAAGTGGCGGAGTTCGACCAGCGCGCCACGTCCAACGGGCACGAAGGCATAATGATGAAGAAGATG
Organism: Candidatus Nanosalinarum sp. J07AB56; assembly: GCA_000220355.1. GTDB lineage: Archaea > Nanohalarchaeota > Nanosalinia > Nanosalinales > Nanosalinaceae > Nanosalinarum. The sequence continues at coordinate 172,372 of GL982569.1, forward strand.
GATGCTCGCTACAAGCCCGGCAAACGCGTGGGCTACATGGTCAAGCTCAAGCCAGTCATGGAGACACTGGACCTCGCTGTCGTCGGAGCGAAGTGGAGCGAGGGCAGGAGGTCGGGCTGGCTTGGACGGCTCAAGCTCGGTGCGTGGAACGAAGAGGAGCAGGAACACGAGATGGTGGGTAGGATGGCGACGGGCCTCACCGACGACGAACTGGAGAGGATAACAGACCGGCTTGAGCCCCTGGTAGTGGAAGAGGACGGTCGAGACGTCACTGTGGAACCGGAGGTGCTTCTGGAGGTAGAGTATGAAGAAATACAGCAGTCACCGACCTACGAGTCCGGCTACGCTCTCCGCTTCCCACGCCTCAAAGCATTCCGGGACGACAAGCACCAAGCGGACACCAAGGAAAAACTGGAGCGACTGTACACACAGCAGTAGCTACAGATGATGCTTCGGATTAGCAGTCAGTGGAGGTGTATCGTGCCGGGTTATATGGGAGATGCAACGGCTAGAACTTGAGGTGTTACTTGTTCCTGCCGTCGTTGGCGTTGCCTGATGGCCTGGATTTCTCGGCTCCCTTGCCCCTGTTCTTGAGGCCGCGGCTTTCTCTTGAGGCAGGTGTTAAACCTCTCTCGGCTCTGTCTCTGTTGTCAGTTATCCAGTTGATATCGTCGTCGCTCTGTATCTGTGGGTGATCGGGGTCAACTAGCAGCACCTCGAACCACTTGTGTTGGCCGTCTTCCGCTACCCAGTAGGAGTTCAGGACCTCCATGTTCTCGTACTTCTTGGAAACTCGTTCCTCTGCTATCACCCGCTTCGATTTCTTTGGTGAGTACCTGTTCTGTCCGTATGCGGCAGGTCTTCTGCCGTTCGCCGGACGCTTTCGCTTGGAGCCTCCACGCGATATCCGTGCTCGCACCGTCACGAACCCCTGTTTCGCCTTGTAGCCGAGCTGGCGGGCCTTTGGTATACGGGTTGGTCCTTCGACCCTTTCGACCGCTCCCTGCTGTCGCCACTCTATGAGCCGCTGCCTCCACACCTCGTCGAGATTATCCTTAGGTTGTTCGTACTGCTCCTGCGCGTATTTGTAGTAACCCATATAGGCGGATAGATGCCGGAACTTTTTAACGGAGAGACCGGCGAGGCTGGAGAGACATTAAAAGAAATGGGCGTTACTATGTTTGTGTAACCATGCACCCAGCAATCAAGATAGCCGCGGGCTCACTGATGATCGTCGCGGGCGTCTACGGCTCTGTAACCTTCCTCCAAGACCTGATACAGCTCGGCAAGGCCGCTATAGGGCCCCTGCTCGTTCTGGTAGGTAGCTTCATCGTGTGGTTGGAGAGCGATGAGTGGAAGCGCATGGCCTCCAAGACCGAGGACAGCCAAGTATCACAGACAACCACAGGACAGGACGCCAGCTCCGAACAGCCAGCACAGACACAGATCCTGGAGGGCACTGTGGACGAGGTTAGGAGCGAGGTAATGGAGAGGGACGACATCGACATAGAGGCCTTGCTGGACGCGGAGCGCGAAGGAAAGGAACGGAAGACCCTTATTGACTTCCTCGAGCGGCGCGTCTGAGACGCTTCACACCGGAGCCCCTCATTTATAAGCATTATTTTTAAACCAAAACATAAACCGGTATTTAAACACTGTATGGGAGGAGAAGAAAACAAATACTATGACTGAGGAAAGCCCTTTCGAAGACGAGAACATCAAAATAGAGAACGTGGTGGCATCCACAACGCTGGACAGAAGGATGCCTCTAGACAGGATTGCAATCTATCTCGAGAACACCGAGTATGAGCCGGAGCAGTTCCCTGGACTCGTCTACCGACTCGACGAGCCCAAGGCGGCAGCGCTACTGTTCGGCTCTGGAAAGGTTGTGTGTACTGGAACACAGAGCCCGACACAGGCGAAGGAGGCCGTCCACAAGATAATAGACGAGCTGCGAGAGGCCGACATCGAGATAGGAAAGAAACCGGACATCACGGTTCAAAACATGGTGGCATCCAGCGAACTCGACGCGACCCTGAACCTCAACAGAATAGCCTTCGAGCTCGTTGGAACCGAGTATGAGCCGGAGCAGTTCCCTGGACTCGTCTACCGACTCGACGAGCCCAAGGTCGTCTTCCTACTGTTCTCATCCGGACGCATCGTCTGCACGGGAGGGAAAACCTATGACGACGTTGAGAACGGCATAGAGAAGCTAAAAGAGAACCTCAAAGAACTCGGAGCGATGTAGGGTCTACCCGAACTCCGTCTCCGACAGCTTTTCCTCCACACTCTCAGCCAACACGAGAGCATCCTCATCCAAACCATCGCTCTTAGGCACCAGATCAATCTCGAGGTATCTGTCCCGGAGACGGAACACGACCTCTTCAACACCGGCTCCTTCCACCTCTCCGGTAATGTAACTCGCAAACCGGCACGCTTCGCTGCTGTGCTCGAACTCTATTCGCGTCACGAGTGCTCCACCCGCCGCCGTCCAGATATTGGTCTGATGTAGGAAGTCCATAGGTTTTCCAGTGTCGTCCATGTCGTGACTCGTGCCACACAGCTTTTCAGATTTGGCTGCCAGCTGTTTGTGTGGAGTTCGAGGATGCTGTTACCGGGTTCGAGGAGTTCTTCGCGGAGCGGTGGTACGACGAGGTCACTTCCGCCGTCCGCGCTGGGAACGAGGACGTGCAGGTCGATATGCAGGCGGTGGACGAGTATAATTTGGAGCTCATGGATATGCTCCGCTCAGATCCGGGAGATGCTCTCAACGCAGCAGAGGAGGCTGTGAACTCGCTGGATGTGTCGTCGAGCGCGGAGCTATCGGTCCGGTTCGACAACCCTCCTGAAGAGGACTTCGTGCTGCTACGGAACCTGAGATCCAAGCACATCGGCAGGATGGTTCCAGTAGCCGGCATGATAAAGCGAGCATCGCAGGTCAAGCCAGAGGTAGTCTCCGCCACGTTTGAGTGTCAGAGCTGCGCACAGCAGGTCGTCAAGGAACAGGACTCGACGGAGCTGAAGTCGCCGTACAAGTGCGAAAGCTGTGGCTCCCGAAAGTTCCAGCCCGTGGAGAAACAGATGACGGACACCCAGTCCATATCGCTGGAGGAGTCCCCGGACGAGCGGGAGGGGAGCGAGCAGCCGTCGACCTTATCGGTTCGACTCGAGGGCGATCTCACCGATCCAGACTTCCAGCGCAAGGTAATACCCGGAAACGAGGCTGTGGTCGTCGGCGAGGTGAAGGAGCGCCCGCTGAAGAAGAAATCAAAGAAGTTCGACATGTACATGGACGCCAACAACCTCGTTCCAACCCAGCAGGAGTTCGAGGAGCTTGAGCTGGTCGAAGAAGAGATAGAGGAGATAGAGGAGATGGCCTCCGAAGACGACATATTCGACAGGATAATAGACTCCATAGCACCCTCCATATTCGGCCACCGCCAGGTCAAGAAGGCCATCGCCCTCCAGCTCTTCGGAGGCGTAAAGAAAACCAGAGAGGACGGTGTGAAGAGCCGCGGCGACATCCACATCCTGCTGATAGGAGAGCCCGGAACCGGGAAGTCACAGCTGCTCCAGTTCGCTGGGGAGCTCGCACCGAAGGGCCGCTACGTCGTTGGGAAGTCCTCGACTGGTGCGGGCCTCACCGCCAGTGTAGTGAAGGAAGAGTCGACAGGCGAGTTTTCACTCGAGGCAGGAGCCGTGGTGCTGGCGCACAAGGGCATGGCGGCGATCGACGAGATCGACAAGATGGATACGCAGGACAGGTCATCCCTCCACGAGGCGATGGAACAACAGTGTTTTGCTCCGGATACGCAGGTTCAGCTGGGTGACGGCAGGACGAAGACAATTCAGGAGATCGTGGACCCACGTATTGCCAAGCTCAAGGACAGGAGCGAGAGAGATAAGGGCGCGGTCGTGAAGCTCGAGTCCGGAGTCGAGCTAGCGTCTTCGGATCTCAGCAGTGGGCCGGAGACGGCAGAGGCATCGGTCGCGGGAAGGAGGGAGGCTCCGGAGAGGATGCTTAACATACAGATGGGTAATGGCAGGTCTCTGGAGGTGACCCCCGATCACCCGTTCTACACCGTCGAGAACGGCGAAATCGGAACTGTTGAGGCAAGGGATTTGGACGAAGATTCTTTCGTACTCGCCCCGCGCAGAATACCAATCGACGGTGAGGAACAGGACCTGGGTGACATAGATGTCGAGAAGGGACGCAAGGAGGTCGACGTGCCGGAACACAACTCGCCTGCACTTGCTAGGTTCGCCGGCTACCAAGTGTCGGACGGCGGATATGAGGTGAACAGAGGTGAGAAGAACGGCTTCAACTTCACGAACTCGAACGACACGCTGGTCGAGGACTACATCGAAGCAGTTGACTCGCTTTTCGATGTCGACCCTTACGTCAGGAAGCGCGGAGACCGCAAGGAGGTGAGGATTGTGTCCAAAGAGCTGAAGAACTGGTTGGAGTCCCTCGGCGATATACTGGAGCACGGCCAAGACAAGAAGATTCCTGAGAGACTGATGAAATGCCGCAGAGAGGACATCAAACTGCTCCTGAGAGCGTTCTTCGATGGTGACGGCGGCGTGCAACACACCCGGAGAGGCTACCGGGTCGGGGCCGTGGTCGAGAACCGCGAGCTGATGGTGCAGGTGCAGAACCTCCTACATAGATTCGGAATTCACTCCAACCTAAGCCAAGACCAAGACGTATGGCGACTTGATATCTCCAGATATACCGACCTCCAGCAGTTCTACGAAAAGATCGGCTTCAACTCCGACAAGAAGCAGGACAGGCTGCAGAAGGCAGTCCGGCACGACAGGGACCCGAAGGAACCCGTCCCGGGCCTGTCCTCCCTCCTTATGAGGGCGCTGCGAAAGCTGGGTGTAGGCCAGTCCGAGACGTTCTCGAGCAGTCTCTGCCACGGAGACACGATGTCGCGCAGAAGGTTTCTGAAAGGGTTGGAAACAGCT
>GL982569.1:177362-179232 GCA_000220355.1 Candidatus Nanosalinarum sp. J07AB56
AAAGCGAGCATCGCAGGTCAAGCCAGAGGTAGTTTCCGCCACATTTGAGTGTCAGAGCTGCGCACAGCAGGTCGTCAAGGAACAGGACTCGACGGAGCTGAAGTCACCGTATAAGTGCGAAAGCTGTGGCTCCCGAAAGTTTCAGCCCGTGGAGAAACAGATGACGGACACCCAGTCCATATCGCTGGAGGAGTCCCCGGACGAGAGGGAGGGGAGCGAGCAGCCGTCGACCTTGTCGGTTCGACTCGAGGGCGATCTCACCGATCCGGACTTCCAGCGCAAGGTAATACCCGGAAACGAGGCTGTGGTCGTCGGCGAGGTGAAGGAGCGCCCGCTGAAGAAGAAGTCGAAGAAGTTCGACATGTACATGGACGCCAACAACCTCGTCCCAACCCAGCAGGAGTTCGAGGAGCTTGAGCTGGTCGAAGAAGAGATAGAGGAGATAGAGGAGATGGCCTCTGAAGACGACATATTTGACAGGATAATAGACTCCATAGCACCCTCCATATTCGGCCACCGCCAGGTCAAGAAGGCCATCGCCCTCCAGCTCTTCGGAGGCGTAAAGAAAACCAGAGAGGACGGTGTGAAGAGCCGTGGCGATATCCACATCCTGCTGATAGGAGAGCCTGGAACCGGGAAGTCACAGCTACTCCAGTTCGCTGGGGAGCTCGCACCGAAGGGCCGCTACGTCGTCGGGAAGTCCTCTACCGGCGCGGGTCTCACCGCCAGTGTAGTGAAAGAAGAGTCGACGGGCGAGTTTTCGCTCGAGGCAGGAGCCGTGGTGCTAGCACATAAGGGCATGGCGGCGATCGACGAGATCGACAAGATGGACACTCAGGACAGGTCGTCCCTCCACGAGGCGATGGAACAGCAGCAAATATCCGTGTCGAAGGCCAACATACAGGCAACGCTCAACGCCGAGACCGCGATACTAGCGGCCGGAAACCCCAAGCTCGGCAGGTTCGACCCCTACGAACCAATCCCCCAACAGATAGAGATAGGTGACACGCTGCTGTCTCGCTTCGATTTCATCTTTCCGGTGAAGGACGAGCCCGACGAGGACAGGGATCGTAAGCTCTCCGAACAGGTTCTGAAGAACCACATAGAGCCGGAGGAATCCACCGCCGAGATATCGGCGGACATGCTGCGGAAGTACATAGCATATAGCAGACGCATCCGGCCCGACCTGACGGATGAGGCCGCCGAGGTCATTCAGGATTTCTACGTTGATATGCGGAAGAAGGGAGGCGGCGAGGAGGGTAGCTCGGTTCCAATCACGGCGCGACAGCTGGAGGCACTGGTGCGCATTGCGGAGGCTTCCGCCCGGGCGGAGCTGTCGGAGGAGGTCACGGAGGACGACGCGGAGCGCGCCGTCGACATACTGACCTACTGCCTCGAGCAGGTGGGTGTGGATCCGGAGACGGGCGAGTATGATATCGATATGGTGGAGAGCGGTGTCTCCGGTAGCCAGCGCAACCGCCAGCAGACCGTCAAGCAGATAATCAACGAGGCCACCGACCGGCAGACCGCGATACAGATAGAGGAGGTTCTGGACAGAGCCGACGACCAGGGTGTCGACAGGCAGAAGGCCGAAGAGATAATCAACCGGATGCAGCGCGAAGGAGACCTATTTGAACCGGAGCAGGGCAAGGTTCAGAAGATTTGAGCGCCGGGGCACAAAGGTCTCGTCGCACCCATTACTGAACGCCCAATCTATTCCGAGGCGAATCCTGATGTCAAGCCCGCCTGCAACAGACACACTTGAGTCGGCACACCCATAAATTCCATCATCTCACACTCCCGGGACTCGCGTCTAGCTCCACCACCTGTCAGTTAATCACGGGCACGCAAGTACCCATGACGTTACCAC
>GL982569.1:179282-180674 GCA_000220355.1 Candidatus Nanosalinarum sp. J07AB56
GAGTTGGGGAGGGACATGAAACACTATAAAACACTTCATAATTAAGTATCGTCTAGTAACAAACAATGGGCAGGGGTATAACCGAGACTGAAACCGTGCTAGAACCGGACAAACCGGATTCTGCCGAAGAAGCATACGCAGCAGTCGCTAACGGCGCAATAAACCTCGGAACCAAAAAGGTCACAGCCCTATCTCTCGACGAACAACCCAAATCGAAAGCCGGAATCTACAGAAAGGCCGTAAAAGAAGCAGGACACACCCCCAAAGCCGACAACAGATTCGTACCGGCCAAAGGAACCACGGTGTGCTACGTAGAAGACAGCCTGACGAACATAGGTCTGGCAGCCAAGGAGACAATAAAAAAAGCTCAGGATGATCGTATAGAAGAGGGGACAGCTTACAGTCTCACAGAGTTCGGCCAACACATCCAGCCTATCCTAGCGCAAACCATCAAAGCAGTCTCAGAGGCCAACGAACTAGAAGAACTTGGGGAAGCCCTAGGAAAAACAGCCAGCTCAGGAGAGGAAAGAAGCCCCATGAACCGAACCCGGACACTCCACTCAATCCGCAACGGAGCCCGAAATGACACTGCAATCGCAGAGGAACACGACATAGAACCTACCCAGGTGACTAAGGTAACACGTAGACTGGATAACGAAGGAATCATTGAAAAGAAGGCTACGCATTCGGAGGGCGGACGCCGTATAGAGTTTAACGAAGACGCATCAGTAGATGACACCAGACCCGTTTCCGGATATACCAACCTAACTGGACGCATAGCTGAATACTTGTCAGACCAGGACAGCCCTGTGGCACGCAGCGAACTAGTTGAGAACGGAGACCTCGGTGCAGATTCTACCACTGACGCTATATTAACTGCATTAAATCAGCAAGGTATAGTCAACGAACGTCCTACAATTGAACTGACTGAGAAGGGTGAAGAAGCAATCGGAATACTCGATGATGTAGCTACAGCTGTAACCCAGTACATGAACTCAGATGCGGAAACATTGAGAGAAGCACTGGATGTAATGCCAGACTATGTGAACGATGCATGGGAAGAATACCAGGAGAACCCTGAGGAATTCAAAGAATATACCATGGAAGTATGGAACGCCTCAAGAAGGAACTCGCCACACACAGACACTGTGGATTCTCAAGAGGCTCAACAACGGGTAGAAGACATTTTAGCAGATCACAGCGAACCCGTTGCAACACGTGATATAGCTGATGAATGGGAAAACCGATACCCCAAGGAAGGACGGAGCGTGTCTAGTGTGCGTGTCTACCTGAAGGAGAGTGATAGGATCTCGCTTCAAGGAACCGGAGACTACGACAGCAAACTGTGGTATTTAGAGGAAGAAAAAACATAGATACAGGCGCCGACCACTC
>GL982569.1:180724-181986 GCA_000220355.1 Candidatus Nanosalinarum sp. J07AB56
CCGTGCCCTCGTCTCCAGACTCTATGTCGCCGGAGAACGAGACTGCCTCGAACACCATAAGAATGAATGACTTGGTGTCTCCCTGTTCGTGTAGCACTTCCGACACCACGCCGTGAAACACCAGTTCACGCGCGGCAAGACCTGTTTCCTCCGCTAGCTCCCTTCTCGCCGCCTCCTCCGCTTTCTCCCCTGTCTCTACCTTTCCTCCGGGGATGGCGAGCCTCCCTCTGTAGGTATCATTGCTTCGTTCTACTAGGGCTACTTCACCCTTCCTCTCCGCTACCGTCACCGCTACTGCAACCGTCACGTGAAACACTGACAGCCGTCATCTCAAAAGAGTTTCTCACTTTAGTTCTACTATGCCGCCACAACAGGAGCGCCAGACCGCGAAGCTGGTTACTGCGGAGGAAATTCATTCCGGAAGGTATTTCGAGAAGGAGGGTTTCACTCCGAACTACCTTTTGACGCCAGAGGGACGCAGGATTTCAAGGGCGCGCACTGTTGGAACCGTTGTGGACACCTTTACGAACGACGATGAGACGTACGGCAGTCTCACCGTGGATGACGGAACCGATACTGTTCAGCTCAAGTTCTTCTCCGACCTCGGTCCGATGGACGGCTTCTCGGACGGAGATGTGGTGGAAGCGGTGGGCAAGGTGAGGGAGTACCAAGGACAGGTGTACCTCAACGCAGAGGTACTGGTTCACAGAGATCCCGAAGACGAGATGTCGCATCTGTTGAAACATAGGAGGCAGCTCATAGAGTTCCAAGGCTTCAGAGACACGGTGGAGCAGATGCACGAGTCAGGCAAGAGCCGCGGAGATATCGAGAACGAGATGGCTGGACGCCTCGGCGACGACGAGGTTGATGCCGTCCTCCAGTCGCTCAACGAGGACTTCGGCGACGGCTCTGAGGAACGCGAGAACCTGGAGCGCGAGGTTATATCCGCGGTTGAGGATCTGGACGACGGCGAGGGCGCGGACTACAGCGACATAATGGAAGAGGTAGACGGAACCGAGGACGAGCTAGAGTCGGCTGTCAACACACTGCTGTCGGAGGGAACGTTCTACGAGCCGCAACCAGGAAAGATCAAGAAGCTCTAGTCAGTTTAGTCAATCCAGCTGATGCGACCCAGAACGAATCTGGTCCAAGGGTCTAAACTCATCCCGTTCCGGAACTGTTTTCTCCTCAACTCTGCCGTTGCCTGCAGCTACTCTGTAGACGTCTGCGTTCGGCTCACTTGATATCGCTCTGTAACTATC
>GL982569.1:182135-185366 GCA_000220355.1 Candidatus Nanosalinarum sp. J07AB56
CTTCAGCTAGTCGAAGTACATCGGTGGTCAGTCCGAGTTTGTCGCCGTAGATGCCTCTGAATGACTCTATATACTCGTCTGAGTCGCCGCTAGCAGTAGGTATAAACAGGGCCTGGTCTCCGTCCGCGGCTTCAACTATCTCCCTGTCAATCGCCATCGTACCGCCGCCTGCTAGCTCCCCGCCGCCTATGGCCACCAACCTCACATGCCCTCTCTCGTGTATAATCCAATAAAACATTGAGTACCTGGTTGTATGTATGGATTACGGCGAGATGCTTGAGAAGGGAATGCAGGAGGTTCCGGAGAACACGGACGACTCGGGCAGGTTCGAGGTCCCAGACCTAGAGGTGGAGTCGCGTTCCGGTTCGACACGTGTCGGGAACTTCATGGATGTGGCGGAGGCTATTGGGAGGGATCCTGAGCACCTTGCGGACTTCCTGTCGGATGACATAGGGACGGCGACCTCGCTCCAGGGTTCGGAACTCGAGATCTCCGGCGAGTTCCGGAGGGAAAACATCCGAGGCAGAATAGACAACTACCTCGAAAGGTTCGTATACTGCGATGAGTGTGGCTCGCCTGACACGGTTCTGACGGAGGAAAAGGAGGTTCGCATAGTAAGGTGCCAGGCGTGCGGCGCCAGGAACGTGCTCGACTGACCCGCAGCCTTGTTTATAACAATAGGCCGGGCTATTCTAAATGTCGCAGAGACGGCAGAAGTCCCTCAAGGGGTTCTGCCGAATGAACCTTCCCGGTTCGAAACAGCGAAGTGTTTTTGTTCCAATGGCAGACGAACAACCTGGCGCCCAGCAGATGATGCAGATGATGCAGCAGAAGCTGGGTAACCTGGAACTGACCGTTCACGCACTGCTTTCGGTCCTCGACGAGAAGGACATGATCGACGAGGAAACCATCAACGACGAGGCAGAGAATATCGTTGAGGAGATGCAGGAAGAGCGTCAGAACCAGGAAGAAGGAGACATGTAGAACAGGGGGCCACCACACCTCCGAAGTTTTTCTTTCTCTATTCGTCCTCGTAGGCAGAACACCATTTCCGTACCTTGGTGTCGTGTGTCGGGTTGCGTGCCTCGCAGTCGTTTCTTCCGTGACGTATCATCAGTATGTGCATGGTGTACTTGAGCTCGTCCGGTACCTTCCGCTCCATTATTCTGTGTGTCTTCTTGCGCGAGGTGTTCTCGGGGACGATTCCCCAGCGCTTCGACAAGCGGTGTACATGGGTGTCGACAGGGAAGACGGCGCGGCCCATGTGGAAGCATAGCACGATGGCAGCTGTCTTCGGGCCGACACCTGGCAGTGACTCTAGCCATTCCTTCGCGTCCTCCGTCGACATCTCGTCGAGGAAGTCGACCGAGTAGTCACCACCTGTCTCCTCGCGCACCAGCTCTAGAGCCTTCTGTATTCTCTCGGCTTTGGTGGGGCCGAGCCCCGCGACCCTGACGACGTCGGTGAGCTCCCCTTCCGGTGCCTCCTCTACCTCCCGCCAGCTGTCGTACCTGTTCTGGAGGTTGCGGTACGCCTTGTCGCGGCTGACATCGGTGGTGTTCTGCGACAGGATTGTCTCCACCAACACTTCCACTCCGTCTGCTGTCTCTGGCCTCTCAGGTTTCTCGTAGATATCTAGGAGGTCGCTGTGTATCTGGCGAATCTTCTCTTCGTCTTCCATATCATTCGTAAGAGGTTCGGATGCTTATAGACGCGTGACCCTGAAGGCGTAGAGCTGCTCCGGTGGACTGGCGTTCGGGTCGAATCCCCCGAGTCTCTCGCCCGGGAGGTCGCTACACAGCCGTTTCTCCCCCAGAAGATAGACCGGGTCACGGCCCTCTATCGACTCCTGCACGTTCCCGAGATGTCGCTCCACCTGGTTGCTGCGCTTCTCTTCGAACCTTTCCTGAGAGAACCCTCCTTTGGAGTGTTCATGGTTCACGCGCGACTGGATTCTGTCCTGTTTCACCACTCTGCCTGACTTCTCCTCGAGTATCCTGGTTTCGCCGGCTGACACCAGCACCCACGTCTTTCTCGACTCGATGAACTCCAGAATACCTGACGCATCGAACTCGCCCCTGCTCCATCCGGGCTCGATGAATGGACGAGTGTCCAGAGCTACTGTGAACAGCTGAGGGTCATGGAAGACAGCCACGGATTCAAGTCCCGATACGCTGCCATACTCCTCTCCCAACGCGTCCCTTAACCCTTTGGTGTCTCCCAGCTTCGACACCTTGCCGGGCGAGCAGACCTGTACAAGACCCTCAGCCGACATCCCGTCGAGTCGCCTTAGGAGCCTCACTGCTTCTCCGTGGCTTAGATCGGAAGCCGACCTCGACGAAGCCGCGTCCGCTTGTGATGCGTCACCGGATTCTTTGCTGGATTTCTCCGTCTCCAGTCGGTCCTGTAGGCGGTTGAGCTTCTCCTCCGCATCCTGCTTCTGTCTTGCTAGTTTCTTCCTGCGCCCGGCCTCGGATTCGAGCTGGCTCTCAACCGATTCGAGCTCGTCTTCAAGCGACGACTTCTCAGCCTCAAGTGTCTCAACCCTGTCTTGTAGTCTTGAAGCCTTCTGCCACGGCAGTTCCATACTGAACCATATGGCCGGTTATTTAGATTATATCAGGTGTCGATCGGCGTAATGATCTATGTTGAATTTCCTCTCCTTGGGACGACCCGGTCGCCAGACGCAGAGTTAATATGTTACGTTGCAGTGACATAACATGTCTACACAGTCAGACAACATGGACTTCCTGATGTACGGAAGCGGACTGTTTGCTCCATCAAACGCCCACCGGCTCGCTCTACCCGCCCTCGAAGAAGGGGTATTGGAGCCAGCACAGGTAAGTGAGATCACAGGTGTTGACCCCGGAGACGTGAAGCGTGCGGCAGCGGATTCGTTTGAACAGGAGTCGCTATCAGAATCTGAGGCCTCGGGGATCACACTGTACGCAGCAGCAAGAAAGGAACTGAATGAGTCCTACAGCGATCACTACGAATCCATACCAGATACCAACACCGGCTCGTATCAAAGAAGGCTGTCTGACGTCGGCATAGAAGACGCCGACAAGAAGGAACTGGACGAGTTCGTAGCCACCATCCATGAAGCACTCGATCCGCAGGAACCCGAAACGGATACGAGCAGACCGATGTCCAAAGGAGCGTGGGAAAAGATACGGGAAGAAGCCGGTGTTGAGACTGAGTTGGTCCATGTAGATGGGGGCTAGAGCGTTG
>GL982569.1:185386-187885 GCA_000220355.1 Candidatus Nanosalinarum sp. J07AB56
CGCCGTCGAAGAAGGGGTGTTGGAGGAAGAACAGGTATATGAGATCGTAGGTGCAGATTCCGAAGACTTGGAGGATGTAGCAGCGGATTTCTTTGGACAGGAGTCGCTATCAGAGTCTGAGGTCGCAGGACTTGCGATGTTAGGGGCGAGCAGAAAGGAAATGAATGAGCCTTACGTGGATGTCGATGGCGACACACCGGTAACAAGCTTCAAGAAGTGGCGAAGTGCCCTGTCCGACGTCGGCGTAGAAGACGCCAGCGAGGAGGAGATAAACGGGTTCGCGAGCACTATGTACGGGTTATTCAGTTCGCAGAAACCTGGGATGGACGCGAGCAGACCGATGTCCAGGAAAGCATGGCAACTGATACAAGAAGAAACCGGTATTGAGACTGAATTGGTCCACACAGATGGGGTCAGAGCATTCGCCCTGTCGCCGAAAACCAAGCCTGGCCTGCAGACAGGTATCTTCCAGGTCTCAGACGAACACGCAAATATAGATGACGCTGACGGTGAAGCAATAATATCAGACACAAAACCTTTCGCAACCTACGTGAAACCCTCGCCAGACGATCCGGTCAGTAAGAACTACCTTGCTACAGCGATCAAAGGCGTCGAGAACCAATCGGAGGACGACACTACCTGTAGCTACGTCTTGTCTGACCTTCTCGAGAATACCTTTGTTCCCAATCTTGAAGGAGAAGCCCTGGAAGAATTTGAATACCACGCTAAGGCGACTGAACACCTGGCATATATGGATGGCTCTCCTGAATTTGAGGCATCACTGGAGCATGCCAAGACCGAAGTAGGTGAGCTAATGCTTGAGAACTCTATACCTCTTGCGAAGGCCGATGGAGTAGACACAGAGCGTCTGGAAAAACAGCACGATCTCGATCTGAATCTAGAAGGAAAACCCGACGGCGGCCTCGTTGCACTGAAGTACTCCGGTCTCACGGATTGGATGGTGGACGAGATAGGCGCTTCTGAGAATGAGGTCAAGGACACGTATTGGCAGGATCCGAATCAGTACACTGTACTTGGCTGAAGACCTAAAGTGTTGTAGTGGGAAGGCAGGCTATGGCTTCAGAAGCGTCTGTCGATGATCTGGAGGAAAAACTAGAGGTGGTTTAGCGGTCAGTCCTCGCCATATGTTTTTGTCTTCTTCATGGTCTCAAGGACTCCACGGCTCTCGATTTCGACTCCGTCATCATACTCTGAAGACCAATCGACATTCCCTGCATTCCCTGAAATGTTGGAACCGTTACGTGCTGAGATTGTACCTGACTCCATTCCGTGACCCGCCCACGTCGCCGTCCCGTCTAGGAATATGTGATTGCCTTCGCTATTGTATCCCAGGCCCTCGAAGCCGGGTAGCCAGTATACTTCGTCTTCTGAGGAGTTCATCATGGCTGAGACCATAAAACTCAGCCTCCATTCATTGTCCTTCCGTTTTACTTCGTCCACATGACTGTCAGCGAATTCCCTGACGTCCTCTGCGTTATATTCGAGGTCTTTAACCATCTCGTAGGCGCCCGCATAAGCTTTTTCTGGCACGACGTCGCCTGCCCTCCCGTTTCTCTTGGTTTCCCTGTAATCTTGGTAATTTAATGGGGATTTATATCCTTTCCAAGCTTCCTCTAGCTCTTGAACATTTTCTGGGTCTGGTTCTCCCTCTCTGACCTGGATGAGCTCTTCTCCTCTCGGAGCGTTAGCCTCAATTATCTCTTCCTTATTCAGGTAGAATCCCTCCTCAAGGTAGTGATCTATCTCCCAGTCAGAATCCGTTCCTTCAACCTCGGGCTTCTCGTCTTCGTCTATGAGGCCTTCAACAGCTAGTGGCTGGCCGTTGGCGTACATCCACAGCGTGTATTTCTCTGCTCCGGCATCCACTTCATCTGAGGTCTTCAGGTCGTTGCTTACTTCTTGGGTTTCGAAAAGGTGGACTACTGATCCTTCCCCACAGTTTTCTTCTATCTCCGTCGCTAGTCCCGTGTAAAACTGTGAGGCGTATTCCTCTGAGGTACTTATCTGGTCAATATTTTCTGCTATAAACTCGTTGTCACCAGGATGTTTAACGTTAACGATGGGTTTTTCGGAGACCTCGAGAACCCTCCGAATCTCGGACACATCCGACGTAAGCTCTGTAGGTCTTCCGAGACCTCGACGAAAACCTCTGTCCTGAGGTTTTACAAATCCATCAGATGCTATTTTATGCTTGAGTACTTCATCAAACTCCTTACGCTCCAGTGTATCATTCTCCTTCGTAGTTTGAACCATACACAACTAACTTGTTACTGAACACTAATAAATATTTCTGCTTGTCTATGTCCTTCTTACTGTTTCGTCTCTTTGATTACCGACCTCGTCTGGTTTGAGAAGATATATTGAAAACTGGAAGCAAAGGGGGTTCAGATCTCATACACCGCATAACAAACACACCCAATCCGACTACAATAAAAACCGCCGCCGCATACAACTCTTTCCAATCTGCACCAATAGAGC
>GL982569.1:187905-190931 GCA_000220355.1 Candidatus Nanosalinarum sp. J07AB56
AGTGTTGTAGTGGGAAGGCAGACCATGGCCTCAGAGTCGTCTGTCGATGATTTGGAGGAAAAACTGGAGGAGACTCCGGTTAACAAGGCGACGGAGAAGGAGCGTGCCCGGCTGAAGTCGAAGATTGCGAAACTCAAGGAGAAGCAGCGGAAGGCTCAGAAGGGCACTGGCGACACGTCGGGCTACGCGGTCCGGAAGCGTGGTGATGCCACCGCAGCGCTCGTTGGTTTCCCCTCCGTAGGGAAGTCCTCGCTCCTGTCGGCGCTGACAAACGCTGATCCGGAGACCGGGGCCTACGAGTTCACGACTTTGGATGTCGAGCCCGGCACGCTCCAGCACCGCGGCGCCAACATACAGGTATTGGATGTACCGGGGCTGATAGGTGGTGCGGCACAGGGGCGAGGCGATGGGACGCAGGTGCTGTCGGTCGTCCGGAACGCCGATCTCGTGGTGGAGGTTTTCGACCCCGAGGAGATGCGTGTTGAGAAGCTGGAGGACGAGCTCCGTGACGCCGGGATACGTATGGATGCCACTCCACCGGACGTTACCGTTGAGGAGAAGGAGTCGGGGGGCATCAGTGTCTCGTCGCGTGGAGAACTGGACGAAGACACCATCAGGCAGATGGCACGGAACGAGGGCTATGTCAACGCAAACGTTGTGGTCCGGGAGCCCGTCGATTCTGTGGACAGGCTAGTGGATGGCTTCGCTGGCAACCGCCGCTATATGCCATCGCTGAGACTTGTGAACAAGTCCGACGGCCTCTCGGATACGGAGAAGAAGGACTTCCGCGAGGACGGCTTTCTGCCGGTGTCGGCGGAGACGGGTGAGAACCTGGATGTGCTGCGTGACAGGGTTTTCGACGGCCTCAATCTGATACGCGTGTACATGAAACGCAGAGGCGAGGTAGACAGGGAGGAACCGCTCATATTGAGGGAAGGAGAGACCGTGGAGGATGCGCTCGGTGAGCTGCCGGGTGACATGGCCGAGAGGTTCAAGTCGGCCCGGGTCACCGGTGAAAGCTCGGACTTCCCGGAGCAGAAAGTTGGGAAATCACATGAGTTGATGGACGAGGATGTCCTGTCGCTCAACCTGAAGCGCGTCTAGTCCACCGATACGGCGTTGATGTTGCCGTCCTGGCCGGGTCGAGACGTGATGCGTGCCTTGCCCTCCGTGGTCTGTATGATGGTTCCCTTTGTCAGCAGGCTTCTGCGTACGAACTCGGAGTTCGCAGGATTGTCCTCTACTGCCTGTATGTCGACGTTCTTGACCTCGCCGTCCACAGCGAGGTTGACGCGGTCGCTTGTCCTGACGAAGTTCTTCTTGTCTCCGCCGCGGGTCTCCTTGTCTTCGGTTCTGAACTCGTCTCCGATCTGTGGTGCGGAGAAGGCGGAGCCCATTTCGTGCTTTCTTGGCTTTCTGTATCTCCGGTTGCGGGAGCCGGACTTTGTTCTGGTCGACCTCCCGTGGTTTTCTGTCATAAGTGGTCAGTCCCGATGAGTCTTTTATTGGCGTCGAAGACATCGGCCGCGGAACTGGTTTAAATACATTCACCACGGGTGTTACAGTATGTCAGACGGAAATGCGCGGCCTCTAGATGTTCTCGGGGATGCCCGTGGAACCAACGTGATGATTGAACTCAAGGACGAGACTGTGGTGTCCGGCACACTGAGGGCGTTCGACAGCCACCTGAACATGTGGCTTGACGATGCCTCCAAGACCGGAGAAGACGGCCGCGAGGACTTCGGCAAAATCCTGATAAGGGGCGACAACGTCGTCCACGTCTCACCGGAATAATGGGACTGAACAAAGGGAAGCGCAACAAGGACACGCACGTCAAGTGCAGACGCTGCGGCAAGAAAGCATATCACGCCAGGAAATCGGTCTGCGCGGCGTGTGGCTTCGGCAAGACAGCTAAACGCGACGATTTCAACACGGCGAAGCCGAGGAAGGACTGACTTTGGAGTTCGAAGGAATCGTTCTCTCCGTCTCTGCCGACTATCTTGTCAGGAGTAGAGACGACATCGAGGAAGAGGAGGAAGGCGTCAGACTGATGGAACCGTACGTGTTCACGGACGAGGAAACCGTACAGAGGATTGAAGCAGACGAGATGCTCATACCGTACGCCGCCGTCGAGGGAGTACAGTACGGGGAATTCACCCAGAGCACGCCATAGGAACGGATACCCAATTGGACGCAGAATCTAGCCCGCTTCCAGCAACCATCAAGGATACAGCACTGCGACACAAGGAGATACTAATCGCCGTGAATGCCTTGGGAGCGGCGTTCGGTTTCTACTACTATATTCCGCAGCTGAGCGTTGTGCCCGCACATCTGTGGCTGCTAGTGGCGGACAGCCCGATAGCAACCCTGTCTTTCGCTGCGGCCCTCGGCCTCACTCTGACTGGTTCCAGCAGCCGTCTGCTCTCCTCCATCGCCTTTGTAGCCAACCTGAAGTACGGTCTCTGGACCGCAGCAGTACTCCTCATGTTCTCCGGCGGATTCCTGTCCTACACGTCTACACCTATGTATCTGTTCCTGCTGCTTTCGCACCTGGGTATGGCTGCGCAGGCTTTCCTACTGGACGAAGCTAGTGGCTTCTCGAGGAACGGCCTGATCGCCGGTGCAGCTTTCTACTCCGTCAACGACGTCGCCGACTACACCTCACTGCTCGGAGCACCGCTGCACACTCTTCTTCCCGGACAGGAGGCTGTTGCGGGGCCCTACACCCACACGGCAGCGCATGGCCCGGCTGCAGCCGCAGCGGTAGTGTGCACTCTGATACCAGTGGCTCTATTGGCGGTTCGGATTAAAGAGTAGCTAGTTGAGCCTCGGTGTGGGCCTGTAGCTCAGTCTGGCAGAGCACCGGCCTTTTAAGCCGGCTGTCGCGGGTTCGAATCCCGCCGGGCCCGCAATAGGTTTCACCTTTAGAAGACTCGCCTCGAATAATCGACTTGGACCGGTAGCTTAGCCAGGTTAGAGCGCCACGCTGATAACGTGGAGATCGCCAGTTCAAATCTGGCCCGGTC
>GL982569.1:191624-193874 GCA_000220355.1 Candidatus Nanosalinarum sp. J07AB56
CAAGCCGGCGGGCCAGAGAAGCAGAGCTACCGCGACGCTGCTATGAATCCAGAAAACTATCTTTACGGCGATAGCGGGACGGAGCTCGAGGTCATGGGAGAAATTGAAATTAGGGAATCAGACCACGAATCCGTGCATATCAAAGTTGGTGAAGACGGTGAACCCATCTCATCGCCCCGTGAGATAGATGGCGTGACACACAAACTTGAAGATTATACCTGTGGCGATTCACCCGGCAACCTAGATATTATTGATAAGTACCCTGCGTCCGACAAGATTGTCAACGTTGGTGGGTCTAACGGCTGTGTCGAAAAGACTTTCCGGGCTGCAGTTGTAGAGATCTACGAACCTACAGGTGGATGCCTCGGCAGCTACGAATCGAAGGGATATGGGCTGTACGTAGATTGAGAGTACGCGTCGCAGGTGTTAAAGCCACCACACCTAACGCAAAAACTCATTCAGCTTGTCAGGCGTCCAGAAACCGTGAAATCCTGCTAAACCCCGCACAGCCACGCAGCCCATACTCTCATGTCATCTCAATAGCTCATCTACCCGTTCTTTCCAATCATCCCTATGTTCAAATTATTTGGTCAAGACGTGGAGGCTATGGTCAACGACTCGGCCGAGAATCTTTCGGACCAAGAGAGGAGAGTGTTCTCGTACCTGAGTGAACTCGAGGACACTTCCCTCAAGCCGGAGATGGAGATCGTCAATGGTATGTCCATGTGCGCCACAGACGTAACTAGTGCTCTCGAGTCACTAGAAAAGAAGGGATTGGTTGAGGGACGCGATCACCGCTGGCGCGCAATAACCGAATCAGACCGAATGCACGGCGTAGATGCAGGCAACGACGCGCGCTGAAATAGAACGTCGCCCCGGTAACACACTAGTTCCGAGTCGCCTCTGCGGAAACTCGAGATCTCGAGCGAATATCTAGCCAAGCACGGTCTGCCGCAGAAGAAACACAGGAACCTGTGATATCAAACCGGCTCCAAGCACTACTCCAAGCACAATGAACCGGTTTAAACCCGGAAAAAATCCCTCCTTTGACCAGCGCCTAGTCCGATACAGCACTAGGAGGCTGCCGAGCGGGAAGAAGACAACCATCGCTGGAATACCTCCAAAAAATCCGGTCGCTACAGACTTTGCAAGCAGGTTTCGGGGCTCATGAACCAGCGGGCGGTCCATAGCATACGCAGAAGCCGATCTCAATGTCAATACCAACACCGCCACGACCACCAGCTCTAGTATCTCTGCATGCAAGAACTCTGCACCTGTTTTTTAGCTATGTCCAAGGGGGTTTTTCGGCGGGCCTGAAACCGAGGCTGGTTTGGCGCATCCCCTGCTCCCTAGTACAGTTTAACTGACCGGGCCTCTCCTGCGTTCAGATCTGTGAGCCCCGTTCCTACGTGAGATCCTTAACAAGCGCTTCGACCCTGTCGGGATCGCCCGCTATTCTCACGATTTTTGACTCGTTTCTAAGCTCTTTGAATGATGAAGTCTGTATCTTTTCTGTTATGATGTAGATGTTTTCTAGGTATTTGGTCTCTACGAACGGCGCTGTCCACTTGTCGTCGTTCCTCTTTCTCCAGTTCTTGAACTCTCTCTTCACCACCGTTACTCCGTTTTCGACCAGCTCGTTCACCTCTTTCTGCCTCTTTTCTAGGCCCTGTGTTGGGTCTTGCTTCGTTGTGTCTCTACTGTAGAAGAGGTGAGAGTCCGGCACATCGAAGTCCAGCAGCAGCGGGCGGAAACCTCTGTTAGCTGATTGCCGGGCGTACCTGTTCAGGGCGAGTGCTACGGTCGGCGTCAGGCTGAGCTTGGAGAGATCGTTTGCGTTGTTCTCTAGAATTGAGCCCTCGAAGTTTTCTGCCAGTATCGCTACGTTGGAGCCCCTGAACAGTCTCATGTGTGGCCTGTCCCTTGCTTCGATAAAAATTGATGCGCACTCAATCCAGTTGGATTCCTACGGTGAGTAGAACGTCTTCGGTATCCTGAGAGATAGCAGAACCGCCCAGTTCCACTTATATGTGTTGCGCTACGGTACCGAGATGTTCGATGGAATGCGCCTACCGCCCCACTGAGCGTACATCCAAATGTGTATCGACAGCATAGAAGCGGGCCTTTATGGGACAGACCATAGCTACATTGGGAGCTGTTTGGGGAACAAGAACCAGATATCAGGTGGACGGAGGATGCCTTCGAATCTGTGACTGGCGTCACGTTCGCACCATCTCAGCAAGTTATTAC
>GL982569.1:193894-198062 GCA_000220355.1 Candidatus Nanosalinarum sp. J07AB56
AGCTGTAGTGTTCCTCCAAATAATCCACGATGTCGTCGCTCTCCGGCATCGTTGTGTCGGTGTTCGGATCCACGAGCACGGGTACGTTTGTTTGTCGTGATACCTCCTCGACGCGGCTGCGGTCGTTCTTGTCTACCTGTTTAAGTTTGACATCTATTCCGAGCTCGGTCAGTTTTTTGCGGACTTTGGAGCAGTATGGGCACGACTCGAACTGATATAGCTCAAGCATCTGGTCTGGTTGTGACATATTCATGAATTATGGAGAGCGACTTTTCAGTTGGGTGGTGCCCTGTTGTGGACGTACTCGAGAAGTTCTTTCTGGTTGTCGTAGGTGAGCAGCGAGCAGGCGTCTTCGAACCGGAGGAAGAGCGCCTGGCTGTGCTCGTCGTGAGGGTTCTCTGTCGTGTCGAGCTTGGTGTCGCCGCTCACTCTGACCGAGAAGCAGTCGTACTCTTTGTCCACGGTCTCGTCCCTGTCCTCGAAGCTCCACGACATCTTCCGGTCGAGGTCCTCGACCTTCTGTATGTCGTCGTTCGTGATACCGGTTTCCTCCCTGAGCTCCATCTCGAGGGTTTCTCTGGGTGTTCCTTCCATGTGGCCCTTTGGGAGTTCCCACCCCTCCCAGTTCTTGTCTCTCTGGAGGACGGCGTATCGCCACTTCGATCCCGACTTCTTCCAGACGACGGCGATTACACCTCTTTCCTCCCTCATCAGATAGAATCGAGTGGGCCATCAATTTTTTAATATATTCCAGCGTTGTTCACCATTAGACGGTGTAAACAGAGTGATTGAGAGATTGACTGATTTCCTGTCGGGCATCCTCAGCAGCGAGGAAAAACAGAAGGAGGTCAGTCTCGGTATCTACGGCCCGCCGAACGCCGGCAAGTCGACGCTGGCGAACTACATGTCTCGCGACCTGACAGGGGAGGAGATGACGGACGTGTCCGAGGTACCGCACGAGACGCGGCAGGTGGAACGCAAGGAGCGCGCCGTCCTGGAGGCTGAGGACCGCGAGCTGGAGATGAACCTGCTGGACATGCCTGGCATATCGACGAACGTCGACTTCCAGGACTTCACCGACCACGGAATCGAGGAGGACGAGGCGAAGGACCGCGCGAAGGAGGCAACGAAGGGAATAGTTGAGGCGATAAACTACCTCGAGAACGTGGACGCGTGCCTCGTCATATTCGACTCGACCGAGGATCCGTACACACAGGTGAACGTTACCATCGTTGGTAACCTAGAGGCGAAGGATATTCCCATCTTGGTTCTGGCGAACAAGACCGACAAGGAGGAGGCGGACCCGGACCGGGTCAGGGACGCCTTCCCACAGTATCCTGTCGTGGAGATCTCCGCAAAGGAGGGGACGAACATAGACAAACTCTACGACGAGATCTTCGATCACCTCCATGACTGAGGAAGAGGAAGGTGTCACGATAGAGTTCCTGTCCCGCGACCACATAGACGGGGACTTCGACGACAAGCTGGAGTTCGTGCTCGACAAGGTGCGCGACAGCACCGTCCTGGTGCTGGAGGAGTCCTGGACGCCGCAGGAGAAGAAACGGCTTATCGAGACCTCTATGGAGGCCGTGGACGAGGACTTTCCGGGCGTGGAGTTTATGGGTCTCTCTTCGGAGAGCTCGAAGGTTCAGCGCGCGAAATCTCTGGTGTACGAGAAGTTCCTCAACGAGAAGTACAGACCCGGCATAACTATAGTTGGTAACTCTCGCGTGATGGAGAAGATGCGCGAGGACCGCGACGCGGTCTCCTTCATAGCCAAGATGGAACAGAACTAGGCAGGAAACTCCAAAACATTCAAGACGAGGCTTCCCCAAAGTTAGGTTGAGGGGAGAAACTGGTTTGCCGCACCGCTGCATGAACTGTGGACAGGTATACGAGGACGACTCCGACGAGCTACTGGACGGCTGCTCCTGTGGTTCATCGCTGTTCATGTACGAGGGCGACGACCCCGACAAATCGGAGGCGCAGGTCGAGGAGGCGGAGGAAACGGTGCGCCGAGCAATAGAGGACGGGCTCGAGGACACCGAGGAGGTCAGCTTCAAATTCGACCTTGATTCCATCGTCGTGGAGGAAGAGGGCGTCTACACGATCAACGTGTCGCGCCTCCTAGAGGAGATGCCACTGGTGGTCAAGAGGAGCGAAGGCAGCTACCACGTGCACCTCCCGTCGGCTTTTAATGGCAAGAACAGGAATGTGGAATCGGAGTACCTGACTGATGGATAAGGAGGGCAAGCGCGACAGGTTCGGTTTGAAGCACCTGACGACCGACCAAGAGATAGCTATCTCGCTGCTGTTGTTCGTCCTCGGGTCGTTGCTGATTCTTTCGGCTCTGATACCTCTGTCGCGCGTGGCCGATCTCGCTCCGGCGTTCTTTGGGCTTGTGATGGCTGGCGCGGGCTACACGTTCGCTATCGAGGCCGTCCGGGAGCTGGAGGAGGAGGACCATTTCCTTGCGCGGCTGCTGGAGGAACAGGAATAAAACACTTACAGTTTGATACAGTGATATGACATCAGAGGAGCTGGAGCTTGACTTTGAGTTCAGTGATGAGGAACTCGCCAATTTTCTGGAGAACTTCGCGGACAAGCTGGGCGATGAGAAAGTGGGACTCAGCTTCAAGGGACGGAAAGAGATAGAGGTGGAGTCTGACGAGCCTCACCAGCTCGAGCTGGATTTCGAGAAGAAGGAGACTACTAGACAACTATCAATCGAGATACAGCTGAGTGAGGAGATTGAGATAAGCGATGACGGCCGCGAGAAGATACAAGTAAAGGTTGTCTAGGTACTAGTTGCCGAAGCTTTCGAGTATCTGTATTATCCTGTCGTTCTGCTCGATGAGTCTATCCATCTTCTCCTCGAGTGCCGGGCTTCCGACACTGCTGCCGTCTTCGGATCGGTTTCCGTCACTGTCGTCGGTGTTCTTCGATCGGGAAAGCCCGTCCTCCGGCAGTTCTATCGGGGTGTTGTCGCCGTCGTTGTCCTCGGAGGTGTTCTCCTGCGCCTCCTCTTTCAGCGTCTTGAAGTCCGGCGTGGATGACCCCTTGCTGGAGCTGTCCTTCACGCTGTTCTTGAATGAGTCGTAGGCCATTCAGAGACCTCCTCCCGGGAGGTCTATCCCGGTTCCACTGCTGCTGGTGCTGTCTTCGTTTCTCGATGACTCTGTCTTGGATCTCTTCGATGCGGTGTTGGCCTGATAGTTTTCGCTGCTGCCGTGGCTCGCGTCTCCTCTCATTTCTGAGTGTATCTTCTCCAGGACTTCGATTATCCTCTGGTTCTGTTCGTGGATGTCTTCGAGGTCGACATCGGAGTTTTTTTCGAGCTTCCGACCGAGCTCTTCGCCGAGCTCGTCATCCTTGGACTCCTGTTCCTTGTCGGGGCGCACCACAACCTCTTCCTGCGTTGTCTGCTCGGTTTTGTTGTCTATCAGGTCCACGCAGATGGCTCGGCTCGCTCGAATAAAAGGCTATGACCCGCGACAATCCGTATGGATGTGGTGGTGAAACCCTCCGGAGACCAGGATCTACTGGCTGACAACCTGTCGAGGAGGTTCGACGGCGTGAAGAGGACGGATCAATGTGTCGTGGTGAAGACCGACAGGCCAGAGGGTCTGTCTACGGTTCCAGGTGTTGAGTGGTACGAACTAGAGGACGGCCAGAGACAGGTGGGGGTCGGTGGAAGCTGTGTAGGCGAAGACACCGCGTTCAAGCAGATTGAGAGCCGTAGCGACGCTGCTGAGGCCCTGGCCGCGACCTTGGACGGTTTCAGCCTTGTCGTTAGGACGGAGCGGCGCTGGGATCTCAAATGCCTGAAGAGGTTCAATCCTGACATAAAGAACCTGAAGTCGGGAGACCCAGACCTGCTGGGGCTACAGAGGCTCGAAGACACGGACTTCAGCCCACCAGAACAGGACGAGGCAGAGGAGCTGTACCGCCTGCTCCAGCCTTGAAACTATAAAGCTAAACCGTCCCTTTGAGTGATAAGGATGCAGGAGATAGACTACGAAAGAACGGAATACGTCACCAACCGCGAGGTCGAGAACGACGAAGGCGAGAGAACAGGGAGGGTGAAGATGTTCTCCTACGACAACGAGACATTCCACTACCAGATAACCTGTCCCTACTGCCAGAACAAGTGGGAGGGCAGCCAAGA
>GL982569.1:198082-199353 GCA_000220355.1 Candidatus Nanosalinarum sp. J07AB56
TCACGTCGTCGTATCCCATCTTCTGAAGACATCGACCATCAGCTCCTCGAATTCGTAGCCGTGAGATCATCCATATCTGCTTTTCAGTCACAGCCAACACTCCTCCGAGCAATTGTGAAAGTATCCTCATCTTCTGCCTCCAACTCGTCGTGATTGAAATCTGTCTTCTCACACACTTGGTCTGGAATCTCGAGTCCAAGATATTTGTCTGCCCTGACAACCCTTTTCTCCCAACCAAAGATTGTGTGCAAATCTAATGATTTCATGGGAAATGCAGCTGCACATAGCAAAAAGAAATTAAGGCTTCAGATGCCCGGTGCTTGTTGTATTTTCCCTTATCGGCCCTCATACTTCCGCCATAAGTATTAATTCGTTAGCATCTCTCCGAATAGACTTAAACATGAAGCTTCTATGGGATTTTGGATGGTTTCTAATCTTGACAAGAAAATTAATAATTGGAGGAAGAAGCTTCTCGATCTCTCTAAGCGCAACAGAATGATAAATTTCAAGCCTACCAAGACGAAATCTCTTCCGCTTAAAGGATCCAAGATTTCGTCCATAGAAAACCTGAACAAGGGCAGGAGTTTGTACGTTAGGAAATCAGAAAAAATAGTTGAGGAGGAAAACGATTATGGAGAAACAGTCAGAAGAAGCGTTGAAGTTAATCTGACAGATGTAAAGGCAAATGAACTACTACCTACCCGGGATAGAGAGAACGCTAAAGATTCATTGAACAACCTGAAGGTGCTTAAGAACCGCTTCTCTAGGGAAAGAGGTATAGAAAGCTTCTACCTGGCGGTCAGCTTCCTAGAATGGCATGAATCTAACAATTCAGATGAAAAAATTAACTCTCCGTTGATCCTCTTGCCTGTGGATATTAAGGACGAAATAATTAGACAAGAGGAGAGACACAACTACAAAATTCTGTATCAAGGAGAAGAACCTATTGTAAATCCTGCCTTGAAGAAGAAGCTGCAGGATGATTTCGGATTTGCTATTCCTGATGAGAACCTCAGTCTAGACGATTTGAATGACTTTATCTCCGAAATAGATGATGAAGTCTCGGGGGGTTTCGATAATTGGACCGTCAAGAAGAAGCTGGTACTAGGAATGTTCGATTTTCAGAAAGTAAGTCTTTACAAGGATCTTGAAGACAATAGAGAATCTATAAAGGATAATGACATAATCAAGGCCTTGAATGATAATTATAGCGACTTAAATACCGATATAGACGTTCCCCGCCAAGATGAGCTGGATGGAACAATAGACCA
>GL982569.1:199373-200980 GCA_000220355.1 Candidatus Nanosalinarum sp. J07AB56
TGGCTGCTTTCTCCGAATCTTCTTATTCTCTCCACTTCTTCCTTGATATCCTCAATCGTATATCTTAGAGAGTTGATCTCTCCGCTTTGGTTGATGTAGGTATTTTCCCCATCGTACAGTTCATCAAATGTCTCTTGATACTCTCCTAGCAAGTCCATAGCCATCTGTTGATCTATTATGTTCAATGTCAGTAAGTGAGATAGTGATCTTTGTTCTGCATTCTGTAGAGCTCGTGCGCCTTTCTCTAGATGCTCATATAGCTCTCGTGTGTGACCTCCATATCGTTTGAGAATTTCAAGTAGATCTTCATCCCGCTGAGAGCGCTCATCTAGTGCTTCAACGGCTGTTTCTCTTATTGTTTTAACGCCTTTTTTGGAGCTCTCTTCCCGCTCACCTATTTCAAGGAAAATCCGAAGACATGTGTGCATCAAACCTCTATCCAGATCATGCTGTTCATATTTTTGTTCATATGCACGTGTATTGAGATGAGGGCTTTCCACTGAGCCAGTAATTATGTTTTGGGCTGCATGAGCAGCAGCCTCGTCCATAGTATAACCCTCTATACCATTGTAGCCTTCAGATTTAATATCAATAAACGCGTGAGTCATCTCGTGGTTTACAGTGGAAACAAAGTCCTCCAGATTTCCTTCTGATTCTAAGAATATCTTAATTGGTTTCAGTATGGTTATGGTGCTCTCAGGTAGAAGAGTATCCGGGAAACTACCGAAGAACATAGCCTTTTGGTTTTTGTGATACCTTGCTCTCGCAGTCTCATCAATAGGTGCGCTCTCACCAAATTTCGTTAGCGCTGCTTCTAGCTTCTTGGTAAATTCATTCTGAGGCGCTTCTTGAATTACATCCAAGGGCCGTTCACCTAGCAGGCTTTCGCAGTATATGTAGATAGAAACT
Source organism: Candidatus Nanosalinarum sp. J07AB56 (assembly GCA_000220355.1). Lineage (GTDB taxonomy): Archaea > Nanohalarchaeota > Nanosalinia > Nanosalinales > Nanosalinaceae > Nanosalinarum. The sequence continues at coordinate 200,283 of GL982569.1, forward strand.
GCAGTAGTAAATACTGCGGGCTCTTGATCTCTCTCAGAGGTCAAGAAGTACCCGTTGATTTGAGAGGCGAATTGTTTGTTCATACCTTTTTCTGCCTCTACTAGCATCTCTTCCAGCTCTTGTTGATCCTTGAAAATTTTACTCGCATGTTGGATTACTTGGTCCGTGTCTCCTAATTCTCTGCACGCTTCATCCCACTGTGCCTTAATATCAATAGCCTTTCCTGTATCTATCACACATACGGTTTGAACGCCTTTGGTTAAAGTATGCTAAAATACAGCCTATCGAATCTCCAAATCCGGTGTACACCGGAAGAGACTCGACAAGACAACGAATAACCAGACAATCACAAATTATCTAGGAGTTGTCTACATTTCGTCAGCAACCCAACCGAATTAACGTTCAAGTTCGTATTCACTGGCAGAATTAATGGATCAGTAAACAGAGTCAGTTACCCATTTGCGGTAGTCCCGTTAGTATATTAAGACTCTCTTTTGTAATTTAGGTATACAGGGATATAGAATATTTTTCTTGCGTCCCTCTCGGGGCTAACACCGCAGTCGGTAACCGATTCGGTCAAAGTAAAGGGTAGGCGGAGACCAACTGGTATGACACAGGGAGACCCGCACAACCTCGAACAAAGACTTGAAAACACACTTCAAAGCCTAGAATCCAACTTAAGCGGATAGTGAAAGGAA
>GL982569.1:201000-203907 GCA_000220355.1 Candidatus Nanosalinarum sp. J07AB56
CTGGAACTCAAGCAGGAGACAGCCGATGAGCTAGAACAAATTAGAGAGAAACTGAAGAAGGAGGAGTTCAAAAGTCCTGAGTGAGGCACTCGTAGTAGGTATAGATATGTTTCCCAACATGCTCTTGTTGACGCATACAGTCCAAACAGACTTTGGAGGAATTTAGCGGCTAAATCGGACAGCGCTCTGGCCTCATTCAGCGACTTCCTAGACAAGGTATCCTCGGACGAAGGGCGGAAAACTTGGTTCCGTGCTTGGCAACACACAGGAGAGCATTGGCTTGCTTAGGCTGGGAGTGTAACGGAATCCAAGTCCTAGAGACACCCAGATAATCAACCCTCTTGGACGGGTGACGAGCCCAATACCACTTGTATCTCCTCCGAAGCCCTTTTGGTCTCTGGTCTACCAGGATATGTACGGATCTGACTAGCCCAGTAACAGTTTTGGAGTTACCAAACTGTCGACGAGGATGAGGTTCTGGATTCAAACCTCCAACAGGGTGTATCACTAGATAAGAAACAGGAAGAAATATTTAGCAAAAAATGGATTGGTCGACTCGATAGTCATCTAATATCTAGTATATGGTGTGCAACCCCAGTGCGTTGAGAACAAGGACACTGGTTTCGGAAGACTGCCAAGAACACCTAAATCAACGGCGCATTCAAGCCCATCCAGATTGCGACGGAGAGAATAGCTAGAATGGCTCCGGCTGTCAGAGGCTTGTTTTCGAGCGGTTTCTTGTACAAGGGCATTTCTTGGTATATCTGCTGGAATTCATCTCTGTTCTGCTGGGTGTAGAAGTACTTCTTTTTGAGGAAGAACTGGTCAGTGACCGCGCAACCCGTGCACACAGGTTCCTTTTCGAGTCTCTCGGTCTTGATGTGTGAGCTGCAGTTCAGGCTCCCGCAGTTCTCGCAGAAAGTGATTGTTCCCTGATCCGACCCGCAGTGAACGCACTGGCTGAGGTCATTCCTGTCTACGAGTATGTCGTTGCCCGCAGCGTAGCATTCGTACCCGTAGTTGTAGCGCTTGATACTGGTCTCTGACTTGATCTTAGGCAGGTAGAACGGTTTTACGTCTCTTATCTCTACGTCCGATTTGTTGGGTGTGCATTCCTTGGTGTATGTTACGTTGTTGTCTCCTGTGTACCTGACGGTATGAGAGTACCTGTCCCGCTCTCTCTCGACAACCCATTCCTGGTACTCGGTCTCAGTCCGACCAAATCTACGTATCTCTGCATCGGAAAACTCGTCCCCTAGCTCATCCATGTCTATCTCTCGCGTCCCATCGAGATTCTGGCTTACCAACCCGCCCACCTGTTCGTTCATGGTGCTGGGGCCGCTTCTCTGAGCCGTGAACAGTATCTTGTCTCTCTCGTGTACCTCGCTTATTACGCCCACAGATGTCTCGAACGTGGAGTCTATCCGGGCATCAACACAGAAGGACGGTATGAAGGCGGCTTCGACATCTATGGAGTCGATCTGGTTGTCCGTGAAGTTCTCTACGTCATCGAGCTCGTGTGTAACCCTGTCCTTGATCTCCTCCTGTCCGGGGTAGCCCAGGCTCTCGTTACATATGACTTCGATCTTCCCGCTGTAGAGATCGAGCCCTATGCTCTCACCTATCTCTCGTAGATCCTGGCCGTCCACAAGTTCGATCTCCTCTCCTCCGTTTCCGCTAACCTCGTCGGCGTATTCTTGAGCAGGGTTAGTGAGGCGGCCCGTGGTTGCGACAATTCCTTTTCTGCAGTTTTCGAAGGTGGAGACGGCTGAATGTAGTTTCTGGACTACGGGCCGGCCTACCTTGTCCTGGTGTTTGCATTCGACTACTACGTTGCCCGACTCTCCCTCCATTATTATGTCGCGGCCTTTGTCACCCGTCTTCTTGGATACCTTCACGTCGTCGTATCCCATCTTCCTGAAGACATCGACCATCAGCTCCTCGAATTCGTAGCCGTTGAGATCATCCAAAATCTGCTTTTCAGTCACAGCCAACACTTCCTCTGAGCAATTGTGAAAGTATCTCAATCTTCTGCCCCCGACTCGTCTTTCTGGTTAAAATCTGTCTTCTCACATACTTGGCTTGGAATCCCGAGTCCAAGAGATCTGCCTCACGCACATCCTTCGCTCCCTAGCTCACTAGCGTGCATCGAATCTAGTCCCCTTATTGAAGAGTAGTCAATACATTAAGGATTAGAAGAATTTGGTGAGTGAGGCCATTCGTTTTGTGCTCCTCTTGAGGCCAACAGAACACTGTGACAAAACCGCTCGCAGAGGTCAGTATGTATTGGACAGTTATACCGCCTCAGTGGACAGACCGAATTAGAAGACAGGATACTATAGAGTCTTTATCCATATGAAACCTGGTGGTGAGTATGGACTCAGTTGAGCTGGAGAGAGGCCAAGAGGCGGTTCACTCGGAGATAGAAGAGTTGAGCAAGAAGAGGAACAGCGAGATCAGTTACTACTTTGCCTCGGTTCTGAACGAGGTTCTAAGAGGCATAGCTATGGTGGAGCAATCGGACGAAGTGTCTGGCAAGAGATTAGGGCAGCTGGTTCAAGGATACGAGATTGCCCTGAACGAGGCGGTGGGGTGCGTTGAAACGGTTCTGAACCAAAGAAGGGGTTCAAACCAGATTGCCGCATCCAGGAGCAAAGAACCAGACAGGAACGGTTGGGACAGAAAGGTCTCAACCGAACAGACGTTGAGTTTCTCCAGAAAATCGATCGGCGACTAGAGGCAAGAGGTCTCCAAGCTGGTGTCGAAGGTGGACGATATAAGTTTCATGAGCGAGTTCGCCGAGTCGGCGACCGCGAACAACATTGAGGAAGTTTTCAAACAGTGGTACCGAGATCTCAACTTCGACCAACAGAACGATTTCTACTGTCATGCAGTCGGTTTCATAAC
>GL982569.1:203927-209065 GCA_000220355.1 Candidatus Nanosalinarum sp. J07AB56
GAAGAAGAGGTTGGTGAACAGATTAACTATCTTCTGAATCCCCAGAACGACAAGGTCAGAGACAAGCAGATGCACTACTACTTCGGCTCAGTTCTGTATAAAATATATGAGAGGGTCGACGAAATCCGTCAGGAATCCGAGAAGAAGAATAGCCCGAAGGAGGCGAAGCTGGTGGCTGTGTACGAAAAAACACTTAGCGAGGCTGTGACTGTGGTTATCAAGAGCCTTAAGCAGAAAAGATCCGTCGACCACTTGAGTACCTGTGGAGAAATCCTCGAACAGCGACAGGAATGGAAGACGGGTGAAGAATGGCACGGAGAGGTGTCCAAAGGCGACTTGAAACAGATTACAGAAGAAGATCTCGACTCGCTAAAAAGCGGATTCGCGGATAGGGTAGAAAAGTTCGAACCATCCGTAAGCGACGAGTTGAGTCAGGGTGCCAGTGATCTACACTTCCCCAGAGCTATAGTTGAAGAAGCGGAATCCTGGGTGAACGACAGGGCTCGGGTCGGTGAGTGGAGTCCAATAGGTAAGTTCCCTGTAGAGTCGGATGTCACCGCAAACGCGTGGTACGCTCGCGCGGTCTGCCTCGTCGCTGACGAGCTGTGGGCTGCGGCCCGTGACTCAACGAAAAGTGAGAGGCAGCCACACACCAACAAAAGACTCAATTGGGAAATATTCATACACAGTACATAAGCACCAGGAGCACCGCCGTTCCCCTGCCGTTGGTTCACGAGATCTCTGCAATTCTCCACACCACTTCCTGCCGCTCTGACAGCCGATGCAAAGATTGGCGCTGTTCCTTCTGTGGCTTGCCAGAACCTGAGCCTTAGGGTAGAATGAGAATTTAGGTGTCAGCTGATGGGATATCTGTTCGATATCTACGATCAGTTTCGTATGATGAACGTGATGCAGGCGCTCCTTGATGCCACAAAGGACGGCAGACAGGGCGTGGTGACGGAGAGACTTAACACGACTATATACGGAGAGAATTGACACGACCATATTCTAAGAACCGGCTCAATATGTGAATCGCGTTGATTTGGCTGCGGTTTGCTTAAACAACTCTGGTACGAACTCCTGCCTATGGAGAGAGACCAGCTACAGCCAGAGGTAGAGGAAAACCGCGAGGCAGATTACGGCATCGAGCCGCTGTTCCTGAACAGGTGGAGCCCGCGCGCCATGACCGGTGCGGAGCTCGATGAGGACGAGTTTATGCCGCTGTTCGAGGCCGCGAGGTGGGCTCCCAGTAGTTACAACAACCAGCACTGGCGCTTCGTCTACGCGGAGAGGACGGACGACGAGTTCGAGGACTTCCTGGAGCTTATCTACGACGGAAATGCAGGTTGGGCGGAGGACGCCGCTGTCCTAGTTGTTCTGGCGTCCAAGACCACGTTCGACCACAACGGCGAGGAGGCACGTACGCACAGCTTCGACACGGGCGCCGCTTGGGAGAACCTTGCTCTCGAGGGCGCACGTAGAGGTCTCGCGGTTCACGCGATGCAGGGCTTTGACTACGAGGCCATGGCCGATTACCTCGACCTGCCCGAAGGATTCGAACTGGAGTGCATGGTAGCTGTTGGTGAGCGCGCACCCGTAGAGACCCTGCCCGAGGACCTACAGGAGCGAGAGACGCCGTCGGGACGGAAGGACCTGGACGAGATCGTGTCGCGCGGCGACTTCAACTTCGACTAGAGCTGATCGAAGGCGCGCCCTACGACCTCGTTGAGTGCGGGGTGGATATGGATTGTGTCCTTTATTCCGGAGATACCAAGGTCGTTGCGCATGGCGACCAGCGCCTCGTGTATGATGCTGGAGGCGTGCGGGCCGATGATGTGGATGCCGAGGATGTCGCCTTCCTCCGAAGCTAGAACCTTCACGAACCCGTTCTCCTCCTTGAGGGCTCCCCCCATGCCAGTGTCGGCGTAGTCGTAGGTTGCCTTGACGTAGTCGGTGCCTTCCTCCTCTAGTTCCTGCTCTTTCTTGCCGGCGCCGGCGACCTGTGGGCTGGAGAAGATGGCGTGCGGCATCGCCGTGTAGTCGACCTCGAACTCGGGTCCGACTAGCGTGTTCTTGAACACGATGTTGGCCTCGTAGTTTGCGGAGTGCTTGAACAGGTAGTTCCCTGCGATGTCTCCCAGTGCGTAAACTCCGTCGACGGAGGTCTGCATGTACTCGTCTACCTCTACGAAGCCGGCGTCGCCGGTCTCGATACCTGCCGCCTCCACCTCAAGCGTGTCGGTGTTGGGTGTTCGCCCGGTTGCGACCATCAGCTCGTCTCCGGATACCTCCTCGCCGGTGTCCGTCTCCACCACAACTTCGTTGCCCTCGGTTCGGACCGCCTCCGCGTAGGTGTCGGTGTGAACCTCGAACTTGTCCGAGTATATGTCGGTGAACTTCTCCGCTACTTCTCGGTCTTCCTTGTCCACCAGGACGCTCGGTCCTTGGACTATCCTGACATCTACCCCGAGCGGCCCCCAGAAGTGCGCCATCTCGCAGGCGATGTATCCGCCGCCGATTACTACGATGGAGTCCGGCTTCTCGTCCATCCTCAGTGCGTCCTTCGAGGTCATGTAGTCGACCTGGTCAAGTCCGTCTACAGGAGGTTTTGACGGTCTCGTGCCGGCGGCGACCACTATCTTCTCTGCCGTGATCTGTTCGCCGGTGTCCTCGAGCTCCAGCACCTTCTCCTCCACGAACCTCGCCTTGGATTCGTACAATGTGTGGTTCTCGGAGCTCTCGATCCCCTTGCTTATCTGTTCGGACTCCTCCTTTACCTCCTCGTTGACATCGTCCACCATCTCCTCGAACTCGACGCCGTCCATCGAGGCCTGGACATGGAAGTCCTCGCTGTTCCGTACTGTCTCCGCGACATCCGCGCGGTGTATCAGCATCTTCGACGGTATGCATCCGCGGTTGAGGCAGGTACCACCCATGCGCCCCGGCTCCACCACAGCCACATCCTTCCCTCTGTTTGCCCATCCGGAGGCGACGGACAGACCGCTCCCGGAGCCGATAACAATCAGGTCGTGTTCTCTCATAGCAACGGGTAGGTGGTCGCAGAAATAAATACACACGAGGCGCCGAGTCTCGGAAATATACAAGAGTTGAGCGAGACACAGTACATAGTAGACAATGAGGCAGGTACTCGGTCTGACACCAGGAACGGAACTGGAGGCGGGCTTAGAACCCGGTTCTATCGGTTCATCCCTTGCGGAGTACGCGAGAAATCTCGAGCCAAATCGGTCGGAGGAAGAGGACGGTCTGTCGGATGCCGCAGTGTACACTAACCGCGCTGCACAAAAGGTGCTGGGATATTCGACTTGGCTAAATCTTTCTCTTGGCCATCACGGGCTGGCTGCTGCCTCGGCTAGTGCGAACCTCGGATCGCAGGCCGCAGAGCAATATCTGCGCACGGACGAAGACGAGGGCCTGGCTCTCAACCCAGAGCGCGAGGCTGGAAGACTGGCGTGGGAAGACGCAGAGCGACTGATGCAAGAATCCGAAATAACGGCGGCAGAGCGCCCTCATGCGCATGCAGAGCACGGTAGCTACGACGTCTCGTCGAAGTTCCCACAGCGTGACCAGATCCTCTATGACACCGATGGGGAACGCACACAGTTAGAATTCTACCGGGAGGACAGCCTCAAAGACATCGCGGACTCGGCCCCCTACATGTGTGTCAAGGTGGATGGCTGTCCTGGGGACACCTTAGAAGAGGAGTCAGATACCAACAGCATTCTGCTCAGGGATTTGAAGTAGTCCGTGGCATAAAACGGTGTCCTGCCCGTATGTGGGCCTGGTCTCACCTAGTCGTCCTGCTTCTCTTTGAGCTTCTCCTCAAGCTCCTCCGGGGAGTCTACTCCTGTACCGCAAACCACGCATTCTTCTTCCTGTTCGCTGTCCTCTTGTTTCTGTTTCTGTTCTGTCATTGTGTGTAATATTTGTTCGACGGTTCTTTTCAGCGTTCGCCGCGCCACACCGTTAGGCGTCCCAGCGTCGACAGTGGATCTAGACACTCGGGCCTGTTGCTTCGAGCCACACCACGGTCGCTGTAACCAGGACGACCGCGCAGAGCTTCGGAGCCGTCATCTCCTCGTCAAGAGCCAGCCAACCCATGATTAATGTGAAGACTGGCGTGGTTCTCGAGAGAGCGACAGAGGTCACTAAATTGGACTGGCTGATTGAGTGGAGTAGCGCCAGCCAGTACCCGGTAACGAGTACTGCTCTCGCGCCTACGGCGACCACTGAGAAGCGCTTGATTTCCGCAACCCTTGGTCGGAGAACCGCTAGCAGGACACCGCCGATTACAAGCCCTCTCATCCAGTACAAGGTCTCGGGATTGGTCACAGCCATCTCGGACAGAACGTGCCGCGTCGGGAGCGCCGAGACACCGAACAAAACAGCGGACAGCAACGCCTCGTAGTTCCGGCGCTCCACCATCCGGCGCAGAGGATCCAACGGATCCAATCCATCCAAGTTCACCACGTAAACTGCGGTCGCGACCGCCGCCACGACGGTCACCGCCGCCGGATTGAGGTGCGACGGCAGGAAAACTGTTGCAGCCAGCAGGGTGAATACGGGCGCCGTACCGCCAAACACCGCGAGCCGGGAGGCCTCTTGAACCTTCAGGGCCCGGAAGTAGAGCAAGTTGGCAAGGGCATCCAATGAGAAGATCAGCCCCAGCATCGGGATGGCGGCACCCAGCCTCGACAGCTCGAACGACAGGAACGCCAGCGGCGCCACCAGAACTGATATCCACGCAAACGACAGAACCAGGAAGGAGTCCGTATCCATGTCGCCTAGGAGCCGCTTCGCCACCACATCTGCGACTGCCCCGAGCAGAGCCGCCACCAGCGGCAGTACGAGCTCGAGCCCTGACATGAGACCGAGGTAGATCTGGGAGCGTTAAACCGCTGACTAACATCTGCCGCGTTCCAGCGCACTCTTTTTTGTACACCAGGCGATATGGATTTTCTGTGATGTCAGTCCGGGATCCGCTGTACGGCTACCTTGAGCTGTCCGACGAGGAGAAGGCCGTTCTGGACTCGCCACAGATGCAGCGGCTTAGGAGGGTGCGCCAGACCTCGCTTTCCTCCCTGGTGTATCCGGGAGCCACCCACAGCAGGTTCACGCAT
>GL982569.1:209085-213640 GCA_000220355.1 Candidatus Nanosalinarum sp. J07AB56
CCACACAACGGCGTCCTACTCGTATGCGGGTTTGGTTTCAGCTAGTCTTCCTGCTTCTCCTTGAGCTTCTCCTCCAGCTCTTCGGGGGAGTCTACTCCTGTGCCGCAAACCACGCATTCCTCTTCCTGTTCGCTGTCCTCTTGTTTCTGCTTCTGTTCTGTCATTGTGTGTAATGTTTGTTCGGGGGTTCTTTTCAGCGTTCGCCGCCATACAGTCAGGCTTGCTAGTGCCGGGCATGAATCTAGACAACTGAGCCTGTTGCCTCGAGCCACACCACGGTCGCTGTGACTAGGATGACTGCGCAGAGCTGCCACCAGCGGCAGTACAAGCTCGAGCCCTGACATGAGACCGAGGTAGATCTGGGAGCGTTAAACCGCTGACTAACATCTGCCGCGTTCCAGCGCACTCTTTTTGTACACCAGGCGATATGGATTTTCTGTGATGTCAGTCCGGGATCCGCTGTACGGCTACCTTGAGCTGTCCGACGAGGAGAAGGCCGTTCTGGACTCGCCACAGATGCAGCGGCTTAGGAGGGTGCGCCAGACCTCGCTTTCCTCCCTGGTGTATCCGGGAGCCACCCACAGCAGGTTCACGCATTCCCTCGGTGTCATGCACATCGCGGGCAGGATAGCGGAGAGCATGGGACTGGAAGAGCGGGAGGTCAGAGAGGTGCGGCTGGCTGGACTGATGCACGATTCCGGCCACGGACCCTTCTCCCACACGTCCGAGAAGGTGGCGGAGACGCACGGAATCAGTCATGAAGACCTCTCCAAACAGGTGATAGACGAGCTGAGCGACCGGTACTCCGTCGATGCCGACAGGCTGAAGAGGATGGTCGAGGGCGGAACCGATATAGGGCCCGTGGTAGCGGGAGAGGTCGATGCCGACAGGATGGACTACCTGCGGCGCGACGCCCACAACTCCGGGCTGGAATACGGGAAGATGGACTACTCGACCGTCATCCGGCTCGCGGAACACCACAACGGTGTCGTCTGCTTCGACCGGAAGGCCGTCCAGTCCCTGGAGTCCCTCCTGATGGCGCGCTTCCACATGATAAGAAGCTTCTACACTCACCACACGTCCAGAATCGCGCAGTCAATGCTGGAGAGAGCGCTCAGGGAGCTCGCGGACAGCGTCGGTATCAACCAGCTCATGTCGATGGACGACCACCAGGCGCACTCCAGGCTGATGTCGATGGAGGGCGAGGCCGCAAATCTGTACCGGAAAGCGGTGAACAGGAAGCTCTACAAACGCGCCTTGGTGCTCGACGAGTCCGACGTCACGAGAGACGACCTCACGCAGCTCTCAACGGTCGACGAGCACGCCATCGAAAATGAGATATCGGAGCGTGCAGGGGTCGAACCCGGGAGCGTGCTCGTGGAGTCACCCACCCTGCCCATGGGCAGCCAGTCGGGCGCCAGGGTGCTGACTGACACGGGTACGACACAGCTGTCCGAGCTTTCGCCCATTCCCGAGGCACTGGAGCAGGCGGAGTGGAGGCTCGCGGAGATGAACATCTACGCCCCAGAGAACCTGAGAGACAGGGTGAGGGATGCCTCGAGGGACGTACTGAGGGAGACTGTCGACGCCTAGAGGTATTTGGCTGCCAGGCGCTCAAGTCGGATGCGGACGAAGTACTGGAACCGCACCACATCCTTGAGGTAGCGGAAGACCGGGTTTTTGTACGACCTATCGCCGAATATGAACAGTCCTGTGTCGCCGAGCGAAAGGTCTATTATCTTCTTCTCCTCCGACAGCTGCTCCAGCTCCTCCGAACCGGAACGATCCACGTTCTCCGCAACCACACCTGCCTGAGTCATGGCGTTGTGCGCCGTCTTGATCTGACCTGTGTCGGCGCAGTCGCCGAGCCCGTACACGTTGTCGTGGTCTGTGGACGCCAGGCCGTTGTTGACTGGCATGCCCTGCCTCCCGCAGTCGAAACACTCCTGCACGACCGGGTTGGCTGATATGCCGCCAGCCCACACAACAAGGTCACCCTCCTCTGAGGTTCCGTCCTCGAATATCACCATGTCCTCGTGCGCCTCCTCAACGCGCTTGTCGCCGCGGAAAGCGATCCCAGAGTCGTTCATGTAGTCCACGACCTTCCGCGACACCTCGTCTCTGGAGTTGCTCATCGGACGGGTGGCGGCGTCCACAACCGTTACGTCATGGTCCGACTCCGCTAGCTCGCCCGCTAGCTCTATGCCGACGTACCCGCCTCCCACGATAACCACGCTGTCACCTGAGTCGAGGCGGGAGACCACGCGCTCCGCGTCCTCTTCCTTGTAGAACTTCTCCACACCGTCCCCGAGTTCGAAAGGCTCGAAGGTCACGCCGCCGAGCGCCACCACGAGGTCGTCGTAGTTTATCCTTCCTTTCGAGGTTTCCACCACATCCTCCTCCGGAACGAACCGGGTCACTGACTCTTCCCTCAGGTCGACTGCTGTGTCCTCGAGGAACTCATCCAGCTCCAGGATGTTGACATCTTCATCCTTCCTGCCGCGGATCCTGTCTATTATGCCCGGTATGAACTCGTGGGAGCCGTCCTCATCTACTAGTGTTACATCGTGGCCCTTCCTGTCGAGTTTCAGCGCGGCGCCGAGACCCGAGAAGCCTCCGCCCGCCACAACAACCTCATTTGTCATAGGTAACATGGCCGTTGCTGTTGATATAGATGTGCCGACCAACCTCCGCCTGTATATAAGGGTTCGCGCCCGTTTAACAGTTATTCAAAGGAGGTGACCAGGCACATGCAAGGCGAAGTAGCGTTCTTCAAGTCTCAGAAGAACTTCGGATTCATTGAATCCGAGGAGATGGACGACGATGTTTTCTTCCACGTTTCCGAGATCGAAGGAGATTCGATCAGCGAGGGAACAGCGGTCGAGTTCGACCAAGAAGAAAGCGACAAGGGACCACGCGCAGTCAACGTAACAGAGGTCTAAACCGACCTCCGGTCTCAAAGAACCCACATATCAAACTTATCTTTCATTCAATTCATCTTCCAAGTCATCCTGCTCCAGATCCTCGACAGGCCTCTGTAGCAGCTCACGCAGATGCTTGAACCTTCCGTACGCGAAGTACGACACCGATACAACAAACACCAACACCACTACGCCTGCTGCTAAGGGCCAGCTGTCAGGAACGCACCAAGACCATTCAGCACCGGATAACCTGACTCGGTCAATACCACGGCAGACAAATCGTTGCCGGAGTTGAAAAGACTCCAGAAACGCGTGCTTGTTGGCGGGGTGGTTTAGTGGACTATAATCGGTCGTTCGGGACGGCCGGACCCGGGTTCAAATCCCGGCCCTGCCATAACTGCCTTGTCTCGGAGATTCGTCGATCCGCACTGAACGGACACCCTTAGTAACTGATTGAGCGGCAAGATTGGTGAGGTTGCAGGCATAGAGCTTGACAGTCCTAGCGAAACCACCCCGAACTCGGCGTCGGTGAGCCCCAGACCTACTCAGGTCAGAATAGTGTCAGCGTCCGTAAGTGCATCCCTCCCCTCGGAACTGTCGTCAGTAGAATCAGCATCAGAAACGGGTGTACACAGCTGTGGACAGCATCAGGAGCAGCAGAACCTCGACCGCCGTTATGCCAGGTATGTTGCGATCTTGCTCTTGTTCCTCCTGTCTTTGGCTGCCGGCCTGTCCGTCCTCCACTACGTTTATCTCGAGTGTGTCACTCCCCTGTGTGCGTGCGTTGACTGCGTCAGCGGTAACCGTTATGTCATCGCCTGGGGTATCCGCGGAGTCGGGTATTTCGCTCCGTCCCCTTATGTTGAGGGTGAACTGTTTGGACTGCTTGGGTGGTACAGTGACGCTGAATGTGTTCGATGCCTTGTCTTCGACTGTCGAGAACTGCTCTGCCTCCGTGTCCTTGTTGAGCGTCACTTCGTACTCGGTATCTAGCGTCCCGAGGTTGACAACCCTGAAAGACGTCGATGCCTCGCCTCCCAGAGACACGTTCTTCTCGTTTCGGTCGAAAACTATGGGGCCCTCCTCGAACCACTGTCCATCAACGCATGTGATGGTCTGCTCCTGCTGGAAGCCCAGGGTTATGTTTTCACCTGAGTTGTACAGCGTTCTCTTCTTCTCGTCATCGTCTACTGGCTGGGGGACGTCACTATAGATGTCTCTGCCGTCGTAGACGCAGGAACCCGGCTCCTTTGCGACACCGAGATGGCTCCTATTTGACACGCAGATGTCGGTTCGGCAGATTTGCGAGGCTAGGTACTCACTGCCATCGTCTCCACCGCAGAATCCAAGGGTCACGAGCTCGTCTTTCTCGGTTCCGGACTCCACGGGTGACTCTGTGTTAGGGTCGAAGCCTGTGTCATCGGAGTCCTCGAGGCTCACGTTTGACTCTCTTAGGGTGAGGCCCTCGTTATCAAGGAACTCGTTGTAGTCGTCATCTATACCTCCTGTTACTGTATATGGGTAGTCCTCTACGTAGTCGGCGTCAAACCACCGAACGCCCGGCTCCCCGTAGAGAGCGTTGGTCCTACACGTATCCTGCACCCCGTCGCCGTCACATCACCGAGGTCCTGATC
>GL982569.1:215036-220730 GCA_000220355.1 Candidatus Nanosalinarum sp. J07AB56
TACTCTGATATACGTAGTTAGGTGGTGTAGGATCTGGGCTGAAATCGGGGGTGCATGAACCAACCCGATCTGAAGTCGAATTCAGTTCTACCTAATTATAGGCTCATATGTCGACTCTACTGTGAATAAATGCTACGTATCGGCGGTTATGCTTGGCAACTTATTTAACTTGATAGGTTAGGTTGAGTGATATGTCAATCGAGGGTAAGTCTGTAAGAACGGATGGTTCCGAGTTGAATCTAAGGGATTATGATGATCAGTTTTCGTCTTATTGGGCAGCGGACGTGTCTCTCGTCGAGCTTCTGGAAACGGTGGATGAACTGAGGACTCCTCCATCTGAATCAAAAGTCGTTCTGGATGATGGAGATTCAGTTGAGAAAACTGACTATGACAGTCTACGAGAATCAGAGTATACTGCTGCTCCTCCGTTTGTTGCTGTTTATGCTGATGATTACGTTTTGACTTGGGAGGAGAAGGGAGACAGTACTCAGGTTGGGGTACGTTCGGATCAGGATGATCTTCATGAGTTTGCAGTAGAGGTATTTGAGAGCACCACAGCGACAGATGTTTCGCAGGATAATTATGAGGTTATTGAGGACTTTGTAGCATAGAATCGTTACAAGAACCAGTTTGCGGAGATGACCGCCGAGGAACGCCTCCTCCTGATCTCCGCACTCACCCAAGACCAACTCCTCGACACAGCAACCAGCCAACAGTGACACAGAAAGCCTCAGCCTTCCAAATCGGAGACCGGGTCAAGCTCATTCTCGACAAAGAACGCAGCCCCGACGACCAACTATATGGCAAACCCGGCGAAATCACAGACACAGAGTTCGACTACCTCGGCGAAACTACCGGCAAACCACAAGACAGTTTCATCTACACAGTGAAACTCGGCAACGGCGAGGTCCCAGACATACACTTCCGTAGGCACGATATGGAGTTGTTGGATATAGCATAACTCTGGTGAGAACTGCTGGGGAGTGGTGCACTGATACCTCCTCAGAATCTGATATCAGAGGTTCGAGCAGTCTTTGGGAAGTCAGCGCCGGTTTGCTTTTGTGAAGCTATTAATCGAGTTGGTGATGTCGTTTTAGACCTTGTCTAATGCCTCTGTGAGCGAGTAGGTCCAGTTGATTGAGCAGTATCAGTCTTGCTCGACAGCGTGAGCAGAGGTCTGGGATGCTATTTCTGGTCTTGCTCAGTATGTCTGTTGCAGGTATAAAGTGGCTCTCTGCGATGTCGAGGGTCTCTCGATGGATTGTTCTATGTATGTGTGTTGCCAGTGGAGCTCTTCTGTTGGCTGTGTTGTCTTGTGAGTCAGAACGAGACTTGAGAGGTCATATATAAAGATTTCCTACGTATGCCTACGTACACAATGGGCGAGAAAACAAAAGCCACGCTCTACTTGGAGGAAGACCTAGTCGGGCGGGCTAAGGAATCAGATCTCAATATGTCCAAAATCGCGAACAACGCTCTCAAACAACAGTTCGGGATCGGAAGAGAGACATCGAAGCAGAAGAACCTCCGAGAGCTACTCAAAGACGTCGATGAAGACGGCAGACTGTACTCCTTCGGGTTCAAAATAGCTGGCTTGGAGCTGGAGAACATCCGGGCTTTTGATGAACTCAGTCTGGATTTTCAGGACGGTCTCAATGTGATCTACGGACCAAACGGGACCGGTAAGTCGTCGGTCATCCAAGGAATCGCAAGTGCTGTCACGCACAACGCCACCGAAGCCGACGACGGACTCCTCAAGCATGACCAAGATAGCGGCTCAGCAAAGGTTCGGTTAGAGAAGTCCGTCATGTTCCGGCAGTTTGACCGTGGCAACCAGTACGACAGCGGAGAGAACAGTGTTCTGCTTTTAGATACGCCGTTCGCGGGTTACGGAGATGAGTATAGCCGGGAGATGTTGGATCGGCTGAAGAAAGATTTTGATTCACAGATCATTCTCACCACTCTCGATGGAGAGCTAACTGATATGGCTGATAATTCAATTCGGCTTAGATCCTTTACCGAGGAGCGCTTGGTGGAGGTCAGGGACAGGATTGCGGACACAGAGAATGAACTTAGCTATCATAAAGAGCGTCTTGCGGATGTCACCTCTGAGATCGACGAGCTCGAAGAGGAGATAGAGAACCTGCAGGCGTCCAGGCATGAACTGGGGTCTCTGGAGGACGAGAGAGAGGAAGTCCAGCAGTCCATCGAGAAGACGAGAGCGAGCGTGGATGAGACAAGAGAACGGCTTGAATCGGTTGAAGCCAGTCTGGAGGACGCGGATTCCGAAAGGAAGATAGGGATGCTGGAGGAGCGCCGGGACAACTTGTCAGAGCAACTTCATAGGGAGTCGGAGCAGCTGGAAGAGTACTCCAGACGCTTGGAGGATATAGAGAGCGACATCAGCGAGCTGGACGACGAATCTGAAAATCTGCAGGACCTGCGTGATCATTTAGAGGAAAAGCTGGAGAAGAGGCGCGAACTGGAGGAGAGCATTGAGATGCTCAAACGCAAGCACGCAGACCTATGTGAGGAGCATGCTGAGATCAAGGAAGCGATGGAGGTATCGAAGTGACTGAAAGCCCAGAGACCGAGATGGAGAACCAGTCCACTAGCGAACACCCAGAGGCATCGCTCACCAGCATAACCGAAAACCTCCCCTACCAGCTGCCGGAAGAAACACACCGCGAAGCCGAGAAACTCCTTGACCGGACGCACCAACTCCAAAACTTCCAAACCAAGTTCAACCACCACGGCGGCCACAGCATCGCCTACGCCACCAGCACCTACCTCGCCGGACAACAAACCCAGACACCCATCATCGCAGAACACATCACCGAAGCACTCGAACAGCACTGCGACATCGAGCTGAAGACTTCGACGCTGAGGCAGTTCACACGCAAACTCACACGCGAACTCGACCTACCCTACAAACCGCAGAAACCACAGCACTACACAGACTTCTACCACCCCGTCGTCACAGACCCCAAAAATGACTACAACACCAGCCAAAGGCAACTCGCCAAGCTACTCGGAACTACCGAGCTCACAATCCGAAGACGCCAGCGTGACCTCCTCGAGGAACTGGACGCACACAGCATACGCATATCGATCAAAAAAGCGGATATCAAACCAGAGGAACTCGGTTACACCGGGGACACTAGACAGGGGCTTGTGAACCACCTCGCCAAAACCACGGAAGGACCCAGCGGCGGAGCCAACCGCGTGCACGCAGCGGCCTGTCTCTATATTGCTGGGGCGGTCCAAGACCAGTGACGCAGAAAATGAGGCGGCACACCGGCTTGTGCGGTCGCGATATCAGAGCTTGTATTCTGTCCTCTTGGAATCCCTGTTGTCGTTGGGTATACTTGGGGCATAGGTCATTTTGTAATGATGATGCGCGCCAAGGACAACCAGTTCCCTATCATGGCCCAGACCGGGCGGCGTCGACACCGAATCGAAGCGGTGGGCAGACACCGGACGCAGAGAATCAAGAAATGTGCTGCGTCCGTCAACGCATTTTCAACAAAATGAAACCTGAACAGAAAACAAGAGGATCAAAATGACTGCGCAATCTCAGTTCGTTCACCTTTCGGACGCACATATCGGGCATCGACAGTACAATGTGAAGAAGTGGCAGGATGACATGCAGCTGTCATTTCCGTCTGCCGCCGCTGACGCGGTGGAACAGGACGTAGACTTCTTGTCGGTCATGGTGGATGAGCGTGAGGTCGAGTTGTACGGTGATGAAATGCTTGCGGATGGCGGAAGCCGGACGCAGTACTACTGGAGCGGTGACGAGGGTGTGGTGTATCACTCGGAGTCTGGTGATGGGTTGGTGGACTCGTTCTTTGGCTCTGTTGATGAAGCGGAGCAGTGTTTGGAGTCGCTGGCTGACCTGCACAGCGAGAAGCAGTACACAGGTCTAGCTTTGCCAATTAAATACGCCATAAAATCGATGAAGTCGCAGACATAGAGTTTGACAATCCTAGCGAAACCACCTCCGAACTCGACATTGGCGAGCTCCAAACTTAGTTTCCGCGGGAAGAGTATTGGTCTGTACATATGTATTTTGGTTCGGAGTTGGTACTACTAACAGAATGGCATTAGATGCGGGTGTACATGGCTGTGGACAGCATCAGTAGCAGCAGGATCTCGACCGCTGTTATGCCAGGTACGTTGCGGTCTTGTTCCTGTTCGTCCTCCTGTCTTTGGCTTCCAGTCTGTCCAGGGTCCACTAACTCTATTTCGAGTGTGTCGCTACCCTGTGTGCGTGCGTTGACCGCGTCGGCAGTGACTGTTATTTCGCGGCTGTCCGGGTCCGTGGCATCACTTATTTCCTCCCGCCCCCTTATGTTGAGCGTAAACTGTTTGGACTCCTTGGGTCCTACAGTGACACTGAATGTATTCGACGCCTTGTCTTCAACTGTCGAGAACTGCTCTGCTTCCGTGTTCTTGTTGAGCGTTACCTCGTACTCCGTATCTAGTGTCCCGAGGTTAACAACCTTGAACGACGCCGACGCCTCACCTCCCAAAGACACATTTTTCTCGTCCCGGTCGAACACTATAGGACCCTCCTCGAACCACTGCCCGTCGACACACGTGATAGTTTGTTCTTGCGTGTAGTCCAGGGTTATGTTCTCACCCGAGTTGTACAGTGTTCTCTTCTGCTTGTCGCCGTCTACCGGCGGAGGTACATCCTCGTAGTCCTTCCCACCATCGTAGACGCAGGAACCTGGCTCCTTTGCGACACCGAGGTGTCTCCTGTTGGATACGCAGATGTCGGTTCGGCAGATCTGTGAGGCCAGGTACTCGCTGCCGTCGTCCCCACCGCAAAATCCAAGTGAGAAGACATTATCGTCACCTGTCCTGTTTCGACAGGTGATTCCGCAGAGGTGTCGAACTCGGGATCACTCGAATCATCGAGCGAGACATTGGCCTCCCTGGTCGCCGCACCGTTGTTATCTAGGTACTCGTTATAGTCATCGTCCACCCCCCCGGTCACAGTGTAGGGATATTCAGTGACATAGCTGCTGTTGAACCATCTTACGCCCGGCGTGCCGTACAGTGCATTCGTGCGGCAGGTATCCTGCGTGCCGTCTCCGTCAATGTCACCGTAGTCTTGGTCGTACCACACCCCATGGAGGGCGTCGCCAAGGACTGTTCCTGAGGACGGATTCCTACAGATTTCGTTATCGTCTTGGAATCTTCCTTCGGGTTCACCGGGCTCGTTCACATTTTTGTATTCCCCCACACGGAAGAGCTCGGTTCCCTCTCCACGGTCCACGGCGCAGAAGTCGGTGTTGTTGACACACCCGTACGCCCCGTCCTGGGTTCCGCCGTCAGGCGACTCACCCACAGCCTCTATAAATATCTCCGACTCGTCATCGCCGCAGGCAGGGTGTTCTAGTCCCCGTGCCGGGTCTGAGTCCCCACCTTGGAAGGCGATATCACCGATGTAGGTCTTTCCTCCGTCTCTATATTGGTCCTGCGATGGGTCGTCGTGGCCATATCCCCTGTCCCTCGTCAGGTCGCAAGAGAAATCGGCCTTCGAGCTCGACAGATCATCGGGGTCCTCCCAGACCCCGTCTCCACCCTGGTTGTCAGCGTATGAGTTGCCAAAGAACTTGTCGACTTTGTCGACGCTTGGGTCAGAGAGAGAGCTACGTACATCGCTTGAGGAACGATAGTGAC
>GL982569.1:220780-223681 GCA_000220355.1 Candidatus Nanosalinarum sp. J07AB56
TCAGCAAACTCAAGGTTCATATCAGGGATTACCTCCTCTAAGTGCTCTTGCTGCTCCTGGGAATAATGCTCGGGTTCAATATCCTCCACTGCTCTGCTGATCAACACTTCGATAGCGTCCTCGGACTGATAGCGTCTAATTTCCACATTCATCTCGTGCGTTCGGCTTTTTTGTTCTCTCGGATCCAGTATAAACACGAAGACACCGCAGTGATACCAAGACTATTCGTCAGACTGAGAGCTGGCGCAATCGGGCTTGTTGTGATTCCGTCAATTGGACACATGTACAGAGTGGTTTAAGGTCGCAGGCGCAAGAACGTTAGTGCTATCTATGGTCAAAATAATGTACAAGGCCCAAAGGGAGAGAGTGAAACAAGACTTCACTGAGCTAGAAGTCCGTGACCTAGGAGGCCCCAAACGAGCAGCGAAGGAGTTCATGTCAGACGAAGATTTCCAAGGAGATACAGTAATCACAGCAAAAGAGCTTGGGTGCTGGCCCCGGATACTGTTCAGGAAGACGGTTGACGAGCTCCAGCAATCAAGAGTCAGCCAAAGAACTTAGAACAGAACTGGAACAAAATTTTGTATATGCTTAGTCAATCTTCTGTGTATATTGTAAGGTCTGGATCCCGATGTTAGTTCATGGAAGATCACATTATTGATGCAGAAGAAGCTGATGTACTTGAGAGCAGAAGCAGGTACGGAATAGTGTCTAGACAGGAGATTAAGGCCGAGATAAAGAGGGATGATATTGTGGCGGATATTGGCTCGGGTACAGGCTTCTTCGCGGACGATATGGCAGAACCAGCGCGAAAAGTCTATGCAGTAGACTTCCAAGACGGGATGCATGAGTATTACAGGGAGAAAGGGGTTCCAGAGAACGTGAATCTGGTTAGCGCGGACGCGTCCGAGTTTAATCCGGGGCAGGAGCTAGATATAGCGTTTCTGATTACCTCTTTGCACGAAATGGAAATTGAAGAAACCATTGAGCATCTTTCCCAAGTCTTGCGAGAAGGAGGAGGACTGTTTGTTGTGGACTGGAGCAGCAACACAGACACAGGTCGAGTGCCTGCAAGAGACAAGCTCATATCGGCCGAGGAGGCGTCAGAAATAGTATCGGAGTTCTTCGAAGTAGATGAATGTCAGGAAAAGCGCGACACCTATATTCTGAAGGCTGAGAACACCTGAACAAGTGGTTTAGGGTGACGGAGTAGACATATTTAGTCCAGACACTACTTCACGTTTCAAGCGGGCTTTTTCGATTCCTCCTATGAATCAACTGGATTATCCAGGGAGGCTATCCCTGGAAACCGAGCCAGCATTTCGACCCATCAGGAGCTTGGATCTCTCTTGTATCGGCTGGGGTATGAATTGAAGTGCTGTCTTTCTTTTGTTAAGGGCTGAATCAACCTGGTGCTGCTCAAGCTCGTTCACAGGTTCCAGCTATGTCTGAATTCTCGATTAGGTTCTCAAAACTCTCTGGGATCTATTATCCCGTTTTCAGGTGTTGCCCCAGATTGGAAGCAATTCTCGAATACGTCGTTGGTCTGTGACACCGCTGGCACCCCAGCTACTGATATCGTGGTTGAAACCGTAGTAAACTCAAACATGCCTGCTCGTGTCCGGGAGCTTTGATAGACCACGTAGAGGAGACGCATAAGCACGTCGCTGTCCAGGTTTCTCTCGTTCCTTTTTCTTTCTCTTCTTTCGTTCATGCCACGCGACCCGCAGCGTCGTTGATTGTGAATTTCTTTGGAGAGTGGTTCTCGCCTTGGTATTTGCTTATTGAGACATTTGCGAAGACTGTTCCATCGGTCTGGCAGACGGAGTTCTGATTGTGTATGTGCCCGAAGATGTGGTATCTCGGGTTTACCTGCTTTACCTTCTTCCTTAGCTCTCTGCTACCTGACCTCAAGAACGGTATTCTTGGATCAACGAGAAATGTTCTGTCCATTAATCCTCTTGGCGGTGCGTGAGTGAGAAGCACGTCGGTGTCCTCAGGAATCCCTTGGACTTTCGCAGACATTTCGTTTCGCGTCTTGACAAACGTTGACTTTTGGAGGGCGGAAAGTGGGCCTGGTAGTTCCGGAACCCAAGGCATACCATAGAAGCTCAAACCCTCAATCTCAGCTTTCTCATCCTCTAGGTATGTCGCATTCGACAGCAGACCTCTCGGCTCAGCGTCATCTCCGATTAGACATTGATCGTGGTTCCCCGCCACAACCACCTTATGTTTGACGTCAAGACCTCCTAACCAACGGTTGAACTCCTCCGCTTCCCTGACACTACCATCTTGCGTAAGATCCCCTGCGAAAACCAGAATATCAGTATCTATATCTGGCAGCTCCTCGTGTCTTCCATGTGTATCTCCCAAGGCGGTGATTTCCACTGCCTGGATTTTCTCGACCATAACTATGTGCCAGGGCGGCTATCCATCTAAATCCTTCTATATCCTACGCGTATACAAGGACAACGTCGTCAGAACAAGTTCATTTGGACATGTGGTGGAGACGGAGGTCGCGCCCGAGCATGGTTTCTTGCTTGTCGCTTGTCCGAACAGATCAGACTCAACCCATCCAGCCAACCTGTACATCCTTCCGCCGTTTCCGTTCTGCTCGGCACCGAACCCGGCTGAACCGAATCTCTGCTTCCTATGAACTGAGTCCACAGATCGGCTGTCGAACTGTCGTTGTCACTAAGGGCATTTTGTACACGCCAGATCCTTGTTGGAGTCAGGAGATAGATGGAGAAGGACATAAGAGCTCTTGGCAGTAAAACCGAATCAATACATGAGTCTGGTTGAACGCGCAGAAGACACGGCAAGGTCTCGGTTCGAGGGTAATATGCCGTACACAACCTGGGTCACACCGAGAGTTTGTGCCATGTGAGGTGGCTCTGCGAC
>GL982569.1:223701-225263 GCA_000220355.1 Candidatus Nanosalinarum sp. J07AB56
TAACCGATGGATAAAGACGGCAAACGTGATAGGTTCGGGTTGAAGCACCTGACGACCGATCAAGAGATAGCCATTTCATTGCTGTTGTTTGTCCTCGGGTCGTTGCTGATTCTTTCGGCTTTAATACCTCTGTCGCGTGTGGCCGATCTCGGCCCGGCACTTTTCGGGGTCGTGATGGCTGGCGCTGGCTACACCTTCGCTATCGAAGCCGTCCGAGAGCTGGAAGAGGAGGATCACTTCCTTGCCCGGCTGCTGGAGGAACAGGAATAAAACACTTACAGCTCAACAATACAGTATGACATCAGAAGAACTAGAGCTCGAATTTGAGTTCAGTGACGAGGAGCTCGCCAATTTTCTGGAGAACTTCGCCGACAAGCTAGGAGACGACAAAGTAGGGCTCAGCTTCAAGGGACGCAAGGAAATAGAGGTGGAGTCGGACGAACCCCACCAACTTGAACTGGACTTTGAGAAGGGTGAGACCACCAGACAGCTGTCGATTGAGATACAGCTAAGTGAGGAGATTGAAGTAAGCGATGACGGACGCGAAAAGATACAGGTAAAGGTCGTCTAGATATCAGTCGCCGAAGCTCTCAAGTATCTGTATTATTCTGTCGTTCTGCTCAATGAGTCTGTCCATCTTCTCCTCGAGAGCCGTGCCTCCAACGTCGTTGCTACCTTTGGATCGGTTGCTTGCTCTGTTGTCGGTGTCCTTCGAATTGGAAAGCCCGTCCTCCGGTAGCTCTATCGGTGTGTTGTCACCGCCTTCATTATCGGACGTGTTCTCCTGTGCCTCCTCTTTCAGCGTCTCGAAGTCTGGCGTAGGGGATTCTTCAGTGGAGCTGTCTTTCACGCTGTTCTTGAACGAGTCGTAGGCCACTCAGAGACCTCCTCCCGGAAGGTCTATCCCGGTTCCGCTGCTGCTGGTGTTGTCTTCGTTTCTCGATGACTCTACCGCGGGTTCCTTCGACACTGTATTGGATTGGTAGTCTTCGTTGCCGCCGTGGCCTGCGTCTCCTCTCATCTCTGCGTGTATCTTCTCCAAGACCTCGATTATCCTCTGGTTCTGTTCGTGGATGTCCTCGAGATTGACATCAGAGTTTTGTTCGAGTCTCTGATCGAGTTCTCCGCCGAGCTCGTCGTCTTCAGACTCTTGCTCCTCGTGAGGGCGCACCACAACCTCTTCCTGCGTTGTTTGCTCGGTTTTGTTGTCTATCAGGTCCACGCAGATGGGTTGGTTCGCTCGAATAAAAGGCTATGACCCGTGACAATCCGTATGGACGTGTTGGTGAAACCATCGGGAGAACCGGATCTACTGGTTGGTAACCTGTCGAGGAGGTTTGACGGTGTGGAGAGGACGCACCGAGGCGTCGTTGTGGAGACAGATAGTCCGAGGGCTCTGTCTACGGTTCCAGGGGTTGAGTGGTACGAACCGGAGAACGGCCAGAGACGAGCGGGGGTCGGTGGAAGCTGTGTAGGCGAGGACACCGCGTTCAAGCATGTTGACAGCCGTAGCGATGCTGCTGAGGCCCTAGCTGCGACCTTAGACGGTTTCAGCCTTGTCG
>GL982569.1:225283-227435 GCA_000220355.1 Candidatus Nanosalinarum sp. J07AB56
CCGAGATTTGGCCGTTCAGCATGCGGAGTATTTATTAATCTGTGTGCAGGGTTCATCGCGCGATTTGAGGCGGACATGGGACGAAAACTATTCGGAACCACCAAAGAAGATACTAAGCCCGAACATAATACATGGTGCAGGTGTTTGGAAATGGAAGTAGATGAGGCCAGTAGAATATCTGAGAGATACTTTGGTGAAGAACCTCGCTCCGTAGACCAGATTGTTGGAGGGGTTATGAACAACACCTTTCGGCTGAAATATGATACGAGCAGCTATATCTTACAGGTCGACGGGAGTGCAGACGCTCACGAAATGGAGAACAACCTCAACTGTTTTCGATATCTCCGGGATAGCAGAGTTCCTGTTCCGCAAACTGTTACGGAGCAGGTTAGAGAATACGATTCTAGGCTTTACATTATCGTAGAGGACTTGAAGGTAGAGTCGTTGGATGGACGTGTCACGCCTGAGAAGACAAGAAACGCTGGTAGATACTTGGCCCACATCCATGATTTGCGGAGTTTCGACAAAGTTGGGTGGTGGGGGTGGGAGGGTGGCGAGCCCAAGGTTCTAGGATTCCCTGGCGGTTCGCTGAGAGGCAGGATAGAGGACAACCTAGAAGATAACCTCGAATACTTCGACGAACAGAACATTGGTTGGCTGGCAGACGCCTCAAAGACGTTTTTTGGACGATTACTTGGGTCTGGTGCCTACTAGTCCAGATGCCGTCTTCGTTCACCACGACTACAACCCTGGAAATATCCTTGTGAACAGCGGAGTCGTAGGTATACTGGACTTCGACTATGCGCACAGCAGTCACAGCCAGAGAGACCTAGTTAAGTCTGCGAATAACTTCTGGATCAGGAGCAATGTAGCTAGACAACACATCTACAAGGGGTACCAAGAGGTACGCAGACCCGGAGAGCGTTTCGACAAGAACGAGCCACTATACAGGCTGGAAACCCTAATCGACATACTGAAGGGTTACGTGGAGCACGACCAGATAGAACCGGAAGAGGTTCAAAAATACAGTAAGTACGTCAAGCAGGCTGAGGAAGAACTGAGGTCATAAAGCCAGTAAAATTTGAATTTGAACAAATTAGGTGCTGGGACGAGGAGCTGGACGACACTGCAACAGACATCTAGTCAACTCGGGAGAAGGAGGCGTCTGTCCAGCAAGCGATGGAAGGAGCTAAATTCAACAAGAAAAGCAAGATGATTCCATAAGAGTCGAGCACTGAACTATGATAGAAAGCTTTACCGGTCTAAGCAGCGCTAATTTTTATTTCCAGATTGTAGACTCCTTCTATGGCTCATCGAAACATATCAGAGAAAGATTGGGGTCTGATCGTTGAGAAGGTACCGATATGCTCTGTAGATCTGATAATACTAGATTCAGACGAGGAAAAATTCGTCCTCGGTTACAGAAATAGCGAGGTCGCAGGAGAAAGCTGGTTTGTTCCCGGAGGACGAGTCCGAAAAAATGAGGGGCTTAGAGAAGCAGCGAAAAGAGTGTCAAAAGAGGAGACAGGTCTTGACGTAGATATAGTAGAAAAACTAGGCAGCTATCAGCATTTTTACGACGAGTCAGATGTTGGAGCGGAGTCAGGTAAGCACTACATCGCAAACGCGTTCATCGTCAGTCCCAGAGAAGGAGAAGAACTGGAGAAGGATGAACAGCATAGAGAGCTAAAGTGGTTCTCAGACCGCCCTGACGATACCCACAAGTACACTAAAAGGTATCTTGAAGACGCTGACTTGCCGTAACCACTAGAATGACATCTGGGCACCACAAAGGCGTCGCACGTGTATTGCCCTGGTGTCGCAGCTCGCTGTCGCACATTACCTAGACGCCGCTACCTGACTGCCCGGCGTAGACTTCTCCCGCACAGATAATATCAGCTTATGCTTTGAAGCATATCGCGTCATCTCGATTACATCCTGACGGCATGCTGGATGTCTCTCAAGCCACTACCCTCGCGTAGAGCGCGCTTTCTTGCTCGTTGCTTGTCCGAACAGATCAGACTCAGCCCCCCCCCCTGCCAACCTGTACATCCTTCCGCCGTTCCCGTTTTGCTCGGCACCGAACCCGGCTGAACCGAATCTCTGCTTCCTATGAACTGAGTCCACAGATCGGCTGTCGAACTGTCGTTGT
>GL982569.1:227455-229926 GCA_000220355.1 Candidatus Nanosalinarum sp. J07AB56
CGTCGGCGCAAAAGACGGATACATCGGACACGTCGAGAGAAGCGCTGAGATAGCTGAAAACACGCTGCAGAGTATCACCGAAGAACAAACTGTGGATGAGATCCGTCGCCTCATCCTCGCCACTGACCCCGCTCAACAGCCCGAAGACCTACTGGAACAGGTGATGCAGGATGCGGACTCGATCTGCGCATACGCTAACGGTATGGAGAACCAGGAAAAATTGTTCAGAGAGTTTGAACAAGAGGGAATGGTCGACTCGTGGTTGGAGCACGTTAGGAAAGGCATTGACCTGGTTTCAGGTGCTGAATTCCACACCTCGCCAGCAAAACAGCGAGCAGAAGAAGACAGGAAACAAACACTTGAAGCGCTCCGCCAGGAGAAAGAAAGCCTGGAAGACCAGTGAAGGACGACTCGTTCGAGTCAATAGCACATAGAACACAACAGGGTGTGACTGAAAGGTGTAGAAACAGCTTTGTGGGATGCGAGCTGCCGGAGAGCACTTGAAAATATACGTCGGCCACGCTTCCTCCATAGATTCTGAGGAGAACCTGTATAAAATCCTGAAGAATAGCTCTCTTGCCGACAAACACGACCTCACCTTTCCGCACAAGAAATCCAAAGAGCCTTTCGACTCGAAGAGCTTTCTCTCCGAAGATGCTGACCTGTTTGTCGCGGAGACCTCCAAGCCTTCCACCGGTCTTGGAATCGAACTTGGCTGGGCGGAAATCTACGGGGTGCCCGTGGTCTGCATCCACAGATCAACTGTCGAGCCGTCGTCGTCGCTGAAGGTCGTTGCCGAAAATGTGGTTCCGTATGACGGGAGGGAAGAGCTCGTAGAGGCTGTGTCGAACGCAGCGGAAGACCAAAAAGCCTCGGATTGAACCCTCTGTTATGGTGATGAAGCTGTTCAACACGAAGACGCGCAGCAAGGAGAGGCTTGAACCGCGGAACGGGCAGATCCGGTTCTACAGCTGCGGTCAGACTATCTACGATGATCTCCACGTCGGGAACGCGAGGGCCTACGTGTTCTGGGACACGCTGACGCGCTACATGCGCGACGTGAAGAACTGGGATGTGCGCCACGTCCAGAACATCACGGACGTCGGACATCTCACTGATGACGGCGACCAAGGGGAGGACAAGGTGGAGAAGCGCGCCGGGGAGCTAGGTGTGGAGCCGATGGAACTGGTTGAGCGGCAGATAGAGCGCTACTTCGAAGACACGAAGGCCCTGAACATCCGGAGGCAGGACATAGTTCCGCGTGCCACGGGCCACATCAACGAGATGGAGAACTACGTACAGGACATAATCGACAACGGCTACGCCTACGAGCGCGGAGGAAACATCTATTTCGACCTCGACGCGTTCCTACAGCACCACGACTACGGTGAGATGGCGGGAAGGGAGGTAGAAGACCTGAAGACGAGGCGGAGAGCCGGGTCGAGCCGGACGAGAGAAAGAAGAACCAGTACGACTTCGCCCTGTGGCTGGACGCGGACGAATCACACCTGATGAAGTGGAATGTCTCGTTCGAGATAGAGGACGAGACCGTAGAGATTGAGGGATATCCCGGCTGGCACCTGGAGTGCTCCGTCATGTCGAACGAATACCTCGGGGACAGCTTCGACATCCACGCTGGAGGGAAGGACCACATCTTCCCCCACCACCCGAACGAGCAGGCCCAGTGCCTCGCCGCCAACGGAGAACCACAAGCCGACCTCTGGCTGCACAACGAGTTCATAACAGTGGAAGGCGAGAAGATGTCAAAGTCCAAGGGAAACTTCTACACCGTCAGAGACCTGCTGAGCGGCGAGATAAAAGACGGAAAGGTTCCGGACGAAGGTTTTCCAGGGGACGCGGTGCGGTTGTATCTCGTCTCAAGCCACTACAGAAGTGAGACCGATTTCTCCTTGGAAGGCTTGAGAAAGGCCAATAAGGAACTCAGGAGGATCCGCAAGAACGTTCGGAGAATAAGGCTGACGGACGGCGAAGAACAGTTCTCAACCTGAGAGACCGATTCGAGGAGGCGATGGACGACGACCTCAACACCGCGGAGGCCAAACAGACTCTCATGGAAGCGATTCGGAAAGTGAACCGCGTCATTGAGGACGGCAGAAGCCCCGCGGACTCCGTTGCAGACGAAATCGTGGAACTCTTTTCGGTTCTCGGTGTGGACGCGGAACCCGAGCCTCGTCATGACAGAGACATGGCGGAGTTGCTGGTCGAGATGCGGGGCGAGTATCGTGAAGATCAGGATTACGAAACGGCCGATAGGATACGCGACGTCCTAGAAAACTCGGGCTACGAGCTGGAAGACACGGACTCCGGAGCCAGGCTGCTGAGGGCCGTATGAGTGACAAGTTAGGCGAAGGAATACAGTACAGAACATTCGCAAAGAATAACGCGAGAGTGCGGAAAGAACCGATCTCGAAGCCCAAGATGTACGGCAAGTTCGCGTGGAGGAACAAGCT
>GL982569.1:230252-237762 GCA_000220355.1 Candidatus Nanosalinarum sp. J07AB56
AATTTGGGGCGTGGTTTAGTCGTCCTGTAGCTTCTGTTTTTTGTCCTCTATCTCGTCCTTGCGCTGCTGTTTTCGGTCAGGCTGCTCCTCGAAGATTTCGTCAGCTCGGTCGTCGCTGATTCCAAGCATTTCCTTGACTTTTCTCTTCTGTTGCTCTGCGGCCTCTTTATCGGGCATATCATATGGAGTGGCTGGCGGTTTATATCAGGTATCCTTTCAGGTCTCAAGCGTCTGTCCGTCGTGTCCGAACGTTACCGGCTGGCTCTTCTTCTCGGCGATGCTTAAGTACTCCGAAGGTGTTCTCCGGTAAAGCTCCTCTATTTCCGTCAGAACGACCTTGTCGACGTCGACCTCCGTCACCTGTTCCACTGACTCACTGAAGGTCATCTCGGTCTGTAGGTCTTTCTCAAGGCGTTTCCTTGATCTGATTCTGGTTCCGCTGGGTGTTCGTTCGAACAGCCCGCACTCCTTGATCCAGAGGTGTAGGTGTCCTAGGCCATCAGTGGGCATGTTCTTGTTCTCATCGGGTGACACGAGCACTCTGTCGCCGTCCTGTTCGAACAGGTAGCCGAAAATGTTTCGTTCTTGGTTCCCTGGCTCCTCCCTCCAACCTATAGCCTCTACCTCCACGTCGTTGATCTCAAAGACGTCGCCGTGCTCGACCACATTGACATTCGCCCATTCACCCAGCAGATGTCCGAGTATGGAGCTGTTCTCCACAAGCTTCTGATGCGTCTCTCTTGGCATGTAGACATCAGTCTCGGACTCGACCCAGCTTTCTATGGGTATGTCCGACAATCCTATTCCTTGTAGCACACGTAGTCCAAGCGTGTGGTCAGGGTGGAAGTGGGAGAGGAGAACCGCGTCCACCTCGCTAATCTTCTCCTCGTTAAGGGTTTCGAAAGCGAGCTCTGGCGTGTCGACCATGGCCTTGGCATCGTGGACGTAGGTTGAGTTGCCTCGGCGGACGTGCTTCCCTCCCTCCTCTCTTGCTTTCGTGCAGACGCGGCACTGACAGGTCGGCAGAGGCGTTGGTGTGTTACCGCCGCTTCCGAGAAGTGTCGCCTTCATACCTCCATGTGCAGGCCGTCGTAACCGAATTCCATGTCGTCCCCCAGTTCGTTAGATAATGAACTGTAGTCTCTCGGTCTCCTGCGGTAGACCTCCTCTATTTCGGTGAACACAACTCGGTCAACGTCAACCTCCTCTGCCTGTTTCCTTGATTGTTCGAACGATAGCTCAGTCTCCATCATCCTGTCCCAGAAGCCATCTGTCCTGAGCTTGCTGCCGTCCGGTGCTTTACGGAAGAGTCCACACTCCTTGATCCACAGGTCCAACTTCGGAAGCCTGTTGACAGGCAGGTTTTTGTTCTCGTCTGGCGACGCGAATACCTTAGACCCGTTCCTCTCTAGCAGGTAGCCAAACACATCCTTTCGCTCGCTCTCAGAGCTCTCTTCCCATCCTATGGCTGTCACGTGGGTTTCACCGATACTGAACTCGTCTCCGTCCTCAATGACTTTGATGTCGGCGTTGTTCCTAAGCAGATATCCTGGCACTGAGCTCTCCGGGTCGAGTCTGTCTCGCGTGTGTTTGGACATGAACACGTCGATACTGCTGTTCTCCCATCCGTCGAACGGCGTGTCATCGGGCAGACACATCTGACTTATGGCTCGTAAGCCCATCGTGTGGTCGGGGTGGAAGTGTGAGAACAGAACGGCGTCAACCGACTCAACGCCGTTCTCGTTCAGTAGCTGCATCACGCTTTCGGGCGTGTCCAACAGGATGTTATCGCCGTGGAAGAAGGTCGAATTGCCTTTCCTCACGTGCTTTCCTCCTTTCTCTCTGGCTTCTTGACATACCGCACACCGGCAGGTAGGTCTAGGTGTCGGAGAGAACCCGCCGCTCCCGAGAAGCGTTACCTCCATGCTACAGCAGTTCGTACATGTTCTGCTTAAAATCTTCGAGGTGCTGCTCGGGCATCGAGGCTCCGGCAGCCTTGTCGTGTCCTCCGCCCTCGGCCCCGCCCTCAACGGCTTCGCTGGGTAGCGAGTTCTGCATGAGTTCTCCGAGGTCGACCCTTCCGCTCTGGCACCTGGCGGAGATGTCGGCTTCTCCGTCGCGGCGCTGAACCACGATGTGCACCCATTCCGGTGTCTTGGTGGACATGTTGGTGGCGACGGAGGAGGATATGTGGAAGTTTGAGTCGAGCTCGAACCATACCACCATCCTGTCTCTGTCTATCTCGCGCTCCTCTTCGTAGTCCTCGACGACGCGCTGGAACTCGTCCTGCATCTCGAGGTAGACCTCGTAGACCTGGCGGTACTCCTCCTGTGCCTCGAGCTCCTCGAGTCTGTCGGACTTCATCAGAGCCTTGTGCGCGAGCCGGGCGAAGTGGTGTCCATCCCTGTAAGGCTTTATGTTCAGAACCGAGGAGTATCTCCCGTATTCGCATTCCTTCGCGAGCTTCTGCTGTGTCAGGTCCTCGGGGAAGAGTGCAGGGTGCTGTTCCTGTAGTTCCTCGAACATCTCCGGGCACGCCTCGACTCCGAAGTCCTGTATCACTCCGAGGCCGGCTATCCACCTGAGGTCATCCTTCAGCCCGAGTTCCGCGGCGACCTGAATC
Organism: Candidatus Nanosalinarum sp. J07AB56; assembly: GCA_000220355.1. Classification (GTDB taxonomy): domain Archaea; phylum Nanohalarchaeota; class Nanosalinia; order Nanosalinales; family Nanosalinaceae; genus Nanosalinarum. Next base: position 232,876 of record GL982569.1, read on the forward strand.
ATGATTGCGGACGCCGGCACGTAGGAGTCCGGTTCCTGGATTCTGGGGTTGACGAACGGCACTTCTGGCTCCCTTCCGAAGTTGTGGTGGTCGACCACGAGGACATCGAGTCCGCGTTCGTTCTGGAGTTCCTCGAGCTCGTCGGCGTCGATGTTGAAGTCCACAAGTATCAGCTTGTCCATGTCTTGGAGCTTCTCGTGGTCCTGCTCCGTCAGGTGGTAGCACCTGTCTGCGGGCATGGTGACAGTGTCTGCCGGCTGTCCTCGGGTTCTGGCTAGTAGTTTGGATGTGAGCGTTGCCGATGCGGTGCCGTCCATGTCCCAGTGGTGCATGACGGCGACCTGTTCCTCCTCTTTCGCGCGTATGAGGAAGTCGACTGCGGGTTCTAGTTGTTCTGCGTCCATACGTATCTGTGACGCTGTGTTCTTTTACCCGTTGCGAGAGAACCCGAACTCCACCTGCAGATCTTCGAGACTTGATTCTCCCTTCTTCTGATCGACCTCTCCTTTCGTCACGCTGGAGGTGTTCACGGTCTCGGCGAGGTTCTCGTCATTGACTTTGTCGGTGTCTCCGGAGAGCCTGAGCTCGACCTTGTCGTCTACCTCGAGCCCTTCCTGCTTCCTTGCCTCCTGTATGTCGCGCGCCAGCTCCGCTGTCAGTGCCTCCCGCCTGATGTCCTGGGTCATCGCCATGTCGAGGTGGAGCTCGCCGGCGGAGAGATCTGTGGATCCGAACTCCTCGTTCGTGTTGGAATCTATCTTGACGTCGCCTGGCTGTATGTCGAACCCGTCGACGACGACCTCTTCCCTCCTGTCTAGTTTCTGGACCGTGTCGTGATCCATGTTCTCTATTATCTGCGCCACGTTGTCTGCGTCGCTGCCGAACTTGGGGCCGATTGAGGAGTAGTCCGGCCTGGCTGAGAGCTCCGCCGCCACGTCTCCGTGCTCCACAGAACGGACGTTCGCCATCTCCCTCACTAGATTCTCAAGGCCTCCCAGGCTGGCCGAGTTCTCTAGGGACAGCACCATTCGCCTGGCGGGCCAACGAAGGTTGTACTCGTTGCGGGAACGGACGCTGGCTGCCTGCTCCACTATCTCCCGAGCCAGTTCCATGCGTTCCTCCAGGTCTTCTTCGATCATGTCCTCGTCCGCATCGGGGAAGGCCTCGGCGTGCACCGAGACCATGTCGCCGCGGTACAGTTCCTCGGTTATGTACGGCGCCAGCGGCGCCAGAGCCCGGTTTGTCCGGCTGAGGACGTGTGAGAGGGTCCACTGAGCTGCCTTGTCGCCGGACTTGACGCGGTCGCGCACCTTCTTGACGTACCAGCGCGACAGGTCGTCTATAATGAAGTCCTCGAGGCTGCGGGCAACCCTGTGTGTTTCTCCTGCGTCGTAGAAATCGGGGAAGTCCGCCAGCACCCTGTTGAGTCTCGAGAGAACCCAGCGATCCTCGTTTTCCAGGTCTTCCGGTCGTTCTGTGTCGGTGTTGGCGTATGTTCGGTGGAACTGGTGTATGTTGTAGTAGGTGTTGAACAGTCGGAATATCTCGTTCTCTATCTCGTTCTTCGTTGTACTTGGTGTTCTCCCACGGGGGTGCTACGCGGAGGCTGTAGAATCTCGGTAGGTCAGCGCCGTACTTCTCCACCTGGTCGTCGGGGTGTATCGTTGAGCCGGATGACTTCGACATCTTGCCTCCATCTGCCCTGAGTACGTGTGACTGGAACAGCACCTGGTCGTACTGGCTCTGGTCGAAGCCCAGTATCCCGCAGAACATGGTTGTGTAGAACCAGCCCCGTATCTGGTCGCTGGACTCCGTTATGAAGTCCATCGGGAACATGGATTCGAAAGGCTCCTCTTCGAACGGATAGTGTAGGGAGGCGAACGGAGCGGATCCTGAGTCGAACCACACGTCCATGACGTCGGGTACCCGTCGCCACGTTCCGTCCTCGTCCTCCCACGTCAGTTTGTCGGCTTGGTGCTTGTGCGGGTCGAAGTCCTCCGGTAGTTCCCCGACCTCGTCCTCCAGTTCGTCGAAGCTTCCGATGACACGGTGTTCACCGGTTTCGTCGTTCACCCATATCGGGAGCGGTGTGCCCCAGTAGTTCTGGCGCGATATACACCAGTCTGGTGACTCTTCTATGAAGTTGGCGAATCTTGTCTGTGCCGACTCCGGGAGCCAGTCGACCTCTTGGTTCTCCTCCAGCATCCGCTGTTTGGTCTCCTCGTTGCGTATGAACCACTGTGGTGTCGCCCGGAGCACCAGTTTGGACTCGCACCTCCAGCAGTGCGGGTATTCGTGCTCGAACCCGTAGCTCAAGAGCAGGAGGTTCCTGTCGTCGAGATCCGTTGCTATCCTTTCGTTGACCTCGTGGACGTACTCGCCCTCGTACACTCCGGCCTCCGCGGTGTAGTTGCCGTCGTCGTCGACTGGGGAGAACACAGGCAGTCCGAGAGGTTTGGCCTCTTGGTAGTCTTCCTGTCCGTGTCCGGTGGCGGCGTGAACCAGTCCTGTCCCCTCCTCCATGGTTACCAGGGAGTCTGAGGTCTGAACTCGGTGGACGCCGTCTTCTTCGTCGAGCTCCCGCTGTCGCGGCACCTCCTCCATGAGAGGGTGTTCATATTTCAGGCCCTTGAGGTCGGCTCCGGACAACTCCCGCTCGATTTCGTACTCTTCTACGCCCGCGCTCTCCATTACCTCTCCAACGAGCTGTTCGGCGATCACGAGCTTTTTGTCGCCGGTGTCGACAACGGCGTACCGGTAGTCGGGGTGCACGAACACCGTCATGTTCGCGGGTATGGTCCACGGCGTGGTGGTCCAGATTACCAGCTTCTCTTCCCTGTTTTCGAGCGGGAACTTGGCATAGACGGCGGTGTCCTCGACCTCTTGGTACTCGTCGGTGACCTCGTAGCCCGAGAGACTGGTCTGGCAGCGCGGGCACCAGTGTATGGGCTTCTCTGCCTGGTATATGAGGTCCTGTTCGTCGGCCTGCTTGACAAGCCACCATTCCGACTCTATGTATTCCGGTTCGTAGGTGAGATACGGGTTTTCGAAGTCCTGCCAGATCGCGAGATCCCACATCGTGTCCTTCCACAGGTCCTGTGCGGAGGTGGCGCGCTCCTTGCACCGCCTTATGAACTCGGCCGAAGAAATCCTGTCCCCTATCTCGTTCTTGTTCTCGATGCCAAGCTCTTCCTCGGTCGCGAGCTCGTTGGGGAGGCCGTGCGTGTCGAATCCTGCCTGATCCCAGACGTCGTAGCCTTGCATCTGCCGGTAGCGGAGGTGGACGTCCTTGAGAACCTTCCCCTGCATGTGGCCGACGTGCGGAGCGCCGTTCAGGTACGGGGGCCCATCCACCATGAAGAACGGCTCGTTTCCCTCCGTGGACTCTCGCACCTTCTCGCGCACGTTCTCCTCCTCCCAATGGTTCTGTACGCTCTCGTGAATTTCCTGCGGGCTGTACCCGGTCATACCAGACTGTATAGATAGAAGCGTTAAAAGCTCTGATCGGTTCTCCAGTCCTGCTCGAAGGCGTCCATGAATTCCTTCATCTGCGATATCCGTTTCTGCGCTCTGCGCCGACCAGGATCCGTGTTCATCGCGGAGTCCAGCTTCCGCAGCTTCTCGTGGATTTATTCACAGTTTCGTTTGATACTATGTGGCTATGTGTATCTTTCCAGGTTTCAGCACTAGTTCTTTTTTACAATTGTTTTCTCATTCTGTAAACTTTCAGGTCCTGGTCTTCTATCTCGTGAGTTTCTTGTCTGATTACTTCGTATCCGTTTCTGCGGTAGAATCTTTTCGCTGTGACAGTAGAGGAACACATGAGATTATCTAGGTTATGCTCTCTAGCGTCTTTCTCGACTTCTTCAAGTAGTTGTTGGCCTACACCTTCTCCGGTATAATCCGGGTGAACATATAGACCTGTTATCTCGCCCTCCTCTCTATCATAGTCTCCGAAACCTACTATTCTCCCATTTTCTGTAGCTACATATCTCGCCTTTTTATCTGGGAGCGGGCCGTCCTCAACCTCAACATCTGACCAGACTTCAATCTCGTCCCTCGAATAATCATCGCAAGCGATCTCCCTGATACTTCTCCTATGAACCTCTGCTTTCTCCTTCGCATCCGATTCCCTGTATTCCCTTATTTTCATGCTCAATCTACCTCAGCCCAACCTTTTGGTTATCCAGCATCCCGGTGTTTAGTTTCCCCATAAGAGCGTAGAACATCACTTTCGCTCTCTAGATTCCCTACACCCGATTCTAGCTGACTTTGATTCCTATCGATTACCTCTCCGGTTGATGCTCAGATTCCAGAACTGTTTCCATGCGGTTCCCTTCACAGAACCGAAGAGACAGCTTCCTTGCGTCGATTTTAGTATCTCCTTCGCTTGGGTTTCGGCGGTCCCTTCTACCAGTCAGACAATAGCTAATCGGCGCGCCACGGGCAACTACCGGAATCGGATTTGTCGCTTATGTGGCTGTATTACTACTTTTCCGCCCAGTTGCAGCGGGATTTTTGGGTCTGTGTGTCCAAAGTCCATGTCAAAGACAACGGGCGTGTCAGGGGCGTACCGCCTGACCTCCTTCTTAATCCGTTCATTTTGGTCTCTGTGATATTGTTGCTTTTCTTTCTCCGTCCTCTCTTCTCCGTGTAGCGGCGTTCTAATCGGTCTGCCTATTAGAATAGCTGAGAACTTGCGGAGCATTCCGTTCTCTCCGAGGCACATCAGCCCCCGCTTCACCGTCGCCTCTGAAGGCGCCTCCTCGGACGTCTCTAGGGCAAGAACTGCCCCCTCTAGCTCCTCCCGTTCCGGGAGATATTTTTGGGTTGCCATGTGGAAATCCATGATCTCAAAACAACCGCCGAAGAGCCGGCCTTCGACAG
>GL982569.1:237782-238873 GCA_000220355.1 Candidatus Nanosalinarum sp. J07AB56
AGTTCAGTAAGTCACAAAAATGTTGTCGTCCTCGACACCGACCGCGCGAGATTCGTCCATATCGGTATGTCGGTCATTCTACATGCCCCACATGAAGTCCTTGTTCCTTCTAAATTTTGATCATCAAGCCACCTCTACCGAAGCCCTGATTCTTTGGTTTTCTCGCGTTCAGGACGCGCATGAACACGCCTACAACTATACTGTGGATTACCCTCTGTTGTCGCGTTCTAATCTAATTGACGCCAGTTTCTCGCCTCTGGTAATTTTGCATGAATCCTTTATGTTTCGTGCACACTTCAACGCTCCGACATCCTCTTGCGGTGAGCTCCTCTATCGGTGCCTCGCCACTGTTCTGGATGTCTCGGCGACTAACCCGCTGTGTTTGGGCTACCTCACAAAGTCTACCTCAGGCAAAGCAGAGAGCTGATTCGAAACTTAGGTGTAATCCGCGATGTCGCCGACTCTTGAGAATTTTAGGTATCCAGTGCATCCCCCATCCATACGCTGAAGGCCTTGGAATGAGTGCCAGCGAATCCTTCACTACCTTCAAACCTGAGCGACGCACGAGGAACCTCTCCTCCGTCCACATCCCACTCTACATAGTTCTGTCCATCCGTAGCACCTCCCTGTTCTGGCTCCAAGTCATTTCTGCTCATGAAATACGAGTTTGCACCAACCTCAACCTCTCCGCGCCCACTTTGCGGGTAACTCTCCTCGTATGCGAACACACCGTCATCTAATTGCGTGAAACCGGAGTCAGGAACCTGGTCTTCCTCTTCGAAAACGTAAACTTCTCCATGAGTTTGGTTGTCGCCATTGAGCGTTTCCTCGATGCTTCCTAACGCGGCATCTACCTCCTCTACATCTCCTTTGCAAATTACTGTTAGCGAAGGAGTGTCGAATAGTTCCAAATCATATTTCCGGTCTAATCTGTCTTCAACTCTCTTTCGATCGCTTTGATCGTCATAGCTTACTCCTATCAATCTCACAGCTTCTCCTTTACCGGTCTCTGGAACACCCTTGAAGTCGTTTCTTTTCATGACTAGTGGTAAACATTGATAGTTATAAACAACCGTTATGACAACGACCTA
>GL982569.1:238893-240051 GCA_000220355.1 Candidatus Nanosalinarum sp. J07AB56
TCCTTTCTATCAGTCAGATAATAGCTAATCGGCGCGCCACGGACAACTACCGGAATCGGATCTGTTGCTTGTGTGGCTGTATTGCCACTTTTCCGCCCAGTTGCAGCGGGATTTTGGGGTCTGTGTGTCCGAAGTCCATGTCAAAGACGACGGGCGTGTCAGGGGCGTACCGCCTGACCTCCTTCTTGATTCGTTCGTTTTGGTTTCTGTGATATTGTTGCTTTTCTTTCTCCGTCCTCTCTTCGCCGTGCAGCGGCGTTCTAATTGGTCTGCCTATTAGAATAGCTGAGAACTTGTGGAGCATTCCGTTCTCTCCGAGGCACATCAGCCCCCGCTTCACTATGGTCTCTGATGGTGCTGCTTCAGAGGTCTCTAAGGCAAGAACTGTTCCCTCTAAGTCTTCTTTACTTGGTAGATATTCCTGAGCTGCCATGTGAAACTGCATAACTTCGAACGAACCACCGAAGAGCCGGCCCTCTACCGTTTCTCTGTCGAAGTCCCAGAACTCCCATCCCGGGTTTCTGTACCTCTTCCTATCGTCATTTATGTCCTCTTCTTGGATATCTACAAATTCATCCGTAAACTGGCCTGAAGCCTCAGCACTTCCTAATGTGTCCTCAAAGAAGGCTCTCTCCAAGTATTCGTACGTATATCTTCCGACTCCCCCCTCACTCATCAAGTCTGGCACTATCTGTCCCGCGTAGAAGCTCTGTATGCCTAAGTTCCAGAGATATAAGTGAAGATTGGTGTTGTCACTGATTCCATAGAAGCGAGTTGGGTTGGATTGTAGTCTCTCTGAGTCGAGATATTTTAGGATTCGGAGTTCTTCGTCTCCTCCAGCTACGGGTATTACGGCTTTGATATCGGAGTCTTCGAAAGCTTCCATGAACTCTTCTGCCTTCTCTTCGGGCTTGGAGTTCAGGTATTCGGTATCTTTCTCGGCTGTGTCATAGACTACTGGTTCGAGTCCAAACCTCCTTTGGAGTTTCTTGATTCCTTTCTCGAATGCTGCGGGAAACCTGTCCTTGATTCCTGCAGACGTCGCCATGACAGCTACTTTATCGCCCTTCTCCAGCGCCGGGGGTAGTGTGAACCGGGTCATGTTACTAGACGGCCCAAGTACTCACAAAACATTGTCGGTGGGTTACACCGGGTGCG
>GL982569.1:240071-257505 GCA_000220355.1 Candidatus Nanosalinarum sp. J07AB56
AATCGGCGCGCCACGGACAACTACGGGAATCGGATTTGTCGCTTATGTGGCTGTATTACTACTTTTCCGCCCAGTTGCAGCGGTATTTTGGGGTCTGTGTGTCCGAAGTCCATGTCGAAGACGACGGGCGTGTCGGGGGTGTACCGTTTGACCTCCTTCTTAATCCGTTCATTTTGGTCTCTGTGATATTGTTGCTTTTCTTTCTCCGTCCTCTCTTCTCCGTGCAGCGGCGTTCTAATCGGTCTGCCTATTAGAATAGCTGAGAACTTGCGGAGCATTCCGTTCTCTCCGAGGCACATCAGCCCCCGCTTCACCGTCGTCTCTGAAGGCGCCTCCTCGGACGTCTCTAGGGCAAGAACTGCCCCCTCTAGCTCCTCCCGTTCCGGGAGATATTTTTGGGTTGCCATGTGGAAATCCATGATCTCAAAACAACCGCCGAAGAGCCGGCCTTCGACAGTCTGTTGGTTGAAATTCCAGAACTCCCACCCAGAATTCTCATACCTGCTCCTATCGTCGTTTATCTCCTCTGCTTGGATATTCACAAACTCGTCCGTAAACTGGTTTGAGGCCTTAACAGTTCCCAAGGCATCCTCAAAGAATGCTTTCTCCAAGTATTCGTATGTATATTCTCCCACCTCTCCTTCGCTCATCAGGTCGGGCACTATCTGTCCAGCGTAGAAGCTCTGAATTCCCAAGTTCCAGAGGTATACGTGAAGGTTGGTGTTATCACTGATTCCATAGAAGCGAGTTGGGTTGGCTTCTAGGTTCTCTGGGTCGAGATACTTCAGGATTCGGAGTTCTTCATCTCCTCCTGTTACCGGTACTACGGCTTTTATGTCGGGGTCTTCGAAAGCTTCCATGAACTCTTCTGCCTTCTCTTCGGGGTTGGAGTTCAGGTATTCGCTGTCTTCCTCGGCAGTATCATAGATTACTGGTTCGAGTCCGAACCTCCTTTCGAGTCTCTTGATACCTCTCTCAAATGCCGCGGGAAACCTGTCCTTGATCCCTGCAGACGTCGCCATGACAGCTACTTTGTCGCCCTCCTCCAGTGCCGGAGGAAGTGTGAACTCGGTCATGTTGTTAGGAGGCTCGACTATCCACAAAACATTGTCGGTGGGTTACACCGGATGTGAAGCGCGAGATGAAAATGAACAGCATATTGAACAGATCACAGAACGCATAGAAACGCGCTCCTGATTGAATGCTGAACTTTTCACAGACACTGAGAATTTCCCTACGAGGGAGTCTTCTCACTGTCAAAGTATCCCACGTGTTCTTGCGCAATGGCCAACAACCTCTCTGTATCAGTGTTCCATGCGCAACCGTTCCGTCACAGCGCACGAACTAGCAGTGGTTTACCCCCACTCTATGCTTCCACCCCTGTAGTCGTCCTTGTCGTCACTCTCCTCGTCTCCAGAGCTCTGCTGTTCCTCTTCTCCCTTCTCCACTGATTCGCCACGAGCCTTCTGTGCCTGCTTCTCGGCCTCTGGGTGGGGTGTCACTGGCTCTCCGAAGCTGATGTCTACCGACTGCATCTGCTCCTGTACTTCGGCGAGGAGTTCCTCGTCCTGTAGCTCCTCGTCTTTTGGGAAGATCGCTGAGACGGGGGTGCCAGCGTTCTCGTCGTCCTCGAACCTTGGTATGACCTGGATGTATGCGTGGTCCATCATCTGGCCGCCTGACTGGTCTACGTGGATTGCGGTGGTAACGCCGTCCGCACCTATTCCCTCTTTTGCTCTGACCATGGCCTCCCTTACAAGGGTCATGTACTCGGAGTACTCCGCGGGCGGGAGATCGAGTACTGATTCTACGTGTTCCTTGGGCACCACGTTCACCTGTCCCTCGGCACGTGGCTCTGGGAACTCCAGCCACGCGTAGAAGTTCTCGGTTTCGCCTACCAGCATCAGCTGGTCGGGGTTTTCGATGAGCTGGCAGAATATGCACTGGTCTCCCTGTCCTGGCGGCGCCTGTGCCATGTCTGTCTGTTGATGCTGGGTCTATTTGAGGTCTGTGAGTCCTGCGACTGTTTATAAGACTGGGCTGGTGTTGTTGTTTTTACAGAAGTTGGTGATACAAGATGCCAGAAGAAGACAATTTTGACGACCAGTTTGACGAACCAGAAGAAACAGAAACACCTGACGAAGAAACTACAGATACTGAGAACACCGGTGGAGATGACTCCGAACCGGAGTTCGACAAACCTGTCTCCGAGGGAGAGACCGTTGAGGTAGAAGTAGAGGATCTTGGCGAGAAAGGAGACGGCATCGCAAGGGTCGACGGTTTCGTCGTGTTTGTTCCTGGTGGAGAGGTCGGCGAGTCCTACGATGTTGAGGTAACATCAGTAGGTCGCAAGTTCGCTTTCGCAGAGATCCAGGAATAGATGAAGACCCTCAGCCCCGGGCTTTTCGCCGCTATCACAATATCAACAGCGGCGTCACTAGGGCTGGCAGCTGCGACTTTCACGGGGGAGATAACAGCCAGAGACAGCCACGACCACTCCTCCCACACACATGCCGAGAGCGCCCACGCGCATGCACTGTTCTTCGTCTCGGTAAACGGAACGAACCTCGACTTCTCCAACAGCTCCTACCAGTTACAGTCCAGAGATGTACATCTGGAGGCGGGTAACCCGCGTGTTGTCCACCGCCACGAACACGGGGTTACATGGCAGGACTTCCTCGACACAGTCAACTTGTCAGTACAACGCGGCGCCAACTCAACGTGCGTCGAACTGCAGGACCGAAAGATGTGCGGCAGAGGAGAGGTCACAATTGACGGCAGTGAGGTGTCGGATCTCGACACCGAGATAGAACAGGATCAGAACCTGGTGATCGCGCTTGGCCCCAACGCGACGAGTAGGACGGAGGAGCTCTCGGCCAGGGTGCTTCCTGACGACTACAGGCCTCAGTATTCGAGAGGAGACCGCATCTAGCTACTTACAAGTAGTAATAATCTGTTCGTGCAGCGGGTGAAAAAAGTTTCAGGCGTTGGTACGCCGCGAAAACCGTATTTCTGGAAATCAAAACATTTAAATACCCTGGAACATTTCACGTGTGGTATGTCACTAAAAGACGCGAAGCAGAACGCCGAGAAGGTACTCGACTCGGCGGAGATGGTACTGGAAACCATTCCAGAGCCGAAAGGAAAAGCAGGAAGGGAGCTGGAGTCCAAGACCAAGAAGCTACGCTCCATGGTCGACGACCCCGATGAAGCCAAAGAGCTCCGCAACCTCACCAAGGAGGTGCGCGAGCTAATGGAGGAAGCCCAGGAAGAAGCCGCCAGAGAACCCAGCATGGAAGGTGATATGGGTGGACGCGGCGGCATGGGATCCCCGGGCGAGCCCGCACGGGGCCAGCCGCAGCCACGCGGCGAAGGCCCACCCTTCTAGTTCATTTTACCGGATACTACGTTTCCTGTGTAGAAGCTAGTATACGTTGTTTCTGTCCAAGTAGTCATCCAAGTGTTTCATGGGTACTATGTCGTATCCAGCGTCGCTGTGCCAGTCCAGTTCCATGAACTCGTCTGCTGTCACCCATCTGTGTTCTGAGTGCTTCTCGTCGAGCCTGATTTCTGGCTCGCCCTGAAACCCTCCGAACGCCACTATGTAGCACGACACCAGATGGTCTGACTCCACCTCGATTCTCACCACATCCTGCGGATCCTTGACGTCTATATTCAGCTCTTCCTTCACCTCTCTCCTGGCGGCCTCATACCGGTCCTCGCCTACCTTGAGCCTGCCTCCCGGTATCTCCCACTTCCCAGAAGTGTGCTTGTCCCTGCCTTCTGACTCCCTCAAGACCAGGAACCTTCCTTCATCATCTCTAATGAGGGCTTTCGCAACCACGATTTTGGTGGCCTCTATGTCCTCGGTCACAATTGCTTAGACTGACGTTTGAGCTTTTATCTCTCGTCCAGATAGCTGTCCAGGAACTCTGCTGGTGCGTAGCCGTAGCCAGCGTCCTGATGCCATTCACACTCCAGGTACTCCTGTGGGGACATGAAGCAGTAATCTGTGTGCTCTTTGGAGAGCTCGATCTCTCCTTTCCAATCTCTACACAGGACTATCCACACATTCACGTCGTTCTCTTCTTCTATCTCCTCTCTCACGACCTTTATCGGTTCGCTGACCTCAATCCCTAACTCCTCTCTTGCCTCCCTAACGGTCGCGTCGACCAGTGATTCTGAACCTTGGAAGGTGCCTCCTGGAAGCTCCCATTTTCCTGCCATCCTCCCGTAGAGAGTGTAGCTGTGACCGCTGTGAACCTTCTCCTGTGACGTCTTCTGGACAGCCAGGAATCTCCCTTCGCTGTTCTCTAGCAGAATTTTCACCACATCAACTCGTGAACCAGACCCATAATCTAGGTTCTTCTGATAATACTCATCGAAGTACGCCATCGGAACGAGGTCGTATGCTGATTCCCTGCTGAAATTCAGGTCGCCGATCTCTTTGGGGCTAATGAATTGCGCTTTACGTTCGGGTTCACCATCGATCTGTCCTCCCACCACGAACCTTTCCTGATGTAGATTTCCTGACTCCAGCTCCAGCCTAACTATATCCCTTAGATCCTCCGTGTCCAGACCTATCTCCTGTAGTTTTGACCGAGCGGCGCCGAACCTATCACTGGCCTGTGAGATCTCAGTTTCAGGTAATCTCTGCTGCTGGTTTCCCAAGACTAGGAACCTGGCGCCGTGTCTGAGGACGAGAGACACAACTGTTTCAGTTCTCATAGTACTCTCCGGCCTCCCTCTGCGACCTGTCCTTCTGGCTTCCTGGCTTGTTAGCCCGGGGTCTTCCTGTGTCTGGGTCGCGGCGGAACGTGGCGTCGGCCTCCTCGAGGAAGCTGTCCATTGCTCGGTCTATTACCTGGGGTGATGAGCCGTGTCCCTGTACCCCGGGCTTTCCTGTGAAGACGGCTGCCCTGTCTGACAGGTAGTCCACGAGGAGGAGGTCGTGATCCACGACAGCTACTGGTTTTCCAGATTTCCGGGCGAAGCGCTTCAGTGTCTTCCCAAGTTCGACGCGGCTTTCGACGTCGAGGTATGCGGATGGTTCGTCGAGTAGGTACAGTTCTGCGTCCCGCGCCAGGCAGATTGCTATAGCGACCCGTTGTAGCTCTCCTCCGGATAGTTCCGTGAGATTTCTATCCATCAGTGGGTCGAGGTTCAGGGGTTCGGCGACACGTGTCTGGAACGATTTCTTGTCAGGGTTGACGTGCTTCGAGACCGCTGCCTGGACGGACTCGTTCTCTGCTTCGATGCGCTGCGGCTTATACGAAATATCTGCTTCCGGTGGTTCCCCTTCGTCGGGCTCGACCGCGCCGGCGAGCATCTTCGTGAACACCGTCTTTCCGAGTCCGTTCTCCCCGAGAATTCCCATTACCTCCTCCTCGTGTATCGCTCCCTCGTCGACCTCTAGCCTGAATCCGTCCTCGCCGAACTCCCGTGTCATTTCGGGCCAGGAGGTCACCGACCTGTTCTGTTCTACTCTGCTTCTCTTGCTGCGGTCGAACTCTATTGAGTCGCTGCGTATGCGTAGGTTGTGGCTCTCGAGGTAGCCGTCGAGGTACTGATTTATTCCGTCGCGCGGGTTCATTGCGTTCGATACATCTCCGTATGCTCCCGGGTCTCCATGAAGCACGTGTATTCTATCGGCAACTGCGTCTAGGGCCGCAAGGTCGTGTTCTACCACGAAGCACGCGGCGTCGACCTCGTCTCTGATCGTTCTTGACGTCCTTAGTCTCTGCCTGACGTCTAGGAAGGAGCCTGGTTCATCGAAGACGTAGAGGTCTGCCTGCTTCGCTAGCGTGGAGCATATTGCGACTCGTTGTAGCTCGCCTCCGGACAGCTCCGATATGTCTCTGTCGAACAGCTTCCCTACCTCGAGGCGCTCCGCCAGGGTCGACAGGTTGCCGCGGTCCTCCGCCCGCTTCAAGAGATCCTCCACCTGTCCGGAGAACTGTTCCGGTATTCTCTCGACATGCTGGGGCTTCACGGCCGCGTCTACGTTGTCCTCAGCCAGTTTGTCTATGTGGTCTTGGAGGCCTGTGCCTCGGAACTCTCTCCTGATTTCGGGCCACGCCGGCGGGTCATCGAACCTACCGAGGTTCGGTCGAATCCCTCCGGACAGTATCTGCATCGATACCGACTTTCCGGTCCCGTTCCTGCCGAGCATACCTACGACGGCGTCGTTGTCCGGTCTCGGCAGGTCGTACAGCCTGAAACTGTTGTCTCCGAACTGGTGGACGGGGTCTCCTGACTCGTGCTCGAGGCGAACCATCCTGACGACACCGTCCTCTGGGTAGCGCTTCACGGCCGTGCGGTGCGCCCCCATGACCTTGTCTTGGTTGATCGTCAGCTGCCCGTCCTCTACTCGGAAACCTCCCTCCTTGCCCGACCTGTTCAAGGGGTCGTACTTCACTACGGTCTGCCGCGCGATTTCGGGGTCAAGCTTCTCCTGGTCCACTACAACTATCCAGTCCTGCGACCCGTCGTCACTCATGAACTAAACGTGCGGCCGTAATCATCTAATTATGATGCTGCCAACCCATGCCGCGACCGGCCTTTTGTTAGGTGTCGCCGCCTCGCAACTGTTCTCGTACGGCAGCGTAACGGTGTTTTTGGCTGTCGCAGGGTCTGTGGTGCCGGACTTGGATATGCTGATGAGCCACAAGCGGACTCTTCACTACCCGATTGTTGGTCTGCTCTCCGCAGTGGCGCTCTGGCTCCTGTCGCCGCACGCCGGGATGTTCGCTTTCTCTGCGGGCGTCCACGCCGTGATGGACGTGTTCAGCAACGGTAAGACGATGCGACCCGGAACTGACTCTGATCCTCGAGCTGTTTACGACCACGCCTCAGCTGGCTGGCTCAGCCCTGTCCACCTTTGTCCAACTGGTTCCATTCGGGATCTGGCTCTGTGCACATCGATCGCTGTGTCCGTGTCCCTGGTGCAGCCTGATGCCTGGTTTCTGTCGGTCTTCGTAGTTGTATCGGCTCTATCTGGTCGGTATATTATGGGGGTTGTTCAACGCGAGGACCCGGAGTACGACCGCCTGAGCGAGTATCTGAAGGATCGTCTGCCGTAGTCAAACTTCTTCGAAGCTTATGGTGTAGCCTGTTCCGGTTATATCTTCCATGAACTGCTCGAGTTCATCCACCGACAGGTTGATCTTCTGTTTGTATTCCTCGTCCACTACGACCTTTCGAGATGTTCCGTCCGGTGTGTAGACCTTGTTTATTGACTCGATTTCGCCGGGGCTGAGAAGCCCTTTTATGACCTCGCGATCTTCGGATGCCTGTTCGACGACGCGGATGGACTTGTCGACCTGTTCGGCGAGCTTCTTCACCACTCTTCCTCTTTTTCCCACTACCTTTGCGCCGTCTCCTTCGGACGTGACTACGACCAGTACCCTGTCGGCGTCCAGGACTTGGACTATTTCGGAGTCTTGGAGCGATGGGTTGTTGTCGCTGAGCTCATACAGTATCCTTGAGACCTCGACCTCCTTGTCGGTTATCTTGCCGTCATCGAGCTTGTTTTGGCAGTGGCTGCAGAGCTGATCTTCGGTCTTTAGGCAGATGTTGCAGATAGGTGCTTTCATACTGGTTGAGTTTGCTTGTAATGGTTATAAGCGGCTTGGAGTGTCTGGCGTAGATGTAGATTTTTGGCAGAGCCGACCGGTGCAGGGGGAGGGGAAGGACTAATGCAGCCGGTCTCTCTGCCTAAAACATTCTATTCCATTACCTCTATGTCGAGGTCCGAGACTGTGCCTGTCTCGGTCTCTTCCTCCTCGATGTCGCCGAGGATGTACGGCGATTCCACGCCGGTTATAATCGATATCACCTGTAGCTGTCCTTCCATCTGTTCCTGGACTCGGGCACCCCAGATGACCTGTGCTTGGTTGTCGAGGCGTTCCTTGACGGTCTGTCCGACCTCGTTGATCTCGTTCAGCGTTAGGTCGGGGCCTCCGGACATGTGAACCAGCGCCCCGTTCGCGCCTTGGAACTCCACGTCCAGGAGTGGGTTGGACATCGCCTCTAACACCGCCTCCTCTCCTTTGCGGTTGGTGTTGGACTCTCCGTAGCCGACGACTGCGACACCTCCTTGGTTCATGACCGCCTTCACGTCTGCGTAGTCGAGGTTGACGAGCGATGGCTTGGATATGGTCTCCGTCACTCCCTTGATCATGGTCGTGATGAGTTCGTCCGCGACTCCGAACGCTTGATCCAGTGGCATGTCGCCGGCTATGTCGAGCAGGCGGTCGTTTTCTATGACGATGGCGGTGTCGACATGTTTGCGCAGCCTGTAGAGTCCCTCCTCTGCCTTGGACATGCGGGCGCCCTCCAGTTCGAAGGGCATCGTCACCGTACCGATGACAATGCAGTCTTCTTTCGCGGCTATCTCTGCCAGCACCGGCGCGGCTCCTGTTCCGGTTCCGCCACCCAGACCTGCTGTGATGAAAACCATGTCGGCGTCCTCGAATATGTCGCGTAGTTCCGCTCTGTTCTCTTCGGCTGACCGTGCGCCCTTCATGGGTTTTCCGCCTGCGCCGAGGCCTTTTGTGAGGTCGCGTCCCACCAGTATCTTTCGGTCGGCGCTCGACATCTCGAGGTGTTGCTTGTCGGTGTTGATGGCAACGGTGTCGGCTCCGTCTACCTCCTTATTTTGAATGCGCGTCACCTGGTTGTTGCCGGCTCCGCCGACTCCCACTACCAGGATTCTCGCGTCCTTGACATCGTTGAGGTTTTCTTTGTTTCCAGCGTCCGTGTTCTCCATTATCGAGTCCATTTTTGGGTGTTCACAACTTTTTTTAGGCGGCAGCGTTCACTCTGCCTAGAACCAAACTAAGATTCCCAAATCACTGACAGACACGGCACTGTTCGGTGTCTTGAGTCCCAAGCTCAAGCCACTGAGTCCTGAAGACCTGTCCCAAGCAGGTATCAGGCTGTGTTCGTTCTGACACAGCCATATTCAATTGAACTGTTTAAAAAACCTCGGGCGGGTGTGAACTGTGTATGGAAAAGGAGAAGGTCAGGAAAGTGTCGGACAACGCGAGAATAGATCTCACGGATGACGAGGTAGAAGACCTCTCGGAGGACCTCGACACCGTGCTTGAGAAGTTCAGTGTTCTCCAGGACGTTGATGTGGAGGATGTCGATCCCGCTTTCCACCCGGTGGAGATGGAGGAGGAAACACGCGAGGACAGGAAGAGCTCGACACTCACGCAGGAAGAGGCTCTTTCCAACGCCGACAACACCGAACAGGGTTACTTCAAAGGACCGAGCGCGTGAGGTGTCCGGAGTGCGGAACCGAGCTCGAACCTGGCGGGTACCGGCCGCTCTACGCGAAGTGCCCGTGCTGCGAGACAAGCGTCCACATCGATGAGGCAGAGCCAGAATAGACTTTAAACAGTCCGATTCGTCTCTCAGTCGTGGACTTCGAAGACGACCTCCGGGCTGGAGACGACGAGCTCGACTACATGCGGTCCATCTCGTTCAGACCGAACGACCGCTCCGGGTCGCTGGAAGGGATACCGTTCGTCGTCAAGGACGCTATCTGCGTGGAGGGGGTGGAGACCTCCGCTGGGTCCGAGATACTGGAAGGTTACAAGCCCGTTTTCAACGCCGCCGTCGTCGAGAGGCTCGAGAGCTCAGGCGCCGTGTTTCACGGGAAGACCCAGCAGGACGAGTTCGGCTTCGGGAGCTTCTGTACAAACTGCGCCCACGGAACGCCTCGCAACCCGCACGACACAAGCCGCGTAACAGGCGGGAGCTCGGGAGGGGCAGCAGCGGTGTGCGCCGCCACAGACAAAGACATCTTATCGATAGGTGAGTCCACGGGCGGCTCAATAACTAACCCTGCGGCGTACAACGGTGTCTTCGGTCTGACACCGACCTACGGGAGGGTTCCGAGAACCGGGCTCGTGAGCTACTCCAACTCTCTGGACAAAATCGGGGTTCTGTCGTCGTCACTGGAGCTCGTGGCACAGGGGCTCGAGGTTGTATCAGGTAAGGACTCCGGAGACCAGACCTCGGCGGACAGACAGGTACCGGAGTTCAGCAGAGAATCAGTGCCAGAGTCGCTCACGGTGGGGGTCCCGACCCAGCTAGAGCAGGTCGATCTGGAGCAACCGGTACGGAACAACTTCGAGGCGTCTCTGAGCAAGCTCGAGAACCTCGGCCACGACGTGGAGCGCGTCGACATACCTCTGCTCGACCCTGATGTCTGTGTTGCTGCCTACTACGTTATGGCGGTGTCAGAAGCCTCCACCAATCTCGCGAGGTTCTGCGGCATGCGGTACGGCGCCGAGGGCAACCCCGGAGATCATGACGACTTCAACGAATACTTCTCACACGTAAGAGGCGAGAAGCTGGGTGACGAGGCGAAGCGCAGGATTATACTCGGTACATACGCGAGGATGGCTGGATACAGGGACGACTTCTACGTGCGTGCCGCGAAGGTCAGGCGCAAGCTGATTGACCAGGTCGAGGAGGCCTTCGACCGCTACGACCTACTTGCTGCACCCTCGATGCCGGGCGTTGCACCGACCTTCGAGGAAGCCCAGGACATGTCGGCGTCCGAGACATACGCCATGGACGCTCTCACAGTCGGCCCGAACCTTGCGGGCGTGCCTCAGCTCTCTGTTCCAAACGGAGAGGGAGACGGCATGCCGACAGGCCTCCAGTTGATAGGACCTCACTGGGGGGAAAAGCTCTTGATAGACACGGCGAGGCAGCTGGGCAGTGAGTGATCGGAAGTTACGATAGGTCTCGAGACCCATGTCCAGCTCAACACGAGCTCCAAGCTCTTCTGCTCGTGTCCCAACGAGCACGCCGACGAACCAAACACCTTGACGTGTCCGACCTGTCTCGGCCATCCTGGTTCACGTCCAGCACTCAACGAGGAGGCACTAAGGCAGTCGATTATGGTAGGAGAGGCACTGGACTGTGACATGTCTGGCGAGACCCGGTTCGCGAGGAAGACATATTTCTACCCTGATATGGCCAAGAACTTCCAGGTGACCCAGTACGACAACCCTGTCGCGCAGGACGGGCGGCTGGAGACCGAGAGACAGCCAGTTAGAATTAGGCGTGTCCACGTGGAGGAGGATCCTGCCAGCATGGTTCACGAGGGGGGAGACATCTCCTCCGCAGATCACACGCTCGTTGACTACAACCGGGCCGGCAGACCACTACTTGAGATAGTGACGGAGCCGGATCTATCCTCACCGGCCGAGGCCCGCGGGTACCTGAAGGAGCTTACCGGTGTCCTACGATACCTGGGGGTCTACAGTCCGAGCTCCGACTTCGTCCTGAAGTCAGACGCCAACATCTCCTTGTCGGGTGGAAGCAGGGTGGAGGTCAAGAACATCACGGGCATATCCGAGATTGAAAAGGCACTGAGCTATGAAATATCGCGTCAGAGACAGCTCAGGCGGCGCGGTAGAGAGGTAGAGAAGCAGACCCGCAGCTTCAACTCCTCAATGGGCTCAACCCAGCCGCTCCGCGAGAAGGAGTCAGAAGAGGACTACGGATACATAGTCGAGCCAGACCTGACATCTCACACGATCTCCAAGGAAGACATAGAGAGAATCAAGGACGACGTACCGGAGCTCCCCCGGCAGAAGAGGGCGCGCTTCAAATCTGAATACGGACTCAGTGGGGAGACGGCTGACTCGCTGGTTAGAGAACAGGAGTTCGCCGAAATGTTCGAGGAGGCATCCAATCAGGAGCCAGAGGTAACGGCAAACCTCATGGTGAAGACCCTCCGAAAGGTACTCAACTACCACGACATCAAAGTAGGTGACTCCAGTGTAGCACCTGAAGACATCTCTTTCCTATCAGACCTTCTGGCCCAGAATGATATCACTGAAACAAACGCCGAGAAGGCCATACGCTCAGTTGTTGAGGACGGCAACCGCGCCAGAAAGGTCATTGAGAGAGAGGATTTGCGGAAGACGGAATCTTCGGAGACACGCGCCGCTGTGGAGGGTGTCGTGGAGGATGAGACGGAAGCCGTGGAGGACTACGCCTCCGGAGAAGAGGACGCAATCAACTACCTCGTGGGACAGGTGATGTCGAGAACGAACGGAGGAGCCGACCCGTCGGAGGCCCGCAAGATGCTCGGGGAGGAGATAGACTAATGAAGCATACCAGGCAGGAGTCAGAGCAGGTGGAGCTGTTCGATGGGAACCTAAACGTCGAAAAACTGTTTAACAAAGAAGCATTCTCGTTCGATGTCGCAGTCGGCACCCTCGACGGCCATCACCCTCCTGTCGTGAATAACGAGAGCGACAGAGCATACTACGTTCTCTCGGGCGAGGGATCCATCAGGGTTAACGATTCATGGTTTGATGTCTCGAAGTCAGACTTGGTCGAGGTACCTGCGGGGAAAGCACACGCCCTGAAGGGAGAAATGAGGTACCTCATCATCACCTCACCTCCCTTTGACCCAGCGAACGAGGAGATGCTCGATGAAGGCTGACGACGTTCTCCACAACATCGACGCAGAGTTCGAAACCATGAGCCATCGACCCATCCACAGCATCGAGGAGGCGGCGGAGGTCAGGAGTGTCGACCAGCAGCAGATAGTAAAATCAGTTCTGATGGAGACGCAGTCCGGCAGGAGAATCCATGCATGCGTACCGGGGGACAGAGAGGTGTCTCCCACAGTGTTCGAGGATTACGCCCTGCTACCGCCTAAGGAGGTCGAAGACATCACAGGCTTCGAACCGGGCACGGTCCATCCCCTGAGCTCGGAGCTACCGCACGTGATCGAGTCTCGGCTCTTCGACAGGGAAGAGCTGTGCTTCACTACGGGCGACAGAGAAGCCGCCGTCAAAATGGAGGCAGACGAGTTCAAGTCGGTAGTCGAGGCGATGGGCTTCAGTTTTGAAATCCGCGAGGTCGTGGAGCCATCCGACTCCGAGAGGCAGGAGCTGCTGGACACAGGTATCGGTGAGGACTCCGTCCTGTTCGTGCTGAACTCGGGCAACCTACATCGGTTCAGACGGATTTCGGGACACGACCCAGATGCTGCGATAACGGCGCTCAGAGAGGTAGAGAGACACGGACTCGAACTAGATCACGGAGAGCTATCGAAGGTTCTGGAGAGAGCGGAGTCAAGTAATCATATCCAGAAGCTCTTGGAGTCGTATTCGAGGAACGGCGAGCTTCCGCAGCCGAACCAGGAATCCTTGGACGAGGTCGTCCAGAGTGTCGTTGAGGACAACACGGATGCTGTCCGGGATCTGCGCAGCGGTAAGGAGTCCGCGCTTAACTACCTGATCGGCCAGGTGATGCAGGAAATGAAGGGCTCCGCTGATGCCTCGGAGGTCGAGGACACGATTCGTTCCGAGATCTAGGTATCTTCGTCCCTCAGGAGTTTGATGCCTATCTCTAGGCCATCTTCATCTACCACGACTCTCATGGGGACGTCCTCGTGTACCTCGTGGTAGGCCTTCCAGCCATCCCCGTCGAGCGCCACTTCTCCCTGTTCTATCGACTCCGCGACCTCTGACAGGAATTCGGCGAGCTCATGGTGGTCGAGCATGAACTCCCGCTCTACGTCTGGGTCGCTCACGGCCTCGTTATGCGAACATCTCGCGCGGTGTCTGTTCCTCGGACAGGAAGTCCTTCTCCATCCCGAGGTTGCCTTCCCGGAGCTCTTGAATCGCTGTCATGAAGTCCTCGGTCTGCACTTCTGCTTCTGAAGCGTCGTCGGTTCTCTCCAGCGAGTTCACCGCGGCCTGGCGGACAACCTGTTTTATGTCGCGACCTGTGTAGTCGTCCTCCATCTCCGCGGCCAGTATCCCGAGATCGACGCCGTCCTCTAGGTCAAGGCTACGGGTGTGAACCTGGAATATCTCTTCCTTCGCCTCGTTGCTGGGTACTGGTACCTCTATTGCGTTGCACCTGTTGAGGAGCGCCGGGTCCATGACGTCCGGCTTGTTTGTCGCCAGGATTGAGATGACGTTCGAGTCGTTCTCGTTGTCGAGGCCGTCGAGCTCGGACAGAAGCTGTGACATCGTGCGTTCCACCTCCTCCCCGCCGTGCCTTCTCTCGTCCAGCCGTTTCTTGGCGACGGCGTCGACCTCGTCTATGAAGACTATCGCCGGTTTCTCGCTGTCGCGCGCCTGTTCGTACAGCCGCTTCACTTTCTTGGCGCCCTCGCCGATGAACTTCTCCACGAGCTGTGGCCCGTTTATCATGAATATCTCGGCGTCGTACTCGTTCGACAGCGCCTTCACCATGTGGGTCTTCCCGGTTCCGGGTTTTCCTATGAGGAGGATGGACTTGTCCATGTCCATGCCCCAGTCCTCTATCTTCTCTCGCTTGCTGTCATCCAGCTGCGCCCCGACGTTGGATTTCAGCGATGAGATGACATCGTTCAAGCCGCCGACGTCCTGGAAGGTGACATCTGTCTCTGTGCTGTCGAATTCGGCGTCCTTACCCCTGTCAAGTATGTCTGTGACCTTGAATGAGTTAGGATCCAAGGCGACCTCTGTTCCGGGCTGGAAGTCATCGACCTCGAAACCGGCCGGTATCTCCACGCCGTATCTTCCCTTCATGTTACCGGAGGCCTCCACCCAGATGCGGTGGCCGTCGAAGGCACACACGTACTACACCCCTTAGAACCGGGGTCTTCAGTGGCGTTCCGTTGGGGTTGTCTTCTCCACCCTGCTGTTTCTGTTTCTGGAAGTACTGCGGGAACTGTATTTTCTTGTCGTTTCCGTCCTCTTCGTTGCTCACTTTTCCATCACCGCCGACACTGTACTAGACACACCACAACAAGGGTGTCCGTTTCTTAAAAGACTTCACAGGAGCAGTGACAGCGAAAGCATCAACCCCTGGAACTCGGATCAGTCAGCGCAGCTCCGCCGCGGCTTGACTAAGCTGGTCTCTGTTCCACTCAGCCGATTCTTGCTTCTCTTCCTCGCTCATGCCCTGGCCCTCTGTCCAGCTCTCGAAGCTTTTCATCGCCTCTACTATGAACAGCTTACGATAGAACCACATTCGCTTGTGCCACTCGCCTCGGAGGGACTCTGTGTGATATGAACCGAACAGCAACCTGTTCAGCTGCTCGGCCTCTCTTCCATCGTAGAAGGCCAGGACAAACTGTACTTGAGCATACGCCAAGTCGAATGCAGGGTCGCCTGACATTGCTCTGCCGAAGTCAATCACGGACGATATGTTGCCATTCTCCCAGAAGACGTTGTCGGGAGCCACGTCGTAGTGAACTAGGCACGAACCGTGTTCATCTACAAGATCTAGACCGTTGTCGAACAGCGCGACTGCGTCGGTGATAGAGTCCTCAAATCTGCTGCCCTGTAACTGATGGATGTAGTCTCCGAATATCTCAGCTAATATATCTTCCCAGCTCGTGGCCTTCAGCTCAAGTCCGCCCTGAGTTGAGAGCTTTCCAGAATGGTTGAACTTCTTCTCGTGGATCTGGGAGAGAGTGGTACCCGCCTGTTTCACCACGTCTCCGGCTTGCTCAAAATTTTGCTCTCCGTAGAATTCGGAGACTTCTCTACCGGGTGCACTGGATATGACTGCTTCTGGTGTGTTCTCTAGTTCTCGCCACAGCACCTTGGGAACCGGTGTCCTTACGTCCCGCATCTGTTCTAGCAGCAAGACCTCACATCTAAACGACTCACGGAACTGCGGGCTCTCACATCTCTGGTATACGACTTCTCCGTCCGATGTGTCCAGCACGTAGGTCTGTTTTTGGTTGGAAGATACGTCCCGTATCCCTGAGACGGAGTGGCCGTAAACCGACTCAACTCTGTCCCGGATCTCGTGATTCTCCAACGAACCCGCAGGGATTTGAACCCTGGACCTAGCGGTCCGAAGCCGCTCGCTCTGTCCTGGCTGAGCTACGGGTCCAAGAAACAACAACACAGTGAGCGTTTTTAGTTGACCTCAGATTCTGCCGCCACGCGTCAGATACTTCGCCGCGGCACTCGGAACAGCCAAGAAGACTGTGGCGGCGGCAAGGAACGTAGTGAATCCAGACACCTCGAACTCCGTTGCCTTTTGGAACACACTGACTCCGAGAAATCCAATCCCTACCAGAGCCGCAGGGTCGTCCACCCATTTGAAGTAGTCGGAGTAGGACTCAAGCCATCCGCCGGCCGCTACGGAAACCCCGTAGACGACGAACAGAGCAGAATCAACCGGCTCCAGACTCAGTTCAGTGAGCTGTTGATTGTCGGGGAAGGCTATTCCGATAGCGGTGAAGAGGACTGGAGATGCAGCTAAGAGGAACCCAGTTACAATCGATCCCCAGTCAGCATCCTCACCTATGTCTTTGGTCGTCCGGTAGCTGTTTTCTCGCCCCACGGTTGGGCTGAGGAGCCGTTACATTTCAACCTCGCCTTCGTCAGCAACGGCAGTACAGGTTGCGGAGGGCAAGATTCGAACTTGCGAACCCCTGCGGGACAGCGCCCTGAACGCTGCGCCTTTGACCACTTGGCTACCTCCGCATCAACTGCATCGGTGTGGAAACATGTTAAAACAGGGTATGCGGACCTGGGGGGATTTGAACCCTCGGCCGCTCGGTTAGGAACCGAGTGCTCTGTCCACTGAGCTACAGGCCCTCAACACTCGTACCTACGGGAAAATCCTTCAATGTGTCCGTACCGAAGTGATTCCATCGAAAACGACATGCCCACACGTTCCACTGAACGCGTCTTCGGTTCATCCAATGGCGAAGCTACTCATCTTTTGCGCCAGCGAGCTCCTGTACCTGGAATGTCTTCTGGCACTGTGGATAGCCTTCGCATCCCCAGAAGAAGCCGTATCGGCCTTCTTTGAGTTTCATCGGGAGGCCGCAGTCCGGGCACTCCACATTCTTGGGGGATTGGTCGGCGTGCTCTCGACAGACCGGCTGTCCCTCCTGGTTCTGCTTGGTCGCTGACTCGCCGCAGAACACGCAGCTCGCCATTTTGGTCTCTTTCAGGCTCACTTCGGCATCTTACAGCTCAATTCTTTTGACTCTGCAGTGAAGCTGTCCGTGTGTGAATCTGTATGTGTTCGGTGACAGTATCTCACAAGGATACTACGACAGGCGCGGTGGCTGGGTCGCGAGGCTTTGGAACCCGGTCGTGACCTTAGACGGCACACCGCAGCACTACATCTACAATGTGTCGAACAGCGGCGACACAACAGAGGATGTCCTCCGAAGGTTCGAGCCCGAGGCCAAACGTAGGGGAATTGAAGATTATTCATCTACTGTGGTGATAGCTACCGGTGTCAACGACGCCTTCCGTAATAGTTCAGGTCTTAGACAAGGTCTCGATTCCATAGAATCCGACCTGCGAGCCTTGGTAGAGAAGGCACGGAAGCACGCCAGCACCGTAATCTTGTTGGGTTGTCCGCCGGTCGACCCTAACAACAGCTCTGTTCCAGATACTGGCTACAAGATCAGCAACGAGGA
>GL982569.1:257525-259589 GCA_000220355.1 Candidatus Nanosalinarum sp. J07AB56
ATCGGTTGATTGGGACCGATTGATGTACGTGCCTGTGATATTCAGGCCGTCTTCTGATTGGTCGACGTAGTTTTTGGTGGCTGCGTCTTGCGGGTTTTCGGGGTTCTGGAGGTCTTGTATGGGGTTTCCTGTCATGTTGAGGGTTTGGAATATGTTGGTTTGGTCTTTGATGTCTACTGTGGCGGTGGCTGTTGCACCAAGTGTGAGGGCTGTGAGCAGGATGATGTGGGTCTTCCGCACCTGAATGTTGAGACTGATGTCCATGACAGGGCTCTGTCCCACCATTGTGCATCACTGAGATTCGGTCTTAAAGATGTGCGGTCAGTACGTAGCGTATCTCTCGGGATTGCTTCTGATTGGTTTTCTCACTAGGTATGGGAGCTAGCGTACCTCGATGATATTTTGATTCGAAGCGGTATCCCCTGTCTCAGCAATATAAGATCTGAAGCAGGGAAACTTGAATACAAGCGAATGAAGGAGTGCCTAAGTGGACGACAAACAGTTGCTGTCCACTACCTATCCGTTCCCGGACGCCGCATAACACAGATTGTTCGGTACGTGCCATCCGGGATGGCACAGCTCTCTGCAGGCGTACCACCAACGTCATTCTACCGCTGCGAGACCAAGAAACCACTTCGGAACCACATCTGAGGAACAGCTAGTTGAAGAGAATAACTCGACGGGAATGGTCCGATACGGACATAATGACAAGTATGTGGCACTCAAACATAATCTTGGACCAAACAAAGGACTTCCATAGGTAGCTAAGGCATCCTCGGAGAACTGCTAGATCTGATTGCATAGATACGATCTAGTTGACGAAGTGTCTACTGAACAGGTGGAAAAAGGGGCTGGCGGTTAGCGCTATTCTGCAGTGAGCGGGAGAAATAGAAAATAGAATAACCAGTCTATTCTGATGGATTCATTCTCAGTGTAAGCCCTCAAGTCGTGCACCAAAATAGTAGCCACGTTCCCTGTGTAGCATGCAGTGCTGAATTCTATGGGATGGCGGCTAGCTCCGCTCGAGGACCTTCATCCCTCGCGCCTGTGGAGACGATAGTCACTTGTGAGCGAGCAAACGTGGAGCCATCTGACCCAGCGTCCCCTCCAAGATTTTTCGGGGTGTCGTCTGCATCCTTTCCGGGATTGGTGCCACCGCAGCAGTTGTCCCCTGATCCCCCGTTTCCTCCGCCTGCACCACCGCCTCCGCCGCTACCGGCGTAGTCCTGACCGCCGCCTCCTCCACCGGCAGCCGCTAGAATGTTGCCTCCGGAATCTGTTATTATCGTGGGCGAACCGCCGCCGCCACCGCCTCCGCGTGCTAGTCGGGGGCATTGAAGAGGCCCTGGAGGCCGCCGTCTCCGCCGTCGCCTCCGCAGGTAACTCCATTGAACGGTACACAGCCACCGCGACCTCCGGGCCCCGGCGTCCCACCACGTGGATTATCTGGCTCAACTCCTGTCTCCCCGTTCTGACCGACATATATCTCCAGTTTTCCCCCGCCATCTACGGGTATCGATCCTTTCATGTATCCTCCTTTGCCGCCGTTGTTCCCGCCGCTTCCGCCGTATATCTTGTATGACACTGTACTGGTTCCCTGTGGTATTTGGAATGTGTCGCTCCTGTTTTGATTGTTGAATACCTTGAGCTTTGCACCCTTTACAGGGACGCAGGTTCCGCTTACTCCAGCATGGGCACCGCCTTTGGATGCAGAGCCCCTAAGCCTGTTGCCACATGACCGTATATGGTCTCCTTCTGCGTCGGATCCGCCGGGCCTAGCATCGGAAAAGCAGGTTACGTCTGTCAATACCTCTCCGGCTCTGCACTCAATTCGGGCTCCTCCATAGGCATCTGTTTTAGTTTTTGATTTCTCCCACGCTAGAGCTGGTGCGCCCCCGCTTTCTTGGCTCTCAAGGTTTCCGATGTTGTATATGTTGTTGTTCTGCATATCTATTGGGCTTGTCAGACTGACGTTAGCAGGGTTCTCATTCTGGTCCTTTGCGGATACATCGCCGTCGATAATTTCGATGTCTCCGAATACGTTCATAGTGTCTTTAACGTCTA
>GL982569.1:259609-272630 GCA_000220355.1 Candidatus Nanosalinarum sp. J07AB56
CGAACCCGCAGGGATTTGAACCCTGGACCTAGCGGTCCGAAGCCGCTCGCTCTGTCCTGGCTGAGCTACGGGTCCAAGAAACAACATCACAGTGAGCGTTTTTAGTTGCCTCCAGATCTGCCGCCGCGCGTCAGATACTTCGCTGCGGCACTTGGAACGGCCAAGAAGACTGTGGCGGCGGCGAGGAAAACCGTGAGATCTGGTACGTTAACATCTGCCGCCCGACCTAGCACGTGTAGACCAAGCATCAGAATTCCGACCAGAGACGCTAGGTCGTCGAGCCACCCGAAGTACTTGGACTGCGCCTCCAGCCAACCCGCGGAGGCCACCGACCCGCCATATAGGACTAGAAGCACGGACTCAGCCGTATCAAGGCTTAGTATCGACAATTCTCCCAGTCCCGGGTATGAACCTAAATACTGGGTCAGAGGAGAGTACACAGCCAGTCCTACTCCGGCTATGATAGAACCGCGATCTACTTCCATACCGCCGTCATCCGTCGCGTGTCTTTTGGAGCTCACAGAGATATCAACGGCTCGGCGTGGTTTGAATCCCTGGCTCAAGTAGAGGACCTAGGCCTATGCCGGTGGTCGCAACACAAGCTCTTGTTGCGGAGGGCAAGATTCGAACTTGCGAACCCCTGCGGGACAGCGCCCTGAACGCTGCGCCTTTGACCACTTGGCTACCTCCGCAGTAACTGCATCCACGTCGAAATATGTTAAAATGGGGTGTGCGGACCTGGGGGGATTTGAACCCTCGACCGCTCGGTTAGGAACCGAGTGCTCTGTCCGCTGAGCTACAGGCCCTCAACACCCGTATCTTGGCGAAGCTCCTTGAATGTGTCTGTCCCGAAGCGCCTCTGTCGAAGAACAACACGTCTTCGCTCTCCACCAAACGCGCCTTCGGAGCGTCTAATTTGGGGTCTATTCAATCTTCTCTGTCAGTGAGGTCCTGTATCTGGAATGTCTTCTGGCACTGTGGGTAGCCTTCGCATCCCCAGAAAAATCCGTATTGGCCTTCTTTGAGTTTCATCGGGAGGCCGCAGTCCGGGCACTCCACGTTTTTGGGGGGTTGTTCGGCGTGGTCTCGACAGACTGGCTGTCCTTCCTGATTCTGCTTGGTCGCTGACTCGCCGCAGAACACGCAGCTTGCCATTTTAGTTTCCTTTCGACTCACTGCAGTGGGTTATAGCTCAATTCTTTTGACTCTGCAGCGAAGCTGTTTGTGCATCAATCTGTATGTGTTCTGTGGACAGCATATCATCGGGACGCTACGACAGGCGCGGCGGCTGGGTCGCGAGGCTTTGGGGCTCGTTCGTGACATCACACGGTGCGCCGCAGCACTACATCTACAATATGTCGGACAACGGCGACACGACCGGGATCGCCCTCCGAAGATCCGAGCCTGAGGCCGAACGCAAGGGAATTGAAGATTACTGATCTGTTGTAGTGATAGCTACCGGTGTCAACGACGCCTCTTGTAATGGCTTAGGAGTTGGATGGGATCTGGAATCCGCGGAGTCCGACCTACAAGCCTTGATGGAGAAAGCACGGGACCGTGCCAACAAGGCGCTTTTGGTGGGCTGTTCGCCAGCTGACCCCAGTAGCTCTGTTCGAGATACTGGCTACAGGATCAGAGACGAGAATCTTGGAAGGACTGATGATATGGAGCTCCTCCTCCTCTCAGAGAACCGCGACGCAGCGGAGTTCATCGACCTCGCCGCCCGATCTGAATCCGACTCCTTCTCGTGGAGCGACGGCACATGTCCCGACACAGACGGGAAACCGCTAGATACACGACGCCGTGAAAGAACTTTTGATGTCGCACTTGGAGTAGAACCAAGGCGGGACTGTTGCCAGTCTTATAATTCTACAGCGACCTGAAGTGGTTGCGGCGGTTGGTCCAGTGGCTAAGACACGTGCTTGCCATGCGCGTAACCCGGGTTCAAATCCCGGACGCCGCATACAATCCTGTCCAATCCATACCAGCAGCGCCCAAGTACATATGTTCTCGTGGTCTCGGCATCCAGATGCAGGGATTCAACGGCCAACATCCTTATTAATTTCATTAACAAGTAACAACACATATGGACTTCAGTAGACCCGATATTGAACACATGTCACGGATATATGGCACTCTGTCTTCGAAGACCGTCGATGACGAGGTCGGGTATTTTTGCTCTGGCGCTGAGATAGAGGTGCTGGAGTTAATTCTCGACGGAAAGCGACTCTTGGAACCGGTTGAGAGAGCCCGCAGATCTCAGGTACATGAGAAGCCTGATATACCTGACGAGGTGTTGAACGAAGATTTTGTGGAGCCTCCCGAACTAGACGAGATCCTTCAGGATATGGCAGAAAATGGTCTGATACGCGACAACTACGGGGATAAGCCTTCCAAAGAGGATCTTACATCACGCGGCACGGCCGCTCTAGACAGATCCCGACGCCACATGGATGAACTTGAGCTGTCGCCGGGAAATCTCTCGTCACGCTACCACTTCTTCAGCGACCCAGACGATCTAGAGATGTTCTTGAACTATGTCGATGAGGGCTACTCCGCGGATCATGGATCCCTTGAGGTCGACGCCGCTGGTAGAGCGGAGATAAGTGAGGGTTCGGATAGCTCTCAAGAGCTTGCGTTGATGAAAAACAGGAAAGACAGAGCAGGCATTAATTCCGAAGAAGAGGAGATTTACTGGGCGGAGAGCTTGAAGCTTGACTACGAACGCATCAGTGGAGCCACTCAATAAAACGCTGTGTCCCACTCCTGCATAGCCTTAATTTCGGGGTTGCGTCCTAGACTCGGGCCCTTGCACTAAACATGGTGTGGCGCGAAGCGGTACTCTACCGGGCTCGGAGAGCCTCCATACCGCAGCGGTCGGTCTTCTTAACCCACACCAATAGAGCAGACACCCAGCTACACGTCCGCGAGAGCTTCATGTGTGGTCGCCCTGATTCCAATCCAATCATCTGTTCCCAGCTCGGTCACCGTTTTCAAGCCTGAGCCACGTACCAATGTTATGGAAGAGGAAGACTACCGAGAACACCTCGTTGACAGAGCGAAGGACATGCTCGATAATATACAAGACTCGCAATACACAACCAGCGAGGCACCCGTCCAAGAGCCCTCGGAACCCGAGGGCACAGGCATACCGTTCGTGTGGGATCCCCGCGAGATGGAGTACTACGAGAGCCATGCCGGAGACATGGATGAGGAGGATATCAGAGAGTTCATGGAGCGGGATTCCGACTTCCAAGAGAGGTTGCGTGAGACTGATTTCTCGGGGTTCTCTCGGTGGGAGGAGCGCTTCCTGATAACCCATCACAGCTCGTTGGAAGAGGAGAATCTGGCGGAGCGGCTCGACCGTGATGAGCAAGAGGTCGCCTTGAAGCTCCACGCCATGGGCCTGGAGACGGATGAGCTCTAGGCGCGAAGAGGCCTTGAAGTCGGCGAGGGAGGAGCTATCTGCGCCGGACCGCGAAGCCCACCTGGTCATGGCCGTGCGGTTTCTAGACGCAGCGGAGTCGGACACAGGAGAGAACAGGGAGCGCCTCGCGGACTGGTACTCAGTGCACTTCCCGGAACTCGTGGAGGAGGTGGGGCGCGGGAACCTGCCTGGCGTGCTAGAAAGGGGAGTCAGGCGGTCGGAGCTCGACGGCTTTTCGTCCCTCGCGGAGGGTTCAACAGGCTCGGAGCTGACGGACAGGGAGGCCGAGGTTCTGCGTTCCGCAGTGGAGCGCGTCAATAGTGCTGCTGACGACATTCAACGCATCGAACGATTCGTGGAGTCGGAGGCACCCGAGCTCATGCCCTCGCTGTCGCGCCTCCTCGGACCCGTCCTAGCTGCAAGAGTCGTGTCAGAGGCGGGCGGACTGGAGAAGCTGGCGCGGATGCCGAGTTCCACCGTCCAAGTTCTGGGCGCGGAGGAGGCTCTGTTTCGCCACCTCCACGGAGACGGTACCAGTCCCAAACACGGGGTTCTGTTCCACCACGAGTTTGTCGAGGGCTTACCCGAGGAGAACCGCGGCAAGATGGCGCGTTTCCTCGCGAACAAGGCGGTTATCGCGGCCAGGGTCGACCACTACGGTGACGGAGACAAGGGACCGGAGCTGCACGAGGAGGCGCAGAGCAGGTTCAGGGAGCTGAACGAGAGATGAGGGTTCCTGAAGGGGCGACCAGGGACTTCACCGCTGGCTGCATCGTTCTGGACGACGAACAACAAGTCCTGCTGATGAGGCACTCGAAGCTCGGTATGTGGCTTCAGCCCGGCGGCCACATCGAGAACGGTGAGGTACCCGTCGAGGCTGCGTTGCGAGAGACGCGTGAGGAGACGGGATGGAAAGTAGAGATAGTGGACGACTTCGTGCCGGACACCGAGTACGACGGGCGGACGGAGGACGTGCCGACGCCGTTCCGTATGAACCTCCACAGAATCGAAGAGGGACACTACCACCTCGAGTCCTTGTTCCTTGCCAGGCCGGTAGAGAGAGGCAGAGCGCCTGGTTCCAGCGAACACGATGGATTGGACTGGTTCAGCCGGTCGGAGCTCGCGTCGGTCGAGGTGCCCGAGAACCTGGTCGTGGCTGTCGACAGGGCGGTGGAGCTAACGCAGTGAACGAACCGGGCTGCGGCGACCACAGAACGGTTGTTCGAGGAGCGTGACCATGAATCAGATACTTCCCGGCGTCTTCCGGTACGGCGACAACATATACACAAAGAACGCCTCGCCAGGAACCCAGGTGTACGGAGAGCCTTTAATCGAGCGTGGCGAGGTCGAGTACAGAAGATGGGTTGCCTCCCGTTCCAAACTCGGGGCCGCCGTCCAGAACGGCGCAGAACTGGGCATCAAAGTGGAATCCGAAGTCGTATATCTGGGTGCCGCATCCGGCACTACGGTGTCGCATGTATCGGACATCGCTGTCGACGGCTTCGTGATTGCGGTGGAGTTCTCGAAGGACGTGGCCCGCGACCTCCTCGGCGTAGCGGAGTCCCGCGACAACATCGCACCCGTGGTCGCTGACGCCAGGAATCCGGATGAGTACAGCGACCTCGTGGATGGCGCTGACGTCCTTGTGCAGGACGTGTCTCAGCGCGACCAAGTTGAGATCTTCGAAAGGAACGTGGAGCAGATACCTGTCTCCGGAACAGGGCTTCTGGTGGTGAAAGCGGGATCCA
Organism: Candidatus Nanosalinarum sp. J07AB56; assembly: GCA_000220355.1. Classification (GTDB taxonomy): domain Archaea; phylum Nanohalarchaeota; class Nanosalinia; order Nanosalinales; family Nanosalinaceae; genus Nanosalinarum. Next base: position 264,785 of record GL982569.1, read on the forward strand.
TCGACTCGTCCGCTGACCCAGAAGCTGTCTTTAGCGGCGTTGAGGACGCCATATCTCTCAGTGTCGAGAACAAGATAGATCTCTCGCCCTTCTACACTGACCAGCGCCTGTTCATACTCGACATTTAGACGTTCCCGGAGAAGCTAAAAACTAGAGACTGAAGCTAACGGTATGAAGGTATGGGAGTGCCAGGAGTGTGGCAGAACTGTGGAGTCCGAAGCCGAGCCACAGAGCTGTCCGTGCGGATCTACCGATATAGAGGGTCGGCCGAAGCGGAGCCGGCTCGGAGAGCTATTGTCCTTCTTCAACCGTTAAACGGCTCGTAGCCCTCTTCCTCGAGCTGTTCCGCGATCTCGGGTCCGCCGGACTCAACGATTTCTCCGTCCACCATCACGTGAATATAATCCGGACGGACGTGCTCGAGGATGCGCTGATAGTGAGTGACCATTAAGACGCCGCGCTCTTCAGAGGCCAGTTCCCGGATACCCTTGGCGACGGTCTGGAGGGCATCGATGTCGAGGCCGGAGTCCACCTCGTCGAGAACCGCGTACTCGGGATCAAGAACCGCCATCTGCAGTATCTCGTTCTTCTTTTTCTCTCCACCCGAGAATCCTGTGTTGAGATATCGCTCGGCGTACTCCGAGTCCATCTCCAGCAAACCTAGCTTTTCCTCAAGTATCTCTTGGAAGTCGCTACGTGGCATCGGCTCCTCTCCGCGCTCCTCCCTGCGGGCGTCCAGTGCCTCCTTCAGGAAGTCCGCGACCGTTACACCCTGTATCTCGCTCGGATACTGGAACGCGAGGAACAGTCCCTCGACAGCCCTCTCGTCCGGTTCGTCCTCCGTGACGTCCTCGCCGTCTACCTTGACGGCTCCGGCATCGACCGTGTACTCGGGGCTTCCCATCAGGCTGTGGCATAGGGTGGACTTGCCCGAGCCGTTTGGACCCATGATGGCGTGTACCTCTCCGGGTTGAATCTCGAGCGATACTCCCTGAAGGATTTTCTCCTCTTCGATTGATATCTCCAGTTCGTCTATTTCGAGTGACACGTCTGGATGTGGCGACCAAGGCTTTTAGCTGTCCAAAGCCTTCTGAAGCGTTTTCAGCGGTAGCATGCCGCACTTCCTCCTCATTGGTGACAGCTCGGTTCCGAGCTCTCCCTCCATCCAGTTGTGGTCGGCGTCCAGCGCGTCCTCGACATCCATGCCGGCGGCCTCTTCGGACACTATGGACGCCGCGGCCGTGCACACCGCGCACGCGTCCTCGTCGTGCCTCACCTCCGCGACCCGGCCTTCCTCAGTCTCCACCGACATCTCCACGTGGTCGCCGCAGCTCGGGTTCTCTCCCTCCACTGCGTCCTCACCGGGATCCTCCTGGTTGCGTGGCTTCCTGTAGTGATCCATGAGTCGGTCTCCGTACATCAGAAGCTTTTCACCTCCTCCACCGCCTCCGACAGGCGTTCGACGTCCTCGGTGGTGTTATAGATATACGGCGAGGCCCGGACTGTTCCGATGAGACCCTTCTCCTCCATCTGTGGTTGGGCGCAGTGGCTTCCAGCTCGGACCGCGACACCATGGGAATCGAGAACCTGCGCGGCGTCGTGGGGGTGCACGCCTTCCACCGTGAACGAGACAGCTGATACCTCGGGTCCAGGGGCGAACACCTCGACCCCTTCGGTGTCGCGCAGTGACTCGACTAGCTCAGAGGACACCTCTGACTCGTGCGATGCCACGTTGTCCATGCCGATCGACTGCAGGTAGTCGACTGCCTCCGCGAGCCCGACCGCTGAGGCGACGTCTGGTGTACCTGCCTCGAACTTCTCAGGTGGCTCAGCTGTCGTGAAACCGTCCTGCGACACGGTTCCGACCATTCCACCACCCAGGTCGTCCGCCTGCATCCTCTCGAGCAGTTTCTCTCTGCCCCAGAGCACCCCTGTTCCGGCCGGCCCCAAGAGTTTGTGGCCTGAGAAACAGACTGCGTCCACAGGCAGTTCCGTGACGTCCAGTGGCATCCGCGGTGCGGACTGCGCGGCGTCAAGCACCATCTCGGCGTCTGCGCCCTCGGCCAAGGCACCGAGCTCCTCCACGGGGTTCACGCATCCGAACACGTTGGACACGTGCGAGACAGATAGGATTGAGGTGTCTTCGTCTATGATGTCTCTGGCTGCGTCGAGATCAAGCTCGTTCCCGTCCGTGGTCGGTATGTACCGCACCTCAACACCTTCCTGCTCTGCCCTTCGTCTCCAAGGCAGCTGCTCGGAGTGGTGGGCCATCTCCGTCAGAACAATGTCGCCGTCGACGGGCATCCGCCGCGCCAACACGTTCATGGCGTGCGTGGTGTTCCTAACGAACACAGTCTGATCTGGGTCGGCACCGATGAAGCCCGGCGACTGTCTCTCTGGCCTCTCTGTATCTCTTGGTTGCGCGGTTGCCAAGTTCGTGTATGCTGCGCCCAACGTTCGAGTTATCGTTCCTGTAGAAGTCCGCGACCGCTTCTATGACCTGCTCGGGTTTCTGAGACGTCGCGGCGTTGTCTAGGTAAACAAGTCGTTCCCCGTTAACCTTCTGCCGCAGCGCGGGAAAGTCCTCTCTAATTTGTTCTGCTTCCACACCGAAAGAGCGATGGCGACGGTTTTATGCGGTGTTCTTCGCCGATATCTCCTTTCTTACGCTGTCCGCGAAGTCCTGGTTCCATCCTTCGAGCAGCGGCTCGTAGAACCCGGACACCACGAGTCTGCGGGCGGTCTCTCTCTTTACGCCCCTGCTGCGCATGTAATGCATGACATCGGTGTCCACGCCCCCGGCGGAGGCGGCGTGGCTGGCTTCCACATCAGGGTTCTCGATGATCAGCTTGGGAGAAGCATCGACCTCCGTGTCCCCGGACAGCGTCAGGACGTCCTCGTCCTGGAAGCTGGATGTGTCCTCCGCTGTTTCCTCCACCTTCTGAACTCCCTTGTAGACAGATCTCGCTTGGTCGTCCACCACGGCCTGGGAATCCATACTACACGTGGTTCCGTGGCCTATGTGCCGTGCACGGAGCTCGATGTCGAAGTGCTGATCGCCAGAGGGATACCACAGGAACTCTTTCTCTACGGATGACCCGTCGCCCTTCAGAGCTGTCTCCGTTCTTCGCCGTGAGAGTTCCGGTCCGAAGCAGGCATCGTGCCACCTGACCTCCGAGTCGCGCCGTGAGATAGCCTTCCGCGCCGTGTAACTGAGTTCCGACTCCGAAACGTCAAGACACCTATGCGTGATCCTGGAGTTTTTCGCAGGGTATACCTCCAGTATCGAGCTCTGGAATCTCTTGGACCCGCGGAAGACCTGTTCCAGATCCAGCTCTGTAGACGTCTCTGTCTCCACCAGGACGTGGGAGCAGACACTGGAGTCTGTGTCGTGCACGAGCCTTACACGTCCCGTTCCCGAGCACTTGACGAGAATAGGGCTGTCAAGCAGCTGGGCGTGCAGCGCCGTAAGCCTGTTTTCTCCGGGTCTCACGGCGTCGAAAAACCTGTTCTCGGCTGCCTCAATGGCGTCGGATCCCGTCAGTACCTGAACCTCGCCCTCTGTCTCGATCTCCGGGATGTTGACGGCGTCCTCAACCTCTGTTTCGGGGTACTCTGTCCAGGTTCTGCCCGGTGTCTTGACGGATTCCGGCATGTCGACCTCTTGGGGGTCGACCTCTTTCCAATCCTTCACGGCAACACCACCGCTCTGAACCTCGCCTCGTTCTCCATCATGGACTGGTATGCTTGTTCGTACTGGTCGAGACTGTACGTCTCTGTCATTGTGTGGACATCCCGGAGCACCCCGAAGTCCATGGTGTCTTCGGAGTCCTTTGCGTGGCCGGATGGCCACCCGGAAACCGATCCTCTGCTGGCGATGAGCTGTCCCACGCTGGTCTCCACAGGACTACCGGGCACACCTACAACGGTTACTTCTCCATCGGTGCCGAGCCCGGGGATGACCTGTTCTACGGCTTCCGCTGCCGGCGCCGTCACCAAGGCAACGTCCGCTCCCCCGATCTCTCTCAGTTGTTGCGCCACGTTTCCGTTCGAGGAGTCGATGAAGTGGTCGGCGCCGAGCTCCTTCGCCAGCTCTCTCTTGTCGTTGCTGGTTGAGACAGCGACGGTTTCGAACCCGGACTCGGAGGCGTACTGGACGCCGAGGTGACCGAGTCCCCCGACACCCACTACGGCAACGGTGTCGCCGGGCCTGGCATCGGTGTGCCGCAGAGCGTTGAACGTAGTGACGCCGGCGCACATCATGGGTGCGGCGTCTTCGGAATCGAGTTCGCTCGGTACGTTTGCCAGCGCCTCGCTTCTGGCGGTCATGTACTCGGCGTGGCCTCCATCCCTTGTTACTCCGCTTATCTCTCCGTTCCGACACATGTTGAAGTTACCTCTGCGGCAGCTCTCGCAGTCTCCGCAGTAGCCCCCATGCCATCCTATGCCAACGCGGTCGCCCTCCGACCATGCCTCTACGTCCTTCCCAGTTTCCACTATCTCTCCCACCGCCTCGTGGCCCGGTATAGTCGGAAGCTCTACCTCAGGTCTCTGTTGCTCCACTGTAAACACGTCACTATGGCACACGCCGGATGCCTCTATGTCCACTAATACCTCGCCGTCCCCAGGGCTCGGTATCTCGACCTCTCTGATCTCTATGTTTCCAGGTTTCTGTTACTACCGCCGCATCCATTGTGTTTTGAGTCACAGTTTTTGGTTGTGAAACAGTTTTTTGACCTCTATCCTAGGCTGCCTTCCATCTCGAGTTCGATGAGGCGGTTTAGCTCCATGGCGTACTCTAGCGGTAGCTCCTTGGCGATCGGCTCTATGAAGCCGCGGACTATCATCTCCTTGGCTTCTTCCTCTTCGATTCCGCGCGACGTCAGGTAGTATATCTCCTCGTCTCCGATGCTGCCGACCGTGGCCTCGTGCGCCATGTCGACGTCGTTGTTCTGTATTTCGACATACGGCTCTGTGTCCGAGGTAGATTCTGCGTCGAACATCATCGCGTCGCACTCCACCGAGACCTGCGATCTATCGGCTCTGTCGGTGACGCGCACGAGCCCTCTGTAGTTCGTCCGTCCTCCCTCTTGAGATATGGACTTGGACTCGATGGTGGATTTGGTGTCGGGGGCGTCGTGTATCACCTTTGCTCCCGTGTCTATGTTCTGGCCTTCTCCGGCGAACGCTATGGTGACGTGGTTGTCCTTGGCGCCCTTTCCTTGGAGGTGTGTGGAGGGGTACAGCATTGTGACCTTGCTGCCCATGGAGCCGGAGACCCATTCCATAGTTCCGTTTCGGTCGACGAGGCTGCGCTTAGTGTTGAGGTTGTAGGTGTTCTTGCTCCAGTTCTGGACCGTGGAGTACTGGACGTGTGCGTCCTCCTTGACGAAGACCTCGACACAGCCGGCGTGGAGGTTGTTGCGCGTGTACTGTGGCGCGCTGCACCCCTCTATGTAGTGGATCTTGGAGTTCTCTTCCGCGATGATGAGCGTGTGCTCGAACTGCCCCATTCCCTTGGAGTTCATGCGGAAGTAGGCCTGTACCGGTATCTCTACTTCAACACCCTCAGGTACGTAGACGAAGCTCCCTCCGCTCCACACCGCTCCGTGCAGTGCCGAGAACTTGTTGTCCTCCGGTGGAACACACTTGGACATGAAGTACTCCTTCACGAGATCTTCGTGCTCTTGGACGGCGGTGTCCATGTCGCAGAAGATAACGCCCTTTTCCTCCCACTGTTCCTTGAGGTTCTGGTACACGACCTCTGACTCGTATTGGCCTCCGACTCCCGCGAGGGCCTCGCGCTCTGCCTCCGGTATACCGAGATCCTCAAAAGTGCCTCTGATGTCGTCCGGGACGTCGTCCCAGTCCGACTTTTCGCGCCCCTCGTCCGCCTTCAGGAAGGGTGTTATCTCATCTATCTCGAGGTCGGAAAGGTCCGGACCCCATCCGGGCACCGGGCGCTGCTGGAAGTGCCTGAACGCCCTCAGTCTCTTCTCTAACATCCACTGCGGCTCGTCCTTCTCGTCGGATATCTCGCGTATCGTGCCCTCTGAGAGCCCTTTATTTGACTTTACTACTGCTCTCTCTTCGTTTGCGGAGTCGAACCTCTCCCTGTTCTTCTCGACTTCTGGCATATTAGAATTTTAGAGCGAAGCGTTTTGTAACCTATCTAGTCTAGGTTTTCGTATGGATGCTCCAGTAAGCGTCCTGCTTCCGACTACTGATGGGAGCGAATCTGCGTGTGATATCAAGAATCAGCTGCGGCCCGGGGACGAGCTCGTGGTGATCTGTGATTCCGAGAGTGACGAGATCCATCAGAGCGTTGAGAATGATCCAGAGATCGAGCTAGTGGTGGCAGGGCAACCAAAAGGATGTTCCGGCAAGGCAAACGCCGTCGCTGAGGGAATGGAAACGGCCTCGAACAGGGGTTGTGGCCTGGACTGACGATGACCTCGACCACGGCGATGACTGGCTCGGTGACCTGAAGCAGGAGTTTGAGCAGCACGGCAACTCATCGGAGCTTCCTTTCTTCGTCGGTAGAAGTACTGTCTCGTTATTGTGTGAGCCGATCTACAGTTTTGCGATGACCGCTGCGTTCCTAAACAATCAACCGTGGGGAGGGACCACCAAACACGAGGGATACCAAACTGTGACGGCGCGGTATTCCAACGACTTGGCTCGGACCCACAACCTGTTAGGTCTCACGCTGGGGGTGTGATCCATGCTAATTGACACAGGGACAACAAGCGTCCACTTTGGACAAGAGGACCAGAGACACATAGAAGGAGATACACCAGAACCAACACCAGATAAACACGCAGCCAGATACGTCCACGCTTTCGCTCCTGGTTTAGCCGCAGCCGGTGGTGGCCCCCCACTCCGGTAGTTGGGTGCTTGGGCTGCTGAACCCAGCACCAGTGTCAAAACCAGAGGGTTCATCTGGGATTTCACTCACGCACCAAGAACTAATATCCTGGTCGAAGCTACCAGCAGCAAGGAACATTCTCTCCATATTATCGATCGTTTCGTAGTCATCGAGGGGATTAGCTTTGACGCTACTCGTATTCCAAGAACCAATGTCCTGATTGAAATTATCAGCGTCTTGGAACATACGTCTCATGGCTGTGACCTGGCTCGTGTCCCAAGAGCCGATATCCTTGTCGAAACTAGAAGCATCTCGAAACATGGACCTCATGTCTGTGACGTTGCTGGTATCCCAAGAGCCGATATCCTTGTCGAAACTAGAAGCATCTCGAAACATGCCTGTCATGCTGTTACTTGGCTCGTATCCCAAGAGCCGATATCCTGATTGAAACTAGAAGCACTGTCGAACATGAACCTGATTTCTGTGACCTGGCTCGTATCCCAGGAGCCAATATCCTGATTGAAACTACTAGCACCGTTGAACATAGACGTCATGTCTGTGACGTTGCTGGTATCCCAGGAGCCAATATCCTGATTGAAACTACTAGCACCGTTGAACATAGACGTCATGTCTGTGACGTTGCTGGTATCCCAAGAGCCGATATCCTGATTGAAACTATCGTGATTTGAGAACATCTTGGACATGTCTGTTACACTGCTGGTGTCCCAGTCTCCGATATCCTGGTTGAAGCTCATGGACCTATCCTTACGGCGTGGGGGGCCGCTAAACATAGCCCTCATGTCTTTTACTTGGCTTGTATTCCAGTCTCCGATATCCTGGTTGAAGCTATTGGCCCTCCAGAACATGCGCTTCATGATTATGACTTGGCTTGTATTCCAGTTTCCGATGTCTTGATTGAAGCTGCGTGCCCTAAGGAACATCGCTTCCATATTTGTTACACTGTTGGTGTCCCAGTTT
>GL982569.1:272650-274317 GCA_000220355.1 Candidatus Nanosalinarum sp. J07AB56
CATGTGAGAAGAAGGCCCCGGCCAATGAATCTACAACAGACGAGATCTGCATTTCCCAGCCAGATGTCTTGATTACAACCCCACGGTACAGATATCTTAATCATACCCCCAGTTATCTGAAACGATAAAGTGGTTGTGGACAAGCTACGTTACGGATAGGATCGGAACTCTTCCCCCAACGACATATTTCAATTAACCAGTATTACTGGCATGTGTGGAGTCAGAAGGAGTTTTGGAAGCAGTAGATGGTCATCATGTTAACTACAGTTTTCTGCAAGGCAGCGGGGATGAAGTCGTGGTTTTCTGTCATGGAATAGCTATGGATAGAAATGAGTTTGCAGATGTATTCAAACAGGTGTCTGAGCACCTATTGGACGAGGGACTCAGCTCTGTAAGGTTCGATTTCAGGGGTCACGGCGAATCTTCGATGACAGACCTTCAGATAGATGTTTCCGGCATGGTGTTGGACCTGGAGACCGTTCTGAAAGAATGCTCTGGGGACATTCATTTGGTTTGTTCCAGTTTCGGAGCTGTTCCAGCTATCTTAGCGGCCAGGGAACACGATGTTGATGGTATAACGCTTATTTGTCCGCTACTGGACACCCGAAAACAATATTTTGAGCCACACCAGCATTCTTTTTGGGACAATAACAGGGAAGAGCTAGAACTAGAAGGCTACATTGAGCGCGAGGATGGCTTTCGTATGTCAGCTAGTCTCCTAATGGACTTGCGGAATCTCAGGATTCCACATGTCTTTGGGGAATTGGAATGTGAAATTCAACTGTTTCAGGCCGAAGAGGATTCTGCAGTATCACCCCAAATAGCGATTGATCTGGGTCAACAGGAACCAAATGTCGAGTTTCACTTGATGGAGAACACGGGCCACGGACTGGTTGATCTGGATGAAGCTGGTGATTTGCCGGCACCGAAGACCAGGAAAAACTGGTCAAAGGTCGCGGAGAGTATCGCTGGCTCGCTCTGAGGCCGTCACCTAAATTTTTTATCCTAGGCTGCCTTCCATCTCGAGTTCGATGAGGCGGTTTAGCTCCATGGCGTACTCTAGCGGTAGCTCCTTGGCGATGGGCTCTATGAAGCCGCGGACTATCATCTCCTTGGCTTCCTCCTCTTCGATTCCGCGCGACGTCAGGTAGTATATCTCCTCGTCTCCGATGCTGCCGACCGTGGCCTCGTGCGCCATGTCGACGTCGTTGTTCTGTATTTCGACGTACGGCTCTGTGTCCGAGGTAGATTCTGCGTCGAACATCATCGCGTCGCACTCCACCGAGACCTGTGATCTATCGGCTCTGTCGGTGACGCGCACGAGCCCTCTGTAGTTTGTCCGCCCTCCCTCTTGAGATATGGACTTGGACTCGATGGTGGATTTGGTGTCGGGGGCGTCGTGTATCACCTTTGCTCCCGTGTCTATGTTCTGGCCTTCTCCGGCGAACGCTATGGTGACGTGGTTGTCCTTCGCGCCCTTTCCTTGGAGGTGTGTGGAGGGGTATAGCATGGTGACCTTGCTGCCCATGGAGCCGGAGACCCATTCCATGGTTCCGTTTCGGTCGACGAGGCTGCGCTTGGTGTTGAGGTTGTAGGTGTTCTTGCTCCAGTTCTGCACCGTGGGAGTACTGGACGTGTGCGTCCTCCTTGACGAATACCTCGACGCA
>GL982569.1:274337-276238 GCA_000220355.1 Candidatus Nanosalinarum sp. J07AB56
TCCTCATCGAAGTGCAGATCTTTTCTCTTTTCGACACGGCTGTCCCTAGCCACCACGACCACGAGCGTGTCACCGTGTTCCGCGGCCTCCTCGAGGTAGTGGATGTGTCCTGGGTGGAGGATGTCGAAGGTTCCTTGCGCCATCACGATAGCCACGCATAGTCTTGCTGCCGGAAATTTTTATTCAAGACCTGAATGTTGCTGCGGGCCAACGAATGATACATAACCGTGGTTAATCGCCGGTTTCCAGGTTGCAGGTTCGACACCTCCATTTGGTCAGCTCTCTACTACTTGGGTGCCAGCCAACTTGTCGCCGATTCTCTTGTTAGTATCACCAATTAAGATGGGTATTACTGTGGCGAGGTAGCCAGTGAGCGCCGATGTCGCTAGTGTAATGCTTCTGACCAGTGCCTGGCCGCCAGTAACACCACTGCCGTTCTCTGACTCCACCCTGATTCCAGCCAACTTCATTCCAAAGGTTCTACTGTTGCGGGCCTCCAGCAAGGCCTTGTAGCCAAACAACTGGAAAACCAGGGTGGACAGAACCAATATAGCTGCGACCACACCCGCGATGCCTCCTCCGATACCGCCCCCAATGCCGCCACCTGAGAGCGTCGATATTCCGCCCCCAGCCAATCCTATCACCAATGCCACAGCTATGATCACAACAAATCCAATGACGCCAGCGATGAAATTATCAAGCAGTTCTGCGATAACTCTGGGTAGGAGAGTAGCCGGCTGGCTTTCAGAGTCCTGGACATCCGCCTGGCTCACAGAGTCCTGGACATCCGGATTTGAACCGGAGTCGGGTAGCGCATCTCTAATCCTGTTTCTACTTATCCCCTCGTCCAAGAGAGCATTCTCGACCTCCTGCTCGGTGTAACCCGAGTTCAGTTGCTCGTTTATCCACGACTCCAGCGCCTCTTCATCCACTGGAATTTTGTGTAAGACCCTGATTTAAACGGGTTGTGAAGATTTGCCGCACGATTTGCTGGGTGTCTCAAAACCCCGCCATATACTCCGTACTTGATGGGCTTCTGAGTATCTCCGGCAGGTCAACCGAAAACTGCAGCACCTTGGCCGCAGGTTGGCGAAGCATTCCTATCCAATTTCTCACAGGGCACTAGGCTAGCTGCTGCCTACCTCTACATCGGTGCGTGTCAATTACGACGAAGCTCATTGTGCCTCGGTATCAGCCTCTGTCATTGGCTACACCCCAGAACAGATCAGCCAGGCTCTGGGCTCCGTGGCAACTACTACGAGAAGAACTCCTGTGTCTCGATCCAGGGCGAGCGAGTCTCCTTGAGTTTGGGTAGGAGCTTGCGGTACTGGCTCCAGGTGTAGCGTTCGTCGATGTAGACGACGATGCCTTCGTCCTCGCTGCTTCTGATGCATCTTCCGGCGGCTTGGAGAGCGGAGTTTATCGCGGGGTAGGTGTATCCGTAGTTCCAGCCCTCTCCGTAGCGCTCGTCTAGGAAGTCCACGAGCTGCTGAACCTCGAAGGTGGGCGGTCTCAAAGGAAGACCGGCGATGAACACGCCTCTGAGTGCGTCGCCGGGGTAGTCGACGCCCTCTCCGAGGCTTCCGGAGGCCGGTGCTATCAGGAGGGCGTTGTCCTGACCGGAGAACTCGTCGACTATCTCCTGCTTGCGTTGTTTCGACATGCCGGGCTGTTCTATGTACGTCTTGTCGTGCTGTATTCTGTTCTCGACTCTCTCCGCGAACCCGTAGCTGGGGAAGAAGGCGGCGCAGTTCCCGTCGACCTCCTCTGCGGTTCTCTGGATGTACCACGCGAACTTGTCGTAGGTGGAGTCGTCTCGGTCGTCGTATCTTGAGGACACCGTGGAGACGGCGAGGCTGAGTTCGTTTTCGTCGGGAAAAGTTGATTCGTACTCCGCGGCC
>GL982569.1:276258-278569 GCA_000220355.1 Candidatus Nanosalinarum sp. J07AB56
CTTAGCGTGGCCGGAGGGCCAGCCGGATACTGACCCTCTGTTGGCGATTAACTGGCCTACTTCGACGTTGACGGGGTCTCCGGGAACGCCGACCACGGTCGTCTCTCCATCTGTCCCAAGCGCGGGAATCACCTGCTCCACCGCCTCCGCTGCTGGTGCGGTCACCAGTGCGACGTCCACTCCCCCGAGTTCGTTTAGACGCCTGGACACGTCTTCGTTGGATGCGTCAACGAAGCGGTCGGCTCCGAGATCCGTCGCCAGGTCCTTTTTGTTACTGCTGGTTGACACGGCAATGGTCTCGAAGCCTGACTCGGAGGCATACTGCACACCGAGATGACCGAGCCCTCCCACGCCAACGACAGCCACCGTGTCGCCAGGTCCTGCATCCGTGTGGCGCAGAGCGTTGAATGTAGTGACGCCGGCACACATCATAGGCGCTGCGTCTACTGACTCCAGTGCCTCAGGAACCCGTGCAAGGGCGCTTGACCGAGCTGTCATGTACTCAGCGTGTCCGCCATCTCTGGTAACGCCGCTGACCTCTCCCTCGCTGCACATGTTGAAGTTGCCTCTGCGACAGTTCTCACACTCACCACAGTAACCACCGTGCCATCCGACACCGGCACGATCGCCCTCGGACCACCTCTCCACGTCGGAACCTGCCTCAACTATCCTGCCGACAGCTTCATGACCGGGAACCGTTGGTAGGTCAACGTCAGGTCTCTGCTGCTCGACTGTGAAGACATCGCTGTGGCAGACACCGGAGGGCCTCAACCTCGATGAGAACCTCGTTTTCCTCCGGTTCAGGTACTCCAATCTCCTGGATATCTACTTTCCCGGGCTCGGTTACTACCGCTGCCTTCATTGAGTCTGGATTCACGGTGTCACACCGGACTGGACAGTTTTGCGCGGATGGAGGTGATGAGTCTGGATTCTGTTAGGAACATCCTACCCCAGACTTCCTTCCATCTCCATCTCTATCAGTCGGTTGAGCTCCATAGCATATTCTAGTGGGAGTTCTTTGGCTATTGGCTCGATGAATCCCCGAACGATCATCTCCTTCGCCTCCTCTTCCTCGATGCCCCGGCTGGTGAGGTAGTAGATTTCCTCGTCTCCAATGCTTCCGACCGTTGCCTCGTGCGCCATGTCGACGTCGTCGTTCTGTATCTCAATGTAGGGTTCCGTGTCCGATGTAGCCTCTGCGTCAAACATCATGGCGTCGCACTCAACGGAGACTTGCGCTCTGTCGGCTCTGTCGGTGACGCGTACGAGCCCTCTGTAGTTTGTCCGTCCTCCTTCTTGGGATATGGACTTCGACTCGATTGTAGACTTGGTGTCGGGCGCGTCGTGAATGACCTTGGCACCCGTGTCGATGTCTTGGCCATCGCCGGCGAAGGCTATGGTAACGTGGTTGTCTTTCGCGCCCCTGCCCTGGAGGTGTGAGGACGGATACAGCATCGTAACCTTGCTTCCCATCGAACCTGAGATCCACTCCATTGTCCCGTTCTTGTCAACGAGGCTGCGCTTGGTGTTGAGGTTGTAGGTGTTCTTGCTCCAGTTCTGGACCGTGGAGTACTGGACATGGGCATCCTCCTTGACGAAGACCTCGACGCACCCGGCGTGGAGGTTGTTGCGCGTATACTGTGGTGCGCTACATCCCTCTATGTAGTGGATTGTGCTGTCTTCCTCTGCGATTATGAGCGTGTGTTCGAACTGCCCCATGCCCTTGGAGTTCATGCGGAAGTAGGCCTGTACGGGTATCTCGACCTCGACCCCTTCCGGAACATAAACAAAACTGCCGCCGCTCCAGATAGCGCCGTGCAGGGCGGCGAACTTGTTGTCCTCTGGAGGCACGCACTGGGACATGAAGTATTCCTTGACGAGGTCCTCGTGCTCTTGGACCGCTGTGTCCATGTCGCAGAATATGACGCCCTTCTCCTCCCACTCTTCTTTGAGGTTCTGGTATACGATTTCTGATTCGTACTGTCCGCCGACACCAGCGAGGGCTTCCTGCTCGGCTTCAGGTATCCCCAGATCCTCGAATGTTCCTCTGATGTCATCAGGCACGTCGTCCCAGTCTGACTTCTCGCGTCCCTCGTCTGCCTTGAGGAACGGCGTTATTTCGTCGATGTCAAGGTCAGAAAGGTCCGGACCCCACTCTGGAACTGGCCGCTGCTCAAAGTGTCGAAAAGCCCGCAACCTCCTCTCTAGCATCCAATCAGGCTCGTCTTTCTCGTCGGATATCTCGCGTATGGTTTCCTCGGACAAGCCTTTCTTGGACTTAACCACAGCTCTTTCTTCATTTGAGGAGTCA
>GL982569.1:278589-295406 GCA_000220355.1 Candidatus Nanosalinarum sp. J07AB56
TGGACTGACGACGACCTCGACCACCGCGATTACTGGCTCGGTGACTGAAGCAGGAGTTTGAACAGCATGGCAACTCATCGGAGCTTCCTTTCTTCGTCGGCAGAAATACTGTCTCGTTGTTATGCGAGCCGATCTACAGTTTTGCGATGACTGCTGCGTTCCTAAACAATCAACCATGGGGAGGTTCCATGATCTTCGACAGAAGCACCCTAGATGAACAGAGCTTCCTCCGAGACCTCAGAAGTACCGTGGGTGATGACGTGCTGATCGCAGAATACACAGATTTCAGAACCTCCACCTCCACTCGCAGAGTTGAGCTTGCGGGATCCAACATGTCGCAGATCGATAGGGTGGTGAGGTTTGTGAAGAATGTCAGATTCCATGAACCGGTTCAAGCAGCTTTCCTTACAGCGGCCCTGTCGGCAGTGCCCTTGGTGGCCTCGCTGCGTCCTCTCATTTTCTCTGCGGGCGCCACCTCGGCGGCTGCAGTTTCTTACTTATTTCTTGGATATAGGAGACTGTCTTTCCTGTTTGCGCCCCTCTCTGTTCTGGTTGGTATTCCGCTTCTGTACTACGGCTTGGTCAAGAAGACGTTCGACTGGGGCGGAAGGACGTATAGACAAGAGTCAAAGTTCGAGGTCAAGGTTGTCGACTAGGAACGGATTTTTGAAGAGGAATAGCCTTCGAGACCGGAGGCCCTCTTGACCTCAACAGGATGTTCTGTGGCGGATTCCGCCATCTCTCTGACTTCCTCCTCCTCGTGGTGCTGGTCGTGGCCTAGAACAATGGTGTCCGGGTCGATTTCCTTGACCGTTGAGTATATGTCGCCCTCGCTGCCCAGCACCGCGTTGTCCACGACCTCCAGACTGGAGAGCATTTCCCGTCTCTCTTCCTCATCGAAGTGCAGATCCTTTTCTTTCTTGGACGCGGCTGTCTCTCGCCACCACGACCACGAGCGTGTCGCCGTGTTCCGCGGCCTCCTCGAGGTAGTGGACGTGTCCTGGGTGGAGGATGTCGAAGGTTCCCTGCGCCATCACTCTGGTCACGAGAAGAACTCCTGTGTCTCGGTCCAGGGCGAGCGGGTCTCCTTGAGTTTGGGTAGGAGCTTGCGGTACTGGCTCCAGGTGTAGCGTTCGTCGATGTAGACGACGATGCCTTCGTCCTCGCTGCTTCTGATGCATCTTCCGGCGGCCTGGAGAGCGGAGTTTATCGCAGGGTAGGTGTATCCGTAGTTCCAGCCCTCTCCGTAGCGGTCGTCTAGGAAGTCCACGAGTTGCTGGACCTCGAAGGTGGGCGGTCTCAAGGGAAGACCGGCGATGAACACGCCTCTGAGTGCGTCGCCGGGGTAGTCGACTCCCTCTCCGAGGCTTCCGGAGGCCGGTGCTATCAGGAGGGCGTTGTCCTGGCTGGAGAACTCGTCGACTATCTCCTGCTTGCGTTGTTTCGACATGCCGGGCTGTTCTATGTAGGTCTTGTCGTGCTGTATCCTGTTCTCGACTCTCTCCGCGAACCCGTAGCTGGGGAAGAAGGCGGCGCAGTTCCCGTCGACCTCCTCTGCGGTTCTCTGGATGTACCACGCGAACTTGTCGTAGGTGGAGTCGTCTCGGTCGTCGTATCTTGAGGACACCGTGGAGACGGCGAGGCTGAGTTCGTTTTCCTCGGGAAAAGTCGATTCGTACTCCGCGGCCTCCATGTCCTCTATCCCGAGGAGGTCTTCGTACATGGACTGAGGTTTTAGGGTGCCTGACATCAGGACGGCGGTGCGGCACCTGTTCAGCGGTCTCTGGGTGACTGGTTGCGGTGTCAGGCATGAAACTCGTATCTTCCATGAGGTCTCGTCCGCCTCGGCGTAGCGCGCCGCGGGGTTGTCCTGTCTCCAGGCCTCGATAAACTCTATCACCGATTCGGTTTCGGACTCTTCATCGTCCTCGGACTCCACCTCCTGCACCAGGTCGTTGAGCTTTTCCAATAGTCTGTCGATGTCTTCCACCTGCCGGATCTGGTTCAATAGCTTCTGCTCCGGTATCTCGTTCTGTCCCGGTCCGGGGACGAGTTCGGACATGGTTCGCTGCAGTTTCTCGAGGAGCTGTTTCTGCGAGAGCATTGCGTGGCGGTCTGCTTCGTCGACGGCGCGTTGGAGGTTGCGGTCGGAGAGGGTGGATGAGAGCAGGTCTCGGCTTCTGTCCGGCAGGTTGTGTGCCTCGTCCACGACGATTGAGATGTCGTTGAGCTTGTCTCCGCTGCGTGAGAGTATCTGTTCGCGTATCCCGGAGGAGAACACGTGGAAGTAGTCGGCTACCACGAGGTCGGCGCTGTCCAGCATGTAGAGGGTCAGGGTGTATGGGCAGACGCGGTCGCACTCATCCACAAGTTCCTCTGCGGAAAGGTTCTGGCCTATCGTTTGTGCCAACCGTTTTCTTGCTCTGGGTGTTGGCCCGTTGTCGCCGACTGTTGCCTCTTTTCGCGGGCATTCCCCGCCGCTGGGTGCGTCGCACATGTGGGTCTTTCCGAGCAGGTCGACGGCGTTCAGGGATGAGCCCGTGTTCTCGTTCATCTCCCTGACTGTCTCGAGTGCTATTTCGTGCTGGCTGTGGCGCGGCGTCACGAAGAACACAGTGCCGTCGTTGTCGGTGGCGTCCTCGAGGAGCGGTGTCAGGGAGGCAGCGGTTTTTCCGACTCCGGTGGGTGCGTGGGCGGCGAGAACCTGTCCGCTGTCCAGGCACTGGTTTATGTCGGTCATCATCTGTTGTTGGGGTTTTCTCGGTGATTTGAATGGGAAAAGCTTCACGTCTGGCTGTGGGTTCGGAGGTTTTTAATCGAACGTCAGTATCCATGTGATGTGTCTTTTGTTGCGGTGGATGCGATAGATGAGGCGGCGGAACGCACAAAGGACTTCCTGCTGCCTTTCAGCCTGGGTACCTGGGTGAGGCTTGCGGTGCTCGGTGTGCTCACCGGGACGGGTCTGTCGGTTCCCGTGCCCCCGGTGCCGTCTGCTCCCGAGGGCTCTGTTGACATGTCGACTCCGACCGCTGCCTTCTCGGCAGGACCGACAGATCTCGCGGTTGGAGGCGTCCTGCTTCTAATCCTAGCTGTCGTGGCTGGGGTGTTCCTTCTGTCGAGCATTGCGGAGTTCGTGTTCTACAGGTCGGTCGCTGACAAGGAGGTACGCCTCCTGCCGCGGTTCAGGCAGTATTTCGTTCCGGGGCTGTCCTACCTGGCGTTCAATGTCTTTTTCGTGTTCGTGGTGCTCGCGGGGTTGGCTGCCGCGTTCCTGCCCCTGGCTCTTGACGGCGCGGCCTCGGCGGCGTTCGCTGTCGTGTGGGTTCCTTTGCTGCTGATTTCGGTTCTGGCGTGGGGTGTGTTCGGCACAGTTGTGCACGACCTCGTGCTTCCGCGCATGATTGAGACAGGGGACGGGCTGCTCGCATCCCTGAGATTCGTGCTGCCGGAGGTGAGGTCGGAGTGGCGCGAGTTTGCCGTCTACCTCGTCTTGAAGCTTGCGATAGGCGCGGTCTTGGGCGTGGTGACATTGATGGTCGCGGTACCCGTGCTAGTCCTGGCGCTGATACCGACTGTTGTGGTTGCTGCGATCGGCTCTGAAATTCTGGCGGCGATCACTATTTTGATTGGTCTCTTGGTAGCTGGTGTGGCAGTGGTTGGTGTCGGGGTGCCGGTTCAGACCTTTGTCCGGAGCTACACGCTGGTTTTCTACAACGAGCTGACCGCCTAGAGCTTCCAGTGTGGGTCGACCGAGTCCTTGGTCTCCACGATATCATCGAGCACCGCCTGTTCGTCTGCTCCAAGGAGCTTTCTCAGATCTCGCAGAGTGCTGTAGTCGTCCGCCGATATATCAACGAGTAGCCTGTCGCCCTCCTCGAACGTTCTGCCGACGGTGGCGTTCGAAATCGAGACCGCGACCTGCTCCCCCTTTCCCGCGGAGTCCAGGGATTCGTTCTCCGCCTGTACTGACTTCGCAAGGCCGACGCTATCGCCTTCTTGGTTCATCAGCATTGACCCGGGTTTTATGGTTCCGCGCACCACCTTCACGCCGACGACCGCGGGGTCAGACTGGCGGAATACGTGATCTGGCAGTACCTCTATCTCCGCCGGTCTCGATATGTCCTCCAGCCTCTGCTGTTGGCTCTTCTCCTCCAGCATCTCGGTCCACTTCTCGTACTCCTGAAGTATCTCGTAGACCACGTCGGCCTGGAATACCTTTGCATCGGTGTCTATCTCGGACCCTACGTTGAACGCGAATATGGCTCTGTCTTCTCCCTCCTCGTCCTCAGCCAGGGCGGCGTCGCTCTTGTCGACCGCGCCTATGCCGGTGCGTTGCACGTCCACGTCGTCGAGCTGTTTCGTGATGGCCTCGAGGCTTCCGAGCGAGTCGGCCTTCACGACGATTCCGTGTTCGGAGGTGTCGAAGTCCATCCTTTCGAGGGTTCGTTCGACCTCCCGTACTGACTCCTCGATGTTCTCCGATGTCGCCCTGATCGGCGCACCTGGTATGGCGCCCTCCAGCTCCCTTCCGGACACCTTGATGCCGGCGGCGGGCGTCGACCTCCTGATCTCCTTGAAATCCGCCGTTCCTATCTCTTCGAGTGGCTCCGGCTTCAGCAGGGCTCTTATTTCGGTGGTCCGGGCTCCCTCGCTGGTGCCGTAGACCAGGAAGTCGCTGGACTCTATGACGCCGTCGTGGTGGATGACGTCCACGGTCTCGCCGTGTCCCTTCTCCTCCGAGACCTCGAGCACCGTTGCCTCTCCCACGCCTTCGGAGACCTCGAGGCGGTCGGACAGGTAGTTCTGGCTGAGACCCGCCATAACCATTAGTAGCTCCGGTATGCCCTCTCCGGTCTCTGCGGAGACCGGGACTATTGCAACCTTCTTCTGGAAGTCGTCCACCCTGTCGAAGCGCTGGCTGACTATGCCGTGGTCGTCCAGCTCCCCCATGAGGCCGTAGACGTTCTCGTCGAGCCGTCCTTGTACCTCGTCCGGCTGTTCCCTGAGGTTGCGGCTGAACGATGTGTTGTTGTTTCTCCAGCCGCGGAGGGTATCGACCTTGTTTAAGGCCACAACGAACGGTGTCTCGGATTCCGACAGAACCTCTAGGGCCTCCTCTGTCTGTGGTTGCATACCCTGCTTGATGTCGACGACGAGGACCGCGATGTCGGAGATGCTTCCCCCACGGCTACGAAGCGAGGAGAAGGCTGCGTGGCCTGGGGTGTCGATGAAAAGCAGTCCGGGTAAGGTGATGTCGGTTTCTAGGGTGTCCAGGAGCTCTCCACAGGTCTCCCGCAGCGTCTTAATCGGCACCTCTGTAGAACCTATCATCTGGGTTATGCTGCCGGCCTCGTCCTCTACTATGCTCGAACCCCGGACTCCGTCCAGAAGCGTGGTCTTCCCGGAGTCCACGTGTCCAAGAACGGACACTATAGGCTGCCTGAGTTCGCTCTCTTCCATGTCTAAAACACCGCGCCGAATCTTTATTGGGTTTCTTTGAGAGCCACCCAACTCGCATCTTCACCGTCTTGTTGACGCGATAGCCGGAGAATACAGCTATCAGATGGTGCAGTCAACTTCGATAAAACTTCACCCCAATTAGTCACAAATATGTCTGATACCTCGCTCACGATGTGTCGGCACGGACGCACTGACTACAATGACAGCGGTATTGTCCAGGGGCAGCTGGAGACGGAGATCAACGAGACAGGTGAACAGCAGGCGGAGGCGCTTGCGGAGAGGTTGTCAACCAGGGAGTTCGACGCGGTGTACTCCAGTACGATGAAGCGAGCCCTCCAGACAGCCCGCGTAGTGAACGAGCGCCACGGCCTGGAAATCAATCAAGTGGACGCCCTCAGGGAGGTAGAGAGAGCGGAGTATGGTGGCGAGCCCTTCGACGATATGGTGGAGGACATCAGGGCGTCTGACAAAGAAGACTACCTCTGGAAGCCCGATGGCGGAGAGAGCTTGGAGGAGCTCAAACACAGGGTACTTGGTTTCATGGAGAAAGTAGCGCAGAGCCAGCATGACGACGTGCTCGCCATCGCGCACGGAGGCCCAATCAAGGTGCTTGTACCGGGTGTGATGGGCCATACCTCGAAGAGAAGCTACCAGGTCAGAACCGACAACTGCTCTGTCAACGAGCTGGCTCACAATGGCAGATACTGGGAGATAGAGTTGCTGAACGATACCTCTCACATAGGATAGCCGTCACAAACTCTCTCAGTGCATCTAAATGCGTTCGAGCGTCGTCATGAACAGCCACATAAGCGTTCAGATGTGCCGTTTCTCAAGGTGTTCTCCGCCTCATATTATTGCCCTTAACACCGACTCACATACATGGTGCAGAAGACATACGGCCAGTCCGAAACCAAAACAGCGGATACACCGGTCAACGAGTTCGCTGAACCCGGACGCATCGAGGTTTCTATACAATATTCTCAAGCCGGCCCTACGACGCAGCATTCCGTCGAGTTACCTTACCAGCAGCTCATTGGAGGAGTAGAAGATGGCACCAGCGAGGCGCAGTATCATCAGGCCACATACGTCCCCGAGACAGGCACTCTCACTGCAACAGACTCAGATGATGCTACAGAAGACATTACGGAGGACGCCCCCGAAGAGACGCTTCGTACACTTGAAGAACTGTGCGGCCGGCTGGAGAGTAATTCGACACCTCTTTGACCTTCAACGGGTCAGATCTGCTTCCGCCTTCTGACAAGTAGTTCTGAACTACTTTCCTGAGATGTGGTCGGTGCAGTTTACTTGCACGACCTTTCTCTGTGCTGGCCTCATCAGGTTCAAGCAGCAGTTGTCCTGTGCCATCCGGTCAAAATGCTCCGTTGAGTATCCCAGTATCCCGAGGATTGCGGCCTTGTTGAAGGAGCCGTGGGCCACGGCCACCACTGTCTCACCCGAGTGCTTCTCTGCAAGGTCGCGAAGAGTATCCACGGCTCTCCGTCTGCATTCCACCATGCTTTCCCCTCCTTCCGGCGCCCACTCGTGCTCCGGGTCGTCTGATTCCTCGATTGCGTCCTTCACGTCCTGTATCGGGACATCGACGAAATCGCCCTGATCAACTTCTCTGAGATTATCTTCGGGTGTCTTCTCGACTCCTATTTCATCCGAGATTATGTCTGCGGTCTGGACCGCGCGGAGGTATGGACTGGTGTAGAGTGCGTCTATCTCGTGCTTCGATACTCTGTCGGCGAGACTCCGTGCTTGTTGCCTGCCGTTTTCGTTCAGCTCGATGTCGAGGCTTCCCTGTATCAGTCCGTTCTTGTTGTAACTGGTTTCGCCGTGGCGGCAGAGCAGTAGTTCCAAGGTGTTACTTGTCGGCGTACTCGTGTCCTCGGTTCTTCTCCCAGTTCTTCTGCTCCTTCGAGGACTTGAAATACAGTCTTTCTCCGGAGTTCAGGACGAGGAGTTTGCCGCCGGTTTCCGGTATCTCGTCGCCTGTGTACTCGCACTCCGGCACTATTCTTCCATCTCCGTTTCCATCAGGTGGACGACATCTTCCTCTTGGATGGGTCCCCTGGCGTTCCTGACGAGTATTTTGCCCTCTTGATCTCCCTCGATGATTCTACAGCGAATCTCTTCGACTCCTCTGTGTCCTTGGTCGCCGATGACATCGACAACTGTTGCGAGAGTCATTCCTGTTCGGCCTCGAGGAGCTCGCCGGCCTTGCGTCCTATGTCCTCTACATCGTCCTCTGCCTGTCCCTTCGTGACGACGGCTGCGGACGCAGCCTGAACGTTTACCCCTGCCGCGGCCCCGAGTTCGTCTTTCTCGGGTACATAGGTGTAGGGCACCTCTCGTTCCTCGCAGAGCGCCGGCAGGTGCATCACAATCTCCTCTGGTGAAACATCTCCAGCTACAATGACGAGGTCGGCCTCGTTTCTTTCTATGGCCTTCGTAACCTCGTTTGTTCCTGTCACGATTTTTCCTGTCTGGTCTGCCTCCTCAACGGCGTCATAGGTCTGCTCGACCATCGCCTCTCCTACTTCGAATTTCTGATAGGTCATTGGCTGAGAAACAATATGGCATCCAACTCTTTTTATCTAAGTGTTGTGGCAGCGCCGTTGCCTGTTTTCAGGTAGCCGCGCGGCGACTGTAGAACCTCGTCGGCGCTCAGCTTAGCCTTCAGTCCTCCGGCGAGACGACGTCCTGTACATTGCGCCGGCCGTCATCGAGCTCTTTCAGGAGTTCCCGCGCACGCCTTTCCGTCTGCGCGTCCTGCTCCATACCCTGCGATAGTTGCTGGGTGACCTGCTGCATCTCACGCGAGAGCTGGCGCATCTGCCCTATCATCCGGGATGCATCGTCGAATTTGGATTGCCTGATGAACAACGGCCCTGCACCGCCCCCGCCTATATCCGGGTTATCAACGCCGCCTGAGGTCGGTCGGTTCACGGACAGGTTGGCCGGGTCAGCACTGGACTGCGTGTTTTCGGTCTGTTGCCGGGCTTGCTGTCCCTGCGCCTGGTTCTCCGCCGGGGTCTGTGAGGTGTTCTGGTTGATCGCCGAGCTCTCCGTCTGTGGTTGTTCGTCGGGGGCAGATGATTTCTGTTTCTCTTGGTCTATCATCTGCTTGATTTCCTTCATGTTTTCCTCGAGGTCGTCACTGTTCTTGTTGCTATCCGTGAGATCGAACATAGTTACGTAGACGTAAATGTGGGGTTTAAAGCCCTATGCGTCCTCTTCTTTCTCTGTTCTATCCGGTTCGGGCCGGAAATCGTTTAGACCGGCGTCGAACTCCGTGCCTCTCGCGTCAGCGTAGGCCTTGCCGAGCAGGTAGAGGACCGTGCCAACTGCCTTCCGCGCCTTGTTGTTGGCGGGTATTGGCTCATCGATGCCATCGAGCTCGGCGCCAGAGTCCACCAAGCCTATCACCGGCACACCTACCTTGTTGGCTTCGGTTATCGGTTGGCGGTTCTCGTCCGGGTCGACCACTACTATGGCTCGAGGTTCGTTGAACTGGTCGCTGTTGGGGTTGGTGAGGCTGCCTGGCATGAACCTGCCGTCAACTGCATCGGTTCCGAGCTTCTCGGAGAGGGTTTCAACCGGTTCGCGGAGCTGTTCTCTTTCGCCGCACACCAGTATTTCCCCTGGTGCGAACTCCTGTAGCTTTGTGGCGACCTCGCGTATCCTGCGGTCGGTGTCCTCCAGGTTGATTATGGCGAGTCCGTTTTTCTTTACTTGGAAGATGTAGTCGTCCATGTCTGCGGTGCTCCTCTGAGTGCCGATGTGTACTCCAGCGGAGAGGTAGTCTTCGCGGTCAGTCAGCAGCTGTTGACCAGTCTGTTGCATATAGAACGAACCGACTGGAGTTTTTTATACAGAGCTTCCGCGACCCAAGGGGCGCAGACGCTTGCTGGACCGCTCTACTGCCGCGTCCTCTACTCAGCTGAGCTTAGTGCTGCGGTCAAGACCCGGGCTCCGTACTACTTCCGGTCTGTTATTCTCTGGCTTCTACTGGTCTGTCGTCCCTCAACGACCAAGATTGTCCAGCTCTTGTTGTGTCGCCATCTTCAAGTCTCATGGAGTAATCAAACATGTGGACGATTTGGGGTGTCCTTCCCTTTGTACTCAGCTGCTCTGTCGAAGCTTTCCTTACTTTGTTCGGTCATTGGTGATTCCATAGCCGATCAGCACAGTAATTTCTGAGACCTGTGCGTTGCATCGCCTGCAGCTACTTTTGGATGGTTATGGGTATGTTTCCTTCCTCAAGCTCGTGCTCGGCTATCTCCATGGGGTCGGAGCTGTCGGTGTCCACCATCCGTGGCGCACCCATCGCAAGTTGTAGGCTCCGGGCTCCGACTATGCGCGCCTTCTCGTAGCGTGTAAGTTCCTTCATCCTATGTACCCCAGGTCTCCTCCCTGACTCTCTTTCTCTCCCTGTTGTTGCTGTTGCTTCAGGTTCTGGAGCTTTTCGAGCACGTCTTGCGACTCTTGTACCTTGTCCTCGAGGTCGTTGTAGTCGAGGTCGAGGTCCAGCGCCTCCTCCAGTGACTGTAGCACGGCTTCGGTGGCGGACGGGTCCGACAGGAGGAATCCAGGTGTCTCCCCGAGCAGAGCCACGCCTTTGTAGCCTCTGTTTTCTCCCAGACCGAGAACCAGTCCGGAGGCGCCGACTATCTGCCCGACCTCGTGATCGAAGCTTGCCCTGCCGAACTTCTCCTTCATCTCGTCCGCGGTGACGGCACCGAACACGTCCGGGTCGTCCACAACGTCCCCGGTTCCGTAGCCCCCCACGGTCACTATCTCGTGTGCCTCGACCTCGTCGGCGAGATCTAGTATCGTCTCCGCCACCTCGTAGTGTCCCTCGTTCGTGGATGCCTGTGCGTCGCCCTCCACTAGCACAAGGTCTCTGCCGTCCTCGCGCTCGATGCTGTAAATCGTGTTGGTAAGCAGTTCTATGTGCTTGTCGTCGCTGATGAGTGTGAACGGCGGGAAGTGGCTGCTCTCTATCTCACCTATCTCTTCCGCCCCGAGGTGTTCCGCGAGGTACGCAACTGTGGTCTTTCCTATGTGTCCTATGCCTGCGAGGCCCTCTACGAGTACTGGATTTTCGACTTCGGTGTCGTCAAGATTGAGTTGTGTGTCTTTCATTCTGTGTCTTCCCTCGTTCTGCGTCTGTATTCTGCCATGTCGTCTGGGTATGAGAATTTTGGCGGGTGCGTCGAAACCGTTTCGGTGCCGTCGACTGCGTCCTTCACGGTATACTGTCCGGTGTCTGGGTTCTTCCTGATCATCTCAGGCCCGCTCGAACTCGAAGCTTCCGCCGAGTTCCTCTGCGCGGTTCCTGGTTTTCAGGACGGCGTCGTCTATCTTCTCCTTCGCTAGCTCGGTATTTCTTCCCCATGCCGTCAGCCTGTACTCCGGAGCTGATATGTACGTGGCCTCTACTCCATCTCCGAGGTCGGAGAACACCTTCGAGACCCGGCTGGCGCCGTCTTCCTGCGTGAACCGTAGTTCTATCTCTCCCTCCAGCTTCTCCTGCCGGAGATCGATGTTGTCCTTCGCTACCTCCTGCACTGCGCTCGCGAACTCCTTGCCCACAGCTTCCTTGAGTCGCTCCTGTCTTGCGACCGATACCTCGAAGGCGTGGAACACGGAACCGAACTCCTCTCTCAGTAACTTGGCTTTTGAGTGTATGTCCTCCGCATCAGTCCTCTGTGCGGCCTCCTCGAGGTAGTCCTCGGCTTTTCCTCTCTTCTGCATTCTTTCCATGGCGGAGCGTTTCTCCTCGTCGTTCACACGCTTCAAGGACAAGTCGACCGTCTCGCTGCTGGAGTCCACCACCTGCGCCACGGTCTTCTCGCCCTCCGATATCTCGTTCGAGGCATCGTCGACCCAAGAGCGCGCCACCTCTGATATGTGTATAATGCCGTTGAGACCATCGTACTCCTCCAGTTCTGCGTACGCAGAGTTCTTGTCAACCTCTGTTATCTCGATTACGACGAAGTCGCCTTCCTCCGGTTTTTCTCGCTCTATCTCCATTTTTGGTCTCTTATTCCGGTGCTAGTTCTTCGATGAGCTCGGATTCGAGCTCTGCTTGTCCGCCGCTTGGTTCCGCGATGGTTTCGCTGCACACGTTACAATCGATTTCCGAGGCCGGGCGCGAGAAGATTTTCTGGCGGCTGCCGCATTCTTGGCATTCGACCCTGTAGAAGGTAGCTGGCATTATCTCTCTATCTCCAGTTTCGCGGTTCTTATCTGGTTTTGGGGTTTGTACGCTGTGCCGCAGTCTTTACATGTGTAGCATAGGTCCTTCTTCTCGGATATGGGGTTTTTGCGTCCCCTGCTCCGGTGGGCCGGATCCTCGTACGGGAAGCCACCGTATCCTTTGTTGATTTTTCTTTCCCTCTTGCGATCCTTCTTCTTGAAGGGAGATGCCCGGGCGTTGGTTGTTTCCTTTACTGTGTGTTCCGTGTAGGTGTCGCAGTCCGAGCAGTACCTGTTCTGTTCTTTAGGGATCTTGACCATATTCCTACAGTGTTCCACGAGTTTTATTATAGACTCAGGCAGTCAGTGTATCTGAGTTCCGTCGCATTCCTCTGCCTTCTCTAGTTTACCGGGGTCGCCCTTGAATACCTTGCTTGGTATGTCGGAACGGTCGATTATATCTAGTGCTGTCCTGTCGATAAGGGCGTAGCCACCTGCCTCCGAGTTACCCTCCGTCATTCTCCGGAGTCTGTCGACGGATACCTCATCCAGCATCTCCGCGTCTTCATCATCGGGGTGGCGGCTATAGATCCCCTCGACGTCGGTGGCGATGTAGAGCTCGGCGTCCAGAATCTCTGCGGCGGTGGCGGCGACGGCGTCGGTGGAGTATCCTGGAACCATGCCTCCGGAGACAACCGTGTCGAACCTCTCCTGCATGTCGGCCAGCTCTTGGAAACTCTCCGGTATTGACAAGTTGGAGTTCTCGAGTTCCACCGCGACCGCCTGTGCGTGGAGGCGCGTCGCTCTTATGCCGATAAGGTCTTTGCTTGCCTCATCGGCGGTGCTGTGGTTGATGTAGCGGGACAGGGGTCCGGCACCGGTAACTATCACGTCGAAGCCGGAGGCCGCGTCAGCCAGGCGCGGTATCTGTTCTCTGTGCATCCCTACGACGGAGCCTCCGAGCGCCAGAACCTTCACGCCGTTTCAGCGCTCCCCCTGTTTTTCAGTATCTCTGCGTTTTCCTCCGGGAGATCTACCTTCTCCCCCTGTTCGAAAGGTCCGTATGACTCCAGGTCGGTGCCCATGAACTCGGGTACGTCCTGTTTTATGAGCACGCTCTCGTAGCCTTCTCTCGTTTCTTCCTCTTTCTGTTCCGCTTCTTCCTGGCTCTGTTCCGACGGCGTCTCGACTCTGGGCACGCTGCCGCTTCCTCCGTTCTCCACGACGTCCTCTATCTCGTGTTCGTGTTGTTCGAAGTCGTCCTTCAGCGACAGAAACAGCTCGGTCTCGCGCGGCAGGAGACTGAGTTCGGACGCCTTTATGTCTGACTTCAGTGAGAGCCTGGCGTTTTTCACCACTTTCTGGCGTCGTTGAGAAACTATCCGCTTGAACAGGCGTTTGGCGTTCATGTATTCTCTGCGGTTGCCCGAGTTCTCCTTGTCCTCGAGGTACTGTGCAGCCGATAGGAAGAAGTCGTTCTCGAGGCTGGAGAGGTCTTCGTTGCGTCTCTCCTGCTTCTCGACCTTCCGCAGCCGGTTGAAGCTCAGGACCGAGTCCTCTTCCTCCACCACGGACTATCTAGATATTCCGCAGGTTTATACGGTCAACGACTATCCGAAGCACTTCCTGACGTGTTCGCGGTAGTATGCCTCGATCTCGTACTCCTTGCCGCAGTATGGACATACCAAGTTCTCCTCGTCGGAGCCGTTCTCGCCGGAGTTCTGCTGCTCTCCGGAACTCTCCCGGCTCTTTCCGGACTTGCGGAAGGCGTAGCTCACGGGGTTAGCGACCTTTTCCTCGAGGTCGTCACCCTCGTAGACCTGGATGTCGCGGTAGTACCCATCGCTGTCGTAGTTCGGCGGGGGCACGATCTCGTCCTGGCGCCGGTGCCAGCCCAGCTGCGACCTCACGTATGCCTCGTTCAGTGGTTCGCTGTTCTCCTTGTTCCACCGCCATATTCTCTCCTCGACATCGTCGAAGTCGTAGCCCACGGCTTGGAGGAAGTTTACAAGTATCAGGAGGGCGCGCTTCCTTCCGTCCTCCAGGCCGTCGAGTATGTTGTGTATTGTGGGGGGCCAGTGCTCGGGGTCGATCGCCTCGTCTGGTGCGTCGAACTCGCCTGATGTGTCGACGTCGGCGTCCTGCGTGTGCTCTTCCAGCCAGTCCATCGCCTCCACTGCGAGGCTTCCAGCCTCTGTTCCCTCTGGTTCGCGGAAGAACTCGGTGTCTACCTCGACCTCGGAGATTTCGGCATCCGACTTTTCGAAGTCCTGTATGCCGTCCTTCGGTATAGGGAGGGACACGAGCCAGGACGAGTCGTGCAGCGAGTACGGCATCCGGAACAGGTGTCTGGAACCCCAGTTGTTCTCGAGGTCCGCTACTTGGTAAGGGTCTACGCCGTGGCTGGTCGACATCTCCTCCTCCAACCCGTGTTTTCTCACTAGACCTCGCATGTCGTCCTCCATCTCCTCCCGCAGAACATTGATACATGCCTTCGGCAACTTGGGATAGAGGTCGGACATCTTCTTGTCGTCTATTCTGTCGGGGAAGGCGGCTCCCGGGACGGAGACGTGGAAACCCCGATTGCCTGAGAACTTGACACCAATTGCGTTTATTTCGAACTGTGTCTCGAGCGTGTCAAGCAGCAGCCGGGCGGTGTCTTTCGCGAGCTCAAACGACGAATCGCAGTCGATGTCCATGACGAGGTCCCATCCGTTGCGTAGTGCGTCTTGATCCGACTCATCGATGAGCAGGGGGTTGCGCCACCTCTCCACGCTCCCGTGGAAGGCGACGGTGCCGTCTTCAACCAGTTGCTCCAGGTCACCCCGGAAGTTGACGGCGTCCGGCCGATGACCAAAGCCGGATTCATATGTTGGAACCATCTCTCTGTACTCCGCGTTTCCCAGCATGCGTCCCTGGACGGTGTCGCGACTGTAGTACTGTCTGATTCTCCAGTTCTTGGCTTCTCAGGCATCAGTATTTTTTGACGGCCAACCCGGAAGCCTCTCCGGACTCTAGTCCTCTTCTATCCTTGGCGCGAGAATGAAGGACAGACTAGCGTTCTCTGGTGCGGTGAACTCGACGCGCATGGGGAAGTCTTCTCCAATCCGGAGCTTGGTGTTCTCGGAGATGGATTTCGCACCGCTCATCTTGTTCAGGTATTCGAGAGCGAACATGGAGCGGGCGTCGGATCCGTCGATTTCCACCACTCCCGGTGAATCTTCGTCGACCCGGAAATCTACTGTTGATTGGTCGCCTTCAGCGATGATTTCCAGTGAATGTCCATCGCTCTCGAACACAACGGAGTCGCCGACCACCATCGCGTCCCCGATGGCGTCGGAGAACAGAGAGCTCTCCATCTCCACTGTCGACGTGAACTGATCCAGGTCGTCGACGCTCGGTATGTCGTCTTCCGACAGATTGAGTATCGGAAGCGAGAAGTTGCGCGTCGAAGCACCCTCCATTGTAACATGGAAGTCCGCCTGGTTCTCGTCTACCTCCAGAGTAACGGAGTCGTCGCTGTTTGCTCTCCTGAGGATTGAGTAGAGGTTTTCGAGGTTGAGACCGATCTTGTCCTCTTCGTCCACCTCGTAGGTCTCGAAGCTCTCTTCCTCGAGCCTTAGGTCAACGAGTGCCACCATCGCCGGATCGGCGGCCACGAGCCTGATTCTGTCCTCCTCGATCTGGAGCAGTCCCTCCGAGATCAGATTGGATACGGTTTTCATAGAGGACTTCAGGACGCTGACTTCGTCTATTCTTGCTTCAAACACTGTTTAACACCTTTGTTATGAAGTCGTGTTAACAATCTTTTTAACGCTGTCATAGGTTTCTCTCCCCACGCTCAGGACGTGGAGTGCCTCCGCCTGTAGCTCGAATCCCTCGGGCGCGGGCAGAACCCTCCCAAGTATTCGAACGGTGTCCTGCTCTTCCACATCATCGAGCTGTCCATCGTCCGCGAACACCTCAACGCTTCCCGTTCCGTCGTCCACGGTAAGTGAGTCATCCCCGAGGTCTATGACGCTCCCAACCACCCTTCCACGGACGTCGGCCTGGGGGTCTATGTCCTCTATTTCAACCGGCTCTGCCGGCGCTCGTCTTTGATTGTCTGCCATACTCTGTGAGGTGGCGCTGACCTTTTTAGGGTGACCGGTGGATTTCATAAGCCGCCTTGATTCTTATCGCGGTGTGGACCTCTCCGGTATACTCGGCAACGACAAGCCCGACAGGCAGCAGAAACTGGAGAACCAGATACGGCAAATGTCCGAGAGGCAGGAGTCGCTCTCCAGTCAGGCGGACGCTCTGGACTCCGCGCTCCAAGACCTGATGGAGGATCTCGGAACCGACCTTACCGAGGAACTCAGACACCACCAGAAGGAGATGGACGAGGTCAAGGAGATGCTGGAGATGACGGCGCCAGAACACAGGGTTCAAGAGCTCGAGCAGAGGCTCGACTCCCATGCCACGAAGCTCGACGACATACACGACAAGGGACTGCTCGACACGCTCTCCGAACTGACCACACAGGTTCGGAAGACGCGAGACGATATAGAAGGTTTCCGCAACAGGACGGACGACCTGCAGGAGACGGATGAAGGAGCTGGAGAGGAGAGTGGAGCAGATGGAGGGCGAGTTCTCCGTAGAGGTGGAGAACCGTGACTTCGACTTCGAGAAGAAGCTGGATCGCCGCGAGTTCGAGGACGAGAAACAGGAGACACGCGAAGAGATCGCCAAGCTCCGTGCATCCGTCAACTTTCTAGCGGACGAACTCAACAAGAAGGACGAGCTGGAAACAGAGTAGCAGACCTGTCTAGTCGTATTCCTTGTGGACGTTTCCGCACTCCCGGCACTCGTAGAAGCGAGTGGCCGGCTCGTCAGAGGCGCGTGTCTGTTCCATCCACCATTCGTGCTCTGTCTCCTCTCCGCATGACGGGCATTCCTTGTCGCAGGTGGGGCGGGTGCTTTCTTGGTCGTCCTCGCTGGAGACATTGAGCCTGTCCATAGGGTCTTCTTCCTTCTCGTCGCTCATCTTGTAGTCGTCGCTTTCAACCTCCTGTGACGCGCCGCAGCTCCGGCATTTCATCTCTCCGTCCTTTGAGACCAGCATCCCCCCGCAGTCATCGCAGAAATCCATACTGTCAACCCGTGGGAAC
>GL982569.1:295456-299496 GCA_000220355.1 Candidatus Nanosalinarum sp. J07AB56
CGTATGTATTGAGTTTGTTCACTTCCTTGAACGATATTCTCTCATCGCCATTCACTAAGTAAAACCGGTAGAATGCGTCCTTGGCTGATACGGTGTCGCTGGATTCAGATCCGTCAGCGGCGTCACCGTTAACATTGAAATTGATTCTTTCCTCTTCGGTGACTCCGTTCAGGTTCGTTGCCGAGACCACCACCGATTCTTGTTCGACGCTGTCAAACGAGTAGGTGAAATCTGCCTCGCATGTGTATACTATTGGAGTCGTTGATCCAGGGGTACTTGATTCGCACTGCCGAGTCTCATCAGCATCCTCAAGTGTTATCTGGCTCACGCCGTCTTCCGAGTCAGCGAATACCTGTATTTTGAACTCTTCACCTCGACCTACCTCGGCAGGTTCTTCGGCAGGATTCTCAATAGTCAGTGATATGTCGCTCGTGGTAGACTCTAGGAAGTCCACCCCACAGCCCTGTCCATCCAAGTTAAGCCAGTATGTTTCACCCGGTTTCATGTCGTCCTCCTCCCCTAGAGCTTGGTTACCTGACATGTCGACCTGATATGTGAGAGCGCCCCCAGCGCGGTTTATTGTACAGCTACCGACAGCGTCCGCAAGCTGGTTGATTTTTCGCTCCTCGGACGGGGAGAACATAATCCACTGGTTGTCTCGTATGTCTCTGGGCTCATCGTCCACGATATCATCCTTGTCTATCGTGAAATCGCAACTGCTCTCCAACGGTAGTATGTTGCCCCTGGTGCCGTGGACAACGTTCTTGCGGTACACGCCGCCGTTGTATCCGTATGCCCTCGGAGGTCCCTTGAAATCGCAGCCCTGAATGTCTTGGACGCTCACTGCGTCTTCGGTAGGTAACGAGATGAAAGCGAAGTCTCCCGTGGGATTGAGTTCTCCCACATAGTTACCCCTCTCTTGATCGAGACCTGTAAGAGCCGTCACACCTGCATTCAGTATTAGTAGAGACGCTATCAGCGTCACGGGTTTGTTCATAATGCTTGGCTCACTCCGGAGTATCTACGTTTGGCTCCACTACATCGCTGTCGCCTGAGGGCGGTGACGGAATACTGGCTCCAGAGCCAGAACCACCGGAGGATGATGCGTCGGGTGTTCCGTCCCTTCCGGTGATCGATAGACCTATCGAGTCCTTATCTCGGTAGGCGTACTCCGCTATGAACGACACTCTCTCTGTGGTCTGCCGGTTTATGTTCTGATCGACGTTTGCCTGTAGATCCCAGCACCGTGTTGTGGCTGTGCTGTCAAACAGCCTGATGGTCTTCGGATTCTCGCCCGCAACATCGACAATATCGGAACGTATCTCGGCCGTCACCCTCATCGCGTTCACGTTCTCGTTTATGTTGCTGAGTGGTACGGAGCGTATACCGCTGTCGTACACCGAGGGCAGGAGCGGTGTCCCGTCTCCCGCGTTCTTGACCTCCAGGCAGACCTGTGTGCTTGCCTGGGTCTCGTCCTCCGGCACCGATATCACTGCCTCGGAGACGACGTCCATCTGCACCGGTCCCGCGGTGTTGTCGACTTCCGGCGAGGAGTCCACCTCAGGGGCAAGTGCACGCGGCGCCACGATCACTCCTGTATCGGCGATCGTATCGTAGTCGTAGACCAGCACCGCCTTGACGTCCACCGGCACGTTCTGTCCCTGTCGGTAGTCCGAGTTCACCTGTATTGTCGCATCGTCCCTCGCTGGAGGCGATGGCCTGTTCCTGTCCGGGTCGGGAGCTCTGATATCTCCGAAGTCCAAGACCGCGTTCGTCCCGTCCTCAGAGCTCCAGACGCTCGGGTAGTTGTAGAGCAGTGCTTTTGCGTTCTGAGCAGCTCTGCCACCGTTGTTCTTCACCACCATGCGTGGCCTGATGCTGTCCCCCTCCCTGACCTCCGATCTCTGTGTCTCAAAGCTCTGTATCGTGACACCCGACTCCTGTTCGACTGATACATCAGCGGAGTCGCTCCCCTCAGTGTTGGTGCAACCGGAGGCCACCAGTACTAGGCCCAGTACGAGCATCGCCGGGGCGTTGAGTTGGGCCTTCATCTTTTCTGCACCGTCATTGTTGTTGACTGGGTCCTAGTTTGTTTATATAGTATAGTGGGTGAGAAGCGCTCTGTGGACGCGGCGTCGGAGGAGACCGTGCACGAGAACTTCTTGGAGCGCCCGACATCGGGTTTGTCGAGCGAGGTCGGGCAGTCGCTGGATACCAGATATTCGGGTCTGTAGTCGATCGACATCTCGGATCCATCTGTCTCCACCATCCTGCCTGTCTCGCCGACCGTGACCTCCATATCGATCGGTGAGCCGGACAGAGGCATCGGGAAGTCATACGTGCCGGAGAGCGAGAGCTCGCCGTTGGAGAACGAGAAGCTACGGCTCTCTACGGAATCTAGCTGGTTCGTCTCTCTGAACCTCAGTGGGACGCCGTTCTGCGTTCGGAGAGCCGAGTCGTAGGTAACGGACGCCGTCGGGGAGAAGCTGCGGTCCGACACGGTCAGCTCGGAGGCCTCCGGAGCTCTCACCTGCCAGGTACACTGGTACCTGCCGGGCGATCCCTCGACGGACGCCCGCACGGTCACGGACTCGCAGCTCGTGGACTCCACCTCCAGCAGACCTGTGTTCGAGAGCTGGATATCCGTTACCTCTCTGTCCGCAGACCCCCTGTTCTCCAGGCTCATGCGCAGAACCGTTTCCTGGCCCGGGTTCAGTGCCGAGTCGACAGGAGTGAGCTCCGCTATAGAGAGGGTTGGATCCGCCTCCGGATCGGTAGGCGGCGCGCCCGGAATGCTGGAACTCGTGCAGCCCGACGACACCGCGACGACCGACACCAGCAACAGAGACATGACTCTACTGCGTTGCAGTGTTGTCCACCCTGACAGTTTCCTCTCCCGGGTTCTTGAGGTAGGTGTAGTCAACCGAGGCCGATATCTCCGGTACGCGGCTGGTATCTACGGAACCGACATCGAGCTCGCACCTCACATCCACGGATTCTCCCTTGTTGAGCATAAGGTCTCTGGAGCCGTCCGGGTAGTTCGAGCAGTCCTGCGGACCTATACTTTGACCGCCGCCATCGGTGTTGAGGGGCTGTGTTGCGGATGCTTCAAAACTCGACTCGTCGATGTCGACCACCCCAGACTTCCCGTCCGACTTCACTCCTTGGAGTCTGAAAAGAACCGTCACAGTGTTGTCCGCCCCCGAGACGTACCTGCCGGACTGTTCCACTCCCAGGGTGCCCGGAACGGGTTCTATAACGAGGTTCATCGGGCCGGAGCTCGAGCCCGAGTCCAGAGGTGCGTTCTCTACGTCCTCGGAGGGCTTGACCTGCACCTGCTCGAAGGTCGAGGTACTGTAGTTGAACCGTAACAGGGAGTCGAAGCCGCACTCGTAGCCCTGTAGAGGTATTCTGATCCCATCCCTCAAATCAAGCCTCCAGTCCATGTCTACCCTGCTGCCAGTCTCCACGTCGTACGATTCCTGTGTCTCCGGTGCAGTGGAGGTGCGGGCATCGAAGCTCGATATCTTGAAGAAGTCGGGACAAGAATCCCTCAAAACGCTGTTACCTTTCTCGCCGACAGCGAACTCCGCGTCCGAGCTACCGGTGTTCGTGGCCTGTATCTGCAGCCTCACGAAGGAGCTGTCCGAGGCATACAGCTGAGAGGGCGTGGCGGAGAACCTATCCACCGTTATAGAGCCCTGGGGTTCCTCTCCACCGGTGCCTGTACAACCGCTCGCCAAGAGGACAGTAGCAAACACAGTTAAGGCACAGAAGCGGTGTTCCACGCATACATGATGGAGTTCACTCCCGTTAAAACCTTGTCTCAAGCCGACGCGCTGATATCCACGCCCACAGGGTCCGCGGTAGCCGTGGCTCTCGCAGCTGCCGCAGTAGTCGGGTACCCGCGCATCTTGGAGTATGCAGACGCCGAACTAGAGGAAATCTATGGTCCGGTAGCGGTCGCCGCCGGAGCCTCGGCCGCTGCCGCGCCGGCAGTGGGAGAAATCGCCGCGGGACTCATCGGAGCAGTATCGATA
>GL982569.1:303871-309461 GCA_000220355.1 Candidatus Nanosalinarum sp. J07AB56
GGCACCCAACCAGTGTCGCACAAAGTGCCTGCTTCAGCGAGCGCACCTTCACCGAGGCTGCCGTCCACCACCATGATCTTGAACTCGACGTTTCTCGCCCTGATGCCATCAACTCCCCGTCTGTTGTTGAAGATCCTCATCTCGATAGGTATTCCCTCTGTAGGGGACTCTGAGGACACGTCAAACCGCTCGCCCTCCCGGCCAAGCTGGAAGCTTCTCACGCTCAAGTCGAAGGTCTTCGTTGCGTCTTTCGAGTCCGGCTGTTCCGTCTTCGCGTTCTCAAGCTGCCACTCCTGGATACAGCCGGGTCCCGCGTTAATACAGTTCAAGGCCCCTACGCCTCTCTGGACACCTGCGGTTACGTCCTCAGAGACGTCGGGGGCGATGCCGCCGACTGTCTCGTCCTGTACTTCCTCCGCCGCCACCTGCCCATAGTCCCCAACAGTTCCCGAGACAACAGTCGTACCAACGAACAGCAGCCCCACCAAGAGGACGGCAAGGGAACCAAACTTTACTGCTGTTACTGGGATAGAGAATCCGTCATCGTCATTATTTCTGTCGCTACCTGTAACGACTTGGCCGCCGTCGGTCGCTGCGCGTCCCCGACGCCTCGACGATCTTCCCCTGCCGCGACCCCTGCCTTCGAGCCGGTCTATGTCGTCGGGCGATGGCTCGTTGTCCGATGACAGAAGATCCCAGAGCCACGCGACTGAGCCGACAACAGGTATCATCCCAACGAGCGGAACCAGTAGAGATGGTCTCTCAGACTGATCTAAAATGAAATACTGTACCCAATCGCCGCCAAATGGTATGAACTCAGTTATCCCTATTCGCTTTAGCGCTTTGAGTATTAGCTCGTTATCCATCCTCGTTGACCGACTCCATGTCCACCGCTTGGAGCTGGAAGGTTCCGCGGCTTCTGAACTCCAGGGTGTTTTCTTCCTTGATTTCGCCTTCGGGTATTTCAACCGTGTTGCGTCCGTTCTCCGGGGTCAGGGAGGTGGTGTAGTTGTTGAGCTCGACCGTGACCGGTGTGGGAGAGGGAAGGAGGTTCTGGTAGTCGAAGCTGATGGTTTCCGCGGTGTCCTCCCTGTTGGCGTAGTCGGTCTCGCTGGGGGCGAGGCCAAACTGGGTGCGGGCGGAGCCCTGCTCCACGTTTCCGAGGTATCTGAGCGTGATTTCCGCGTCCCTGAGGGTGTAAACCGACGGTCTACGCGTGTCAAATCTTATGGTGTTTGCGCCCGGGACGAGGTCTGCGTTCACCGGCGTGAGGTTCACGGTTTCCTGTGGGACAGCGAGCTGGCGCTTCGAGTACACCTGGTTGTCGTTCACCGATATCTGCAGCGGAGCACCCCTCTCCGACCTCGCGACCTCAAAGCTCAGGTCGGCGTCCTGGAAGTCACGGAGCTCGTAACCGTACAGCGTAAAGCTCTTCTCGACGTCGCTGAACCTCCTGTCGTTCACCGTGCCCCGGACCTCCTCCAACCTGTACTCGGACGAGCCCAGCAGGCTTCCGCGGGTGGTGCCGACCACGAAGACGTTGGTTCCGGGGTTGAGGCGCTGCTGAGGCACCGTTATCTCCGGAGTTCCCTCCGACACCAGGTCGCGCTCGAAGACCCGCTGCCCGTTCACGTCGACGTACAGCTCTCCTCCACCCTTCCGACCCAGAACCTCGAACGTGACGGCGCCGTCACGAGGCTGCGTCGCGTTGTAGTTGAACACCAGCTCGTTCTCTGACAGTATGCCCTGTGAGACGGACACCGGTCCCTCCCTCTCGAAGGCCGTTACATCTCCACGGCCCTCACCCACGCTGAAGCCCCCGAGATCCAGCGTCCTGAAGTCGGTACCGGTCGAACCTATCTGCCCGAAGCTCTCCGACACGAAAACCATTCTCTCGGCCTCGGTGCCCTGACCAAGATCGGGGAAGCCCTCCGAGTCCAAGACGACGAAAAGGCCGAGGACGGCAAGCGCGATTACCACCACGATCACGAACGGTTCCTCCATCGCCCCGGAATTCGGCTCGGCTGGTTATAGTAATACCCCACGGCTCCAAGTCCAGGATCTGCTTATATGGCTCGTCCCAGCTGTCCGTAGTGTGAAGCTGCTGAAACAGGACAAGGGAGAGAACTACGCGGAGGTCAAGGTCGAGAACGAGGACGACCTCTG
Source organism: Candidatus Nanosalinarum sp. J07AB56 (assembly GCA_000220355.1). GTDB lineage: Archaea > Nanohalarchaeota > Nanosalinia > Nanosalinales > Nanosalinaceae > Nanosalinarum. The sequence goes on from GL982569.1 coordinate 306,038, forward strand.
GCACCTTGAAGACCTGATAGGACATGGAGACATGGTGTCCGCCGTCACGCAGAGAACCAAACTGGACGGCCGGGAGAAGAAGACGCTGAAGCTCACGGTGGAGGCGGAGAAAGCCGAGCTCGAGGGCGACAGACTCAGGGTCACAGGAGAGATGAAAGGAGAATACCAGGACGTAGAGATAGGATACCACACACTCAACATCACGCCGGGGACAGAGTTCGAGGTATCATCCGACTTCACGAAGGAAGAGTGGAAACGGTTGCACGACCTCGAGGACAGGGAGAGCTACGAGGTAGTGTTCGCACTCATCGAGTCCGGGAGCGTCGAGTTCTTCAAGGTACGCGAATCCGGCGTGGAAGAGATCAGCTCCGTGACGGAGAACGTACCCGGAAAGATGTACGAATCCGAGGGACCCGAAAAGTTCAGGAAAAAGGCCGCCGACGCCATAGAGAAGGCTGCCTCCAAGGATGTCAACGCCGTCGTCCTCGCAGGCCCCGGATTCGAGAAGGACAGGGTGAACGACCTACTTTCGGAGGAGACGGACAGCAGAATCATGGTGCAGGACACCTCGCTCACCGGCAGACGAGGTCTACAGGAGGCGATCAACCGCGGCGCACTCGAGAGAGTCGTGGAGAGGAGCAGGGTATCCGACGAGTCCAAGGCAGTCAACGAATTCCTGGAGAGGTTGCGCGACGACGACCGGGTCGAGTACGGGGATGCGACACGGAAAGCCGCGGAGACAGGCGCCGTAGACAAGCTGATACTGACCGTGGAGGCCAGAAGAGAGAACCCGGACCTGGTGGAGGAGGTGGAGCAGAAGGGAGGTGATGTGGAGGTCGTTCACACCGACCACGAGCTCGGCGAGAGACTCGAAAACTTCGGAGGAAGAGCGGCGCTCCTGCGGTACGACATATGAGAACCTTGGAGGCACAGGGAGATGAGTTCTACGTAGAGGACGGTCTCAGGGGCAACGAAGGTGTCTCAAAATCCGAGAAGATACTTGGATCGGAAGCCAAGCCCGAGGGCAGGTTACTGGTGGTGGAACCAGACTTCGGCTTCCTGCCAGTGCAGTTCGACGATCGCGCAGCCGAAGTGAGATGTCTGTCGAGGAGCGCGCGCTCGTGCCGCATCACCGAAAAAACCTGGAGCTGAACGGCGTCGGGGCCGAGGTCCAGAACGGTTTCCACGCCGAGAAGGAGTTTGATACAGCTGTCTACGCGCCTCCCGCATACGAGTCCATTGACGTAGTGAGGGACAGACTGTCCAGTCTTGTGAGCGCCGGCGGGGCCGGCTCCGAGATAGTGCTGTGTGGATCCAAGAAGAGTGGTATAAACAGGTACTCGCAGTTTCTATCGAGCTGCGGTGACACCGAGAGCTTCAGCAGATCCGGCAACGTAGTGGTCAAGTGCGAAGTAGAGTCCGAAGCAGAAGGAACGGGAGTTGATCGTAGCTTCAGTGCCTCGGCGCGTGGCCAGACACTGGAGTTCCGAACCCGTCCGGGTCTTTTCTCCTACGGCGAACTGGATGCGGGGACGCGCACCCTGCTCGAGGAGCTGACCGTAGAACCCGGCGAAGAGGTTCTCGACCTCGGCTGCGGCTACGGGGCAGTAGGGTGCTTCCTCTCCTCCGACACATGTGTCAGCGCGACCATGAGCGATGACGACTGCCTGGCGGCGAGCTACGCGTCAGAGAACCTAGGTCTAAACGGGCTGTCGGGACAGGCCCTCGTGTCTGACGCCTTCCACGGTATAGACCAGAGCTTCGACCTCATCGCCTCCAACCCGCCGACACACGCAGGCGACGGCGTCCTCCGCGACATGCTGACGGAAGCAGAGAAACAGCTCAGAGAGGGCGGCAGAATCGTGATAGTGCACCGGAAAGAGCTTGACCTCTCACGGTTTCTTTCCGGATCCGTGTCCTTGAGACAGGAAACAGAGGGATTCAAAGTGGTGGAGGCGAAGCCTTAGCTGTTCAGGGACGATGTGTCGACGACGCGCGAAGTGTGTATGCCTGTGTTGATGCATGCGGTATCTCCGATGCGTGTCCTCCCCTCTCCCTCGTGCATGTGGCCAGCGACGTTGAGAGCGGGCGAGTAGTTCTGAACGGCGTCACGGACCACGAGCGAGCCGTAGTGCCTCCCGTTCTTCGGCGAGTCCTGATTGCGTATCATATCCAGCTCTGTGTCGAACGGAACGTTGTGGGAGAGCAGCACCTCCGTTCCACCGTCGAACAGATCGAGTACCTCATCCCTAGCTTCCTCGTAGGCACGGCGCTTTCTCTCGAGATCCTTGTTCTGGGCGTCGTCGCTGTACTGCGGAATCTCAGGTCCAGAGCACGGACCGTAGCCCACGAACCCGACCTCCTCGATTTCCCTCCTGCTGCGGTTCAGGTTCTCGACGCCGTCGAACTCGTCTACGAGCCGCTGGAAGAGATTGTCCTCCAGGAACTCCCAGTTGTCGTATATGCGGCCGGTCCAGTCCCAGTTCCCAGGCACCACCAGGACAGGCTTCCCAGTTGAGTTCAGGGTCTCCAGTACCTGGCGTCCCTTTTCGACGGATTCCCGGACGATCTCCTTCGCGTCCTGCTCACCTACGATCTCGTGCCACTCGCTGTCCGAGCCGATCGATTCGAACATGGCAGAGCGAGCCTCGTCGTCCCCGCCACAAATGTCCCCAACCGCGAGAACAACGTCGAACTCCTCTTCCGGAACATCTGGAACCTCTCCGTGGCAGTCACCTATGAGCAGAAGCCTCATGCCTCCGGCCTCTGCTGCAGCGACACCTCGATGTCTTGGCGCTCGCCGTCCCGAATCACCGTAACAGTGATGGTCTCACCGACCTCCGTCTCCGAGTCGAGGTAGGTCAGTATGTCGCTGATGCCGCGCATCCTCTCGCCGTCTATCGCAACAATAACATCGCCACCCAGGCTGATTCCTTGGCCGTTGATGGACTCCCTGTTGCTTCCAGCTCGAAGAGCTCCGTCCGACGGACCTCCGTCTACCACGCTAACCACCAAGAAACCTGCGGTGGTATCCAGGTTCATGCGGCGCGATATCTCAGGGTTGAGATCCCTGCCTGAGACACCGAGCCATGGATGGTTGTACTCGCCGTTCCGTATCAGCTCCGGAACCACGCGCCTGACCGTGTCCGAGGGTATTGCGAAGCCCACACCGGAGAACGTACCTGTGCGGGACTCGATGGCTGTGTTCACACCCACGACCCTGCCCTGCATGTTCAGAAGAGGCCCACCGGAGTTACCCGGATTGATAGCTGCGTCAGTCTGTATCACGTTGGGAATTGAGAAGTCGCCTTGGACCGGCAGCAACCTGCCGACCTGAGACACGATGCCCGAGGTCATCGAACCCCTCAAACCGAACGGATTCCCTATCGCCGTGATGGTCTGACCAGGCTCCACCGCAGAGGAG
>GL982569.1:309481-312875 GCA_000220355.1 Candidatus Nanosalinarum sp. J07AB56
GCACCCATGATCTCGCCCTCAAGAGTGGATCCGTCCGTCAGACCGATGTTGACCTCGTCCTGTCCCTCCACAACATGCTGGTTGGTGACAATGAGTCCGTTCGGTCTGTAGACGAAGCCGCTCCCGGAGGCTCCCCCGCCGGTTATTGAGACGACAGAATCCTCGGATGCCCGGAACACCGAGTTGAACGACTCCGACTCGGGGGTGGCCGGCTCCGGTGTCGGAGCGGTCGAGTTCAGGTACACCACCTCCTGCCGGGTCTGAGTTTCCGACTCAATCTCCTGAAAACGGGAGTCCGCGTACTGAAAACCCGCTGCACCACCCACGACGGAGGCGAACAGAATCAGGGAGGCGACTATGAATGCGTTGATTCGTGTTTCGTTCTTCACACAGTCGATTGAGTCGTGACGATTTTAACCGTCGTGGCCCACCATCTGAATCCCGGTTCCAGGCCGGGGCGACACGGAGACAGGCACCCTATCGCCCAGTTCGGCGACGGTGTGAAGGCCCGGTTCATCAGCGACGTATGTATCGGCGGTTGAGACCCCGAGCTCCGACGCGGAGTCAAGAACGAGGTGCAGATCTCCGGAGGCACGGAGCGACAGCGAGGCGTCCTCAACAGCCACCAGCCTATCCTCCTCGTGCCGCCACCTGCCGCCGAGGTGCAGCCTCTCCGGCTCAACTATGGAAGGGTGCCTGAACTCCTGCTCGCCGTGGAAGTTCGGAACCGCCAGCCGTGGAGAGTTCTGGAAACCAAGCATGAACCTCTCCGGGTCGCTGTGGTGCGGAAGCGATATCTCTCCGCCGCAGATTTCCTGCACGGTGTCCTCGACGTCGCTCAGGGACTGGGACGGCTCCTGCCTCCACCTGACGTCGCCGGACTCCAGCACCAAGAACCGCGGCAGGAAGCTGTTGCCCGCCGCACTCCAAGAACCGCCGAGGTCGACACCCGTGAAGTGGTTGGTGTCCAGGGCTATGCGGGACTCCGTCCGGAACTGCGGCACCCTGACACCGGCGACCCCTGCCTCAAGCTCTCTGGTTTCGATAGCACCGGGCAATTGTACACAGCTCCGGCACGTGCCGGAGAAGAAGTAGAGGACGAACCTTCCGACCGACAGATCCGGTCTGTTGCCGTGCCACCTGACATCCATCTCTCGAAGCAGTTTGTCTGGTCTCACAGGTCACCGACCGGTACTTGGCTCTGTTTATATTTAGTAGTGCTGAAACCTGTTTCATGGGACTCAAGAACCTGGTTTTCAGGCTGACACCCCTGGGAAGAGCGCACCTCGAGGTCGAGAGGTACATCGAAGACGCCGACCAGGAAGATCTCGATGCCTACAGAGAGAGCCTCTCCTACTACCGGGAATCCAAGCTCGTACACATGGGCGTCCGGGTGTTGCTCTACGCCGGTATAATCACATCGGTGGCTGCTATTTTCGGTCTGCCGCAGGTGGAGATCCTGCAGATGGCGGCCTCCTACATCGGAACCACTCTCCTGCTTGTGCTCTACGGAACCACGGCGTACGTGAAGATGATACGCAGGGAGGACTACCACGTGAAACGCGAAATACTGCTCTCCCACGCCGCTCAGAACCAGAAATAATATCAACACAGGCTGGTGCGTTCATGGTATGTCAGGAGAGGACGAGGTCATATTTGAGGCAGGGCAGAACGAAGAATCCCGGGACAGACCCATGTTCTCCAGCGACGTGGCCGCAGCCTGGATAGACGAAGACCAGAACGGCGACTACTTCCTCAGGGTCTCAGTAGACCTCGGAATACTCGGCAGGCATAGGTTGCAGCTGTTCGCAGACGACGATCACAAGTCGGCGTTCAACGAGTTCGTAGAACACACGAGAGAGACACAGGACTAGAGCCGCAGGGACCGACGCAGCGAGTTCAGATCGAGCTTGGATATCCTCCAACCCGGCCAAACAGAGCCAAAGGTATCGTACATCGTCGCCCACACAAACCTCATTCCGACATCCTCCGCCCCCGAATCGCGGGACGCGTTGTTACCTATGTAGGCAAGGTTCCGAGGGGGTTCCGATCTCTCCAGCAGGAAGGCGCGGAAGATCTCGGTCCTTGGTTTCTCCACGCCCACCTCCTCCGACACAACCAAGCCTTCGAACTCGATTCCGCGGCGGTCAAGCATCGAACGCATCATCTGCTTCCCCTCCACACAGTTGTCGGAGATGAAGCCTATCGTGCCAAACTCCCTGTTACACCTTTTGAGCAGGTCGAACACGCCCTCTTCGTCGAGAAATGTCTCTTGGTGCTGGCGGTACGTCTCCACGATGTCGTACGGGTTCGCCGGGATACCACGCTCCGCCAAGAACTCCGCGACATCGTCAGGGTCGTATATCCTGTAGTTGTAGGGATCGAATGTAACAGGGTCGCCCACCACCTCCGAGAAACTCCTGTTCTGCATCCGGGTCGTCGGATACAGCGTGTCGCCTATATCGAACACCGGTGTCCTGTACGAGTTTTCTTCAGCCAAACCAACAACAACATGTTCCGAGACAGTTTTAATTCGCCGCCACTGCACCGGCATGCGGTTACGCGGGCAGGTGGTCTCCACGCGGGGAAGAGCTCCGAGAGAGACACGATCTGGACATAGGAGACGAAATCGAGGTGGGAGACGATACAGCCGAGACGGGTCGGAGCTCATCTTGTTTGTGGACTAGCCGAGGACGGGATAATGGTCGACATCGAGTGTTTCGCGATCGACGTAGACGAGGAAGCCGATGCGTTCGTCTAGTCCTTCGAGGTAGCCTTCGAGCTGCGCTATGTCTTCGGGGTAGGGTGCGCGGCGCATCCCGCTTTCGCTCTTGGTCTTGAACTCGTAGACAGCTGACCCCAGTTGGTCGTAGCAGTCGTACCGGCCCACAAGCTCCCCGCTCTCGTCGTACACATCGCCCTCCCAATCGGTCCCAGGCATCTCAACATGGTTCTCCATGTAACTGTGAAATACATTCCCGGCCTCTGTAGGCGGCAAATCAGATAAATACGGCTGCAGGTCTTCTTCAGATATATATCTCTCCCAGTCTATTCTTTCGTTCTGTGGACGGGACGCCAACTCCCGTACACCTCAACATACATAGTATGGGATCCGATGTTTTGATGTCTCCGATGTCGTCGAACCCTCCGGAAAGCCATGTGTCTGGCCTTTCCACTGGCGGTATCGAACCGAGTTCCCGTTACACTGAAGTATAGTAACGTGTTAGGCGCGCCAGTATTAGACTCGCTCAGATACGTGTAGGTGAGCTTAGATTTGGATATTTCGGAGTTAGTTGTCCGCTCCAGGTTTTCGAGTCTGATCCTAGATCTGTGCAGGTTCTCGTCCTCCACCAGCGACCCCATGCTCCTCGCTAGGTCAATGGGTGATTGGAAC
>GL982569.1:312895-313946 GCA_000220355.1 Candidatus Nanosalinarum sp. J07AB56
GGTACGTCTCCACTATGTCGTACGGGTCGCCGGGATGCCACGCTCCGCCAGGAACTCCGCGACATCGTCCGGGTCGTATATCCTGTAGTTGTAGGGATCGAACGTAACAGGCTCGCCCACCACTCCGAGAAACTCTGTTCTGCATCCGGGTCGTCGGATACAGCGTGTCGCCTATATCGAACACCGGTGTCCTGTACGAGTCTCTTAGCCAAACCAACAACAAAAGGTTCCGAGAGCGTTTTAACTCGCCGCCACCACGCCGACGTACGGTGCGCGGGCAGGCGGTCTTCACGACAGAGAAGAGTTGCCAGAGCGGCACTGCCTGGATACAGAGGACGAGTCAAGTAAGAATGCTCTAACAAGGGTAGATTGAATGCCCATATTCTCCGCGGACTAGTCCAGCACGGGGTAGTACTCCAGCTCCAACGTTTCACGGTCAACGTAGACGAGGAAGCCGAGATCTGCGTCTAGTGCTTCGAGGTAGTCTTCGAGCTGGCCGATATCCTCGTCGTATGGTGCGTGGGTCATACCGTTCTGGTTTTTGGTCTTGAAGTCGTAGAGCACCCCATCCTGTGTGTCGATGCAGTCAACCCGACGCTTTTCTCCGTCCGACATAAATCTCACCTCCCAGTCGGTCTTATCTACTTCGTCGACCTCGTAGTGCAGGTAGGAGTGGAACACCATCCCTGCCTCCCAATCTGATCGACCAGATAACTCCTCACGGAGGTCGTCCTCGTATTTATCCAGAATTCCGTCCCAGTCTATCCTTCCACACTGTTGACGGGGCTGCACTTCCCGCTCACCTCGAGTCCTGTTCCACAGCATTCAGCGTTTTGACATCTCTGACATCGCAGGAGTCCTCGAGCGCCGCGTGTCTTCTGACCTCTCTGCCAATAGTATCGGACCCGCCACACCTCAGATCTAGGTAAGGTAAGGTGCTGGAGCCATGAGGATTAGACTCCCTCAAATACGTATCAGTAATATCTACACCGGATCCTCCGAAGCCGGCCGTGTACCCTATGTTCTCAAGTTTGATCCTAGATCTGTGCAG
>GL982569.1:313966-317535 GCA_000220355.1 Candidatus Nanosalinarum sp. J07AB56
CAAACACATCCATCATCTCCTCTTGGTACCCGGAACCGGTATCCCAGTCTTCATCGATACCTCTGGGTTTACGGTAGCGCTCCCAGTCAAACAGGTCGTCCGGAACGTATTCTCGCTCGGCGGTGTCCAAAGGCTTGTCAGTGTAGACAGTGACCGACCTTCCCTGTCCGGGATCGGCGTCCGATATAACGGGTACAAGCACTCTATCAATCCCGTCCACGTCCACGTAGGGCAGTGTCTCCGCGGCATGGCGGTACGCGTTGGTCTGTAGAGCGTTCTTCGTGTAGAAATCACTCGAGGTCTTCAGGTCTATCAACATGTTCTCACCGGTGCGGCCGTGCTCCGCTATCAAGTCCATCCTTCCTGCATACTGGTTGCCACGGTACATCGCCTTGAACGGCTTCTCCACCTCAAGAACCTTTCCACCGTGGAGACCTAGTGCCTCCTGAATGTCATCATCGCACCAGGCATCTAGTATCGACGCGACCTCGTCCTCGGCGTACCGCCACATCGAGAACTCGCCATCGACCCAGTACGTCTCATCGTTCAGCGAATTGACGTCGTCCTTCCACAGCAGCACACTACCTACCGCATCGTGGCTCTCTCTGTCGAGATCTGCCTCCTCCGCAAAGTTCTTGAGAGTTTGCTCGGCTCTTGCTTCCGATTTCCCATCGAGTGTTTCTGCGTCCACACCATCAAGAGAACCAAGCGCGTCCCTGTGCGCAAGCGTTCCGACCTCAGAGGCGTAGTCGCGCACAGCACCCCAGTCGAACCGGTCTGACACCAAGTCCTCCTGAGGAGAGAACTCCCATTCCAGCTCCTCGAGCACCTCCGTCACCGAGGGAGCTCGGGACACGCCGTCATAGTACATCCTCGTGTCGGAGTCGGAGCCAGAGCAGACGTCGACATCCGCTCCGCCGATATCGATGCAGAGCTCGCCAACCGCCTGCTCTATCGCTCTGTCGTACAGAGACTTTGCGCGATCCATATCGAGACCGTTCCCCAGCCGCTCCTTGATGTACAGCTTGGAAGGGGTATCGGCGTATCCCTCCTGGAAATCACGCTCCACAGCCCTTCCGACGTATCTGTGGGTCCTGTGTATGACCTCGGCCATCTGCCGCTCCCTCTCGGCGATTTCCGGGGTGTCATCGAGGAGCGACTCAATCCCGCCGTAGACACCGTTCTCGCCCAGAGACACGACCTCCTCATCTACAGCGTTCAGCATTTTAACGTCTTTAACATCGTCGGATCCCTCGAGCGCTGCGTGTCTCCTGACCTCTCTGCCAATAGTATCGGACCCGCCACCCCTCAGATCGAGGTACAGTAACGTGCTGGAGCCGTCGGGGTTGAACTGCTTCAGGTATCTGTCGGTGATCTCCACCCCGGAACCTTCGAAACCGACCGTGTACTCTAGGTTCTCGAGTCTGATACTAGATCTGTGCAGGTTCTCGTCCTCTACCAGCGACCCCATGCTCCTCGCTAGGTCAATGGGTGATTGGAACTTTAGCTGAAAATCCGATATGTGTTCTCCACCCGAGGGTATCTCATCCCCGGTGAAGTACACACCTGTGCTACGTAGCTCGTCTCTGGCCTTCTTCCAGTACCTTTCGCGTTCGCGGTCCAGCCTCATGCCGGCATCCTTGTCAACCAGGCTCTCCGCCATGAGCTCCAGGTCGTTCGTCCGGTGGCAGCTCACTAACTCACGAAACACCTTTTGGAGGTACTGTTCGACCTTCTGCCTTCTGGCGCCCTCATGACGGCTTGGCTCGTCTTCAGTAACGAGAGAGTTCTTCACGGCCGAGTAGATGCGGTCCGGCGATACTTGTCCCTCGCTCGCTCCCTCAACCAGGGATAGCGTTCTCGCTGGGAGAGTAATCCCTCTCCGTGCTGGAATCCTGTCTAGCGGAGTCTCGCCGCCGGAACTCAACTGGCTAAAGTCTCAAGACCATGGCGATCCCCGTAGTTTTGCTGTTCTACACATCACCGTGTGACTCGCGAACAGTTTCCTTCCCCGGACAACAATTCAGGGCCCTGGTTTAGATATCCTTGGTTCCGTCGACCCGTTTTATTTGTTGGACAGAAATCAGGCGGTGCGAGGGTAGCCAAGTGGTCAAAGGCGCAGCGTTGAGGGCGCTGTCCCGTAGGGGTTCCGGGGTTCGAATCCTCGCTCTCGCAACCTTCAATATTTAGCGGATTTGCACATCCGGAGCAATCTATAAATGGCTATCTTGGTTTCACCTTGACGTGAAAAACAACGTGCTGGTGTTGGCGATCATGTTTCTGTCAGTTCCTGTGCTTGGAGGGCCGGATCAGTACGATTACGAGTATCCTGTAAACATCTCTGAGGTGGACGTAGACAATGGGAGATTGGACCAAGTACGACCACTGGACTACTCTGAAGATATGTATGGACTGGACGTCAAACAGTCTAACCCATGTGAGCCAGTCACCGTGAGCGGTTCTCTAACAGCCCCAGAATCAGTAGAACTCATCGAGATTTCAGGAACTCAGAGCGTTGGTAACTATGACTACCAAGAGGAGATGAGGACAGGTTTCAGAGTAGGTTTCAATGACAGAACCGAGCGAGGTCAAATGGTCCACAATGCAGAGGTCGAGGGGTCAGGAGCTGATGGGGTCAGCACGCTACAGTTTAGCGAGATAGGAACAAACAACACGTTTGACATAAGGGCTGCCGCAATATCTGAAGGCTGCGAAACCAAAAACAGGAGTCTCGACTTGGTCTTTCAGACCAGCAAATTCTGGGATGAATTCAGAGTGAACTCAATAGACGTGCCGCCTGTATACACGGATCAGCGATTCAATGTAACAGTGAACCTGACTAACCCGGGCAACAGGCCTACCTCAGCACCATCTGATACAAAACACACCATCGGATTAACGGGCTCAGGTTCTCAAAGAGACATAAATCTGTCTGCCGGGGAGACCAGAATTGTGAAACTCCCGAACCGTGTAAGCGGTCCTAGAAGCAGCACACCTATTCAGAATAGAGTCGACACAGAACGAAGAGAGCATGCCAGACTACAGATATCAAATCGAAGGTACACGATAGTAGAAGAAAGAATTAATTTGTCTGTGGTGGACGGTAGAGCACCTTTAGACGATTTTAATTTCAGAGTCAAGCCTGACACGCCGTACCCAGGGGAAACCTTTAAATTGGAGATATTAACCCCTAAAGGCGAACCTGTTAATCCGGATGGCACAATACAGTTCATCAAGGATGGCCAAGTGCTAGAACACATAAATAGCAACTCATTATTCGGTGGATTTGAGTTCCCAACACGGCAGGAGCTAGGAACCAAGACTATCAGTTACAGCTCGAAGGACGCCAAAGTATTGGAAGCGATTCTTGACAAACCTGGAGTAGATATGTATGAGCTTTCGAGGAGGGCAGGTGTCAACCGATCTGCAACTTCTAATATCGTGAAGAATTATGCTGAGAGAGGTTTGCTGAGGACTTCCACACCTGTTCAGACGCCAACACCATACGAGAGAATTGACACTCAAAGAATGAGAGAAAACAAAGTGTATGTCGAGAAAACAGCTGCAGC
>GL982569.1:317555-319659 GCA_000220355.1 Candidatus Nanosalinarum sp. J07AB56
AGGTATCTCCGTTGGAAGTTTCACCTGGTATCCACTTTTTGGCCGTTCCGTATCCGTCCTCTGCGAAGAGGTCGTACCACTCTTGATCGACCGCATCTCGCAGAAGATAGTTGCCTTCGCTGTCCTCAATACGCGGTACGGGCCTGGTTCGCCTATTGGAGGTGGCAGGGTATTCACCATTATCCATCATTTCTACTTCGTTCTCCAGCCTGTCTATTATCTGTTCAGCGGTGTATTCGGTGCCGGAAGCTCTGCTCACAAGTATCTTGTCTCGGTTATTTTTCAGATGACGGTCGTAGTCTTGCCAGGTCATGACCATGTTGTCCGAACCACTCATATGTTGTGACGCTACAACAATAACTAAAAATGTTTCGGTGACTCTTCCGGCAAAATCACTAATTCGGAGAGGGCGAGAGACACAACCACTATGTGTAGTAGAGGACTGTAAGCTCAATCACCTAATAGTGAGTCGGCAGACCTGGAAACGTGATGGAGACGCAACGAATATGGTAGCTTGTATATGTGTAAGTTCCGCTGGTTTTGCAACACTCTGCAACGGGGGGTGCGTGGAAGTAGATGTTGAGGTTGCGAGGCAACCAGTGGAGGTGACTTTTCAGTAACTATCCTGTCCAAAGTAGTGAATTCATATATCAGTTGTAGTTCGATTTGACTCCCAGATCGCTTATGAACCTGAGAGCACTGTGCTCTCTATGAATGTCACATTCTTCGGGGACTCGATAACCCAAGGGACTTTACGACCAGCGAGGTGGCTGGACCTCCAGGATCAAACAGGACATCTACAGAGAACATTTGGAGAAGGGAGAGCCTATGGAGGATTGGAACATAGTGTACCAGAGAGGGAGTGCAAGTGACACTTCTAGGGATCTGAGAAGAAGAATATCAGAAGAGCTAGAGAATGGGATGGCAAATTCCAGCCACTCCTGGACCGTGGTGTTTTCGATAGGAATGAATGACTGCGGAATCTCTGGAGGAGATTACGAGGTATCGAAGACCGAATACAGGGAGAACGTGGAAGAGATAATTGACAAGGCGAGCCACCTGGCTGACCAAGTAATAGCAGTAGGTCTTAGTCCTGTGGATGAGGAGGAGCTGGCGGACAATCAAGAGGCCAGCGAATACCTTAATTCAGGAGTCAGAGAATATGAAGAGACTCTGGAGAAGGCCTGTTCAAGAAAAGGAGTCAAGTTCGTTCCGACTTTCGACAGCCTAGCGGAGGGAAAATCGTGGAATCAAAAGCTCTTCGACGGGCTTCACCCCAATACCAGAGGACACCAAGAGATTTACGAGATCGTAGGCGAGCCCATAAAATCTGAGCTGGAGTTCGAATACAGTAGGTAGTCCGTCACAGAACCACAGTAGAGCAGTAGTCCTTGAGATATCGCGAACGGCGTTTAATCTGATGCAAACAGTTTCTCACCTACATAGTAGGGTTCGGACGCGAACTAGCCGCCACGGGTTCTCAGCCGGAATCCGCGTATACTGCGGTATCCGGATGGAACTTGCTCCAGGCGAACCAGTAGAACCCATGGCTGTTCAAAGCTCTTAAAGGCTGGCTAGCTGAGACCTGATCTCCGTCCGGAGTCCACGAGCCGTTATCGGACACCAAGGTGTTGTTCCGTATGGACAGATCTACCTCGGTTCCGTTGAGCTCCCGGAGCAACACCGTTACGCCACCGCTGACCTGATCCTCCACGACAGCAATCGGCACCTCTCCGACCTCGTCCTCAATCAGGTCGTTTTCCCCTACGGAGTCCTCTGCGTAGGCTTTTGACTCACTGCCGACCGCAACCCCGTACACCAATTCCTTCGAGGACAGTCTGTCATCAACCTCGTCTACACCGAAGCCCACTCTCTCGGAGTCGTCATACCCTCCATAGGGATCCGTAGTGTAGGAACCCTGGCCGCCCTGTCCAGAGCTCCGCGACAGCACCTGCGCACCCGGGTGCGCCCGATTCCAGCGACCCCACTCCGTAATGCTCGACGACACCAGTTCCAAGCTCTCGGGTACCAAGGGGCCGACGACCGCATCCCCCTGCACCTGGCTCCAGAACGTATCTGTCTGCCGATCATACATAACCAGGTT
>GL982569.1:319679-320854 GCA_000220355.1 Candidatus Nanosalinarum sp. J07AB56
GACGCGTTTATTTCGGCATTGTTCTCCACAGTTAGGTTCGTAGTACTCATCCTGAGGTTGGCTCTGATGGACCCGGGATTTCTGACAGTCACTTTAGTAGAATCGACATTGAGCACATCGCGGTTGTCGGCTGAGCCGAGAACGCCGTTGACTGTCAAGTTCTTTTCGAAATCCAGACTAGAACCATCGCCCCCCCGAAGAACGAAGCTGTCGGGAATCACAAAGGTGTCATTACTGAACTTCAGACCTCCGCCAGAAACATTGATATAGCCGCTCTCACTCCAATCACCAGGATTGTTCAACGAACGGTCGTTCAGAAACCTGTTCAAGCTCAGACCCTGTCCTCTAATGTCAACACTGTATGCGTTAGAGCCAGAGAAAGTCACATTGCTGATGTTCCGTATTTCGAACGTATCTAGACTGCCTCCCGTTATGTCAATTGATTCGAGAGAGGTAGCACTCAGGTTACCTCGCCTGACATTTAGCTTAGAATTGCTGTCTACTGCTATTTGCGAGAAGTTGTTTAGATTCATCTTCCTGTTCGAGGTCAGGCGTGCGCCTTCCTTCAGGTTCAGTTTTGATCCGTTCAGCGAATTGGTGCCGGCTACCGAGGTGATGTTGCATACATTCTGTTCGGAGAGGGTATCACAGACGAAGTCTCTCGGAAATATGACGCCGTGGCCCCCGATTTGTTTGCCCCCTCTTCTGAAACCTCCTGAGACGTTTACTTCTCCGTCGAAGTCGTTGTTAGGCGATGAAAAGGAAATTATGCCTCCCGCGCCACTGCCCGCGCCAATTCCTCCGCTGTTGAATCCGGAGTTTGCGCCCCCGGGCCCTCCTTTCGATTCTATGGATCCATCGCCAGCAATGTTTTTGGCCTCTATCAGAATGGATCCCCCGCTGCCACCACCGCCAGCGCCATTGGTGTTATCGCTGGCGGTTCCTCCTCTATTGCCGTTGACACTTATTGATCCGTTTACCGCTACGGTTCCACTTGCCGTAATGTTAATTCTGCCTCCACCGGCACCTCCTGGGAATCTTGAATCGCCACCGTCCCCTCCTTCGCTACCAAACTGGAGAGGGTTCTCTAGGGATCCGTAGGGGTCGCCGCCACCTCCTGTCCCCGCTCCGTCGCCACCCACACCACCGTGGCCTGCACCTCCGCCTGAGTCTGC
>GL982569.1:320874-344365 GCA_000220355.1 Candidatus Nanosalinarum sp. J07AB56
GAGGACTCTACCAAGGTTGCGCCACCAGCGACAGATACGACGGCGAGCATAAGTCCTGGCAGAAGGCCGGCTTCAACCAAGCGAGACACCTCCGAACACAACCACCAAGTAGTACACCGACACTGCGAACATGACGGCGCCAGAACCCCGGTTCAACACCGAGGAGTAGTTCTTGACGAACCCTATGACCTCATCTCTGCGGGAGTCCGACGCCGCGGCCAAAAGCAGCAGAGGGGCAGCCATTCCGGTTCCGAAGGAGAGAAAGTTCAGGATCGAGGTTACGGGACTGGAGAACAGCAGTGCCCGACCAAGGAACGGCGCCGCCACGCCAGCACTGCACGGGAGCGCAATAGCTCCGAAGAACAGTCCATAGGCCAAGGCGGAGCGCCGCGGCCCGGATAGCTGCGGGGGTCGCACCGACGGAATCCTCGAACCCGGTTCAAACCCCAGTGCCAGAGCCAGGCCTGCAGTACCGAGAACCAGGAACGCAAAGGGAGAGATAGTCTGAACCACGGAGGAAAGCGACGTTCCAAGTAGCGCCGAGAACACAAGCCCCACCGACATTATGAACCCTACTACCCCTGCGGAGACGATTGCACCGAGAGTGAGAACCGAGGTATCTGAGTCCTGACCGGAGAGAAACACGAGGAAGCCAGGGTACATCGGTAGGACGCAGGCGGAGGCCAGCGGCGCCGCTAACCCGTTCACAAAAGAGGCCGCGAGCCCAGCTAGCACGCGTTTTCTACCTCTTCAAGAACCTTCTCGCCCGACTTCACACCGTTCGAGAGCCGCGTCGTCCCCTCGTCGCACAGCACCACCTTTGGAGCGCGTGGAGGTATCACCACGGACGGCCCGAACTGGCTCTGGAGAGACCGCAGCACGGAGGCGGACACCACCGAGTACCTCCAGTCGAAGTCGTTCCTCTCCGCGTGTCGCCGAACCTTCTCGCTCCCCTCGTTGCGGTCCACGTTCAGGGAGACAAAGCTGACATCGGCCGAGTCCTGGACCTCAGCCATCTCCTTCTGCTGCCGCAGACAGGTGGAGCACCAGGCCGCGAACGGCTCCACGACCACTGGTTTGTCGAGGTCGGATACTGTATAGGTTTCGCCCGAGTTCACATCCGTCATTTCCACACTGCTCCAGTTACCCGCGGGCTCGAGCTCCGATGCTTCCCCGACTCCGCCAGAATCCATAGATACCGAGGCGAAGCCTACTGCTGCAACCACCAGTACCGCAACCCCGGCGCCAACCAGCTTCTTGTTCATAATCTACACGTAGGTTGGTTTGTTGAAAGGAGTGCGGGTTTCGGAAGGGTTACCCTGTCGGGTCAAGGCGGCGACCCAGGTCCGACAGTCTCTGAACCCCTCTGCCGACGCGGTAGACGTCCTCTACCCTGCATCCACCGACACCCGGCACATGGAGGCCGGGCTCTAGAGTTATGACGTCTCCTGCCTTTAGCTCCGACTCCGAACCTAGCGAAAGAGACGGCGCCTCATGAATCCTGACTCCGACGCCGTGACCCGGAGGATAGAGCACGTGTTTTTCAGGGTCGTAGCCACGCTCCTCCACCTCGGCAAGGAGCCTCTTATGCAGATCCGAAGCGTCCACACCCGGTTCTGCCATCTCCGCGAGCGCAGACTGAATCTCCAGGACGTCGTCAAAGAGCTGCCTCTGCTCAGCGGAGGATTCCAGGCAGAAGGTTCGGGTGACATCGCTCCTGTATCCGTCGACGACGCAGCCGGAGTCCACGATCACCATGTCCTCGCTCCCCGGAGACACGTCACTAGGCGAACGGTGCGGCCTCATACAGGAGGTCTGAACCAGGCTCATGCCCCCGTCGTCTAGGAAGGCCTCGTCCACGCCGTGCTCGGCGTAGAACCGATTGAGCCGTGTCCGGAGCTCCAGTTCGGTTTCGCCGCTGAACAGTTCTTGGGAGACACGCGATATCGCTTCCGCAGTTAGGTCACACGCCTCGCGGATGCTCTCGACCTCTCCGTCCGACTTGCGGCGGCGCATCCTCTCCACAAGAGACGTTTCCTCTGCTTCGACGGAACCCAGCAGGCGCGATTCCGAGTCGGCGTGGACGACATCCCTATCGGCCAACAGCTCTTCGGCCGCCTCCTGTGCTTCCGATCTGGTGGAATAGAACCGGGGATCGAGTTCCGAGTTCTCGAACTCATACCGGTGAAAACCGGAAACCAACGATTCCACGGAGCTCTGCGTCACGAGAAACAGGCCCCTCACCCCCACATCGAACAGGTACTCCGCATTTCCCTCACTCGTGACGGCGAGCGCCCCGACCCCATCCTCAATCATCCGTTCCCTCAAGTCCTCAAGTCTCACGCACAGTGTACGGCTGCCGGAGTTTTTAGCCCTATCCATCCCTCAGGTAGACAGCGCCGCGGTAGCCGCCGTAGGCCAGGAAGAGCAGGAAGATGACCGGAAGCAGCCAGCCGATGGCCACCACAAGGAACTCCACCGAATCGAAGAACGCCTGGTAGGACCTGTTCAGCGACTCATCCAGCTCGAAGCTAGTGGACAGGGTCGCGGGCTCCTCGAACCGGACCGTGACCTCGGTGAATGAGGTTCGCGTCTTCAGGGTCTCCAGCCTCTGCTCCAGAAACTGCACCCTACTCCGCACCTCCGACATCCGTTCCTGGAGATCAACAAGAGTGGAGACCTCGCCGGTCTGATTAACAAGCTCTTCGAGGCGTCGAAGCTCCTGGCGCTTGTTCTCCAGCTCGAGCTCGGTCTCCGTGTACGACGCAGTCAGATCCTCAACCTGGCGATTCCGGCTCTCCAGGCTCCAGCCCTCCTTACTCTCAAGGGATCGCAGAAAGTCAGAGGTGTTGCCGTCCGGAACTCTTGCCTCTACAGTGCCGGTGTTGCGTCCGGAGCGGTCGAGCTCCTCGTCCTCCACGAATCCACCGGACTCACGCGCCAGGGAAGCTGTCGAGTCCACAGCAGACGCCACATCCCCGACCTCGAACCTGAGAGCCACGGAGACAGCACGTCTCCTGTCGCTAGCGTCCGTCGTACCTCTCTCAGGTTCGGGGAGCGGCGCGTCCCTAGCGACCGAACCAGCCGTTCCCGAGTCAAAACCTTCTGTCTGAGCGGAGGAACTTGTATTCAGACCGAAGACAGCGAGGGCAGCCACCGAAAGCGCCGCCAGCGCCCCGGATCCTATCAGTAGGTTCCTGCGCGACACAATGTTTTGGAGCTCCACGACAACGACAGTACCGTCTGCCTCTTAACTCCTTCCCAGCTGTTCGCCAGCGACCGAACAGCACTGCAAT
The DNA here is from genome assembly GCA_000220355.1 of Candidatus Nanosalinarum sp. J07AB56. Taxonomy (GTDB): domain Archaea; phylum Nanohalarchaeota; class Nanosalinia; order Nanosalinales; family Nanosalinaceae; genus Nanosalinarum. Next base: position 324,171 of record GL982569.1, read on the forward strand.
ATCCAAAAGACCGCAACGCCAGACTTGGAACTGAATCTCGCCGGTGTCAAGGCCTTGTGCTCTCGAACCCGGATTAAGATACTGAAGGAGGCTCACCGCCAGATCCAACCCGCGTCACGTCGCTCGGCGAGGAGACCAACCTGTCGAGGTCCACAGTGTCGGCACACCTCGACACGCCTAGCAACGCGGCCTAGTTGACAGACAAAGGAGACGGACGCAGGAGCGTGGTCTGTAGGCCGACCTCTATCGGGAAATGCTGGACTGGGAATAGTTCTGGTTTGCGGCCACCGGGATTTGAACCCGGGTCCTCGGCTCGAAAGGCCGAAATGATTGGCCGGACTACACCACGGCCGCAGGAGAAAACTGCCTGGCGAGTTTTTTAACGGCTCAAGGAGCGTACACCTCTGTGACAGAGGACTGCGTTTTCTGCGGCATCATCAACGGCGACATCCCAGGACACATCGTCCACGAGACCGAGGAGACCGTGGCTTTCCTGGACGCCGAACCCGTATCGGAGGGCCACACGCTGGTTGTACCGAGGCGACACGTGGAGACGATATACGACTCCGGGGACATGGACTACCTGTGGACGGAGGCAGTCAGGGTGGCGAACGCCATCCGCGAGGCACTGGACCCGGCGGGCATGAACCTCCAGCAGAACACCGGAGAGGCCGCGGGCCAAGAGGTCGACCACCTTCACCTCCACCTCACGCCGAGGTACACCGGCGACGAGGTGCAGCTCGACTACGATCGCGAGGAGCTCGGGGACGGAGAGGAGCTAGCCGAGAAACTCTCCGCGCACCTGTAGAAATCGCCAACACACCTGTTCGGTTTCAGGTTTCAGGTCTGTTGCTTCAGTTCTTCATCGAGGAACTCCAGGGTCTCGTTCCAGGCATCGCGGGTGGCGTTCGGGCGGAAGGAGTCGCCTGAAGGGTTGGCGAACGCGTGGCCTGCTCCCTCGTAGACATGTATGTCTTTCTCGACATCGAGCTGGTCGAGCGTGGAGTTGAAGTCCCTCACGCTCTCCAGGCTCACCACCCTGTCCTCCGAACCGAACACGCCGTGCACCGGTCCATCCACTCTGCGGAGGGTGTCGGCGTCGGTGGCGAGCGTCCCGTAGTATATGGCTGTGGCATTCAGGTCGGCGTCCGATAGGCTCAACTGGAGGCTCTGTCCGCCGCCGAAGCACCAGCCCAGGCTCGCAACCCGGCCGTTGCTGTACGAGCTGTTTCTGAGGCCCTCCACTGCACCCGACATGTCCTGAACTGCCTTGTCGGGGTTCTGCCGCACCCTGCCGGAGAGCCTGCCGGCCTCCGAACTGTTCTGCGCGACCTCGCCATCGTATAGATCGACCGCGAACACGGAGTATCCGTGGCCCGCGAGGACGTCGGCCATGTGGCGTATGTTGGAGTTCAGACCCCACCACTCGTGCACCAAGACCACGCTCGGGTGAGAACCGCTTTCATCGGGCCTGGCCAGGTATCCTGGGGTGCCGCCCAGAGTCGTGTTCCTGGCTACCACGGGCTGAAGTCCGTCAGTGGAGAAGACGTCGGCGTTCTGGTCGGAGGTAGCCATCGTGCACACACCGTTCTTCTGGATGTTGCCGGGCTGGCAGCCCTGATGCACCTCCTGTTCGTAGGACACCTGTGATCCGGTGAAAGGCGAGGTAAGCGCGAGTCCGACTCCTGTCAGAGTGATGACCGCGAGGAGGCCTCCTGCCTGTAGTTCCGGCCTCAAGCTATGCGGTGCTCTCCGATTTCCTCGATGTTGTCAACGTGCGTGAGGAATACCGTGCGGCAGCAGTACTTCTCAAGCCCGAGGTCATCCAAGACCTCTCCTGCGTCCTCTCCGTCACCGGTTCTTTCCTGGAATTCGTCGTAGCGGTCTCCGATTACCTTGCCACACGAAAGGCAGCGTACTGGTACTTGCATCGTATCTATTACCTGTAGCTCTTCTGCTGTTTGTGCCGCGCTCCCTTGCTGGACTGGCTCGGCTTCCTGGTTTCGACCCTTCTTGGATCCTCGACCATCATGTTCCTGTCGTAGTCCCTGAACGCCTGTTCGAGCTCTTCGCTGTCCGTGAATTCCACGAGGGCGCGGGCAACCGCCATCCGTGCGGCCTCTGCCTGTCCCTGCTTTCCGCCTCCCTCGGCGTCGACCTCTATCTTGACGTCTTCGATTACCTCTTCGCCCGCTATCAGCAGCGGTTCTTTGATGCGGTTCCTCTGGCTCTCGTCGAGTATGTGCAGTGGACGGGAGTTGAACCTGAACCTTCCGTTGCCTTCGCTGACTGTGGCTCGGGCGGACGCCGTCTTCCGCGATCCGGATGCGTGCGCCTTCACCGCTCCCACCCCAGGCTCTGGCTTATATCGCCTATCCTGACGTACTCGCGGTTCTTCGTGTCGTCCCCGGTCTTCACATCCACATCAGTCGTATCCACACTGTCAGGGTTACCTATCAGGGTTTTTAGGTTGTCCTCCGCGTCGTCCGGAACCATGCCGGAGATCGTTCTGTGGACAATCCTGTCCGGGCTCCGCGGGAAGTACGGCCCGCGGTCGCGAGCCCCTCGTTCATACTTCTGGTTGTATTCGTCCTTTATGTCCTCCTCGTCGCCGGAGATAACGGCGTCCTCCGTGTTCACTACTGTAACCTCGCCATCGCTAGCCTCCTCCGCCACCCGAGAAGCAAGCCTGCCAAGTATCTTTCCGGTTGCGTCTATGTTCATACTACTATCTTCACCCCTTCGCCGTCCGGTCTCTCCTCCACAAGGTTCTCTATGTAGGTGAACTCACCGGCCTCATCAGCTGCCTGCCTCGCGGAGCGAGACGCCTTGAACGCCGCGACCTCCAGCTCGTGGCCGAGAGTTCCAGAACCCAGCAGCTTGCCGGGGACGACAACGGTGTCGCCCTCCTCGGTGTTCCTGTCGAGATCGGACAGGTTGACCTCCGGTCTGTCCCTGTTGACCTTTCCGAGGAACTCCGCGGCCTCGCGGTACACGTTCGCGTCCGAGGACTCTAGTTCTTCAATCAGGTCGACCAGCACCGGGTTCGACGGATCGGCTTTTGCGTCCATGTTACAGAACAAAAGTAGCTGGCCGAGTTTTAAATGGGGTTGGAGGCCGGACAGCGACATACAGGTAGCCGCATACCAGATATTGGTTTGACCTGTAGAGGTCGGACACCCACCGTATTCATGTCGTTCACAAACGTGGACGCGTCCAAGTGGGAAGGAGGGGAAACTCCAAGGGCTCACAACGGCTCCACGCATCTTCGCGCTTGTTTGAATTCCTGATACCTGTGGTCGCAATCAAGCTTGGGCTCCTCGCTGTGTTCAGGCTCTGCGGATCTAGAAGCAGAGGCGTGATTGCCGGGGCGGAGATTCGAACTCCGGTACCCTCTACAGGGAACGGCTGTCAATCCACACCGTACGTGGTCTTAAGGCCGTCGCCTTTGGCCACTTGGCTACCCCGGCAACCGGTGATTATCCCGCGAGTTTCCAAAAAGGGAGGTGGCTATTCTTGGAGCTCGGCCTTGCGGACCTCGAGCTCTCTCAAGGGGTAGATCTCTTCGAGCCTCTCCCGGACGTCCTCCTGCAGCTCGTTCAGGAGAACCGACTCCATAAGGTCTTGATACTGGGTGTCGGAGACTATCTTTCGCAGCCTTTCCTCCGCTGCGTTCCTGAGCTGTGTGATTCTCTCCGACGACGTGTTCTTGTTCGTGGCACCAACGAGCTTCAGCCTGACCTGTTCCCCGTCCTCGGTTTCCAGGTCGGTTACAACGTCCAGTCTGTCGCTCCCCGGTCTGACCAGGCGGGAGACAAATTCGCTGCTGCACTCCAGTCCACTGATCTTCGTGAATGCCTTGTTTCCCTCCACCTCCGTGACCCGGAACTCGACCGACATGTAGTATTTCTCAGCGGGTTCCATCAGGTCGTTCACGGGCTCCTTGACCGTTCTGCCCTCGACCTGCGACGGGTTCTCTGCGGGTGTTTGTCCCACCTCATCGACATCGAACATTTCGGGCGGGGTAATGCTGTACCAGCTTTTCTGCAGCACGCTTGCCATAACCACATCAGGGTTTCTGAATTCTTATAACAGGGGCTCAGGTGTAGGCCGCGGTTCTTTCCCGGAACATGGAGACGAACTCTTCGCTAGCACCCTCTGGAAGCATTGCGCCCGCCGCCGCGCCGTGACCTCCGCCCTCGGCATCCAGCTCCTCCGCGATGCCGGAGACAACCTCTCCCAGGTCCAAGCCGTCGTCGACGAGGCCGGAGCGAGCACGGCACGACACCTTCACGCCGTCCTCCGCCTCCGCAAGCCCTGCAGCAACGTCCGCCTCGCGGAGCGTCTCGCTACCCATGCATATACCGACAACCACGCCGATGAACTCCTCGCCGACCTCGGAGTCCGCGTCTATCACGCCGACGCCGTCGCTCAGCGACAGACGAGACGGGTTGTCCTCCACGAAACCCATCGCCGAGCTGATTCTCCTGCCGTACTTCGACAGAACCCTGTCCTTCATCGAGTCGCCCTCCGTCCGCAGTATCTCCACTCCTTTACCGGGTTCGCCCAGTCTTCCACACGCGTTCACCACGGTCGAGAGCTCGTCCAGCGTGATACCGTCGCTGTTCTTGTGTATGGGGCGCACAAGCTCCGACACGTCGTAGCCGCGGGCGATGAGCTGAGAGGTCAGCCGCCTCTCCTCCGCGTCGGAGAGGTCGTCGAGCGTGCGGAAACCCCCGTTCTCCCTCATGTCTATACCCGCGGATCTCAGGAACTGGGTGGCGCCCGACTCCGAGTCGGTGATGCCATCGAGGTAGGGATCAGAGGTGTACATCAGGATCGGTGCAGGGGTTTCGTCGTCCTGCCGTAGAGATCCAACCCGTTCTCCTCCGTGACTAGACCCCTGTCCAAAGCCTTCTCGAGCAGTCGCTCGTTGAACCCTTGGAAGACTCCGTCCTCCTTCTGGATGTCGCCGGTCGCGCCCACCAACGCCCAGTCAACCAGGTCGCCGTTCTCGCCCATCAGGTCGGCGACGATGAAGGCGGAGCCAGCCGCGGATATCTGCGAGCCACCATCCACATCCAGGAAATGCGGGTTGAAATGCGGGAACTCCGTCTCCGTCTCCGGCTCGTGGTGGTCAACGACAGCGACCTCCTCCACTCCAAAAGTAGTCGAGAGGGCCTCAGCCTGTCCGGATCCGACGTCCACGAACAGCACGGAGCTGTGGTCGCGGGAGGCTATATCGTCCACGTCTTCTTCGTACAGCTGTTTCAGTATCTCGAACGACACCTGTTTGCCGCGGCGCTCCAGTGCCTCTACCAGTATGGCTGTTGCGGAGATTCCGTCGGCGTCGTACTGTCCCACGACATGTACATCGTCTTTTCCACGCAGGAAGTCGGCAACGGGGCGGGCTGCGTCCTCGAGGTCGGCGAACTCAGTCACTACAGACCCATTCGCGTGTCACGTTCAAATACGGGAGACTACTCCGCCGTGTACTCCCAGTCGGATGAGATGTTTCCTTCCTCCCTGTGGTAGGAGGCCACTTTCCGGACACGGGCCTTCACAAGCTCGAGCTGCCTCTCCGTCTGCAGATCCTTCGGGTGCTCCTCCAGGTGCGACTGCAGGGAGTCCGCCTTGTCCACAAGGTTTCTCAGATCCTCCGGCATCTCCAGTCCCAGTCCCTCGTCCTCCAGTATATCCGATATCTTCTGCCCCGTGACCTGTTTGACGCTCGGGATACCGTGCTGATCCCTCAAGGCTCTGCCTATCTCCGACGGGTCGTGTCCGTCCCTGGCGAGACCTACAACCATGTCCCGGACCTCGTTGGCCTCGAAGTCAAGCCACCTCGGCTCGGTCTTGGCCGCAGGTTTGGTAGATCCGCTGCTTCCGCGTCCACCGCTGTGCATCCTAGTCATTATAGAACTCAAAGCCCGTCTCAGATTTTTATATCAGGCGTAGCGCCGCCTCGACCGCACATCCTCCACCGTGTCGACCACGGCATCGGAGCACTCGAGCTCGGAGTATCCGTCCAGGAACGCCTCCCACGAGTCCGAGGCAACCCTGGGTGGGACGAGCACAGTACCTGGTGTAGGAGATGTATGTCCACAGCCCTGTCCTCCGCGCGCTCCGAGGTATAGGCAAGCCCGAAGTCAATCAGGAAGGGGTCGTCACCGGACAAAACGACGTTGCTGGTGGTGAGGTCTCCATGGATTACCTGAGCGGAGTGAAGCTTGGCGACCTCCGTACCCAACTGCTCCATCACGGCAGAGTCTGGGAGCCGGGCTTTGAGCCTGTCGCCGTCTACAGCCTCCATCTCCAGCTCGAACTCCGAACTCCCTAGGAGACCCGGAACGGCAACGCCGTACTTGTGGGCTCGCTCGAGGAGCCTCGCCTCGTCGTCCGTTCTTTCGCGCCGGAGCCTGGAATCTAGATCCGGATGACGGTAGGTCTTCTTCTGACGCCTCTTCACCGCTACCTCGCCGACATCGACGGTGGCCTCCGCGCCCCTGTACTCGGTCACTGGATAGCCCCCTCTATGTCTGATTTGGAGATAGGACCGGTTCTGTGAACCTCGACGTCGCCGTCCACCACCTCCGCGACCGTGGATGTGGGAGACGACCCCAACTCGCCTCTGTCCAGCACAGCGTCCACCTCGTCCAGGAGTTCCCTGGATATCTGGTCGACGGAGTAGCTGGTCTCGCGACCGGAGATGTTCGCAGAGGTCGCGACCACCGGGAACTCCGAAGCCAGCTCCCGGCACAGCTCCGACGAAGACACCCGAAACGCGAAGTCCGTGTTCAGGTTCTCCGGGATGTGTTCCTTCGGCTCCACCACCAGCGTCAGAGGCCCCGGCATTAGCTCCTTCACGAGGCGTCTCTCGGAATCGTTGAGGCTGGCGTGGTTCTCGACCTGCTCCAGCGACGAGCAGATAACAGTGAGACCTTTCTCGCGCGGCCTCTGCTTGGCTTTGTATACTCGGTCTATGGCGTCCGGGTTGAGGGCATCGCACCCGATTCCGTAGGCTGTCTCCGTCGGGTACACAACAAGGCCTCCGTCAGCGAGCACCTGCCGCGCCTCTTCTAAACCGGTCACAGCTCAACCTCGTCCGGCCGCCAGTCAGGCAGCACCTCCGCCGACACAGGGGTTTCATCTCCGTCTCTAAGCCTTCGAAGGCCCTGGTGCGCAATCATCGCTCCGTTGTCCATACAGAACTCCTTGTTAGGAACGCTGAAATCCGCACCGCGTTCACCGCACATGGAGTCTATCATGCTCCGCAGACGGTCGTTCATCGCCACCCCGCCAGTAAGAAGCGCCTCATCCACATCCTCCTGCGCCATCGCCCGCTCAAGTCCCTCCACGAGCGCGGCGTAGGCGTGCTCTTGGAAGGTGTTCGCCGTCACCTCCTCTCCGTGGTGAGACCGCTTGAGCTCAGTGACCAGTCCCGAGAACGAGAAGTCCATTCCTTTGACCGGGTAGGACGCCTCGAATATCTCGTCTGTTCGTTCCGCGAGCCGCTCAATCTCTGGCCCACCGGGATACGGCACGTCCAAGTGGCGCGCGAGCTTGTCGACCGCGTTCCCGACCGCGATATCCAGGGTCTCCCCCACGACCCTGTAGCGGCCCTGGTTGCGGAAGATGAGCTGGGTGTTCCCGCCTGAAACATACAGGGTTACCGGTCTCTCCGCGTCCGTGGTACGGGTTCCGATCGATATATGCGCCAGACAGTGGTTCACACCCACCAGCGGCACACCGTGCTTCAGGGACAGCGTCCGGGCCGCGACCGCACCGGTATCAAGGCACTGCGGCAAACCCGGCCCACGCGAGTACGCTACTGCACCGACATCCGACACCTCCAAACCGGATTCCTGTTCCGCCCGGTTCAGAACCTCGAGAAAGCTCTTATAGTGGTGTTCCGCGGCCTCCCGGGGTCGGAAGCCTCCCTCCTCTGGTTCGAACATGTCCTTCGCGTTCGCCAAGACATCCTCTTCATCCACGATACCGATTCCGAGGGTGTGGGCAGTGGACTCTATGCCGAGAACCTTCATATTCCTGGTTTTCTCCACTGAGTTTTGTGAATGGAGAGGTCAGGCGCGCGAAACCGGCAGACGCCGACGATATGGACGAGCTGTTCCGGCGCTCGTGGCTCGAGGGCTTCGGAGACATACTGGACGCCGAGGATCAAGAAAGTATCAAGGAGGGTCGGTGTGTAGCCGAGGACGACATCGAAGACAGGCGTCGGCAGGACGGAATACTCACGCTGGTGTACAGCAGGAACCGAACAGTCTTGGGGCAGGGAAGGATTGCGTGGAGCAGCAGCACGACAAAGAGCTACACCCTTACCAACCGCGACGAGGCAGAGCTCAGATCAATGTACATCCATCCGAAACACTGGAACGAGGGAATCGGCTCGGAGATAATGGAGGAGCTGGTCAAGCGCTGCTCCGTAGAGCCAGCTGCGCTGAAGACCGAGACCTACGAGGGCTCGGACGCCGTCGAGTTCTACAAGTCGAAAGGATTCGAGACCGTGCGGCACTCGGTAATTAGAGCCACAGAGACCGGGATGTCTCGGGACTACAGAACCGTGGTGCTGAAGAAGAGACTTTAGGCCCGGAGATCCAGTACCGCGGCCATCTTCTGGAGCGCCTCCTTTCTATGTGAGCTATCCTCCTTCTGTGATTTGTCCTCCGCCCAAGTTGTGTCGCTGCCCTCCGGGACGAACATCGGGTCATAGCCGAATCCTTCCTCGCCCCTGGGGGCAACTAGCTCTCCCTCTTCCGAGCCCGTAAAGACCTCGACGGTTCTATCCTCGCAGTCAAGAAGGGCTACCGAACACCTAAAGCTCGCGGAGCGGTTGTCCTCGATCAGTTCCAAGAGCTTTTCGTTCCCTACCCTCTCCTCGAACAGACTCGATACCGTTCCCGGGAACCCATCGAGCTCGTCAACGAACAGCCCAGTGTCGTCGGCCATCACAAAGCCGGAGTCGGTCTCCGAGTTCTCGACTGCTGTCCTCGCCTTGTACTTGGATATCTCACTGAGAGACCTCTCTTGAGGTTCTACGGTCTCTGCTTCGAGACGCTGTATGTCGGCGTTGGGGAGCGCCTGTGCGGCTTCTGAAGTTTGCCTGGATTGCCTGTTGCGAACAGGATTCTCACTGGTGCTTGGTGTATCCACAGTTCCCGCATGTCTTGCGGTCGTCGTGAACCGCGAGGTGTGCGGAGCAACGCGGACACATCTCTCCTTGGAATTCGCCGTCGTCGCCGTAGCGCTCCCACTTCGCGGAGTCCTCGTGCTTCGTCACTGAACCCTTTCCTCCAGCCACTCCACGAACGTGACCCTGTCCTTGTTCGACTGTTCGGCCTCGAGAGCTGCACCATAGTCGGGTTCATCGAGGTCTTCCAGTGTTTCCTTCGCATCCGAGATGGTTCCGGAGACCAAGTCATCATAGTCAATATCGTCCGAGGAGGTTTCGTCCTCTTCCTCTGAATCTCCGTTCTGTTCCTCTGCCTCCGGTTCCTCGGATTGCGCTTGGTCTGTTGTCTCCTCTTTTTCGAGGTCTTCGCGGTATTCGAACTGTTCGTGAACCTTGAGCTTTGCGACCGACATGCGGCTGCCGAACGGCGTTCTCACGGACTTGACATCTATCTCGTCCTCCTCCACGCCGTGTTCCGCGGCGAACCGTTCCTTCACCTGCTCTCGCTCTGGTGTCGGTTCTCCTGCGTGGTCTATCTCAAGTTCGACCTCGCGGCGCTCCATCACGGGGTTGTCGCTGACAGAGGATATCTGTACGTTCACCGGGTTCTCACCGCGTATGTGCCCGGGGTGTTAACGCCGAGGCGCTCCGCGATTTCGCTGTCTTCAGGGTTCATGACGAGCACCGTTCCGCCCCAGGAGTCGGCGAGGTCGTTGTTTCTGCACACAGGGCACTCGTTCTCCTCCGTTATTCTGCCGCACTCCTTGCACGCCTTCTCGGTCATGCCTCCATCTCCTCCTCTTCAAGTCTTTCCTCTTCCGCGTCCTCAATCCAGGTCTGTTTCCCAAGACCTGGCTGGCGCATCGTGAGGTTGATCTTATTGGTATCCTGCTTGTCAAGGGAGACCGCGATAATCCGGGTCACGACCGTGTCACCAGTAGCGAGGCTGTGACCGGACTCCTCCGCTTTCAGCATCGTTGCCTCCTCATCGAAGTCGACGTACTCGTCCATAACCTGCGAAACGTGGCACAAGCCGTCGAACGGTCCAATCCTGATGAAGGCGCCGAACGAGGTCAGGTCCACGGACTCGCCTCTGACGACCTCGTGCAGTTCGGGTTCGAACACCAAGGCCTGGAACTCGACATCGTAGTGGACGCCAGCGTCCTCTGGCCGTATTTCGCCCCCCTCTACCGTGTTTACCTCCTCCACCGCTACGAACACACCAACATCTGGTTCGATTCTGCCCGCGAGGGTGCTGCGGAGCCCGTCCTCGACACTGGACTGCAGGTCATCCCCCAAGTGCTCCGGTGGTATCCTTACTGTGTCCTCAACTGTCACTCGTTTGTACACTTTTCTCGACCTCTACACCCATTTGTTGCTGTGAACTCTTTAAATGCGGTTTGTCACGGGCCCTGTTCGAGGTGGTCGCCGCTGCGCACGTACACAGTGGCGCCACCTGCGTCGTCTATCCTGCGGCGGAGTTCTCGGTCGTTGGTCGCCACCACGAAACTGTCCGACAGCTCGACGAGAAGGTCGTCTACCGGGCCCTCACCCTCAGTCTCCAGCACCTGTATCTCGGAGTGATCGATGAGGTCCGGAACGCTGTCCGCGTAGCGACCCGACCGTATGCTGCGGGCCTCCTGTATCACGTCCTCCAGGGTGCAGAGCTGCACGCCCGTGTGTCTGTCCCTCAGCCTTTCGAGAGGATGGAAAGAGGTCTCGAACGGCGCCACCAAGAAGCTGGTGTCGAGCAGTACGTCCCTCATGGATAGCTGGAGAACAGGTCCTCCGCGTCCACATCGGGCTTTTGTGGCAGCAGGGGTTCCAAGCGGGAGGCATACGCCGAGTTGACCTTGCCGTGGAGGAGCAGGTCACGGTCTACGTCCTGCCAGCAGCGCGTCCCACCCCAGTAGATATGGTGTCGCAGGGCCTGCCGGTTCCTCACCAAGAGGTCGAAGGCGCGCTCCTCGGTTGCACCGAGATCGACAAGTCTCTCCACCATGCCAGGAAACTCCTCTTGGAAGTCGTCGGAGTCGTGTGCGAGGTAGGCGGCGGCGGTACGTATCCTGTAGTCAAAGCGCTTGTTGTCGTCCAGCACACCGGCTTCTTCCTCCCGGAGCGCGGCACCTCCCTCCTCAGTTCTGTCGTAGTACGGGGTAAAGACTCCAGTGAACGGAGGCATGTCCATGCGGTCGGCAGTGACGTAGCCGTTGTGCGCACGAACCACGTGGAAGCACTCGTGAACCACAAGCTGGCGGGCCTCCGCACGCGAGTACCTCCTCTCTCCGTCCTCGCCAGCGGCCGCAACCAGAGTCCTATCACCTGGCAGATTGAAGTTTCCTGGAACCCGTCGAACCTCCACGGTGTAGTCCACACCGAGGTCGTAGAGGTGGTTGCGGAACATGCCCGCGAGGTCATACGCATCCAGGGGCTCGCTCCTGTCCCGGGGCTCGATGTCTTGGAGGTCGTCGACAGCCTCCCGAAACACCTGTCTGTCGGGCTCGCCCCATATCTGGCCGGAGAGCCGGCGCCATCGATCAGGCTCGTCCAGGTTGTCGGCCAGGCGGGCGTGGAGCCGCAGCTCCTCGAAGGACTCCGCAAGCATCTCCTTCAGGATTTCGGCCCCTTCGTCCCCGAACCCGTCGACGCTCATCTGCCTGGCGGCCGACTCCGTCTCCCCCAGCAGCGACAGGAAGTTGTCTATGTCGAACTCGAGCGTCCGGAACTCCAGCTCCGGGTTGTAGTGGGAGGGCGAGTCGAGAAAACTCCTTCTCTCCCGCTCCTGATTCGCAATCCGCGGCTCAAGCAGTCTTATGGCGTTAATCGAGGCCCTGATGACGCGGAAGCAGTGCTCAAGCGACCTGCGGTCAGTGGCATCGACCTTGAGAAGCCTCCTGATTTCGGAACTCGTCACACCAGCGGTTGCCAGCGAACAAACTTCAACCCCCGAGGTCGATACAAAAGATGTGGATACACTGGCAGTGCTCTGGGACGAGGCGGTCAAAGAGGGAGGTCAAGAGTTCGGCAACCAGAAGATCAAAGAACCATACAAGTATCTGTCGCGGAGAGCGAACTACCAGGTTGTAGTAGGGAACTACCGTGATGTCGACGGAACCGACCTGGAGAGAGGGTTCGTGTTCGAAGATGGCTGGCAGGAGGTCTCGGGCGTCAGGATGGATGCGGTGTACGACAAGTACAACTGGAGCGACTCGACGGAGAGTCTGAAGCAGAGGCTGGACTCAGCCCTGACCGTAGTGAACCCTATCGAGACGGAGAGAACCTGCAAGGACAAGCTCGAGACATACAGAACCTTCCCGGATCTGGTGCCAGAAACCCGCAAGGCGTCCACTGAGAACGCCCGCGATCTGATAGAGCAGGACGGCAGCGTGGTGGTGAAACCGAGGTTCGACTACGGCGGACACGGGGTCGAGGTACTGGGCTCTGTGGACGGATTCGAGCCCGAGGACGGACAGCTGGTGCAGCGGTTCCTCGATCTCTCCGAAGGCGTGCCGGGCGTGACAGAGAGTGTCCACGACCTCAGAGCCTTGGTCGTGAACGGAGATCCAGTGCTCTTCCTTCTGCGGACACCAGAGAGCGGACTGATCAGCAACGTCTTGAGAGGGGCATCCCTCGACAAGGTACCGGAATCAGACGTGCCGGACAAGGTGTTCGACATCATCAGGCGCGTGGACTCGAAGCTGGAGGACTACGGGCCGCGCTTCTACACTGTCGACCTGTGCTTCGACGGAGAACGCTTCCACGTACTGGAACTGAACTCAAAGCCCGGGATGGCCTTCTACGGCGACAGCGAGATACGGGAGTGGAAGCAACCTGTCCTCGACAGACTCAGCCAGCTATTTTCCACCGTTCTGGACGGCTAGCTCGTGCATCCTGTCCACAATGCGGAAGGCAACGTCCTCGCCGACAAGCTCGTTGTAGCGCTCCCTGATACCGAAGCTGCCGTTGACCTCAAGCACCTCCGGACCGTTCGCTGTCTGCACCACATCACACCCGCAGATGTCGAAACCGGTGGAGGCAGCGGCCTTGAGCGCGGCGTCCCTCGTCTCCGGGTCGAGCTCCGCGGAGGACACGTTTCCTCCCGAGGAGAAGTTTGAGCGCCATTCATCCTCGTCGTCGTTGCTCCTCTTGTACGCCGCCACGAAGTCGCCGATCACCAGCACCCTGAAATCCGTCGAACCCTCCTCAAGGAACTCCTGGAGGCAGATATCCTGCTCGAACGCCTTCATCGTATCCATGACCGGCTTCAGCTCGGACTCGCTGGGTGCACGCATCACGCCATCGCCCCCGCCCCCGCCAATCGTCTTCATAATGACTGGATACTCGAGGCTTTCCGCCGCCTCCACGGCAGTGTCCGGCGACAGCGTGTAGACCGAGTCCGGGACATCCACACCGCTCTCCCGGAGTATCTTCATCGAGTAGAACTTGTTTGACTCGTAAGCATAGGTATCCTTCTCGGCCTGTGTCGCCACACCCTCCTTCTCGAGGACCTCAGAGAGGTGCTCGCTGAACGCCTTGTCGGAGTCATCGGTTCTGATGTACACGGCATCGAACTCCGTGAGATCCGTGCCTTTGTACACGACCTCGTGGCCGTTGCCGTTGTGAACCATCTTCAGACCGTCCACGGGCGCGGCCAGAACCGAGTCGAACACGCCCTCCGCCCGCTGCATTATCAGCTGGTGTTTCGTCGATAACTCACCGTAGATTATAGCGAGCTTGAGCTCCGTCACTTCACAGCCTCGGACACCGCCTCGAACGCATCTCTGTTGGCGGCGTCCGAGTACAGGTCGATATCCGGGTTTGGATCTATGTCAACAACCTCACCAGACCTCACCGAGACGTCCGCCACACTAGTACCGACAGCGTGCACCGCGCTCCTCGCGAGCTCCTCTGTGTCCGAACCCGGATTCGAGTATCTCAGGCAGGTGTCGTCGAACCTCCAGCCATCGGAGGTGTCAGTCAAGGATACGACCGTGTCGCCGGCAACCAAGAACCTGTACTTGTCCCCCGTATCAAGGTTCGAGAACAGAAGTACCGAATCCTCATCGGCACCTTCCGCGAACCCTTCTACCTCATCAGGGCTCTGCAGAGCTGTCTTCTCGACAGGCTTGGTGCCCCTGAGCCTACGAGCCACCACAGGGAAGTCCAGGTGCTTGTCGAGACCTCTCGCGGAGCGCGCGTTCGACGCTACGACGGTCGAGGGAGCCGAGACTCCCGCATCTCGAAGCACGTAGAACATATAGTTCTTCTTCGCGGCTGCGAAGAAGCCCGCGCTCGAATGGTTCGTCGACACATTGACATCCTGTAGTGACTCGAACAGCACCCTGCCGAACACCGCCGAGCCCAGCGGGATTTCGACATATGCAGCATCGAAGCCCGCAACATCGATGTCGCCCGCCATGACACCTGTGCCGGCGGATGTCACCTGCGGAGCGAGCTGCCTGAGGTCTGTTCCAACCACCTCATCGAAGTACGGACCGAATCCCTCCACGGAGGAGACGTTCAGCAGCCTCACCTAACTATCACCGTCCCTGGGCGTCCAGACCTTGTCGACACCCTCCGAGCTCCTCCATCGCTTCATGAACTTCTCAAGGGGCTCCGGCGTGGCGCTCCCAAGGATGCGGCCCTGGCGCAGTATGCGGGTGAGCCGGAGCTCCAGGTTTTTGGAGAGGTCATCGTAGACATCGACGTCCGAGTATATGAGTCCGTTCTCCAGCCTCCACGCAGCCGTCGTATACTCCGGGGCAAGAACCATGTAGCCACCAAGGTCGTCCTTCACAGCTCTCGTCAGCTCGTCCTCCCTCGCGTAATAGACACCGCCGTCATCCATCGGGTCGACGACCAAGACCTCATTCTCATCGACGGAAACGGCCAGCGCGTACCGGGAGTCCGGAGCGTCCGGGAACAGCGATTCCTTAGACATATCCAGAACAACCAGGCCTCCGTCGCTGAACCAAGCCTTCAGCTCCTGCTCGAGGTCGACTATCTCGTCGTGGTTGACATAGTCTGCCGAGACCTCCCCGTCCGTAAGCTCGTTGACCGTCTCCTGCATCGCGTTGGGTTCAACCCCCTGACCGTTGCACTCCTCTCTTATCTCATCCTGCGAGAGCTTGTATCCGAACACTGCCGTAGCCATCTCCAGGCACGCGGGACCGGACAGCTCCGGTTCCTCGGCCACGAAATACTGCTTTATATCATCGAGCGTCTCCACCTCCCTCCGGGAGCGCCGGAACTTGAGCCTGGAGTCCGCGATCTCCGTGTTCGGGGCGAGAACGCTGTAGCCATCGTCCGTGTCCACAACAGTGGAGAACAGGGACACATCCCTGATTCGTCCGTCTCCGCCGTCCTCCAAGTGAACCTTCTCACCGGGCCGGGCCAGAGACGAGTTCTTCAGATAGAGACCAGCGGAGAAGTTGGTAAAGAGATCCTTGAAGCCGTAGAACACCAGACCTGCCACGAGGAACGCAAAGGCGTAGCTGGACGCCGTGACGAGTTGGGACACGAAGGTGTCCCCGATGCCCGCCCAAGAGAGCGTTGCCTGGAGCAGAACTATGTAGAGAAAACCCTTGAAACCTGCGGACAGCACTCTGAGGGCTGCGCTCGACATCCCAAGCTCTCGCATATAGCTCTGGAATCCTACCCGCCTGAGGAGATCAAGTCCCGCCTTTGTAGCAAGGTTGATGACTATCAGACCAAGCACCACAACGAGCAGCGATGAAACAAGATTAGGCGCGGTGGAGGCAACCTGCGAATACACCTGCGTGGCTGCCGGCGCATTCAGAAGAACCAGAGCCCCAACTATGAAGACCGCATCAAGAACGTACAGTACATACTTGCTGGTGCCGCGCAGGCTCTGCTGCTCCCTCCTGTCCAGGTCGCGGACACGGTTCAGAAGCCTTGGAACCAGTCGAGAAAGCTTCGCGGCAACGAAGTGACCTACCAGCACAGCTGTGAGAACAACTACAACACGTGCTGCACCTCCCTGCAGCGCGGCAGGTATTGACACAATCAACACCTGATGTCACGAGTATTTATACGCTGCGGGCTCACTCAGCAGAGGCCACGACCCCATAGCCTATCAGACGCCACCGAGAGCCCCTCTGACGGGAAATCGCCACCCTATCGTCCTCCCTCACACACATCGGTATCGAAAGGTTCACGCGCACCGGCTTGCCCGCCTGCGAGACGCGTCCCGCGGACTTCGCCGTCCCAGCATTCAGCATCAAGGCCTCGCCCTCAGCAATGTTCTCAACCTCTTGGTCGCCGTCGTCACCCGCGATCGTATCCATGAGGTCGACCTCCATCGTGAGCGAGTCAGACGTATCCGGAAGGGTTCCCCGGTGACCAAGGACGTTGTCGGACAGGCCGTCGGACTTCGCCAGCGCCGGATCCAGGCCAGTCTCCACCGACATCAGGCCGCCGGGCCGCGCCGCCTCCACCGGCTCAGAGCCGTGCATTATTCTTTCGACCGTGGTCTCGATCTCCGTCCATCCATCCTCCTGCACTCCAGGGCGCAGAACCACCTCGTCTCCTTCCTCAAGCTCTCCTTCCACAAGGCTGCCGCCCACTACACCGCCCCTTACTTCGGAGGTGTCGGAGCCCGGTCTGTTAATATCGAAGGAGCGCGCCACCAGCATCCGCGGATCCTTTCCGAGATCACGGTCCGGGGTGGGAATCTCGTCATCGACGACTTCTAGGAGCGTGTCGATGTTGACGTCGAACTGAGCCGAGACCGGGACGATAGGTGCGTCCTCCGCAACCGTTCCCTCCACGAAATCCTGTATCTGCTCGTGGTTCATTCGGGCCTGTTCCTCCGAGACCCGATCAATCTTGTTCTGGACGACAACGATGTTCTCGACGCCGACGATATCGAGCGCCGCAAGGTGCTCTTGAGTTTGGGGCTGCGGGACCTCTTCGTCCGCCGCAACCATCAGCAATGCGCCGTCCATGATCGAAGCACCGGACAGGACGTTCGCCATCAGGGTTTCGTGCCCGGGGGCGTCTACCAAGGACAGGCTCCGAACCTCCTCGCCGTCTCCATCGACGTTGAGCTTTCCATCGTCCTCCCGGTAGTATGTTACGTCGGCGTATCCTATCTGTATGGTTATGCCCTTCTTCAGCTCTTCCGAGTGCTCGTCCGTCCATTTGCCGGAGAGCGACTCTGTCAGGGTGGTGTTGTGGCACAGAACTCCCCCATACCCAGCGAAGAAGTTGTGGTTATCTGGCACCGTGAGGTCCACTATCTTGTCACTGTAGTTTTCGTGGCTGACGGAGTCCACGCGTTCAAATGTGACGGCGGAGTCGAACATCCATTCGAGATCCTCCAAGGCTCCAAGGGCTTCTTTCTTCTTCCTCTCAGCGATGGTTCGGCAGGCCTCGAACGCAGCTAGCTTTTTTTCCTCAGTCTGTTCACCTCTCAGGTAGCGCCCGGCCGTTGTCTCAGCCACCCCGAGTTCTTCGGCAACTTCGGCGGTTGTGACACCGGCAACATCCATTAGTTCATCTGTTCTGTCTGGGGTGCTGATGGAGTCGATGCGGTCTGCTTCCTTCCGGGTTTCACGTGATATGCTGTCGAACATCTGGGGGGTCAGGGCTTGTTTCTTTCTTGCTTCCTCGAGTCCGTTGTACCATTCGCGCTGCTTCAGGCCTTTTTTGTGGCCGGAGCTGTTGTTCTTGGACTTGAGGAGGTTGAGAGCGGTCTCCAAGCAATCCATGTCTACTGGTATTGACCTGTTTGAGGCACACCCGGACTCCGTGACGGTTTGATGGAGACGGCGTCTCTTCTGCTTGGGAGCCAAGCCGATTGTCTCTTGGAAGCGCGACAGGTTTCTGCTTCCTGAGATCGTCAACGTGTGGTATTTTCTTTTCTGAGGTGTCTCGGAATTCGTGGCCTCCGAGCTTGTTTCCGCGAGCCGGGGTGATATGCCGAACTCCTGCAGCAGGTATGCCACGCGATTGATGTTGTCCTTGTTTGCCTGTACAAGAGTTAGCTGATTGGCATGAGGGTTTACATCGGCCTCGAAGCTGAAGAACCAGCGAAGAAACGTTTCTTTGTGTTCCTGTTCGAGCGAGTGAACAACTGCAGGTATTCCGGACTCCCTGCTGTTGCCTGTTTCGATTTCATACCTAGCGGAGAGATACTGGCACAGACCCGTCGAATTGACCCGGAAGTCCTTGTCCGACACCTTCTGGACCTCAAGTCCTGAGTCTTCCAAGTACTGGAAGACCTCGTTTCTCATTTCCTTGTGGTCTCTCTGACACAGTTCCAGTCTGTTCTCCGTCATCCGTCCCTCCGCTGTCAGGAACGCGAGGAACTTTGCAAACTTATCTCCGGGTTCTAGTGCCTCGAACCTCTCGACATTGGAGTTGCTCCGAGAGGCGCGGTCGACCGCTATCTCGCCCTCGAGCTCGGGCTGGTCTTCGGCTACGTAGTTGGACAGTTTATCTGCCGCTTCCTCTGGGAGCTGACGGTCCGAACCAGTTACCTCATAGTACAGTTCGGGGCTGACACCGGCCTTTTCGGCAAGCCGTCGTTTGGAGAGACAGAGAGCTCTTCTACATAACTCAATCTGCTCCACCGTGTGTATCTTGGTGAAATTATCTGTTTCTCGGCGCACCGCCTCGAGATCCTGCGGCTTCACTACTTTGGCATCCATCCTTTCTCTCCAGTCCTGTCTGTCTTCGACGCCTCTGTTCTCCAGAGGTATCCTGTTGGGCACAGCGATGAAGTCTCCCTGTTCTACGCGGTGGCTTGGAAGCCAGTCGACCTCTCCCCCGCGATTAACAAGGAGAGGGTGCGACTTCGTCAAGGACACTGTTCTGCCGTGGGATGTCTCGACGCTGACAAGCGCGCCATCGTAGTCTTGGACATAGACCTCGGCCTTCTTTCTTTCGACCTCCGACTCGGCACTAAGCGAGTACGTGTACAGCCCCTCTACTTCGAACAGTTCTCCCTCCTCGTCCTCACCTATTTTGCGTCCCTCTTGGAAGGCTTTTTCTGCGAGGTCTCCGCCTGTTACGACTTCGTTATTGATGAGTACGGACTCGTCCTTCGAGATACACTTCCCGTGGTCAACATGGCCGACGAGTCCTATGTTGAGCTCCGGTACGGTCACTCCTGTTCCTCGTCTTCCGCGAGGACTTCCTCGATTTCATGGTCTCCCGGTTCAACTACCTTCGTGTTCAGCTGTTCAATTTCGTCGGACACGACGTTTCCCCTGACTGTCTTGCGGCGTCGCTCTCCGTCCTCGTTGCCCTCGACCCCGGGACCCTGTTCTATGAGTACTCTGCGGCGCTCCTCGCCTTCTATCGTCGGGCGCATCGGGAATCCGTCGGCGTCGCTCCCACCCGTTATCTCGAGCGTGTATCCGTCGAGACCCAGGATTCCGCCATCGAATTCGTCTCCTATTTGTTTGTCGTGAATCCGCGGAGCTTCCTCTACCTGGATTTGTGCTGTTGACCCGTCTTCCTGTGCTACTGTTACAAACACTTTTTGTTCACCTGCTCAGTCCTTGCGTTCCGAGCATCGCAACATGGGCGCTGAATTCTTTTGAAATAGGTCGCTACACATTACGGAAATAAGTCTGAGGAGTACGTATGGAGGGATGGCAGCACATTGCGGCGTCGGTAGCTCTCGGGACAGTCATACTGAGTTTCAAGGCATTCGGGGGAGTTGATGCCACGGCAGTTCTTTTCGGTGTGTTGTGCGGCATATTCATCGACTTAAATCATTTCTTGGCAGCCAGATTGAGATATAGTGTTGGCGTCATCTGAGGCGAACGGCCGGGAATCTCGGCTCCGTTCTGGTGGATTACCGTAACTCGCTGGATGATCAGAACACCGAGAGCCACCATGGTGGTGTTAACTGTGTGTATGCCGCGCATTTCACAAGCTCGTTGTTAGTTTCGGCACCGACCTATGTGCTAGCCTGCTGCGGGTCTGATGGCGGGCTTGTTCCTCGGCGTCCACATTTCGATGGACCTTGTCG